>DJEW01000035.1 GCA_002431965.1 Clostridiales bacterium UBA5888
CATCATTGTAACTCCTACACTTGTATTTTGTGATAGAATTTGATAGAATAACTAGAGTTAATGCGCGCGCACGGTACACGTGCCGCAGATCCCGGGGTGAGTTATATCGGCGGAATCAAATCAATATGGGACGGGCTCGATTTCACGTATATACTGAGCATCCTGCTCGGTCTTGTCCCGTCGCTTCTGTGCATCACGCTCCATGAACTGAGCCACGGTCTCGTTGCGTATAAGCTTGGCGACGACACGGCTAAGCGCGCCGGGCGGCTCACGCTCAACCCTATCAAGCATCTTGACCCCATGGGGCTATTGATGATGCTGGTTTTCCATGTCGGATGGGCAAAGCCTGTGCCGGTGAATATGTTCAAATTCAAAAACCCCAAGCGCGGCATGGCGATAACTGCCCTTGCCGGCCCTGTGAGCAATCTTGTCATTGCCGTAGTGTTCATGTTTTTATACGGCGCGGCATATATCCCCCTTGGTCAATCCGACGCGGGCAGCTATTTTCTCTCGATGCTCCAGCTCACGGCGTACATCAGTCTTGGTCTTGCAATTTTCAATCTTATCCCGATCTCGCCGCTTGACGGGTCAAAGGTGCTCTTCTCATTCATGAGCGACGAGCGGTACTATAAGCTCATGCGGTATGAGAAGTACGGCGCTATCATCATGTTTTTGCTTGTTGCGACCGGTATACTCGGAAAGCCCCTTTCCGATGTGATTGACTGGGCGTTCTCTTCAATGCTGCCTGTCGCGCAGGGCGGGTGCGATCTGATATATTATCTATTTTACATGTGAGCATTCAATGGAAAATCCTAGCTTTCACCTTGAGGGCATTATCAGGGAGAAGGATGAGCTTCAGGACTTTGAAGGTCCGCTCAGCCTTATCCTGATGCTCCTCTCAAAAAATAAAATCGAAATACGTGACATCAGGATCGCGGATATACTTGATCAATATCTTGATTATCTTGCGCAGATGGAGAGCATGGATCTTGAAATTGCAAGTGAGTTTATCCAGATGGCGGCACATCTGCTTTATATAAAGACCAGAACGCTGCTGACGACCGAGGAGGAGGTGTCTGAGCTTGAGGTGCTCATTGCCTCGCTCGAGCAGCTCAAGGCGCGCGATACGCTTGCTTCGGTGCAGAAGGTAACGCCGGAGCTGAAAAAGGCTTCTGAGCTCGGAATGCTGTACTATACCAAAATGCCCGAATCCCTGCCAAAGCCGTCGAATGAGTACAGCTATAAACATGAGCCGGTCGATCTTCTGCTGGCGCTGCACACGATATATTCGCGCGGAGTCAGAGCGCCCGAGACAGAGCTGCTGACCGGCGCTATCCCGCATCGGATAGTATACAGCGTCAAGGACAAAAGCCGGCAGATACTTGCCCTTTTGCGCGCAGGGGATGTCACGCTCAATGAGCTTTATAAAACATGCAAAACCAGGTCAGAGGTCGTTGCGGCTTTTGTGTCGGTGCTGGAGCTTTGCAGCATGGGCAGCCTGTCTGTAATAAAGCAGGGGGACGACTATGAGCTGAGCTTCACCGGCGGCGACGTCGACGAAATAATTGAAAAGATAATTGAGTAATATGTTTGAAATTTCTTCTGCAATTGAGGCTATACTTTTTGCGGCGGGGGAGAGCGTTCCAGTGGCGCGGCTGTCGCTGATACTTGAAGCGACCGAAGGCGAGATAGAATATGCCGCCGCCGAGCTTGCCGAGGTGTACGAGCGCGAAGGACGCGGTATGCGTATCCTCCGACTGGGCGACAAGCTTCAGATGTGCTCCGCGCCGGAATATGCGCCGTATATAGCCAAAACGCTGGAGCAGCGCACGCCGCCCAGACTCAGCCAGTCCGCGCTTGAGGCGCTTGCGGTCGTTGCCTATTTTCAGCCTGTTACAAGGGCGTATATCGATCAGGTGCGCGGCGTTGACAGCTCCTACACAGTGAGCGTTCTTCAGCAGCGAGGGCTTATAGAGCCATGCGGCAAGCTTGATGCACCGGGGCGTCCGGCACTGTTCAGAACGACAGATGCTTTTTTGCGCACGATGGGAATAAGCGAGCTTTCCCAGCTTCCGCCTCTCCCGGACATGACGAGCGAAGAGGGTATAGAAAAGCTTCAAAACGCGATAGACGAGCTTCAAAACAAAGACCCGCAGCAGATAAGCCTTAACGATATTGCCGAGGATTCGGCAAAGGAGTGATATAATTTGCTTGCCCTGAAGATCATCGGCATAATCGCCGCTGTAATCGCACTTATCATGCTCATACCGGTCGGCGCTGACATCGCCTATGAGGGTGGGCAATTCAGCCTTTCGGCAAAGGTGTGCGGCGCGCTGCTGCAGCTTTTCCCGCGCCCGGGGAAGGATGAGACTTCACAAAAGAAGGAAAAGAGACCGAAAAAGAAGCCTAAACCTGAAAAACCGGCAGGCGAGCAGACCGACCAACCCAAGAAGAAGCTCAAGCTCAGCTTTAATAGGGATGAGCTTTTGCTCCTTGTGAAAAAGGTGCTGCGGCGCTTTGGACGCTTCGGGCGAAAATTCAGGGTTGACCGCTTTCTGCTGCACTACACTGCGGCAGGCGATGACCCATACAGCACCGCGGTCACGTTTGGATATGTCAATGCAACGCTCTCGTCGCTTGCACCAATCTGTGCGCAGAGGTTTGACGTAAAGGACTGCGACGTGCGCACAGATATTGACTTCACAAAGGAGGATATGGAGCTGGACTTCGGCCTTGCGTTCAGTATCCGCATCGGAGCATTTTTTGGACTTGGGCTGGGCATTGTCAACAGCGCGCTTGGCATGCTCATCAAAAATAAGCTCCGCCTGCTCGGCGAGAGGATAAAAGCGGGGCGCGGGGAAAAAGCTGATGACGATAAAGTCATTGATATAGAAATAGCTGAAGAAAACAATAATATACAGGCAGAGGAAAGGATGGACTCAAATGGATAACAACCCTATAAGCCAGCTTATGCAGACCACTATGGACAACGTAAAAAACGTTCTCAAGGTAGACACCGTCGTCGGAGACCCGATAGTCACGCCTGACGGTATAACGCTTGTCCCGATCTCGAAGATCAGCCTCGGTTTCGGCGGCGGCGGTGTGGAATTCAACGGCAAGAAGGCTGGAGAAGCGCGTCCTTACGGCGGCGGCAACGCCACAGGTGTGAAAATAGAGCCGATCGGTTTTCTCGTCATCAAGGAAGGCACCGTGAGAATGATCAATGTTACGCCGCCTGCCAGCAATACTGTTGACAGAATAATCGACATGGTTCCGCAGGTCATGGATCGCATTGATAACTTTATAGACAAGCAAAAGAACAAATAAGGCGTAATAAAACTTTACTATTTGTCAATAATAAGCACTGCCCAAATCAAAAAGGGTGGTGCATATTATTAGAATGGAAAAAAATACGGCGCGGGCAATGATTGCCGCAGTGCTTATGCTCGCGCTGATGTGCGCGCTGTGCCGCAGCGATGCCGATGCGGCATCCGCACCCTCCGTTAGTGCAAAGAGCGCTATTGTTACGTCGAACGGCTGCGCGCTTTATGAGAAGAGCGCGAATATCCGCCTGCCAATGGCGAGCACAACAAAGCTGATGACTGCGATCCTCGCAATAGAGAACTGCCCGCTTGATGAACAGATAGAGATAAAAAGCGAATATTGCAATGTCGAGGGTTCGTCAATGTATCTCAGACCAGGCGAACGGCGCACCGTGCGCGAGCTTGTGATGGGGCTGCTGCTCGTGTCGGGCAACGATGCGGCACAGGCGCTTGCATGCCATATTTCCGGCGATTGCGCGCGCTTTGCCGCGCTTATGAATGCCAAGGCGCAAAAGCTTGGGATGACGAACACGCACTTCACAAACCCGCATGGGCTTTCGGACAACGCGCATTATTCCACGGCGCGGGATCTCGCGTGTCTCATGGAATACTGTATGGCAAATCAAACCTTTGCCGAGATAGACCGTATGCCAAGCGCGACCGTGGAAGGAAAGCTGCTGGTTAATCATAACCGGCTGCTGCATTCGTGCCCGGGCTGCATAGGCGGAAAAACCGGATTCACCGAGGCGGCTGGGCGCTGCCTTGTGTCATGCTGTGAGAGAGACGGGGTGCGCGCTGTGTGCGTCACACTTGCAGCGCCCAATGACTGGGACGACCACATGGCGCTCTATAACTGGGCGTTTTCGCACTGTGTCAGGCGCAGTATAACGAGTGAGATCAGCTTTGCCGTGCCTGTGGTATCCGGCGAGCGGCGCTGGGTACGCCTTGTGCCTGAGACGGATGTGTCGGTGCTGCTGCCGCCGGAGAAGGAGATCACGCTGACCGCGGAGCTGCCGTGGTTTGAGTTCGCGCCAGTTGCGGCAGGGCAAAGGGACGGTAAGGTAACGGCTTTTGTTGACGGAATGCGAATAGCGGAGTATTATCTTGTGTACGGTGAAGACGTTGCCGTACACACGCAGAAATAGACGTGGCGCACCGCCTGGCACGGTACTGCTCACAAACAGGGAGAACGTATGACAGAACGGCTGCAAAAACTGATTTCCGCCGCGGGGATTATGTCCCGACGCGCGGCGGAGGAGTATATATCGGCGGGGCGCGTCACGGTAAATGGGCGCGTCGCCTCGCTTGGAGACAAAGCCGATGCGGAGCTTGACCGCATTCTTGTTGACGGCAGCCCCCTGCCGCAGCGCGGGAAGCGGACGTACATAATGCTCAATAAGCCAAAGGGCTATGTCACCACAATGAAAGACGAGAAGGACCGCCGCAATGTGACGGAGCTTGTACGTGATCTGGGGCGTATCTATCCGGTAGGTCGGCTGGATATGTACTCGGAAGGGCTTCTTATAATGACAGACGATGGGGAGTTTGCAAACATCCTCATGCACCCGTCGCACAATTGCAATAAAACATATCGCACGTGGGTACAGGGCGAGGATGTAGGACTTGCGGTGGAATATCTGCGCGGTGAGCTTGATATAGGCGATTGTATCGTGCGCGCAGTAAATGTTGACATAGAGCGGCTCATACCCGGCGGCGCGGTGCTGCTGATAACGATAGGCGAAGGGCGCAACCGGCAGGTGAGAAAGATGTGCGCCTGCTGCGGTCTGAAGGTCACGCGCCTTATGCGCATCAGCGAGGGCGGGCTGGAGCTGGGGGCTCTGCGCCCCGGCGAATGGAGGCGTCTGACGGATGATGAGATTCAAACTGTTATGGGTAATGGGGCATATACGAAATGATTTGTGACAGAGCGGAGCTTGTTGTTATAGGCGGAGGACCGGCGGGAATGATGTGCGCATACACGGCGGCGAGCCGCGGCGTGGACACGATACTGCTTGAACCGAACCGCCAGTTGGGGCGCAAGCTTCGTATAACGGGTAAAGGACGCTGCAATATAACCAATAACTGCGATGTAAAGGAGTTCATGCGCAATATACCCGGCGATGGGCGTTTTCTCTACAGTGCGGTTAACCGTATGCCGCCGGAGGCAGTCATGGGCTTTTTTGAGGAACATGGACTGCCCGTCAAGACGGAACGCGGCAGCCGCGTTTTCCCTGTCTCCGATAATGCCAACGACGTTGCTGGC
Source organism: Clostridiales bacterium UBA5888 (assembly GCA_002431965.1). GTDB lineage: Bacteria > Bacillota > Clostridia > Oscillospirales > Oscillospiraceae > Limivicinus. Next base: position 5,587 of record DJEW01000035.1, read on the forward strand.
ACGATGGCAAAGCTCTGCGAGCGCGCCGGTGTGCGCATCGTGCATACCAAAGCAAAGCGCATACATATCGAGAATGGCACAGTGAGTGGCGTTGCACTTGAGGCGGGGCTGATCGTCTGCCGGGCGGCGTGCGTGTGCACTGGAGGACTGTCGTATCCGCTCACCGGCTCAACCGGCGACGGATACAATTTTGCACGCGCCGCCGGGCACAGCGTGAGCAATCTTCGTCCATCGCTCGTTCCGCTTGAAAGCCCGGACGAATACTGCGCGGAGATGCAGGGTTTTTCGCTGAAAAATGTGTCTCTGTCGGTTTTTGAAGACGGCAGGCTCATATTTAAGGAGCAGGGCGAAATGCTTTTCACCCACTTTGGAGTATCAGGACCGCTCGTGTTGTCCGCCAGCGCGCATATGCGCCGCTTCGGCGAAGCGGAGTACAGACTTGAAATAGATCTCAAGCCCGCGCTGGACGAAAAAAGACTGGACGCGCGTTTGCTGCGTGACTTTGAGAAATATTCAAACCGTGAATTCAAAAACGCCCTAGGCGACCTTGCGGGCTCCACTATGATCCCGGTGCTTGTACGCCTTTCCGGCATACCGGAGGACGAAAAGGTAAACGGCATCACGCGCGAGCAGCGCCTGCGCCTGCTGCATCTTTTTAAGGCGTTCCCGGTACAGGTTAGCGGCACACGCCCGATTGACGAGGCGATCGTTACATCCGGAGGCGTGTGTACAAAGGAGATAAATCCTCGCACAATGGAGTCCAAGCTTGTTTCCGGACTGTACTTTGCCGGAGAGGTGCTGGACGTGGACGGTTACACAGGCGGCTTTAATTTGCAGATCGCATGGGCGACGGGCTTTGTCGCCGGAAGCTCGATATAAGGGGAAAAAAGAATGAACGGACATTATGCAATAGCCATAGACGGTCCGAGCGGCGCAGGAAAGAGCACCCTTGCCCGCGCGGCTGCGAAGCGCTTTGGGTTTATATATGTTGATACAGGGGCAATATACCGAACTGTAGGGCTTGCCGTGCGCCGCGCCGGCGCCGACCGCCGCGACGAGACCGCTGTGAAGGCGCTGCTGCCGCAGCTTCATATCACCATGGCATACAGCGAAACAGGCGAGCAGCATATGTATCTCAACGGAGAAGATGTGACCGCGCTCATACGCAAACCGGAAATATCCATCTTTGCGTCTGATGTTGCCGCTCTGCCTGCGGTGCGCACGTTTCTTATGGAGCTTCAGCGCCGCATGGCGCGTGAAAACAGCGTCATAATGGACGGGCGCGATATTGGCACCGTCGTTCTCCCTGATGCGGACGTGAAGATTTTTCTCACCGCGAGCACGGAGGCGCGCGCGCATCGCCGCCTGCGTGAGCTTGAGCAGAGGGGGATGCAGCCAAGCTTTGAAGAGGTTCTGCGCGACATCGAATACCGCGACGAGCAGGACACACACCGCACAGTCGCCCCGTTGAAGAAAGCGGAAGACGCTGTTGTTGTAGACACGAGCGAGCTGGATTTTGCGGCGAGCCTTGAGAGAATAGAGCATATTATCCGCGGGCAGCTTGGCATTGAACCGGAGGGAAAGTGATGCGCAAGATACGTATGGCTGAGAGCGCTGGCTTCTGCTTTGGGGTGCGCCGCTCTGTGGAAATGGCGGAAAAGCTGATGGAAGAGCAGGGAAGCTGCTGCAGCCTGGGTGAGCTTATACATAATGAAGACGTGGTCGAGCGGCTTAAAGCGCAGGGGCTGCGGGTGATAGAGCAGCCAGAAGAAGCAAAAGCCGGGGAGCACGTCATCATCCGCGCTCACGGCGTCGCAAGGAGCGTGTATGACCGCCTTGCGCAGCAGGGCGCATGCGTCACGGACGCCAGCTGCCCAAAGGTGAAAGCAATACATACCATTGTCAGCCGCGCCGGTAGCGAAGGGCGCTTCGTCATCATCATCGGAATGCGTGAGCATCCGGAGGTTGAGGGTATATGCGGTTGGTGCGGCGAGCATGCTGTTTTTGAAAATCCGCAGGAATTGGCGCGCTGGCTCGACGGTAATGAGACTTACTGGACAAAAGCGATAACTGTGGTGGTACAAACAACGCAGACGCGCAGTAATTTTAACGAATGTTGCAATATCATAAAAAAAAGGTGTACAAACGCAAAAATATCTGATACAATATGTTCTGCTACGTTCACGCGACAGGAAGAGGCCGCAAGGCTTGCCGCTGAATGTGACGCGATGGTCGTCATCGGCGGGAAGCACAGCGCAAACAGTGTGCATCTTGCGCAGATTTGCGCAGAAAACTGCGCCAACGTTCAGTTTATTGAACGGCTGGACGAGCTTGATACCGGCGCTCTCCGCATGGCTGACACTGTCGGGCTCACGGCAGGGGCATCCACGCCCGCGTGGATAATTAAGGAGGTAAGAAACAAAATGTCTGACGAAATCAAGGTCGAAGAAACCAAGCTTGAGAATGAAAAGTCCTTTGACGAAATGTTGGAGGAAACTCTCAAAACTATATATAATGGAGATAAGGTAACAGGTACTGTCGTCGCTATCACCGGCACTGAGATCAGCGTTGACCTCGGCACCAAGTATTCCGGCTTCATTCCCACGACGGAGTTCACCGACGACGGCATTAAGGTCGAGGATGTTATCAAGGTCGGCGATCCCATTGAGGCTGTTGTTGTCCGCGTGAACGATGTTGAGGGCACGGCACAGCTTTCAAAGAAGCGTCTTGATGCCGCAAAGGGCTGGAATGAAGTCGAAGCCGCAGCCGAAGACGGCACTGTTCTGGAAGGCGTTGTCACCGAAGAGAACAAGGGCGGCGTTGTTGTCAACGTCAAGGGCGTGCGAGTGTTTGTCCCCGCATCTCAGACCGATCTGCCCCGCGATGCCGATCTGGCGCAGCTTCTCAAGAAGACTGTCCGTCTGAAGATCACGGAGGTCAACAAGGCGCGCAAGCGTGTTGTCGGCTCTATCCGCCGCGTTGCTCAGGCTGAGCGCCGTGAGCGTACCGAAGCCATCTGGAACGAGATCGAAATCGGCAAGAAGTACCACGGTGTTGTCAAATCTCTCACCAGCTACGGCGCTTTTGTCGATATTGGCGGCATTGACGGTATGGTTCATGTCTCCGAGCTCAGCTGGGGTCGTATCCATCAGCCCTCTGAGGTTCTGTCTGTCGGCGATGAGGTCGAGGTTTATGTTATCAACTTTGACAAGGAAAAGCGCAAAATCTCCCTCGGCTATAAAGATCCTGAAGCAAATCCCTGGACTGTGTTCACCAACAAGTATTCCGTCGGCGATGTTGCACCGGTCAAGGTCGTCAAGCTCATGCCTTTCGGCGCTTTTGCTGAGGTTGTTGACGGTGTTGACGGGCTTATCCATATTTCCCAGATCGCTAACCGCCGCATCGGCAAGCCCGAGGACGTGTTGACTGTCGGCGATGTCGTTGATGCAAAGATTACTGCCATCGACGATGACAAGCACAAGATCTCCCTGTCCATCCGTGCCCTTTCTGAGCCTGCGCCTGCAGCCGTTAAGGCAGAAGAGGAAGAGTATGACGATGAACCGGGTGAGGACGCTCTTGTCTACGAGGTTTCTGAGTCCGGCAAAGCCACCGGTATCGCACCGGAGACCGACCCTGACGATGCCGAATAACAACATATAGATTGAAATAATCACAGCGCCGTTCGGATTTTCCGAACGGCGCTGTAGCTATATCCGCTGTGTGTTAATCGGTTTTGTCTGCCGCAATGGCAGGCAGCTTTTCGTTTATCCAGTCTAGTATATCGCGCTGCACGTCAAGACGGTTTGTTTCGTTGAGCATTTCGTGGCGTCCCTCAGGGTAGAGCCGCATCATAACGTCGTGCAGCCCCGCCTTGCAGAATGCCTTATATGCCCGTTCAACACCCTTGCCGTAGTCGCCCACAGGGTCTTCACTGCCGGACATGAAGTATACGGGTTTTGTTTTATCCATACGGTCAATGTTTTTTTGCGTTGTGACATACCATATGCCGCGCATCATGTCGCGGTACATACTTGCCTTTGCGGCAAAACCGCAGTTTGGGTCGGCAATGTACTTGTCAACATTGTCAATGTCGCGTGACAGCCAGTCGAACTCTGTGCGCGGTGCCTTGATATGGCTGAGATAAGTGCCGAAAGCTATGTCATTGAGCTTCTGTCCATCGCTGCGCGCACCTTTCGATTTGACCATAGCCTCTGCCATAATATACCCACCGAGGACGAGCGCTTTGCTCTGGTGTCCTGTGCCGCTGAGTATCACAGCGTCATATTTGCCGGCGTGGTCGATAATATAAGTGCGCGTAATGAAGCTGCCCATGCTGTGCCCGAACATAATGTATGGTACACCGGGATAGTCCTTGGCTATGATGTCGTGCAGCCTTTCCTCATCTGTAACAACGTAGAACCAACCATTGTCATCGTTGAAAAAGCCACGGTCGGCTTCGTCTGTGACAGACTGCCCATGACCGAGATGGTCGTCGCCGACGGCAAGTATTCCGTTTACTGCAAGGAAAAGCATAAAATTATCGTAGCGGTTTATATGCTCAGCAATGCCGTGGACGATCTGCACTATGGCACGCGGTGCGCCGTCGGGGGTGCACATTCTGGCGTGAATGGTGTTCACGGCGTTTGCGGAGCGAAACGTGAAATCAGTAAACGCAGGCATTTTTCATCCTCCATATTGTAATATATATGTATCAATTTTACACGGAAAGTCTTATTTAGTCAACAAAATACTGCTGCAAAGTGTGGGGCACTTTGCAGCAGTACAGTAAAATTGCAGGTCAGTTGTTCTCAATTACATGAATCTCTTTGATGTTGAAATCCCTGCCTGAGAGCACGGTCTTGTTGAAGCTGCCGCAGTTGGGGCAGTACCCTTCATTGGCTGCAACGTTAAAAATTTCGTCGCAGTCGTCACATTCGGCAAGTCCGGGAACTGTTTCGAGAATAAGCTTTGCGCCGCGAACCTCGGGAATATCTTCGCTCACAGGGGGATAAAGCTCCTCCACATATTCCGGGATAACGAGCGACAGCTCACCGACCTCACATACGATCTCATCCACGTGGGCAATACCGTTTTTCCGCGCGTAATCCGCAACGGTTTGGCACATACTGCGCACAATGCCTATTTCATGCATGGACTGTCACCGGCACGCTTTTTGATGAGCTTTTTCCTCGCAAGACGTCCGAGAGCAGACGGCGTGTTTGTGACCGCGGTCAAAAGAGTTCGGTAATACGTCTGCCCCTTGTTGTCAAGCGTCTTTTCCAGCTTGATGGCGTCAAACTTGCACTTGGTGGTGCATATGCCGCAGCCGACGCAGAGATCTTCATCCAAAACGACGCAGCCGCAGCCGAGGCAGCGGTCGGCCTCTTTCTTTATCTGATCCTCGGTGAGCGTGCCGCGCAGGTCTTTGAAAGTCTTCTTTGCCTCGGCGGCGCTGCCGCAGGCGGCTTTCTGCCGCGGCGCGGTATCAAAGCTGCCGATGGAAACGGCGACGGTGGCGGTGTCGAGGGCTTTGTAGTCGCGGTTATCGCGCCCGATGTCCTGACGCTGACCGGGATGGACATAGCGATGTATGGATATTGCGCCTTCCTTGCCTGCTGCGATAGCGTCGATGGCGAATTTCGGACCGGTCACGGCGTCTCCGCCGGCAAATACATCGCTCACACTGGTCTGATAGCTCTTTGCATCTGCCGTGACTGTGCCGTTGGCGTTGGTTTTGAACGCGGCAATACCGCAGAGCTCAACCTTTTGCCCGATGGCGGAGATAACGCTGTCAACGCGCGTGGTTTCAAGCTTGCCTGTGCCGATGCTCCTGCGGCGTCCATTGGCATCCGCCTCATCAAGCTCCATGATCTCGAGTGTGAGTGACTCGACCCTGCCGCTGCCGGTGATCTCTGCGGGAGAAGCGAGGAAGCGGAACTTCACGCCTTCAGCCTCAGCCTCGGCGACCTCATCCGCATCGGCGGGCATTTCGTCTCTGCCGCGGCGGTAAACGACCGTCACTTCATCTGCGCCAAGGCGCACGGCGGTGCGCGCCACATCAACGGCGACATTGCCGCCGCCGATAACCGCGACCTTTTTGCCGATCTCCGGTGTCTTCCCTAGGTTGACCTCACGCAGAAAGTCAATGCCGGTGAATACGCCGGGAAGAATATCGCCCTTGCAGCCCACGGCAGCGCCGCGGCTCGCGCCGATGCCAAGATAGAACGCCTTATACCCATCAGCCCGCAGCGTGTCAAGTGTGACGTCCTTTCCGACCTCAACGCCGGTGCGGAACTCCACGCCAAGCTCGCGCAGGATCTCGATCTCCGCATTGACGACGCTCTTATCCAGACGGAAGCTGGGGATGCCGAGCGTAAGCATTCCGCCGAGCTTGTCCTCTTTTTCAAATACGGTTACGGGATAGCCTTTGACGGCGAGATAGTACGCGCAGCTCAAGCCCGCAGGACCCGCGCCGATAACGGCAATCTTCTCGGGGTAGGGTCTTCCGGTCTGATTGAGCATTTTGGGCACATAGCGCGTGGCGGAGTCCAGATCCTTCTCTGCAATGAACTTCTTGATGTCATCAATTGCGACGGAGGAGTCGATAATACTGCGCGTACAGGCGCTTTCGCACGCTTTGTTGCATATGCGTCCGCAGACGGCAGGGAATGGGTTTTCCTTCTTTATTAGCTCCAACGCCTCAGTGTAGCGCCCCATGGAGGCGAGCTTTATGTAGCCCTGAACGGGTATATGCGCAGGGCATACCGCCTTGCAGGGGGCGGTGCCGCTCCCCATAACATCGGAACGGTTAGTGCGGTACTCAACGTTGTAGCTGGAGCGATCCCACGGTATGGCGCGGTCAGAGTCATAAGCGTCGGAGATGTGAGGATTTGTCGTGCAGTTTTTCTGCCCGAGGCGTAGCGCGTTTGTCTGGCAGTTTTCAACGCACTGACCGCAGGCGACGCACTTTTCCTTGTCAACACGCGCGGTGAAGTTGGAGCGGATTGCATTCTTGGAGCGGAAGTATTCCGCAATGCGCAGCGCAAAGCAGGAGCAGCCGCAGCAATTGCATATTGCGGTGGTCTCCTCAAAGCCTGGGGTCTGATTGATCTCGTGGACAAGCCCGTTGTCCTCGGCGCGCTTAAGGATCTCATACGCCTCTTCCTTGGTGACAAGCCGGTGTGCGCCGGTCTTGGAAAAGTTGATGGCGTTGTCGTTGAGGTACATGCACATATCCTCTTCCAGATGACCGCAGCCCTCGCCCATTAGACGGCGGGCACGGCGGCAGGAGCATGGACCAACGGAGATCGCTGTGGCGTTCTCGATAAGTGTGGTTACCTCATCATAAGATGCCGTGCGGGAGTTGTTCTCAATCGCGCTCATGACGGGCATGACGCGCATGAACATCATGCCGAGCTTGCCGGAGCTGAGCGTCGGGGCGACGAGCTCAATACGGCGGCGGGTATACTCCTCAAAGCAATAGCCCAGATCGGGGTAGCGGTCGCACTGCTCGCGGTTAGATAGTATGCCCTCCATAATGCCGGGAACCCAGATGGGGTAATAGTAGCCAAGCACACCGTCCGTGGTGCGCGAGCGCGCAAAGCCGATCTCGACAAGCTTGTCCACCTGTGTTCTCACAAAATTCACGTCCGCATTGCAGCGGCGCGAAAGCTCCTCCACGGTGCGCGGCACTTCAAGACGCATGTGCATTGCCACGCTGCACATATCGTCCGTGACAATTGGCTCGAGAATCCTGTACTCGGGATCGTTGTAGGTAATGCCTGTGTACGTCATGCTCTCAAGACTTATCTTGCTTGCGAGAGCCAGAATATTTGCTCTTTTTTCCATCTCTACACCTCGTTTTTAGTGATAATCAGCGATAAACAAAACTATCACAATCCTGTCGATATTATAACATAGATATTCCACCGCGTAAACTGACATTTAAAAATGCTCTGTTCTGTTTTGCCGCTGGTATTTACAGAGCTTGCTTGATTTAATTACAGCGATGACATATAATAAATATTGCAGGCGGGAACATATTACGTGTGCACCGCGTCACACCAAATGTCTGATCATATCGATGACATGGAGGATCACTATGAAAAAGATAACCGCGATAATTCTGCTGCTGACGCTTACGGCGGCGCTGTGCGGCTGCGGCAGCCTGAACAACCTGAAAAATGTTGAGCTGCCCCCGCTGCCTGAAGCCGATGCCGAGCCGACCGAGGCGGCGCCGGAAGCGACGGCAGTTATTGACGCATCTGCCAGCACGGCAGAGTCTGCGCTGCCACAGCATGTCATAGTCAGCATGGAGAAACATTCTGAGGAGCATTACGACCCGCAGAATGGGGAAACGCTCATTCTTTCGTTCTCTTATGAAACTCCGCGCGTCTATATTGAGGGACGTCCGGAGGCGAGCAACGCTGTCAACGAATATATTGCAACCGTGGACGAAACCTATTATACCGGCAATGATTACGGCGCTGCCGGTGAGAGCGACGAGTATGCAATGGGCGGCGTGAACGGCATGCTCGAAATGGCAACGGATAACTACACCTTTGCCGTGGAGAATGGATATACCGATATGCCGCTGGAATATTCTTCATCACGCACCGGGCGTGTAGAGCGCATAGACAGCCGCGTACTCAGCATGGTTTACACAACCTACACTTATACCGGAGGCGCACACGGCAGCTATTTTGATACGGGCTATACCTTTGACACAGAGAGCGGCGAGTATGTCACGCTTGAAATGCTCTCCGACAATTTTGAAGAGCTTAAAGCGTTCCTTGCCGACTATATGATTGGTCTTTACAACGCCGACAAGGACGGTTACTATTCCCAGCGCGTTTATGCTGACATGGTTGCTGACGGTGATGTAAATGCCGCAATTACTGCTCTTGTGCGTGATGGGTCATGGTACTTCAATGAAGAAGGCATGGTGATCTACTCCACCGTTTATGAGCTTGGACCTTATGCCGCAGGCATTGTTGACTTTGTCATACCTTATAGCAAGCTTGCCGGGCATATTGACGACAAGTGGCTTCCTGCCGAGCGCACCGGTGAGAGCGGCACGCTCACGCTGAAAGCACAGAGCGAAGTAGCCGACGGATCTGTTGAGATAATCGACAAGGTGACTGTGGATGCCGAGGGAGAGGCTTTGTGTCTTGAGGCGAACGGCACTGTCTACGATGTGCGTCTTTCCAGCGTGGATTATTCTGACCGGTTTTATGAGACGGCACAGCTCTGGGCGTGCAGCTATATGAGCGACTGTGTATTGCAGCTTGACACTATTATACCTGACGGTATGCCAAAGCTTATGGTGAGCTTCCGCGATGCTGCCGGCATACAGTCGCGTATGCTGCTCACGCAGAGCGGCGAGGATGGCTCTTACATCCTCATGAGCGACAGCGACATAGAGGCAGTAGGCTGAAAAACGCATAAAAGCCGCAAAAAAGCAATAAAAACACTTGACACGCGGACATGTACGTGTTATCCTACTAAAGCCGCATTGAAGGGGTTGCCAAGCGAGGTCAAGCCTCCGCCCTAAGAGCGAGACCTGTAAAGAGGGAGGATAAGTTCATGAAGCATGCTATCATCGTGACTGGCGGCAAGCAGTACCGTGTTGCTGAGGGCGACGTCATCTTCGTTGAGAAGATGGATGCCGCAGCGGGCGAGGCTGTCAAGTTCGATCAGGTTCTGGCTGTTATCGACGGTGAGACCGCAGTTTTCGGTGCACCCTGCATTGAAGGCGCTTCCGTCTCCGCAAATGTCGTCAAGAACGGCAAGAGCGCGAAGATCCGCGTTTACAAGATGAAGCCCAAAAAGGGTTATCGCAGAACGCAGGGTCACAGACAGCCATACACCAAGGTTCAGATCGAGACCATCAACGCTTAATTTTCCGCAACTGATATTGACTAAAGGAGGGAAAACCTGAATGGCACATAAAAAAGGTATGGGTTCTACCAAGAACGGCCGCGACAGTGAGTCAAAGCGTCTTGGTGCCAAGAGAGCCGACGGACAGTTTGTTCTGGCCGGCAACATCCTTGTCAGACAGCGCGGAACTAAGATCCACCCGGGTACCAATGTCGGTAAGGGTAAGGATGATACTCTGTTCGCTCTTGTTGACGGCAAGGTGAAGTTCGAGCGCATGGGCAAGGACCGCAAAAAGGTCTCCGTTTACGAAGAAATTGCTCAGTAAATGTGACTAAAAAGGTCGGACAATGTCCGACCTTTTTTTGTAAGACGCAGAGGGAGGTTACGGCATGGCATCTGCATTTGTTGATAAGGCGAGGATCAGCATACACGCCGGGAAGGGCGGCGACGGCGCGGTCGCGTTCCACCGGGAGAAATACGTTGCGGCGGGCGGTCCGGACGGCGGCGACGGCGGACGCGGCGGCAACGTAGTGTTCACCGTTGACGACAATATGTCCACACTCATGGACTTTCGCTATAAGCGCAAGTATACCGCAGGGAACGGCGCGAACGGCTCCGGCAAGCGCTGCTACGGAAAGGACGGCGAAACGCTGTATATTAAAGTCCCGCGCGGCACTATCGTGCGCGACACCGAGACTGGCGCTATCATGCACGACATGTCCACCGGAGAGGACTGGATTGCTGCAAAGGGCGGACGCGGCGGCTGGGGCAATATGCACTTTGCCACGCCCACACGTCAGGTGCCGCGTTTTGCAAAGCCCGGGCTGCCCGGCGAAAGCCACGACATTACGCTTGAGCTGAAGCTCCTTGCGGATGTTGGGCTGGTGGGATTCCCGAATGTAGGCAAGTCAACGCTTTTGTCCGTCGTCAGCAAAGCGCACCCGAAGATCGCAAACTACCATTTCACAACTCTCTTCCCCAATCTGGGCGTGGTGTACGTCGATGAGGGCGTGTCTTTCGTCATGGCGGATATCCCCGGCATTATTGAGGGCGCATCCGAGGGCGCAGGGCTGGGACATGATTTCCTGCGCCATATTGACCGCTGCCGTCTTCTCGTTCACCTTGTGGATGTGTCCGGCTCCGAGGGGCGCGACCCTGTGGAGGATTTTGACACGATAAATGCCGAGCTTAAAGAGTATAGCCCGGAGCTCGCCTCCCGACCGCAGATAGTGGCGGCGAACAAGAGCGATCTTGTGAAAGAGGGGAGCGATAACGTCGCGCGTCTGCGCGCGCACGTTGAGGAGCTGGGGTATGAGTTTTTCGAGATGAGCGCCGTGACGCATGAGGGCACGCGCGAGCTTGTCGGCGAATGTGCGCGCCGCCTTGCGGAGCTTCCGCCGGTGCGCAGCTTTGAGGCGGACTACATTCCGCCGGAGCCGGTGATCGACACTTCCTCCGGAATTGACATCCAGCACTTTGACGGCATGTGGATCGTTGAAGGTCCTTGGCTTCAGCGCCTTGTTTCGACGATAAACTTTAACGATTACGAAAGCCGTATGTATTTTGACCGCGTCCTGCGTGAATCGGGCGTGTACGAACGCATGGAGCAGATGGGCGTGAAGGACGGCGACACCGTCAGCATGTACGACCTGATGTTTGAATATAAGGATTAAAGGATGATTAGGAAAAAAATTCAGGAGAGCAGTTCCTCTCCTGAATTTTTATGGGTTTTTGCGCAAATTACTTCATGCCGTTCTCGTAGGCCTCGATCATCTTCTTGACCATCTGACCGCCGACAGAACCGGCCTGGCGGCTGGTAAGATCGCCGTTATAACCGTTTTTGAGGTTGACGCCGACTTCGGAAGCGGCCTCCATCTTGAACTTCTCCATAGCGTCGCGCGCAGCGGGGTTAACAAGATGATTGCTGGTATTGGTAGACATAGTTTACATCTCCTTTTTCTCTATTTGGGTTTTTGCCCGTGTTTATCTTCTGCATATCAGATGGAGATATTCCGAAAAAGGAGATGTATTTTTTTCATGCACAGTAAAAATGTGCTGTGCTAGATTTGCTGCCGCGCGTGATCACGCCGGGATAATCGTTTGGAGCATAAACCTCATGCAGGAGCACTGCGCCGCGAAAATTCGCAATGCCGGTGCGTGAAGTTTTTACGTATCATTCAGGCTGCCCCGCAGTGGCGAGGAAATAGCACGTTTATTATATTCTTGCATAGCAAAAATTAAGGCAGCACGGCACACAGAGGTAAATGTGACGCGGACAGTGTTGACACTCAAATGATATTCTAATAAAATAATATCATAAACCTGAGGCAACAGGAGAGTGCAACATATGAAAATCTTGCTTTTGAGCTGCAGCACCGGCGAGGGACACAACCACTGTGCGCTTGCCGTGAAGGAGGCGCTGGAGGTGCGCGGACATGAGACGGAGTTTCTGGATATGCTGCATATGTTCGGCGAGCCGGGTCCGCTGAGCTTTGACAAGGTGCTTAACCGCATATCTTCAAAAACGCCTGAGCTTTTCGGTATGATGTATCATGCTGGCGCGATGTATAGCGCCACGGGCGTGGCCTCTCCGGTGTATCTGGCAAACATACGCCACGCGCGTCAGCTGAATGATTTTATTGCGGAGCGCGGCTATGATGCGGTCATATGCTCCCACCTTTTTCCGATGGAGACGCTGACATTCCTGCGGCGGCATGAGCGCTGCACAGTGCACTGCTACGGTGTGTTATCCGACTACACCTGCATTCCGTTTCTTGCGGAGACGGATCTCACCGGGTACTTTCTGCCTCATGAGGAGATCATGAGCGTGTGCGCAGAGGCAGGGATGCCTCCGGAGCGCCTTTTCGTGACGGGTATGCCAGTCGCGGAAAAATTCAAAACGGCAATGACGCGCCGTAAAGCGCGTGAGGGACTGGGACTGCCGCAGGAGAAGAAGATTTATCTCATTATGACCGGCGGCATCGGCTGCGGCGACGCAGTATCACTGTGCGACGCGATACGCCGTGTGCCGGATGAAAATTCGCTGCTGTGCGTGCTTCCGGGGCGCAATGAGGAGCTGCGCGCCGCGCTTGAGACGCAGTATGGAGGAGACGGCGTGATGGCTGTTCCGTTCACGGACAAAGTAGCGGAATATATGCACGCCTGCGATGTGCTTTTGTCAAAGGCAGGCGGAATATCCAGCTCGGAAGCCGCAGTGCTTGGTGCGCCGCTGGTACACACGATGGCGATCCCTGGCGTAGAAACGCTGAACGCGCAGTTTTTTGCGGATCATGGAATGTCGTACTTTGCGCAGAATGTTGATGAGGCGGCGCGCTTTGCCGACAGGCTTATATACGACAGCGCGGCTAGAGACCGCATGCTCGCGGCGCAGCGTGCCTGTCTCCCCAGAAATGGGGCGGAGCGGATTGCTGAGCACGTGGAGCAGGAAAATGCGGACGCTTGAATTTATGTTCCGGTCTGTGTATAATACGTGAAAAGACAGCATGGACAAAGGAACGGATAATGGAGATAAAACACAGAACAAAATTGATAGCATATGGCACTCTGACGTTCATGTGCATGGTATTGATATTTTACTTTTCGTCGCAGAACGGGCAGAGAAGCCAGAACGTGAGCGACGGGCTGCTTGAGAAGATAAGGGCGCTTATCATGCTGCTTCCGTCGATAACGGGCGAAGGGGCGGAGCATGATATACGCAAGTACGCCCATATGTTTGAGTATTTTATGCTTGGCATAACAAGCGCGCTTTTTGCGCGCGAGCTTCTCATCAAGCATCCGGGCACACCTGCTGCGCCGGTTTCGGCGTTTGCATTCAGTGTCCTGTACGCCTGCTCGGACGAGCTGCACCAGTATTTTGTGCCGGAAAGATCAGCACAGCTCACTGATGTTATGGTGGATTCCGCCGGTTCTGTGCTGGGCGTGGCGGCAGTATATATTATTTGCCGCGTTTTTATAGAAAAGAAGAAGGGGAAAGACGCATGAGTAAGCATCTTCCGAAAAAGGAGAAGGAGCAGCGGCATCTGAAGGAGCCTTTAGAAAGAAGACCGCGCCGCGCTGCGGCGGATCTGCGCAAGGCGCAGAGCGAGCACACGGAATTTGCGCTGACAAAGCGAAATGCAGCGGAGACGGCAGCGGCGCTCATACTCTTTACAGCGGCGTGCATTCTGAACTTTGATGGATGGCTTGGACTTGCGGTTTATTCCGCTGCGCTGCTTGCAGCGCTGTACACGGTTTTGATGCACGCCGCAGCAGAGATTGCGGAAGGAAATCTGCTTGGCGAAAGTATACCTGTAATTGCATCTTCTGCGGCGCTGTTTGCCACAGGCGACTACCGCGCGGGAGCGGCGGTAATGGCGCTTTATCGCGCGGTAAAGCTCATTGAGGCATGGGCGGTATCTGTAAATGCAAAAATGTACGCCGGAATGCGAAAGGCCTTGCCGGAGAGCGTAAACACGGAGGACGAATGCGGCATTGCAGAGCCGAGATCACCGCAGACTGTTGCGGTAGGCGACATTGTTGATGTTGCCGAGGGTGAGATACTCGCCTTTGACGGCGTAGTTGTGGAGGGCATGAGCGCTCTTGACGCAACGCTCATCACGGACGCAGCGGAGAATTTCACCGTGACAGCCGGGGATCGTGTGTATTCCGGCTGTATCAATACCGATGCACCCATACGTGTGCGTGTTGAAGAGCTCTTTGAGGACTCTACCGCATCTCGCGTATGCGCCGCGCTGGAGAGCGCCGTGCGGTATAAATCCGGCTATGAAAAGCATGTGGAAAAACTGATGCGCATCTATACGCCGGCGGTATCTGCGCTGGCAGTGCTGCTGGCGGTTATTCCGCCGATATTTACCGGCGAGTGGAGAGCGTGGATAGGGCGCGCGGCGGTGCTGTTGGCACTGTCGAACACGGCAGTGTTTGCTGCGGCGGCTTCGCTGTCATTTTTGGGCGGTATTGCGGTATCTGCCAGGCACGGTATAATCGTCAAGGGAACACGCTTTATCGAAGCACTTGCACGCACAAAAACGATGGTGTTCAACAAGACAGGCACGCTCACGGAGGGGCGGTATGTTGTGACGGACGTTGTTCCAAACGGCGTGACTGACTATGAGCTGCTGCTCATCGCCGCGCGCGCCGAGCAATATTCGGAGCATCCGATCGGTCGCGCCATATGCGCAGCCTGCGGCAGCTTTGAGCGTGACGCGCGTGAAGCTGTAAAAACCGAGGTCATCCCCGGACGCGGCATAAGCACTGTCGTGCGCGGCAAGCATATCTATGTCGGCAACGCCGCGCTCCTTGAGGAGCATGGCATACACTGTGACATACCACGGCGCGGCGGCGCGGCGATACACGTTGCACGCAATGACAGCTATTGCGGATATTTTCTGATGAATGACCGGGTGCGCGAGGGCGCATTCGACGTGCTGGAGGAGCTGCGCGTGATGGGCGTGAGGAACACAGTGCTGCTGACGGATGATGTGCGCTCTGTTGCACGTACTGTGGCATCGTCGCTGAATTTTGAAATGGTAAAACCGGAACAGACTCCGGAGAGCAAAGTGTCGGCAGTGGAATACCTGCTTGCAACAAAGCCTGAGCGTTCTGCCCTTGCCGTTGTGTGTGACAGGGCAAGCGACACAGAGGCGATGGAGAGAGCGGATGTCGGTATTTCTCTTGCGTCGCTCGGCTCTGCCGCAGCGTTGAACTCTGCGGACGTGCTCATCATGGCGGACGACCTTCGGCGTCTGCCGGAGGCTGTACGCACGGCAAAGCTCGCTTACGGTTCGGCACGGCAGAATGCGCTTGCGTTTGCCGGGGCAAGGCTGCTGCTGTTCGTGCTGGCGGTCTGCGGGGCGGTGCCGGCGTTTCCAGCGGTTGCTGCTGACGTTGCGGCGTCCATACTCATCCTTGCCAATGCCTGCCGCACAGTGCACAAAAAGCTTTGAAACAGGTGAATAGACCATGAATACCTATGATTTTGACAAAACGATATACGTTGTGGACAGCTCTGTCGCGTTTTATAAATACTGCCTTGCGAAGTATCCTTTCGCCGTATTGCGCACCGTTCCGCGCACACTCTGCACGGCGCTTGCCTACCTTGCCCGGCGCACGGACATGACACATCTCAAGGAGCAGCTGTTTTCATTTCTGCGCTACATCGACGCTGACACGGCGGTCAAGGATTTCTGGGCGAAAAAATTCGACGGCGTGGGCGAGTGGTATCTGGCGCAAAAAAAGGATGACGATATCATCATTTCCGCATCGCCGGAGTTTTTGCTGGAACCCGTTGCAAAGCGGCTTGGCGTGCGCCTGATAGGCACACGCATGGATAAAAAAACCGGGTGCATTGATGGGCTGAACTGCCGCGATAAAGAGAAAGTGCGGCGCTTTCATGAGCAGTACCCCGGTGCGCATACCGAGTGTTTTTACTCAGACTCGCTTTCCGACACGCCTATGGCGGAAATTGCCGACAGGGCTTTTCTCGTGAATCGGGGGAGGCTATCGCCCTGGAAAACGAAATAGATAATAAAGGTACATAGATAACTCCGCCGGGCAGCCAAGGCTGCCCGGCGGAGTTATCTATCATTATGTAAGTTATAATCACGTATCTTATGTTACGGCGTTATTGTCCGGATCCTTGAAGCTGGGAATGAAGTCGGTTCTGAGCTTCATCGTATGCAGGCGTACTTTCATCTGACTGGGCTTTTTATTGTACATCGCGGTGCGAAGCTCATCATCGGGAACAAATTGATAATACGTGGCGCAGAATGCGTCGAACATCTGACGGTTCTTCGGAGTGAATTTGTTGATGTAGAGCACCGCGCCGACAGCGCCGCCGACAAAGAAACTGATGACAAGATATGTCGCACAGAAGCGCAGGATAACGAAAAGGACGATGGCAATAAAAACAGCGCACGCGATGACGGAAATCACTGTGTATCTGACCGCGGACTTGTGAATAAGATCCTCTGCGGTGTTTCTCATACGGCTGATAAGCGGAAAAGCAACGGCAAAGTTAAAAACGAACTGCCTGACAAAAAGGAAAAACCACAACCAACCGGCAAAGAACAGAGCGCCCGCCCACAAAACCTTCATTTCCATAGTATGCCTCCACGCGGCATAGCCGCAATCAGTTTTTGAAACCCCGCTTGTGTGACGGATGAATAAGTGAGGGCTTCCACGCTGCCTGACTTCTGTCATATAAACGGAAGACCCGACATTTTCCTAAATGATAGCACAATGCATGGAATCTTTCAAGAATAAAAATAAACCCGCTGCATAGATTTAGGTAAGACAAGGTGTTTCATGAGAGGATCAAGAGTATGGACTATGTGAAAAAAGCGCTTGCGCTGCTGCCGGACAGGCTGTGCACACGTATGGACGCGTTATGCTGTGCTCAGCCGGAGGAACTGCGCCTGCGGCGCGGACGAAGGGTGACGGCGCTCGTTAACGGCACGGAGAAGGCTTTTTCCGAGCGCGTTGTGACTGAACACGATATTGCGGCTCTTCTTGAACGTGTGACGGGAGCATCCATGCACACTGTTATGTGCGAGCTTTGCGATGGGTACATAAACAGCGGCGGGCTGAGGGTCGGCGTTTGCGGCACGGCGGTCATAAAGGACGGCGAGGTCAGCGGCTTTCGTGACTTTTCTTCGGTGAATATACGAATCCCAGCGCTCTTTACCGGCGATATGGACGCAGCTTGGAAGGAGCTTTGCCGGGCTAACGGCACAAGCGTATTGCTCATTTCACCGCCGGGAGGAGGGAAAACAACTGCTTTGCGCGAGCTTATCCGGCGTACTGCAAACACGACGGCTCGCGTAGCCGTTGTGGACGAGCGCGGAGAGCTTGCCGCGACCGGGGAAAACGGGAACGGCTTTGATCTGGGCGAGCACAGCGACATAATGACCGGCATCAAAAAAAGCAAGGCGTCGCTGATGCTGCTCAGGGCGATGAACCCGGACGTTATCGCCGTGGATGAAATAACAGAGCGCGCAGACATTGATGCAATGCGCGAGATAACAGGGTGCGGCGTGGCGCTGTACGCGACGGCGCATGCGTCGTCGGTCATGGAGCTGTCCCGCCGTGAGCTTTATCGGGAGCTATTGGACGAGCATATATTTCAATACGCCATTGAGATAAGCGGTACGGGGCGTTCGAGGCGCTATGCGCTCAGGAGGGTTGAGAAATGAGGATGCTTGGGGCGTTGATGGCGTTCACAGCATGCGGCATGATGGGATTTCTGCGCGTCGCGTCGGAGCGGCGGCGGATTGACACGCTCGCGGCGCTTTCGGATGCTCTTTGCGTGATGCGTGGGGAGCTCGCCGCACGCATGACTGCAATTCCGGCGCTTATGAATTATATGTCGCGGCATAGCCGGGACGATGCGCAGAGCTTTTTTTCCGCTGTATCGTACAGGCTGCCGCAGTTGGGCAGGCGTGAGTTTTCGGAGCTGTGGTGTGAAAGCGTGATGGAGACCCTGCCCGCGCTGGAAACGGATGAGCTGCGCGAGCTTGCCTCCGTGGGGCTGGTGCTGGGACGGTGCGAGCTCGACATGCAGCTTGCAGCGCTTGAAAGAAGCGCTGCCGTCCTGCGCGCAGCGCAGGAGCGTGCGCAGGCAGAGTATCCTCAGCAAAGGCGGTTGTCGCTCGGCGTGTCTGCCGCAGCGGGACTGTTGCTCGTGACAGTGTTGATATGACACGGGAGAATTTACGATGGATATTGACCTCATTTTCAAGATAGCTGCTGTCGGCATACTTGTTGCCGTGCTGAATATTCTCCTGCAGCGCTCGGGGCGCGACGAGCAGGCGCTGATGACGACGATAACGGCGTTAGTGGTGGTGCTGATGGTGGTGGTGCGCAAGATAAGCGAGCTGTTTGACCTTATCAAGATGCTTTTTTCGCTGTGATGGAGCTTATATTCAAGGCGGCGGCTGTTGCGCTGGTGTCTGCGGCGGCGGGATTGCTTATAAAGCGGACAAACCCGGAAATGACGCTTGCGATCGGGGCGTGCGCCGTTGGAATGACGGCGCTTGCGGCGCTGAACTTTGCCGGAGAGCTGAAAAGCCTCATAAAGACCGTCAAAACGATTGCAGGAACGTCAGACGTGCTCATTGCGCCGGTGCTCAAGTGCGTGGCGATCGCGGCGGTGACAAAGCTTACATCCGAACTGTGCCGTGATTCGACGCAGGGGGCGAGCGCGGCGGCGGTGGAGCTTGCAGGAACGGTGTGCGCGATGAGCGTAGCGATGCCGCTTATTGTGAGCGTGCTGAGAATGATAGGGGGCATGGTTTGAAAAATGCACTAGTGACGGCAATTCTGATACTGTGCTTTGCGCCGCTTTTCATTTGCCATGCCAGCGCGGAAGAGCTTGCCGTGACCGCCGCGGACATGACGGGTGTGCGCGAGGCAGAGAGCTTAGTGCCGGATGATGCGCGCGATATAAGCGGCACGATCGCGCCGGACGGAACGTATGATGCCCCGGGCGCGCTGGAACGGCTGTGGCGGCGCGTGGCAAATGACGCAGTGAAGGAGCTGCGCACGAACGTGCAGAATGCAGCGGCGATCGTCGCCGTTGCAATGTGCTCCGCTCTCGCCGGGTCACTGACAAAAGATGCGGCGATACGCGATTACATCAGCATAGCATCCGTGTGCGCGGCAGCGTCGCTGCTTGTCGGCGGAGTGGACAGTCTTGTCAGCCAGACTTCCGCAGCACTCGCGCGTATGTCGGACTATTCCCGTGCCGCGCTGCCCGCTGTTTTTACCGCCGCTGCCGCCTGCGGGGCGGTCGTCTCCGCATCCGCGCGCTATGCTGCGGTGTGCGTTGCGATTGATATACTCATGAGCGCGGCGCAGCGCGTGGTCATACCGCTGACATACGCTTTCCTTGCACTGTCGCTGAGTGAGGGAATATTCGATAACGCGCTTGTAAAGACTTGTCAGCGCTTTTCAAAATGGGCTGCAACAACGTTTATGACCGTGTTCACCATTCTTTTCAGCGGGTATATCGGATTGACGGGCATCGTGACGAGCAGCGTGGACGCGGTCGCGGCGCGGACGGCGCGCACGGTGATCTCCACGGCGCTGCCGGTCGTAGGAGGAATAATCTCAGACGCTGCGTCAACTGTGCTGTCCGCAGCGCAGATGATCAGGAATTCCTCCGGTGCGTTCAGCCTTGTTGCAGTGGCGGCGATGTGCGCCAGTCCTTTTGTGACTCTCTCCATAAAGATACTCCTTTTCCGCGCGGCAGCAGCCGCGTGCGACATGGTGCCGAACACGCGGCTGTCAGCGTTTGTGGGCGATGTGGGAACGGCGCTCAGTATGCTCCTTGGACTGGTGGGCTGCTGCGCGATAATGCTCTTTATATCCTTTACTGCGGCAATAAAGGTGGTGACGGTATGATGTCCGGCGCAATACGAGAGATATGCGCGTTATCCATACTGTGCGGTGCGGCAATGAGTATAATGCCGGAGGGCGGCGTGAAGCGTGTGACAGGAATACTCACCGCTGCCGTGCTCCTTACGGCAATACTTGCGCCGCTCAAAAGCATGGATCTTGAAAGCTATGCCCTGATCGCCGCGCATTACAGGGAGCGTGAGGCGGAGCTGACAGCGCAGGGAGAAGAGATAAATGAAAGACTCAACCGCGCGGTAATAGAGCGCGAATGTGAAACATATATTATGGACAAAGCCAATGAATTGGATATTGACATAAGGGAGGCGGATGTGGAGGTGCAATGGAGCATGGACGGGGTATGGCTGCCATATTCCGCGTGCATCACGGGACAGTCTGCACCGGCGCAGGAAACGGCGCTGGAGGACGCTGTGACGGCAGGGCTGGGTATACCGGGGGAGCGAGTGACATGGAAAAATAATGAATGAATTCAAAGGGAAAGCGGCGAAGCTTGAAAAATTCAAATACCCGCTCATTGTCCTTGTTCTTGGCATCGCGCTGATGCTGATACCGGGGAAGAGCGCAATCATTGACGAGGCATCAGACACAGATGAACCGCTGAAAACCGTGCTCTCATGCACAAACGGCGTCGGGAGGGCGGAGGTTATCGCATCGGATTGCGGTGTTGTCGTGGTGTGCGACGGCGCGGAAGACGCAAAGGTCAGGCTGGATATTATCCGCGCTGTCAGCTCATATACTGGATTTGCCTCAGATAAGATCACAATACTTAAAATGAACGATTGAAATGTAAAGGAGGAGCATTCAGTTTATGAAAAACAAGAAAAGAAACATCACTATGCTGGCCGTTCTTATTTTTGTGGGCGCGGCGGTCGCACTGAACTGGTCGTACAACAGCAGATGGGGCAGCCCGGACGCGGAGATGGTATCGGCGGAGGATGAGGCAATGCTCAATGCGAATGCAGAAGCAGCAGAGAGCAAGACAACATCCGGCTCGGAGTATTTTGCGGAGGCGAGACTGACACGGCAGGTGTCGCGCGACGAAGCGCTTGAACTTTTGCAGACCGCCGCCACGGCGGAAACAGCCTCTCAGGAAACTATAGACAGCGCAATGAATGCCATTTCCGTCATGGCGGCAAACTCCATGCAGGAGTCGCAGATAGAAAATCTTCTGATCGCCAAGGAGTTTTCCGACTGCGTGGTGTACATAGGCAACGATGCCGTCACGGTCGCCGTGCCGGCACCGGAGGAAGGCTTGAGCGAGGATGCCGTGGCGCGGATAACGGAAATTATCTGCTCCGAAACGCCATATCAGGCGGCGCAGCTGAGCATAATCGAAGTGAAAACCTGATATTTGAATCATATCCGGCATACTGTTCAATGAGCTGGTTCTATCCGACAAACTCTTTGAGCATTGTGCCGAGATTGACGAAGCGGCACGAAACCGCATAGAGCTGATTGTGCGGTCACTGGCAGAGCAAAACGGCGTGACCGAACAGCTGAAAGCCGAAAACCAGATGGAATGGGTGCGGCAGATGAACGCTTGCAACGCACAGGCAGAGGAGATTGTGAAAGCGGAATTGATTTATGATTGAGCGAGAAAGTCCGGACAGAAAGTTGTCCGGATTTTTCTCATACTTTACAAAAGCCCGGTAGATTTGTTCACAAGATTTGTGGTATAAATTTTTAGATTAAGAAAATGGAGATTGAAATTGCAGGAGGCTAATTATGAAAAACAAAGGTTGGAGAATTGTTCAAATCATACAACTTATTATTTTCTTATGCTTTAGTGTGTTCTTATTTGCAAGAACAGTAGACGGGCATGGAACTGTACAGACATTAGAAGTAAAGCTGATTAGTTTTGCTATATGGGCGGTGTTTTATCTTGGCGTCTTAGCTATAGAGTGGTTGATCTACTTTATTGTTCGACGCTCAAAAAAATAAAGCTATATACGGATTTGTTGCACCGATAAAATCCCTTTAGGAACTAA
>DJEW01000043.1:0-327 GCA_002431965.1 Clostridiales bacterium UBA5888
TTACTTCTTGCTCATGCCCTTCTGGCGTGCGTACTCCGCCGCACCGAGAGCGCCCATGAGCTGGGGGTCGGTCTTGAGGTTGATGACCTTGAGCTTGAGAACGTGCTCAATGGCTTCCTTCAGACCGTCGTTCTTCGCGCAGCCGCCCGTCAGCGTGATGCTGTCGGTCGCGCCGGCCTTCTTCGCCATGACGAAGCAGCGCTTTGCAACCGCCATCTCGATGCCAGCGGCGATCTCGTCGGTCGCCTTGCCCTCGCCGACAAGGGTGATGACCTCGGACTCGGCAAAAACGGTGCACTGTGCGGTGATGGGGATGACGTTCTTTGC
>DJEW01000043.1:440-31795 GCA_002431965.1 Clostridiales bacterium UBA5888
GTACCTGCCGCGCACTTGTCGTTCATCGCGAAGTTCTTGACGGTGCCGTCGGTGTCGATGCTGATGCCCTTGACGTCCTGACCGCCGATGTCGATGATCGCCTTGACGCTGGGGTCGGTGACATGCACGCCCATGGCGTGGCAGCTTATCTCGGAGATGTTCTCATCCGCGAAGGGGACCTTGTTGCGCCCATAGCCCGTGCCGATGAGGTATGCCAGATCCTTGGAGCTGGCAAGTCCTGCCTGCTTGCAGACTTCGTCCATCGCCGCGATCGCGCTCTGCTCGGAGTTGATCTTGCTCTTTATGGTGGTGTTTGCAACCATCTTGCCGTTTTCGTCGAGTATGACTGCCTTTGTGTAGGTCGAGCCCACGTCGCAGCCGCCGAAGTATTTCATTATATGTACGCCTCCAAAAATTTATTTTCAGTATTCGTATCTGGGCTTGTCCATCTCGTAGGGCGCTTTGAGCATGTCGCGGCGCTCCATATTGTCGTAGTGCTTTTTGAGGAACGGCTCGACCACGTTGAACAGCAGCTTGCCGTCGAGGTCAAAGAAGAACACGGCAAACAGCGCGGCGTTGGCAACGAGCGCTATACCGATGAGCTTGCCGAGAAACTTACCGAGCTTGTAGCCGCGCTTTTTCCGGCACTTGCATTTTTTCATGTCTTTTCCTCCTATCGCTTTACCACGTCATGGAGTCGTCGAAGTCGAGCAGGGACGGATCGAGCGGCTCTTCATGCATGACGGTGGTCATGTAGTCGTTTATGATGCGGCGGATCTCCATTCTGGAGACGGTGCGGCTGTCGGGCAGCGCGTGCGGCATCCAGATGGCGGGGATGTTCCTGTCGCGGAACTCATCCTCAAATAGACCGTGCAGACCCTGCGCACCCTTGCACTGCAGCTGGTCGTACATCATGACCATGTCGCAGTTGAACTTCTCTTTGTACTCCCACAGCTCGAAGAAGTGCTTCATTCCGCCGACTGCCATGCGGCGCATGGGCGCCCACATATGGTACTGCGCCATATCCTCAAGGCAGTGCTCGTAGGAATCGGTGCGGATGGTCATGTCGAACATGAGAGAGTCCATGTTGATGATGACATTCAGACCCCAGCAGTTGTACGCCCAGGTGCACCAGTTGGAGTAGTACAGCGGTGCGCAGGACCATGCGATCACGCGGTGGCGCGTCATGGGGAAGGAGTTTATCTTCTTTTCGACGCACTTGTTGAGGATCTTGCGGACCTTGCTGTCAACAAAGTGCCATATCGGCAGATCGCCGTACTGGCTCTGGTAGATGCGGTAGAGCGCCTGCGCAACGCCGTTGACGGGGTAGTAGTTTGTCTTCGAGGCGACTTCCCACTTCTCCCACTCGAACTCCTGCAGCTTGTTCTGGTTTTCAATATGCTCTTTAAGCAGATCCCAGTTGAACGGAACGCCGGTCTGATCCTCGATGAACTTCCAGCACTCCTCGATCTCGGCCATGCAGTGCTTTTTGACAAGGGGATCGTCGAAGAGCATGGGCATGGGCAGGGCAAACAGGGGCTTATCGAAGAACCAGTCCTGCAGCACGGAGGTCGCAACGGAAGCGTCGCACGCCTCGTTGCAGGTGATGACCATGGGGGAGTAGTCGGGCATATCGTCGAGCACGAACAGACCGGACTCCGCCTGGCACATCGGGCACGGGTCGCCGGGCAGACCGATGGACTGCACCGCGTCGATGTAGTTGAGAACGGTGTGGGAATTGACGTGGCAGGTGACGAAGTAGGGGATCATCTCCAGCGGCACGTTCTGGAACTTGTCTCTCCAGGGGTAGAATATACCGCCCCAGACGGTCTCGTTATGGGCGATGGTGTGGTAATAAGCGTCGTTCTTCTTGCCGCCGTGAAGCTTCGTGTCGGCGACAAACATGCGCATGAACTGCGTGATGGTCGCGTTGACCATGCCGCGGTAGTGCCATGCGGAGGCCTTCAGCGCCTCGCCGCGCATACCCTCCATGCCGCGGTCGAACCAGTGCAGCACCGGCAGGTAGGTCTGACCGACCCAGCGGTAGCGCCACACGCCCTTGGCAAAGTTGACGACGCCGCCGTACTTCATGACGTCCATGACCATGTGGATGTAGTTATACAGCCAGATGTTGTAGAAGTAGTACATGGTGTCCTTGACGCCGCGCCACTCTCTGTGCTTGTAAAGCCCGGTCTTATCCTCGCGGATGTCGCCCAGACGGCGCTCGCCGTGGGGCTTGCCGTACCAGAAATCCCTGGCGAGCTTTTTGTAATCTATGTTCTTCTTCGCCATTTACTTGCCCTCCTGGATCTTCTTGATCTCAATGCTCTCGACAAAGGCCTGGAAGCGTGTGCGCAGCTGACCGGATGCGGAGTTTATGTATTCCTTCTCTATCGAGCATACGGGCAGACCGAAGTCGCGCGGAAGAACGACGGTGTCGATGACGCGCTCATAGCTCCAGTATTCGCAGAACTTGTTGGACGCGACTATAACGCCGTCCGCCTTGTACTCCCTGGCGAGGTCTGCGATGCGCTGCTTGCGCAGGCGCATGGTGTCCTGCGGCATGAAGCGCGGGCAGTTTGAGGTGTCGAGATAGTGGCGGGCGATGGCGTCGAGCGGCTCCTGCCCGTCCTTGACGGCGATGGGGATGCGGTTTTCAACCGCACCGTAGCAGTAGCGGTCTACAACGACCTCCGCGCCGCAGCTTTCGATGAGCTGGGTGAAGCCGGGGTCGTCGTTCTCCGAGCCTGCCAGAACGACCTTGCAGCGGAACGGCCAGCGGTCGTCCGGCTCGCGGGTCTTGAGCTCCTCAGCGGTCTCTCTGAGATAGGGGAGGATGAGCTCTTTGGGGCAGACCTGGCTGACAAGCTGGATGACATGAAATTCATATCCGGTGATGGTGGGGTTATCGAGCTTGCGGTAATCGCCGATCTCGTTTATCAGGCGGCAGACCTCGTTGTGGCGCTCGATGGTCTTCATCAGCGCCTCATCGCTCACGTCGATGCCGAGCTTTTCGTGCAGCGGCGCGAGCACGTGGGCGCGCAGCTGTTCGCGGAAGTGGGCGTAGCCGTTTTCGTTATTTTTGAACGGAACGTCGGAAAACTCGCAGAAGAAGTTGTCGTTGTTGATGATGCGCATATCCTTGACGGAGTCAAGGTGCTTTTGCTGAAGATGCTCCTGGAAGCGGCAGGTGCCGGTGCAGGTCTCTGTCGCCATCTGGGCGTCGAGGAAGTTGAAGCCGCCCTCGAGCGCGCGCTCGAGAAGACTTCTGGCGTAGTGGCAGACACGCGATGACATATAGTATGTCGCAATGTCTGGAGAAGTGCAGCGCGGCGCGCGCAGACGTACTGCGAAGCAGCCGGGCAGATCGAGAAGGACTTCAGGCATGAAGTAGCAGGTGTAGCCGATGGCGTACTTGCCGTCGGCCTTTGCCTTCTGCACAAGCTCGTTGTTGGCTTCCTGAAGCAGATTCTCAAAGTAGATAAGATGCTTGAGATCTTTCACAGATAACCCTCCATATATGTTTCCATTTTTGGGCATAAAAAGCCCACCCTTGCTGATTCTTATTTTAACAAACTGTGAATATGTTGTCAATCTACTTTTAAGCAAAAGCCCCCAATTTGGGGGCTTTTTATAAGAAAAATGTTATACAATTTGCACGATTATGTCTATACAAGCGGCTTTTCTACAAATTCCTGTATCATCCTGGCAGAGTTGGCGGCGCGCCCCTGTATCATTTCGCGCGTTCCGCCGCCCTTGCCGCCGATGCCCGCATTTATTTCGCGCGCGGCGTTTTTGAGGTCTACATGGCGGCTGCCGATGATATATCTGTAGCCCGCTTTGTCCGAGCCGGAGAACGCCGCGGCGTAGCCCGTGCACTTGTCACTCAGAAGATTCACAAGCTCGCGCAGCGCGGTCTCGTCGAGCGTATCGTCAAAAATGCAGATATTGCCCTCGCATGGGGCGACGCTCTGCGCGCGCATATGCACTGCCGCCATGCCGAGCGCGGCGAGCTTTTCGTTCATGCCCTGCTGGCGGGTGAGAAGCTTTTCCACCGCAGTGCCGACCTCTCCGCGCTTTGCGCTCAGAAGATTTGAAATGGCGGTGACATTTTTCTGCATATCGCGCACGGCGTCCAGCGCGTCCATACCGCACACGGCGCTCACGCGCACGCCGCCGCGGTGGCGCACGCTGTCAAGGATCTTGATAAGCCCGATCTCGCCCGTGCGAGCGACGTGCGGCGCGCAGCAGGCGCAGCGGTCAACGCCGGGTATCTCCACTATGCGCACCGCGCCCGTCAGCTCTATCTTGCTGCGGTACTCAAGCGCCGCAAGCTCCTCCGGCGCGGGAAACCATGCCCTTACCGGAAGATTCTCGCGCACGATCTCGTTGGCGCGGCGCTCAATGTCCATCAGCTCATCCCATGATATCTCGCGGTTGAAATCGAGCGTCATGCACTCCGTGCCCATGTGGAAGCCCACGTTATCCGCGCCGAAGCGCGCGTGGACGAGACCGGACACGGTATGCTCGCCGGAGTGGTTCTGCATCCGCCGCCAGCGCTGCTCGAAGTCCAGTGCGCAGTCATACTCCGCGCCGACGGTGAGCGGCGTGTCGGTATAGTGGCGTATCTCGCCCTCACGCTCGTGCACATCCAGCACGCGCGCTGCGCCTATGCGCCCCGTGTCGGCAAGCTGCCCGCCGCCCTCGGGGAAAAACGCCGTCCGGTCGAGCAGCACGGTGTACCCGCCCTTGCCGTCCGCGCGGCAGTCCGTGACGCGCGCAGTGAACGCAGAGAGATGGCTGTCCTTGTAATATAGCTTTTCCGTCATGATCCGCGCCTCACAGCACACGCACACGCAGCACATTGTCCATCGCGCGTATAGCGTCCGCAACCTCCGCGCTTATGCTCTCGCCAAGGTCAACGATGGTGTAGGCGTATTCGCCGCGGGGCTTGTTGATCATGTGCTCAACGTTTATATTCCTGTCGCTTATGAAATCGAGTATGCGCGTGATCATCCTTGGCACGTTGCGGTGTATGACGCACAACCGGCACACGCCCATGCGCCCGAGCGAGGCGTTGGGGAGGTTGACGGAGTTTTTGATATTGCCGTTGAGAAGGTAATCGTAAAGCTCGCGCGCCGCCATGTCTGCGCAGCGGTCCTCGCTCTCGGGCGTGACTGCGCCGAGATGCGGCATGGCGATGACGTTCGGCGCTTTGAGTATGACCTCGTTGGGGAAGTCCGTGACGTAGCGGCACACCTGACCGGAGCGGAGCGCCTCGGTCATCGCCTCGTCGTCCACGACCTCTGCGCGCGACTCGTTGACAATCCTGACGCCGCGGCGCATTCTGGCGAACGCATCGGCGTTGAGCATATGGTGGGTCGCCTCGGTATAGGGGACGTTGAGGCTTATGTAGTCGCTGCTGCGGTATATCTCGTCGATGCTCTCGCAGCGTATGACCTCGCGCGAAAGCTGCCATGCCGCCTCCACGGACATGAACGGATCATAGCCGTAAACCGTCATGCCAAGCTCCAGCGCGATGTTGGCGACGAGAGCGCCGACCGCGCCAAGCCCCACAACACCGAGATTTTTGCCCAGAAGCTCGGGTCCGGAAAACATCGACTTGCCTTTTTCAACAAGCTTCGGGATCTCATCCCCGCGGCCGGCAAGAGTCCTGACCCATTCTATCGCGCCCAACACGTCGCGCGACGCCATGACGAGGGAGCATATCTCCTGCTCCTTGACCGCCTCCGCGTTCGCGCCGGGACTGTTGAAAACGACTATGCCCCGCTCGGCGCATTCTTCAATGGGAATGTTGTTGTAGCCCGCGCCCGCGCGCGCAATGCCCAGAAGCTCCGGGTTGAATTCATACCCATGCAGATCGGCGGAGCGTATGAGCATGCCGTCGGGGTTTTCCGCGTCCGCACTCACAGCGCACCCGAGCTTCTCCAGCGTTTCCAGCCCTACAGGGGAAATGGCGTTCATCGTTTTTATCTTAAACATGGCGCACCTCAAATTCCTTCATATATTCAGCAAGCGCTTCAGCGCCCTCTATCGGCATGGCGTTATAGAGCGATGCGCGCATCCCTCCGGCAAGTTTATGACCCTTCACATTCACAAGCCCGCGCGCCGCCGCACCCTTTATAAACTCCGCGTCCAGCTCCGGCGAGGGGGTGCGGAACGTCACATTCATGTCGCTGCGCGAGCCGCGCTCGGCGTGGGCGATGTAGAGGCGGCTCTCGTCGAGCACGTCGTATATGAGCCCGGCGCGCTCGCGCTTGAGCTGTGCCATTGCCTCAACGCCGCCCTGATCGCGCAGCCATTCCAGCGTCAGCCCGAGCATATAAATGCACCAGCAGGGCGGGGTGTTGAGCATTGAGTCTTTCTCTATGAGCGTTTTATAGCTCATGATCTCCGGGGTGATGCCCATCTCGTGCCCGGCGAGGGACTTGTCGATAATGACGACCGTCAGCCCTGCGGGGGCCATGTTCTTCTGCGCCCCGGCGTAGATAAGCCCGTAGCCTGCTGCGTCTATGGGCTTTGAGAGAATGTCGGACGACATGTCGCACACAAGCGGCGCGCTGACCTTGGGAACATACTGCCACTCCGTGCCGTATATGGTATTGTTGGCGCAGTAGTAAAAATATTTTGCGTCTGCGCTCTCTGCAAGCTCCGCCTGAGCGGGTATGCGGTCATGCCCCGTGGCGGAGGTATCCGCTGCGATGTGCACCGTGCCGTACTTTGCCGCTTCGCGCGCAGCCTTGCCGGAGAAATTGCCCGTCACGGCATAGTCCGCTGCGCCGCCGCGCATAAGGTTCATCGGTATTGCGGCAAACTGAAGCGTTGCGCCGCCCTGCAGAAAAAGTATCTCGTGGCTGTCCGGCACTTTTAGCGCCGCTTTCAGTGCGGCTTTTGTGCTGTCGAATATCTCCTGAAACGCTGCGCTGCGGTGGCTCATTTCCATCACGGACATACCGGTGCCGTGATAGTTGAGTATCTCGGCGCCCGCCTTTTTCAGCACGCTCTCCGGCATGACCGACGGCCCTGCCGAGAAGTTATATACCCGTTCGCTCATCTTATTGTCTCCCATACTGTATTTACCCTGCTTTTGCTCGTTACCTCATTATAAAAAATATATCTCTTCATCTTCAAAAAGTCAAGGCAGCGGCGCATAATGCGGCAGGAACTGATGCCGTATTATGCGCCGCCCCAAATCAATATCCGTCAGCAAAGCTCGCCCACGAGCTCGTCTCCGTCCCGCGCGGTCACATGCACATCGAGCGTTTTGCCGCGAAGGTTTTCACCCTCGGCGCGGACAAGAACATAGGTGTCGCTGTGCCCGGTGAAGTATTCGCCATCCTGCGTTTCAAAGAGCACGGGCAGAGTTTTGCCGACGGATGCGTCGAGAAACGCGCGCTTCATCTCCTGCGCCACGCGATTCGCCTCGTGCGCGCGGCGCTCCCTGACGGCGCGCGGGCACTGCCCGGGCATTTTGTCCGCCGGCGTGCCGGGGCGGCGCGAGTAGGGGAAGATGTGCATATCAGAAAAAGCGCACCGACGGATAAATTCAAGCGTTGCGGCGTGGTCTTCCTCCGTCTCGCCGGGGAAGCCCGTGATGAGGTCGCACGTGAGCGCGCAGCCGGGAAAGTATTCGCGCAGCAGCTCCGTCACGCGGTAAAACTGCGCCGTGTCATACTTGCGGTTCATCGCCTTGAGCGTTTTGTCGCACCCGGACTGGAGCGAAAGGTGAAAGTGGCGGCAGAGCCTTTTCGTTCCCGCGAGGCGGCGGCAGAATTCCTCGGTTATCACCGTCGGCTCAAGAGAGCTCAGGCGTATGCGCATATCGGGCGCCGCCCCGGCGCAGGCGCATATCACGTCGGCAAGCCCCGGCTTTCCCGGCAGATCAACGCCGTAGGACGCGACCTCTATCCCGGTTAGCACAAGCTCCCCATAGCCCTCCGCGTCCAGCCGCGCCGCCTCGCGCGCCGCGTCCTCTACCGGCAGCGAGCACAGCCGACCGCGCGTGTAGGGTATGATGCAGTACGTGCAGAAATTGACGCATCCGTCCTGTATCTTCAGCATCGCGCGCGTCCTGCCGGATACCGCGCCTGCGGGCAGATGCTCTATCGCGCGGCGCCTGAACGGCTCGTCTATGCTGCGGCAGCTCCCGCCGTCCGCCACGGCACGCTCCACCGCCTCAACAAGCTTTGCCCTGTCGGACGCGCCGAATATCACGCGCGCGCCGAGACTTTCCGCCTCGTCCGGCTCAAGCTGGGAATAGCACCCGCACACCGCCAGCACAGCGCCCGGGTTTTCATCCCTGAGGCGGCGTATTGTCTGGCGGGATTTGCGCCCGCTCTCGGCCGTGACGGCACAGGTGTTGACGATGACGGCGTCGGCGCTCTCGCCGGGCGCGGCGTGCTCGTGCCCGCGCTCCATCAGAAGCGTCTCCATCGCCTGCGTTTCGTACTGGTTGACCTTACAGCCAAGAGTGGTTATAATATATTTCATGCATATCTCCTCTGGCGGCACAGCTTAATACGTCTGCGGCATCTGACGGACGGTCTCCACCTGCCGCGCTGTGCAGTGCTGCCATAATATTTTCAATATAACAAATAACGAAATAAATAACGAAATGAAGTGCGTACATATGGAACATTATTTTGACAATTCCGCGACGACGCGCGTGTGCCCGGAAGCGGCGGAGGCCGCAATGCGCGCGATGTGCGACGTTTACGGAAACCCCAGCTCCACCCATACGAAGGGGCGCGAGGCAAAAAAGCTCCTCGACACGGCGCGTGCGCAGGTCGCCTCGGCGCTCGGATGCAGACCGGGGGAGCTTGTGTTCACCTCGTGCGGCTCAGAGAGCGACAACTGGGCGCTGCTCTCCGGCGCGGAGAGCATGCGCCGCGCGGGGAAGCACATCATCTCCTCCGCGGTCGAGCACGACGCGGTGAGAAAACCCCTTGAGGAGCTGACGCGCCGTGGATATGAGGTGACGCTCCTCAGGCCGGACAAAACGGGCGCGATACGCACCCAGGACGTCGCGGATGCTCTCCGCGATGATACTATACTCGTTTCTTTGATGCTGGTCAACAACGAAACCGGTGCAGTGACGGATATTTCCGCAGTGTCGCGCGCCGTCCGCGCGGCGGGGTCAAAGGCGCTTATCCACACGGACGCGGTGCAGGCGTTCATGAAGCTGCCGTTCACGCCGAAAACCCTCGGCGCGGACATGATAAGCGTCAGCGGGCATAAGATACACGCGCCGAAGGGCATAGGCGCGCTGTACATCCGCGAGGGGCTGCGCCTTGCGCCGTATATCATGGGCGGCGCGCAGGAGGGCGGACGGCGCGCGGGGACGGAGGCAATGCCTGCCATCGCGGCGTTCGGCGCGGCGGCGGAGGCGGCAAAAAAAGCGATGCCCGAATGCACCGCGCGCATGGCAGCGATGAAAAAGGACATCATTGAAAAGCTCTCCGCCGGCATCCCGGAGCTGACGTATGTGGATACCCCCGCCCCGCATATACTCAGCATTTCTCTGCCCGGCTGGCGCAGCGAGGTGCTGATGAACGTGCTGGAGGCGCAGGAGATATACGTGTCAAAAAGCTCCGCCTGCAAAAAGGGCGGGCGGAGCCATGTGCTCGAGGCTATCGGTCTGCCGCCGAGGGTCATTGACGGCGCGCTTCGCATCGGACTGTCGCGCTTCAACACCGGCGAGGACGTTGACGCGCTGTGCGCCGCGCTGATCGCGGCGCGCTCCACGCTCGCGCATCGGTAAAATGCGCGGGCGGTCAGGCGCGGGGCTGGAATCAGGGCTTCTCATCTTCCTCGGCGCTCTCGGCGGTCTCGTCATTTTTCATCACACGCTCATACGTGACGGGGTCGATATAATCCAGACCTATATAATCCGCGGTCTCCCATGGGAGATCGCTTTTTTTCAGCTTTTTGTCTATCTGCGCGTTTATCGCGGTATAGATGACAACGAACACCGGCACGCCCAGCAGCATGCCCCAGAAGCCGAAGAGCCCCGCGCCGAGGATGATGGAGAACATGACCCAGAAGCCGTTGATGCCGATGGAGCTGCCGAGTATCTTCGGACCTATGACGTTGCCGTCAAGCTGCTGCAGCACGATGATGAAGATGATGAACACGAGGCATTTGAACGGATCGACGAGCAGGATGATGAGCGCGCTCGGCACGGCGCCGATGAACGGACCGAAGAAGGGGATCACATTCGTCACGCCCACAATAACGCTCACCAGCAGCGCATACGGCATGTTCAGCAGCGCACAGCCTATGTAGCAGATAAGCCCGATGATGGCGGAGTCGAGGATCTTGCCGTTTATAAACCCGGTGAAGGTGCGGTCGGTAAAGGCGAGCGCGCGGCGGATCTTCTGCGCCGTCTCGACGGAGAATATGCTGTACAGCCAGCGCTTGGCGTTGGCGGAAAACGTCTCGTGATTTGCGAGAATGTAGATGGAGACGATGATGCCGATGATGAGGTTGTATACCGCCATCACGACATAGTACACGCCTGTCGTCACATTTGCCACAAGGCTGCCCAGCTCCGGAAGAACGGTGGTCTGTATCCAGTCCGTCAGATTGGTGTTGACCTTGCCGAGCGTTTCCATGGCGTACTGCTCTATCTCCGGGTAGTTCTGGAGGATATGCTCTATCCAGAGACTGGCGTTATTTATGTAGGTATTGCTGTTTTTGACGATCGTTTCAAGGCTCTGGTACAGCTGCGGGATGATGAGATACACCAACGCCGCAAGTATCACCAGCAGTATTATCTCCGCTACGAGCACCGCGATGCCGCGCGAGAGCTTTTCCCCACCGCTCTTTTTGCTTTTTTTGTATATCTTCGCGCAGAGCGGGCGAAAGGCTTTCTTTTCCATCGCCGTCATGCACGGCAGCAGCAGATAGCTTATCACAAGACCCCACAAAAAGGGGCTCAGTATGCTCATGAGCGTGCCAAGCGCGCTGCCGAGGTCAGAAATGTAGTTGAGCGCCATGTAGAAAACTATCGCGCAGGCGATGACGCAGAACGCCGTTACTCCCCAGTAAAGATATTTTTTATCCCAGCGGAAACCGTGCTTCATTGTCTATCCTCCGTTTTATGGCAGCAGTGCATAATGCGGCAAGAACAGATGGCGTATTGTGCGGCGCTGCCTTATATTCACACTCTTACGAGTTTGTCATACCCTTTTTATTTTACTATCCGCCCGCTCTGCCGTCAACAAACAATTTTGTTAATAATTGATGTATCTTCGTTAATAAATATGACACCGAAATAATCTGAATTATGTAAACTCGGCAAACGTACCACACTGCTGAATATTCACACGCCCGTGTTGAAAACTCTGTTGAAAGTGTTGAAAAGCCATTGAAACACCGTGACGGCAAGTTTGCAGAATATTCATATATTCATTTTCAATGTCGAAATCCGTCCGGTTTTGTCAACCTGCTCATATTGTAACCTTTCGTCTCATATTCTCAACCAGGCTCTGATTTGATACCGAAGCACGGTTATTAAAGGCTTGTATAACAGTATGGATATGAGGTCGATGAAGGTATGAAGCGGTTTTTGACACTGGTTTTGTTTATCGCCGCGGCAGCGGCGGCTCTGACCCCGGCGGCATACGCCGCGCCGCCGCTTGCGAGCGGCGCCGTGCCGAGCGTATCCGCCCCGTCGGCGGTGCTGATGGAAAAGGTGACGGGCGAGGTGCTGTACGAGAAAAATGCGCATGAGCGCGGCTTCCCCGCGAGCGTGACAAAGGTGATGACGATGCTGCTGATCGCCGAGGATATAGATTCCGGGCGCATTTCGCTGACGGACACGGTCACGGCGAGCGAGCGCGCCGCAAGCTTTGGGGGCAGCTGCGTATATCTGGCGCAGGGCGAGCGGATGAGCGTGGCGGAAATGCTCAAGTGCATCGCGGTGGTCTCCGCAAACGACTGTGCCGTGGCAATGGCGGAGCATCTTGCCGGCAATGAGGAGGCGTTTGTTGTGCGCATGAATGAGCGCGCGGAGCAGCTCGGGCTTGCCGACACGCACTTTACCAACTGCACGGGGCTTTTTGAGGACGAGCAGCACTATACCTCTGCCTATGACGTCGCCGTCATGTCGAGGGAGCTTCTGCGGCATGAGTTCATAAAGGACTACACCAGCATCTGGATGGACAGCATACGCGGCGGGGAGTTCGGTCTGAGCAACACAAACCGCCTTGTCTACTGGTATCCCGGGTGCACGGGGCTGAAGACCGGGTTCACCTCCGGCGCTAAATACTGCCTCTCCGCCACGGCAGAGCGCGACGGCGTGGAATACATAGCCGTGGTGATGCACGGGGAGAGCGCCGACTCGCGCAATGCCGACGCTGAGGCAATGCTGGATTTCGCGTTTGCAAACTACACGCTGTGCTCGCTGCGCGGCGACACCGCGCTGCCGGAGGTGCGCGTGGAGCTGGGGAAGAGCGAGTTTGTGCCGGCGGTGTTCTCGGGTGCGGAATATGCCGTTGCCGTCCGTTCCGGCGCTGAGCCTGAGTATTCCCTCTCCATGGACTCTGCCGTGGATGCGCCCGTGCATGCCGGTGACCGCCTCGGCACGCTGACGGTGAGCCTCGGCGGAGAGAACGTGGCAAGCGTGCCGATCGTCGCGGGCGCAGATGTGCCGCGCCTGGGATATATGGGGCTGGTGAAACTGTTCGGCGGAAGCCTTATAGGGCTGTGATATATACTCGGAGATTCCTGGATTTCCTGCCCGGGAACGTTACCGGGCGGGAAATTCGTCATTTTGCACACCCGCTCCGGCGCAATTCGCTGTTGAAATGACGGCGAAAGCGTATATAATATATGAGGCATAAATTATTGATTGAATAACTTTTTCACAGGGATTCCTACAGATAAAAAGGAGTGTGCTTATCATGGTCAAAGTCGATCTGTCCGGCGCCGCCGGATTTCTGGGCAACGGCCCGGATTATGAAGCCGCCGAGAAGGCGTATGAAACGCTGCTCAACAAGTCCGGTCCCGGCAGCGAGTTCACGGGCTGGCTCGACCTCCCCCGGCGCATAAAGGATTATGAGCTCAACAAGATCATCGCCACGGCGGAGAAGATACGCGCCCGCTCCAGGGCGCTTGTCGTCATCGGCATAGGCGGGTCTTACCTGGGCGCGCGCGGCGCGATAGAGCTTCTCAAGCCCATCCCAGGTGCGGACGACCCCAAAATTTTCTTCGTCGGCAACGGCATTTCCGCGGACGCGCTCTGCGGTACTATAGAGCTTCTGGGCGATATGGACTTTGACGTGAACGTCATTTCCAAGTCCGGCACGACGCTTGAGCCCGCCATTGCCTTCCGCATCTTCCGCGAGCTTTTGCAGCAGAAGTACGGCGACAAGGCGAACGAGCATATATTCGAGACCACAGACGCGCACAAGGGCGTCCTCAAGGAGCTGGGGGATGAATTCGGCTGGGAGACGTTTGTCGTCCCGGACGATGTCGGCGGGCGTTACAGCGTGCTTAGCGCCGTGGGTCTGCTGCCGATGGCAGTCGCCGGCATTGACGTGAGAAAGATCATCGACACTGCCATTGAGGAGTTTTCCAAGCTTGACGACCGCGGAACAGACAACCCGGCGTGGCAGTATGCCGCAGCGCGCCAGCGTCTCTATAAAAACGGTCATAACATCGAGATTTTTGCCTGCTATGAGCCGAGCTTCCGCTTCATGGCGGAGTGGTGGAAGCAGCTGTTCGGCGAGAGCGAGGGCAAAAACGGCATAGGCATCTTCCCGGCCTCCGTTGAGTACACTGCCGACCTCCACTCCATGGGGCAGTACATTCAGGACGGGCCGCGCGCCATGATGGAGACGGTCGTGCGCTTTAAAAAGTCTCACCACAGCTACACCGTTCCCTTTGAGGAGGCGGACGCGGACGGGCTGAACTACATCGCCGGGCGCGACCTTACCGACATCAGCGCTACCGTGGCGGAGGCGGTCAAGGAAGCGCACATCTCCGGCGGCGTGCCCAACATGACCATTGAGGTCGAGCGGCGCGACGAGGAGGGCTTCGCCTCGCTTGTGTGCTTTTTTGAGATGGCGTGCGCCATTTCCGGCTATATGTCCGGTGTCAATCCGTTCAACCAGCCCGGCGTTGAGGCGTACAAGAAGAACATGTTCCGCATGCTCGGCAAGCCCGGCTGCTGCTGAAGACCGTAGCTGCCAATTTTGCTCAGCGCCGCCCGGCGCGGCGCTGAGCGGAGAAAATCCGCGCCGCGGGGTCTCGCCTGGAGTCCCGCGGCGCTTGCTCTGTTTGTTCAAATTATTTTGGTTGACTATGCGCGCACAAAAATGTAGAATATAATATGTATAATATATATAGAATGCAGGATACGACCAATACATGCTCTTGCGGAGGACGGAATGACCGGGCTGTATATTGCGGACGCGCAGCGTCTTTCACACGCATATATCCTTACCGCGCCTGAGCGCGGCGAGGTCATGTCCGCCGCGCGCCGTCTCGCTGCGGCGGCTGTGTGCTCCTCAAACGGCGCACGCCCCTGCGGGGTGTGCCGCGACTGCCGGAAGGCGCTTGAGGGCATACACCCGGACGTTATTTCCGTGCGGCGCCTGACGGATGACAAAGGGCGCGAAAAAAAGGAGATAACCGTCGATCAGGTGCGCGATATGGCGGCGGACAGCGTAGTGCTGCCCAATGAAGCCGCGCGCAAGGTGTATATCATCGAGGACGCGGATCTCATGAACACGCAGGCACAGAACGCCGCGCTCAAGCTTCTTGAAGAGCCGCCCGCCGGCGTGATGTTCATCCTCTGCACCGAGAATGCCGGGCTTTTGCTGCCAACGGTGCGCTCGCGCTGCGTGGTGCGGAATGTCGGCACGGCGGGGGAGAGCGATGCAGAGGGCGAGGGCATGGCGCTCGCGCTGGAATATTTCAAGGCGGTGTCATCGCTGTCGGAAGCGAGGCTCTGCTCGTTCTGCTTTGCAAACGAGGGACTGGACACCCGCGCTGCTGCGGACTTTGTAGACAGCGCTATTGAGCTTGCAGGGGATATGCTCTGCGCCCGGCGTGACAGTCTCGGGATGGGGCATGCGCGTCTTGTGCGGCTGTATGAGCTGCTGCGCAGATGCGAGGCGTATCTGAAGGTCAACACCGGTGTAAAACATATTTTCGGGCTGCTCGCCGTGGATTCCTTTCCTCTGGAGCAGCACTGATAGGAAGGACAAATAATTGGTAGAAATAGTAAGTGTAAAGTTTAAAAAGCGCGGCAAGTGCTATTATTTTGATCCGGGCGCGCTTAAAATCAAAACCGGGGACAAGGTGATCGTCGAAACCTCAAAGGGTCTTGAGATCGCTGACTGCTGCCGTGGCAATCACGAGATAGCCGACAACGCCGTCGTGCAGCCGCTGCGCCCTGTCGTGCGCATCGCCACGGCTGATGATCTGCGCATTGAAGAGCTGAACCGCAGGCGCGAGCGGGAGGCATTTGAAATATGCCGGAAGAAGATCGCCGAGCATGGGCTGGATATGAAGCTTGTGGATGTGGAGTGCAATTTTGAGGGGAACAAAACGCTGTTCTTCTTCACCTCCGACGGGCGTGTGGACTTTCGCGAGCTTGTGAAGGATCTTGCCGGCATATTCCGCAACCGCATCGAGCTGCGCCAGATAGGCGTGCGCGATGAGGCAAAAATGGTGGGCGGGCTTGGCATCTGCGGCCGCCCGTACTGCTGCAGCCAGTTTCTTGACGATTTCCAGCCGGTATCGACGAAGATGGCAAAGGTGCAGTCGCTCTCGCTCAACCCGACAAAGATTTCCGGCAGCTGCGGCAGGCTTATGTGCTGCCTGCGTTATGAGCAGGAGGCATATGAGGATCTCCTCAAGCACGTGCCCAAGCAGGGCGCGTTTGTTGAAACAAAGGACGGCTACGGCACTGCGGTGCAGGTCAACCTCCTGCGCCAGACCGTGAAGGTCAAGCTCGACGCGGACGGAGACGACACGCTGCGCACATATAAATCCAATGAGCTTTGCGCCGTACCGGGCGGAAGACCAAAGGACGGCGAGGCGCCGCCCTCCGTGCTGCATTACGTGCCGGAGGAGGACGAGGATGACGCCGCCGCCGAGGACGAGTGGGCAATGCCCATGCTGGTTATCCCCGAGCCTGTGCAGAGCGCAGCCGCACCTGAGAGCGGCGCATCGGAGCGCCGCAGCGGCAAGGGGCGCAGAGGACGGCGCGGCGGGCGCGGACGCGACGGCGAGGGGCGTGCCAGAACGGAGACGGATCCGCAGAGCGGGGAAAAGCCCGAACGCACGGAGCGCTCCGGCAAGGGCGCGCAAAACCGCGGCAGACGCGAGCAGAACGCCGGCAAAGCGACGGTCAGACCCGTGAAGGTCGAAGCTAAGAACGCAGCCGACAAATCTTCCGGTCAAGCTGCGCAGGGCGGGAACAAGCCCGCAGCCGGCGCGCAGAGCAGGGGCGGTCAGAACGGAGGAAACCGCCGCCGCAAGTACTATCACGGCAAGCCCAGAAGCAGAGGCGGCGATGCCGGCAAGGGCGAATAATGTGAACAATGACCCGGCTGACCCGATTGGGGGCGTCAGCCGGGTTTTGCATGCAAAGTTTAAAAGCCCGGAATCTCAACGATTCCGGGCTTTTTCCCTGGCGCTCCAGCGGGGATTCGAACCCCGGACACCCTCTTTAAACGAGCATTCTCTTTTAAATGAATGAATACAGGATAATTCCGGCAACACCAGAGCCGGCCATCACCCAAAGCGGATTTGACTTCCATTTTCTTAGAACAAAAAATCCGATCGCAAAAATAATGACAGCAATCATATCCAAAGATGTCAGATCCTCCGGAAGTGTTCTCTGACCGTATATTGCCATAATCAGCAGCGAAATGCCCGCCGAGGCAATCATTGCAATTACCGCAGGACGAAGACCGGCAAGCACGCCCTGCACCATATTCAGTCCACGAAAACGATAATAGATAAAGGCAAGAGTCATCACGATGACGCAGGATGGGAACACGCAGCCTGCGGTTGCAACAACAGCGCCCGGAAGTCCGGCGACTTGAATCCCAACAAAGGTTGCGGAGTTGATAGCAATTGGACCGGGCGTCATTTCTGCGATGGTCACAATATCCGCAAATTGCGTCATTGTCAGCCAGGGGTGAACATCAACCACTTGATTCTGAATCAACGGCATGGCTGCATATCCGCCGCCAATGCTGAATAATCCAATCTGAAAAAAACTCCAGAAGAGTTCAAGATATATCAATGCTTATCACCCGCTTTCTTCATTTTGCCTTGATGCCACGTATCCGCAGCACCGATCACACCGCATACAAGAATAATGATCATGATATTCACAGAGAAAAAGCGGACGGCAATAAAGGAACCAAGCATAACGATCACCGGCAACAGCCGCTTCTTCTGTAAAATAGTTTTTGCCATATTGATCACAACATCGCAAATCACCGCTGCCACGCCGCAAAGCATTCCGGCCATAGCCATGTTCACAATGACGTTATCTCGAAATGCCTGATAAAACATGGAGATTACCGAAATGATGATGAGCGGCGGCAATACAGTTCCCAATACTGTGAGCATAGCGCCAGGAAAGCCTGCCACATGATAACCCACCAAAATAGATGCATTGACCGCTATTGCGCCCGGAGAAGACTGTGCGATTGCGGTCAGATCCATCATCTCATCTTCTCCTATCCAGCCGAGTTCATCCACAAATTTTTTTCGCATTAAGGGA
Source organism: Clostridiales bacterium UBA5888 (assembly GCA_002431965.1). Classification (GTDB taxonomy): domain Bacteria; phylum Bacillota; class Clostridia; order Oscillospirales; family Oscillospiraceae; genus Limivicinus. The sequence goes on from DJEW01000043.1 coordinate 18,214, forward strand.
ATGATTACGAATCCGCCGCCAAAGGTGCAGGCGCTCAGCTTGAATGTGGAGAAGAACAGTTTTTTATATTTTTGCAAGTCATTCACTTCTCGGATTGCCATCCTTTCTTTCTTTATAACATTATACCACTTGATTTCCGGTAACGGAAATAATATAGCTTAAAAAAAGATTAGCAAATCAATATAAGGCGTCTGCTATGACGATATGGCACATGGTAATATTCCGCGCCGTCTGCGTAAACGCCAAAAGCCTGCAATCGCAATGATTGCAGGCTTTTACGCGTGGTGCTCCAGCGGGGATTCGAACCCCGGACACCCTGCTTAAAAGGCAGGTGCTCTGCCTACTGAGCTACTGGGGCAGATGGCTGGGATGGCGGGACTCGAACCCACTATATCGGAGTCAAAGTCCGGTGTGTTACCATTACACTACATCCCAGGATGGCAGTACAGCGCTTTTGCAAAAAGGTCGGACGCAGCCGACCCTTTTGCGGTGGGGTGGGATATGGGGCTCGAACCCACGACACCCGGAACCACAATCCGGTGCTCTGCCAACTGAGCTAATCCCACCAAATAATTTATATAAACTCCTTGTGGAGCTGTACGCTCTGGCACGCCAAGAGGGATTCGAACCCCCGACCTACTGCTTAGAAGGCAGTTGCTCTATCCTGCTGAGCTATTGGCGCGTGTATAATAACCCAGCACCGATAAATGGAGCGGGTGATGGGAATCGAACCCACGTATCCAGCTTGGAAGGCTGGTGTTCTACCATTGAACTACACCCGCACGAGTCGCTTCCCCATTCAGCCAAGAGATAATAACATACTTTGCGCCCACCTGTCAACTGCTTTTCTTAAAAAAGTTTGCGGCGAACCGAAATTTGCGGTCCGCCGCGCGCTGTTTTTCTTTTCCTTGCCGGTTTTGCGCTCCACGCGCGTCAGCGCCCTCTGCGGCGGAAGCGCGATTTTATTTTATAGAGCTTATATTCCAGCTGATTTCTGAACTGCTCGACGCCGCCCGCATTCATGATGAGCATATACATGCCCAACGCGATCAGGCACAGCAGCGCAATGATCATTATTACAACGAGCACGCCGTTTTTCGATCCGCTGTGCTTTTCGGGCGCGGCAGAGGGACTGACCGAGGGCGTGACGGAGGAGGTCGGCGAGGGGCTTGCCGACGGTGAGACCGTGGGCGAGGGGCTTGAACTGCCGGAATTGACGGTGACGGTGAACGTCGTCATCATGCTGCCGTAGCGCACGCGCACGGCCTGCGACCCGGCAGTGGAGAGCACGCTCGGCTCGCAGGTGAAGCCGGAGGTGATCAGCTTGTCGCCAAGCTTCAGAACAAGCCCTGAGGTATCGAGACTGTCGCCGACATTGTAGACGAGCTTGCCGGGAGAGGAGGCGATCTCAAGCGTGCTTGCCTCCTGCGACGCCTCAACGGTGACAGGGAAGGTGCAGGTTTTGTTTTTATAGGTCAGCGTTATCTCCTGAGTGCCGGAATTGCTGAGCACACGGGGAGCATAGCTGTAGCCGGAGTCAATGTCGGTATATGTGCCGTCTGCAAGATACACACGGAAAACCAGCCCCGTGGTGTCGAGCTGTTCGCCCTGCTTATACGTGGTCTTGTGGGGCATGACGACCACGCCGATGCCCTGTATGCTCTCCTCCTCGGTCATGACCGTGACGGGCAGAGAGCAGCTTTTCCCGCCATAGGTCAGCTCAACGGCGACGGTGCCGGCGCTGGTGAAGATGGTGGGGAACACGTTGAAGCCGGAGGAAATGACCTGCTGCGTGCCGTCGCCGTAGTTGACGACGAGCGACAGCCCTGTCGTGTCGATGGACTCGCCCACAATGTAGCGGGTCTTGGAGGGAATGGTGTTTATCATGATGCTGCTGACAACGGGCTGCGTGACGTTGACAAGAATGGGTGCGGAGACCGCGGATGCAGTCGCGCCGCCGCTGGTGTTGGTAACGACGCAGTAATAATACGACGTGCCGACGCTGGCGGTGTTTGCCATATACTCCGGACCTGTCGCGCCGGGCAGAAGAGTGCCGCCGGAAGTAGAGCCGCTCGGCGAGAGATACCACTGATAGGTTAGCTGCCCGTTGTCGGCGGTGCTTGCCGCGACGGTCAGCCGCGCCTCGCCGCCGATATAGCAGTTGACGCTGCCGGAGGTGTTGATGACCGGCGTGGCTGGAAGAACGTCAAGAGAGCAGGTGACGGTGTTGGTGACGGCGGAGCCGTCGCTGCTGCCGATTGTGAGGGTAAAGCTGTACTTGCCGGGGACGGTGGGCGTGCCGACAAGTGCGACTTCGCCAAGGGATGTGTCAACCTTGAGCTCGCATCCTGTGGGAAGCGGGGTGCTTTCCAGCACGGTCTCCCCCGAAGCCAGCTTCGCAATCACCTGAGTGAGCGGCGTTCCGGCTGTCGCCTGCGGCAGGCTCATGATCTGATCTGCGTTTGCAGCGGCGGGCAGTATTGTAAGCATCATAAGCACGGCAAAAGCCAATGATATAATACGCTTTTTCATTTTCTGTTCCTTTCATTCTGACGCACGGATAGACTGGTGCATCATTGAGTGTATATAATGGCATAAGTGCGGGGGATTTGTCAACAGCTATGCGGTGAATAATGGGGGCTTTGGCGCATTTTCGTAAAAAAGAGCTAAAAAAACTTCGGCGCGGCGGTTGAGATAAGCACAATGCTGTGCTACAATACTACTAATAAATAAACGGAGGAAATTCCGATGTCACGAAATGAATGGTATAAAGAGATGGCTGTATATCAGATATGGCCGCGCAGCTTCTGCGACGGCAACGGCGACGGTATCGGCGACCTCTGGGGTGTGCTGAGCAAGCTGGACTATATCAAAAGCCTCAACGTGGACGCGATATGGTTTTCGCCGCTCTATCCCTCGCCCAATGCCGATTACGGCTATGACATCTCCGATTATAAAAACATACACCCCGACTACGGCAACCTTGAAATATTCAAAACCGTGCTGGACGAGGCGCACGAGAGGGGACTGCGCGTATTTATGGATCTCGTCGTCAACCATACGTCCGACGAGCACCCATGGTTCAAAGAAAGCCGCAAGAGCCGCACTAACCCGTATCACGACTACTATTACTGGCGTCCTGCGCGGTATATCGGCAAAAAGCGTCTGCCGCCGAACAACTGGACAAGCCAGTTTGAGGGCGAGGCGTGGGAGTATGACAGTAACTTAGACGAATATTATCTGCATTTGTTCGCAAGAAAACAGCCGGATCTCAATATGGACAACCCGAAGGTCCGGGAAGAGGTCAAAAGCATCATGCGCTTCTGGCTTGATATGGGTGTGGACGGATTCAGAGAGGATGTCATAACCTATATATCCAAAACCCCGGGGCTGCCCAGCGTTTACCCGAAGCTGCCCGCCGCAAACGGCATGCAGCACTATACCAACCGTCCTGACGTACACCGCTATCTTGCCGAGTTCAAGCGCGACGTGCTGGACGGCTACGACTGCTTCGTCGTGGGCGAGAGCCCGCTGACGACGCCGGAGGTCGCGCTTAAATACGTCACGGAGGGCAAGGACAAGGTGCTCGACGAGATGATCGCCTTTTCGCACATGGAGGCGGACTGCTTCATGACGGACTTTGTGCCGCGCCCATTCAGCCTGAAAAAGATGAAGCGGGCGTTCACCTCATGGCAGAAGAAGCTGGAGGGCAAGGGCTGGAACGCGCTGTATATCGAGAACCACGACCATCCGCGCATCATCTCCCGCTATGGCAGCGAGCTGTACTGGAAGGAGAGCGGGAAAATGCTGGCAGCGATGTATATGCTCCAGCGCGGCACGCCGTTTATCTATCAGGGGCAGGAGATAGGGATGCTCAACATCGCTCTGCCGCGGATAGATATGTATAAGGACGTTATGACCATGAACGCCGTGCGCATCGCGTCGAAGATCATGCCGGCAAAGAAGGTGCTCAAGCTTGTGCATGACCGCAGCCGCGAAAATTCCCGCACGCCCATGCAGTGGAGCAGTGAACCAAACGCCGGGTTCAGCACCGCCGCGCCGTGGTTCTACGTCAACAGCAATTATCACAGCATAAATGTCCGCGATGAGGAGGCAGACCCGGATTCCATCCTCAACTTTTACAGGGAGCTTGTGAAATTCAAGAAGAGCTGTCCTGCGGCGCTTTACGGCACGTACAGGGAGCTTATGCCCGAAAGCCGCGAGTTATACGTGTATGAGCGGGAATATGAGGGAAAGCGGCTGCTTGTCGTGTGCTCATTCACAAATAAGCTGGTGAGGTTTGAGCTGCCGGAGAGCTATGACCTTGAAAAGGCAGAGCTTGCACTGGCAAATTATGAGCATAACTTTGTCATCGCCAACGGCTATACGACGCGCCCGTATGAGCTGCGGGTATATCTTTTCGGGTGACGCCGATGAGAGAGACGACCGAAAGAGCTTATGCCAAGCTCAATATTTCCCTCGACGTGACCGAGAAAAGGGACGACGGATTTCACAACATGGTCATGGTCATGCAGACCGTTTCACTGTGCGACGATATTACGATCAGGCTCAACGACAGCGCGCGGGTGCGCGCAAAGAGCGATCTGCACTTCATACCCGGGGACGAGCGCAACCTTGCCGTGAAGGCGGCGCTGCGCTACCTCAATGAGATAGGGGAGACGCAGTGCGGCGCGGACATAGAGATCAAAAAGCGAATACCGGTGGGCGCTGGCATGGGCGGCGGCTCTGCAGACGCGGCGGCAGTGCTGCGCGCAATGAACCGTCTCTTTGACGGCCGCCTCAGCGGTGCGCGGCTGACGGAGATCTCCGGCGACGTCGGGTCGGACGTGCCGTTCTGCATCAGCGGGGGAACGGCGCTCGCCGAGGGACGCGGCGAAAGGCTCACGCCGCTGCCGGATTTCCCGGAGTGCGCGTTTGTGATATGCAAGCCGGAGTTTTCCATCTCCACGCCTGAGCTATTCAAAAAGCTCGATATGCTGCACTCGCGCCATCATCCGGACACGGCGGGCATTATCAAGGCGCTGCGCGCGGGCGAGCTGGGGCAGATATGCCGCAGAATGTACAACGTCTTTGAATACGTGGACGACCGGCGCATGAAAACCGTGGCAGAGCTGAAGAGCGCGCTGCTGGACGCCGGCGCGCTGGGAGCCGTCATGACCGGAACGGGCTCGGCGGTGTTTGGAATATTCCCCGATGAGACGAAGGCTGCCGCCGCGCTTGCGGCGCTCGACGGGATGGAGTGCTTTCGCTGCACTGCGCTGCCGGTTGGAAAAATAACTGTATAAGAAATAATAAAACCGTCCATAATCTTTCTGCGCTTTGAAACGACGCGCAAATACATAAATTATGGGCGGTTTTATTATGCGGCTGAGATCCGGAGAACACGTGAGATTTTTTGAAACGGCGCTGCTTCTGGCGCTGTGCGCGTCGCTTTGCGCGGGAACATGGGCGCAGGGGCGGCAGGCGGCGCTCAGCCGCGAGCTTGTGCGGCTGCACGTTGTGGCGGCGTCGGACGATGCGCGCGAGCAGGCAGTGAAGCTGGAGGTGCGCGATGCGGTGCTGGCGTATCTTGAGCCGCGGCTTGATGCCGCGGCGGACAGCGCGGAGGCGCGCGAGATCATCTCCGGAAGCCTGCAGGGCATTGCCGAGGCGGCGGCAGAGCGCGCCGGAGGGCGCGGCGTGACCGTTACGCTCGCGCGTGAGCGCTTCCCGCTGCGGTGCTATGACACCTTCACGCTCCCTGCGGGGGAATACGACTCTCTGCGCGTCACGCTTGGCGCGGGGAAGGGGCACAACTGGTGGTGCGTGGTGTTCCCGCCGCTGTGCACACCGGCGGTGTCGGAGGCGGAGCTGAGCGAGGCGATGAGCCGGGAAGGCTACGCCGTTATTACCGAGAGCGAGGGGTATGAGCTGCGGCTGCGCACGCTTGAGCTTTGGGGCGAGCTTGTGGAGTTTATAAACGGACACACGGCGGACAAGGGCTGAAAATATGTGGCGTATATACTATATTATAAAGTAGAATTATAGACACCGCAAAACAAACCGAAAGGAACGTACATATATGAAAATCTGCAATATCAGGGTCGGCGGAGAGGCACACATCGGTGTTGTGACGGCACACGGCATTGTGGACGCTACGGCGGCAGGCTGCCCGGGAACGATAGACGGCGTTATCGAGGGGGCAGGGCGCGCCGCGCTCGCTGCGGTCGAAAACGACATGACGCTGCCTGCCGTGGATGCGCCGGAGTATCTCAACATCGTCAACGCCCCCGGCAAGCTCGTGTGCGTGGGGCTGAACTACCGCGCGCATGCGGAAAAGGTCGATCTCAAGAGCGCCGAAGTGCCCATACTTTTTTCAAAATTCGCGGATGCGCTTGCGCCGTCCGGCGCGCATATAACCCTGCCGGCATGGGAGGACAGCTACGACTACGAGGCGGAGCTTGTAATTGTGATGGGAAAACGCGCGTGGAATGTGGCGGAGGATGAAGCAGTGGAGCATATCTTCGGCTATACCTGCGGCAATGATCTCAGCTGCCGCGCGCCGCAAAAGCGCACAAGCCAATGGCTCATCGGCAAGGCAATGCCCGGGTTCGGTCCGTGCGGACCGTGCATCACAACGGCGGACAGCTTCGACCCGCAGGCGGGCAGGCGCATAAGAAGCTGGGTCAACGGCGAGCTGCGCCAGGACGGCAGCACCGCCGACATGATTCATTCCTGCGCGCGCATAGTCAGCTATGCCTCGCACTACATCGCGCTCGAGCCGGGTGATCTGATCTTCACCGGCACGCCCAGCGGAGTCGCCCTTGAAAAGCACGGGGATGAGCAGAAATGGCTGAACCCGGGCGACGTTGTAGAGATCGAGATAGAGGGCATCGGTCGGCTGACAAACACAATGGTATAAATAGCGCAAGAATATGAAAACGCCCGCCGGGGTCTCCCGGCGGGCGTATGACATATAAGGACGGGCTTACAGCGAGACTGCCAGCACCAGCAGCACGGATACGGCGAGCAGCGCGATGCGCCAGACCAGACCGAAGCCGTAACCAAAGCATTTTTTCACCTTTCCTTCGACCTCGTAGCTCAAAAGCTCCACGTAGGGGACAGGGGAGCGGCGATACCAGCCGCGCACGGTGACGGTTTTGCTGAAATATTCCGGCAGACGGAAAAGCGCAAAGATCTTGTTGACGACAGTGAGCGGCTGCTTGTAGTTGAGCATGACGATGCCGGTCGCATCGCGGATGACAAAGTTCTCGTCGAAGATGCAGCCGGGGTTGCCGCGCCCGATGATCGTGCCGCGCAGGGTGCAGGGTATGCTCCTTATGCCGGACACCTTCACTTCGCCCAGCAGACCTTCGACGGTGTCGGAGGGGTAGCCGTGCGCGGGGTGCGTGTAGCAGAATTTCACGAGGGACAGCGCCGCTGCCGCAGCGGGCGTCAGCATGTATATGAAAACGCTGCCGGAGGCGAACGCGGCAATGAGCATCACGATGAGCGCGAGCCACGGTGCAAAGCATATCAGCAGCTCAAACGCGAAATCGTCCGCATAGCTTTCGGGCTTGGTCTCGTCAAAGGTGATGTACGGCAGCTGCCCGTACTCGGCAGACATCGCGCTGATTGCGAGAATACGGCGGGAGATGAGCGGATGGGTAGAGCCAAGCTGATACACGACCGCCCACGGATTCCACATTTCCCAGCACATCGCGGCGGCGATGCTGTGCTTGGACACTTTGCCGCCGGCGTCATAGCTTGCCGCAGCCATGGCGGTGGCGCTCGCTGCATCGGAAATGCCGAGGGCGTTCGGGGCGGCGACGCTGTCAGAGCGGTGAGCGCTCAGCCCGAAGCCTATCTTCACCAGCGCCTCGGCCAGCGCTGCGGGGTTTCTCGTCTCACGCACGGAGAATTCATCTGCATAGTACTCCCTTGTGCGCGACAGCCATAAAATTATGTACTGGCACACGATGTACAGCACGTAGGCGACAACGCCGACGATGGCGAGATAATCCCCGCTCTTGCTGTCAGAGTCGGAGCGGCGCTTCGAACCGTCGCCCATGCACAGCTGATACAGCGCGTACAGCACCAGCGGCACGAGCTGCGCCGCGGTCATCAGAAGCATGTCGTAGTGCCGCGCGTGCCCAAGCTCATGTGCCACGACGGCTTTCACCTCGTCCTCGGAGAGCATTTCAAATATGCCGCGCGTGAGAACGACGCGCGCATCGTTTTTCGTGCGCCCATATGTGAAGGCGTTGGGCGCACCGTCGTCGATATAGCCTATTCTGGGATATTTCATGCCCTGCTCGTCGCAGACGCGTCGTATAAAGCCGTCAAGATACGCGGGCACGCTCTGGTCGAATTTTGCCTTGTAAAACCAGCGCATATTAAGATCCGTCAGCCACGGACCGATGAGAAACTGCACGATGAGTATCGCAATGCTCAGCAGTATACCGCCCAGCACCGGCAGCCCCGCGAGCGCAAAGACAAGAATGATCAGCGCGGCAAGCACACCGTACAGACATGTGACGGTAAGCAGAGAGACCGCGAACAGATTTTTCCTCATGACATCTGCCCCTTTTTGAGAGTATTTGATAAGTATATTTTACCACAAGGAGGATATATGCGCAAGGAGCGCCGCATTATGCGGCGCTGCCTCAGATTCAGAAATAGAATCAGAAATTCGTGAACGGGGTATACCCGAGCGAGACAAAGCCCGCCTCAAAGCTCTCGCACTGCGCCCAGAAGTCAGTGTCCGTTATGCTCTGCCACGTGGAGGGGTCGGATTCAAAGCTGCCGCCGGATGCCAAGAAGAAAGGGGAGGCTGCGTTCGCCGAAGAAGAGCAGATAAGCGAGTAGTTCGCGTTGAGCATCCCATTGGAAGAGAGCGTGGAAAATACATATGACCAATCGCCGGCGCCGCCGGAGGAGTTGTTGGCGATCGTTCCGTCAGGGGATATGGCGTAGAAATTACGCTCCCATCCCTGAGCGACAGTGACGACCTCGCCGCTGACAATGGTGTAGATGTCAAAGATCTCGTATGCGGGATAGTCCGAGGTGCACGGACCAATCAGAAGCTCGTCCGTGCCGTCGGTGTTGATGTCATAGTAGCAGTATCCCAATGCACTGAGATCGCCCGAGGCATAGAAGCCGGGAATGTTGAGATTCATCTGCGCGGGCAGCGTCGTCGCGTCGCGCTGCTCGGAAATGGCGGTGCAGTAATCACTCAGCACACTGTTGTAGAGTGAAAGATCCGCTGTGGGCTGCGCCGGCGCGGCGGATCCCTCCGGCGCGCGCTGACCGAGCGCGCGCATCAGCGTTTCCACGACCTCATTCGGTCCCTCGCCCCAGGGGTAGCCGCAGTCGGTGACGCCGGCAGTCTCGAGCAATTCCTCCTGCCCCGGCATCTGAAGCTGCTGGTATGCGCTGTCGAGCGCCTGTATCTGCATGATGAAGAGCGACTTCTCATCAGCGCTCATCGGCTGCATAAAGCCCTCCGCGGTGGCGGTTATGTCCTCCTTTGGCATATCCGCACCGTCCGTTGTCGCCCAGTCCATCAGCCGTGCCGCCTGCGCGGCGGCCTTGAGGCTCGACCCGGCAGAGCCGGCCTGTATATTCGTTTCAAAGTCGCTCAGCAGCCCGACCAGCTCCTCGCTCTGCGCGTCGCGCCGGCTCTGTGCGGCGTCGGCTGCGGAGCTGTCAGTCGCGGCGGGCGTGGGCGTTTCCGACGGCGTGGGGGCGGGCGTCTGCGTCGCCGCAGGTGCTGCGGTAGACGTGCAGGCGCACAGCGTGAATATCATTGCAAGTGAAAGCATGAATGTGATTATTTTCTTCATTTTATACCGTCTCCTTCGTTTGGGTGCTGCCATAAGACTGCACAGGCGGGAAAATGTTCCCGCCTGTTACGAAAACCTATTGCAGTGTGTCAATAAGCCCTTCGAGAGCGCGCACAAACTGCCCAATGTGAACCCCGTCGATCACCCTGTGGTTTACCTCCAGCGCCATGCCCAGCTCAACGCGCCCGTCGCGCTCAACGTACTTGCCCCATGCGACGCGCGGCACACAGTCGTCAAAATCGAAAAGCCGCTCGTTCGTAAGCGAGGTGATGTCCGCCCATGGGAGGCAGGAGATAAAGATGAGAGCGTCGCTCTCGCTCTCGGTCACAATAAAACGCTCCTGCGCATCCGCCATGCGCCGCGCCTCACGGCAGAAGTCCTCCATGCTGCCCGCGACCGGACACGTCACGATCCTGAAGCATTCGCTCCCCGGGGCGAGATCCGTAAAGCTCGGCTCGCGCCGGGGCAGCATATCCGGCTGCCCGTCACGTATCGTCAGCATGAACTCCGGCACGGAGTTCATTGCCTGCGTCACAAGGTATGTCAGCGACAGATAGAACGGCAGAGCGTGTGCGCGGGTGTAGCGCCGCAGCTTTGTCACATCCAGCCGGAACGTGACGGAGTAGAACGGCTGGTCAACGCCGCTGAAAAATTCGTATATCTCACGGCGTTCCCAATTCTCAATGTCAAAGCTCATTTTATGCCTCCATATGCGAACCGGCGCGCGGAGAGATTCCTTGGCGCACCGGCGCGGTACTATTTTTCGTGCCTGCCACGGTAGCTGCCCCCGGCACGATTCGCCGTGCGCGCGGCGGATGAGGCGCTCTGGCGGCGGCGCGCCGGCTCTTCGACCTGGGCGGTGAAGCCGTCATCCGCGAGAAAGTCCAGCCCCAGGCTTGCCCAGTCTATGCCGTCGTCGTCCGCGGCGGACGCGGCGCTGCCGTCCCAGTCAAAGCCGCCGCTCTTTGCGCTGCGCTCAGGCGCGATCTTCATATCCGCATCGTCGTCATCCGCCGCGAAAGCGGCGGTGAAGGTCTCCGGACTGCCAGCGGATCCTCCGGTATGCGGAACGGTGCGCGCCGGAGCACTGAGCTCGTGCGTGTCTTTATCCGTGCGCGCCGTGCCGCGCCCGTCCTTTTCGTCCTTATAGCTCTCCCAGCGGCTGCTCCAGTCCGAGCTTTTGCCGCGTCTGTGCGCTTTGGCGTCAGCCCCTGCGCCGCCCTCAGCGTCCGCCCGGCGCCCGCCGACCTTGCTTATCAGCCCGTTTCCGGCGCTTGCCGCAGCGCTCAGCGCAGCCTTGAAGCCGCCTGCACCGGCGCTCCTGCCGCCGCGCGCCGCCGCTCGGCGTCCGCCGCCGGCGGATTCCTCAGCTGCGCGGCGTCCGCCTTCGCCGGAGGCTTTGGCGCGGCGTCCGCCGCCCTTGCCGACGCTGTTGATGAGACCGATAACTGTCTCCTTGTCTGGCAGATGTACCGGCAGGTCAAAGTCAAGTATTGCCGCGCAGACGGGGAAGTCGTCGTTATCCTCCAGATAGATGAATATCGCCTTGGTTATAAGATAGGCGATGAACGCCGAGAACGCGCCTATTACTATTGCAAACAGCACATCCGACGGAAAGTGTGCCATCAGGTAGCTGCGCGATATGCCCATCAGCGCCACGACTATTATTGTCGGCAGTATCATCTTTTTGCCCTTCGTGAAGCACAGCGAGCCCATGCCCGCCGTAGCTGCGGTCACATGACCCGAGGGGAAGGAGTAGCCGCTCTCCGCCGGAGAACCGATGTAGTCCCAATAGCTTTTGTATAGCGCAAGATACTCGAACGGGCGGGGTCTCGCAACCATGTCCTTGAGGATGATGTTCGTTATCAGCGCGCCGCAGCACACCGCGCCGAACATGCACACGCCAATTCTTCGCGTTTTGGAATAGCACATGAAGCCGATGGCGAGCAGAAAGAAAATGATGCCCTTTTCGCCGAGAAACGTGATTATCTTCATCAGCGGAGTGAGGAAGCCGCCCGCCTTGCCTGCAAGGGTGTTCATAAAGCCGAGAATGGCGCCGTCATACCCGGAAAATGTGGTATTCAGCCATTCCGCTATCGCAGTATACTCCATCTGGCATACCTCGTTTTCGTAATTATGCGTGTACTTCCCATACACGCCGCTTATTATACAGTATAACGCCAAAGGTTTCAAGATAAAAATTGCAATTTCAATAAAATAATTTACAAAAAAGAAACAAAATGCACGGGGGCAGAAAAATTCCGCCCGAGGGGCGACCCTGCGGGCGGGTGAAAGAAGTGTAAAGCCTGAAAAAATCAGCTTTCCATCTGCTTTGAGAGAAAACATGCGGCGGTCTGGGCAAGCTTGGCTTCCACCTCCGTGCCGGGCGCACTGCCGCGAGGAGCGACGAAAAGAACGCAGCCCATGATGTCGCCCTCGGTGATGATGGGCGCGGCGACGGAGATGCAGAATTTTTCATCCGCGGCGCACACCGGCGCGGCGCCTGCTTCGCTTTCGGGGCGATAGACCGCGCGCTCGTCCATTATCTGCCCGAGCTGCGGACTGATGGGCTTGTCAAGCAGCTCGCGCTTTGCGCCGCCCGCTATGGCGATAACGGTGTCACGGTCACACACGGCGGCGATGCCGTCCGTGGATTTTTTGAGGCTGTCGCAGATCTGTGCGGCGAAATCCGACAGCTCGCCTATCGGGGAATATTTTTTGAAGATGAGCTCGCCGTCCTTGTCGGTGAATATCTCCAACGGGTCACCCTCGCGGATGCGCATGGTGCGGCGGATTTCCTTGGGTATGACGACCCGCCCAAGATCGTCGATTCTGCGGACTATCCCGGTTGCTTTCATTATATATATCTCTCCTTTGGCTCAAATTACATTCCTATTGTCTGCAAAAGAAGTAAAAATTATGTGGAGAGATGGAAATCAACACAGAGGTTGTTGACGGGAAAGAGGAGCGCTGTCAGTTCACCTGACCGGTCAAGAAATAGTCTGTTCTCCTTCTTTTGATTTTGGGTATAAGAAAAGCACCTCCGCAGAGATGCTTTCTTATACTGTTGAAATTGTTTAGATGAGATTGCTCGGAATAAAGCAGTTATCCGCATCAATCGGTATCGGCTCCTCGCACATACAGATGATGCCGCCGTTGCCGCGCTTCAAGGAAGCCTTGTCAATCACGCTGTATTTTTTGACTTCACGACGGTCGGGCGCAGCGCTCTTTTTGATTTCCAGCGGATGGATGACATTGTTTTCCTCAACGAACACATCAATCTCTTTTGCGGTGCTCGGCGCAATGTCGGCAGATTCAGCCAATGCGGAATAATTGACCTGCTCCGAAACAAGAGAAGCACAGCCTACAAGAAATTTGCGGAAGCGAACGGTGTCGGTAATGCCGCCCGCTTCGGTGGCATCACGCATCAAGCAGGTATCAACGTAGGAATTGAAATATTCCTGCCGAAGTTCGTCGTCCACGCCCTGCACCTGGGGCATACCGCCCTCCCAAATGTGATTGAATACTTGAACCACATCATTTTTTGGGAGTTTGCGCTGTCTTGCCTGCAAGGTAGCGAGCGAGAAGTCCAAATCCGTGTCGAACACAAGCCCTGCTTTTTCTCTTGCGGATAGGCTGTACAGCTCCAAAATGCCGATTCTTCCTGCGAGGGTCTCACGCACTCGTTTCATCATATTGTACTGCTGCGAACCGGTCAGCCAAATGAGACCTTTTTC
>DJEW01000005.1 GCA_002431965.1 Clostridiales bacterium UBA5888
TTTAACCCCGCTGTTGAGCTGTCGTATCTCAAGCCGGAGGAACAGAAGGGCGTTCTGGACGCAATGGAGTATTCACAGAACACCCCCTCGCTTTCGCAGGCGCAGAGGCTGAAAAAGCTCAGTCGCGAGGGCAAATGCACGCAGGACGCCATGTACAAGGTCATGTCCGAAGAGAAAAAGGACGAGCTGGATCGCGTCACGCTGAAAAGCGATACGCTCCGAAAATACTTCCCCAGAAATTACACGCCGCAGCAAATGGAACAGGTCATTATCAAGCTGCTGGAACAGTGGCAGAAAAAAAGGCAGCGCCAGAATGAGCGCTGAGAAAGGACTACATCATGGAAAACTTTACAGTAAACATCACAGGAGACGTCAACATCATCGTCCCGCACAAGAAAATCCCTCGCAGGGTCAGGCTCAAAAGCGACGGCTATGCGCCGGTCTCCGGCTTTCAGCTCACCCCGAATGATGAGGAGTACGATGAAAGCAATGTTTCGGTTCTGCTGGCTGTGCCCGGTCAGAAGACCAGAACCATGCGTCTGCTGGACGCGCTCATCGAGACAGAATTCCGCTGTACGCATGTGCGGCAGGTGCCGACCTTTGACCTGTACATGGCTTACGAAAAGAAAGCAGTCGTGACCGTCAGCGGCGAAACGTACCTGACCGGCCCCGCTATTGTGTTCTACTGCGTCGATGATGAATTGTGGGATATCTCTTCGGGGGACGCCGGTCTGGTGCGGCGGCTTTTTGAAGAGCGCACCGTGCAGCTCCGGAACGGGGATGAAATGATCCCGGCCATTGCGCTGTAAGCTGTGCGCCGGTGGATACTGCGATCATCACGGAAGGAGGCGTTCATAATTGCAGGAAGAGGTTGAAAACAGGACAGTGACCCTCGTCATCAGTGCAACGAAGCTCACCGGGCGCGTGCTCAAAGCGGCGGTTGCAAAGTTCCTGGCACATCAGAAAGCGAAAATCGCTGAGAAAAAGCGGGCTGGCCCCGTAAAGCCCACTGGCAAGCAGACGGTCAAGCAGCTTGTCGGTCAGAATCAGGGCGTTGCCAATATCGAGATCAGCGATAAAAACATCAAGGATTTTGACCGCGTGGCGCGGAAATACGGCGTGGACTACGCCGTAAAAAAGGACAAGACCCTCTCACCGCCTAAGTACATGGTGTTCTTCAAGGCGCGGGACGCAGATGCCCTCACAGCGGCTTTTGAGGAATATACCCGCAATACGGCAAAAAAGCGGCAGAAGCCCTCCCTCATCCAGCATCTGCATGATATTCAGGCTGCAAAGAAAATCATCGAGCCTGCGGTCAAACACAAGGATAAGGGGCTGGAGCTATGAAGAAACCTGTAAACATCAAGAAAATCGTTCTCCCCAATCTCCCGTATCTTCTGTTCGCGCTGCTGGGCACCAAATGCGGACAGGCTGCACGGCTTGCTCCGGGGCTGGACTTCTCCCAAAAGGCGCTGCATATTCTGGACGGCTTCCGACTGGCATTTGAAAGCCTGCTTCCGAGCTTCCACCCTGCCGATCTGCTGGTCGGCGTCCTGATTGCCGCCGCGCTCCGGCTGGCGGTCTACGTCAAAGGCAAGAACGCCAAGAAATTCCGCAAGAATATGGAGTACGGCAGCGCCCGCTGGGGCACGCATGACGACATTGCGCCGTATATCGACCCGGTATTCGAGAACAACATTATCCTCACGCAGACCGAGAGCCTGACCATGAATAACCGCCCCAAAGACCCGAAGACAGCGCGTAACAAAAACGTGCTGGTCATCGGCGGCTCCGGCAGCGGCAAGACGCGCTTTTTCATCAAGCCCAATCTCATGCAATGCCAGTCGAAGGACTACCCAGTTTCGTTCGTCGTCACCGATCCCAAAGGCAGCATCGTGGTCGAGTGCGGCAGGCTGCTGGAGAGGAACAACTACCGCATCAAGATATTCAATACCATCAACTTTTCCAAGAGTATGCACTATAATCCCTTCTCCTACATCCACAGCGAGAAGGATATTTTGAAGCTGGTCAACACCCTGATCTGCAATACCAAGGGAGACGGCAAATCCGGCGACGATTTCTGGGTGAAGGCAGAGACGCTTTTGTATTGCGCCCTGATCGGCTACATCCATTATGAAGCCCCCGAAGAAGAGCAGAACTTCGCTACGCTCATTGAGCTGGTCAATGCCATGGAAGTCCGTGAGGACGATGAGACCTTTGAAAATCCCGTGGATATCGCGTTCAAGGAGCTGGAAAAGGACAAGCCCAACCACTTTGCGGTGCGGCAATATAAAAAGTACAAATTAGCCGCCGGCAAGACAGCTAAGAGTATCAATATTAGCTGCGGCGCACGCCTTGCCCCATTTGATATCGCGGAGCTGCGGGAGATCACCATGTATGATGAATTGGAGCTGGATACGCTGGGCGATAAGATATACGATAGCCCCGATGCCAAGGACGGAAGCTTCAAAAAGACGGCGCTGTTTCTCATTATGAGCGATACCGACAGCACCTTCAATTTCCTCATTTCTATGATTTACAGCCAGTTATTTAACCTGCTGTGTGAAAAGGCCGACGACCAGTACAAAGGCCGCCTGCCTGTGCATGTGCGCTGCCTGATCGATGAGGCGGCGAACATCGGGCAGATTCCGAATCTGGAAAAGCTCATGGCGACTATCCGCAGCCGTGAGATCTCCGCCTGCCTCGTCTTGCAGGCGCAAAGCCAACTCAAGGCGCTGTATAAGGACAACGCCGATACGATCATCGGAAATTGCGACACCTCGATTTTCCTCGGCGGTAAGGAGCTGACCACGCTGAAAGAGCTGAATCAGGCGCTGGGGAAAGAGACCATCGACACCTTCAACACCGGCGAGAGCCGCGGCCGCGAGGTCTCCCACAGTCTCAACTACCAGAAGCTCGGCAAAGATCTCGCCACCGTGGATGAGCTGGCAGTGCTGGATGGCTCCAAGTGCATCTTGCAGCTTCGCGGCGTGCGGCCATTTCTGTCCAACAAGTTCGATATCACGCAGCACAAGAATTACAAATACCTGTCGGACGCAAACCCCAAAAATGAATTTGATATTGAAAAGTTTCTTTCCCACCGGCTCAAGCCGAAGCAGGACAAGGCTTACAATGTCTTTGAAGTAGATGTGTCCGAAGCGGATGAAGCAGCGGGCGAATAACCCGCTTTTTCATAAAGTTTTATCAAGACAAGGAGGCTTGATACACCATGGCAGACAGAAGACACCGGCTCATACTGCAAGGCCGGGACGAACAAAAACAATCAAAAATTGAAAGGAGACGCCGGAATCGGGAGCCGCACAGCGGTTTTCGTTCCGGCGCTTGCATTGTGAGAACCCATTTCTAACCCAATATCCCGCATATTCCGGCATACACATTTATGGATTTCTTTAACTCTGCTGTCGATGTTCTTCAGACCCTCGTCATCGCCCTTGGCGCAGGTCTCGGAATCTGGGGCGTCATCAACCTGCTGGAGGGCTACGGAAATGACAATCCAGGGGCTAAAAGCCAGAGTATGAAACAGCTCATGGCCGGTGGCGGCGTTGCACTGGTCGGCCTTCTGCTGGTGCCGCTGCTCACGGGGCTTTTCGGCTAAACACCGGCAGACCTGCAAGGGCGGCTGATGCCGCCCTTGCCCCCCCCCATTCAGAAGCAAGGGAGCGGCCCATATTGGCGGGCTGCTCCTTTGCTCTGAATGTTCCACATACAACGATTTTTACAATTTCAGGAGGATACACCAATGCCCAGAAGATACCGTTACCCCGAAAATCTGCTTTCCGCCCTGCACCTCAACGAAGAAACACAGCGCACGATTTCCTATGATGAGCTGACAGACGACCAGCGCAAAGGACTGGACTACGCCCTGTCCGCGCTCTCGGAACGTGAACAGATCGTGCTCCGAGAGCATTTCTGCGAGGGCATCGGCTATAAAGCGGTTGGCCTGCACTATAACCTTTCTGAGAGTCGCACACGAAGCATCATCCGGGACGCGCTGCGCTGGCTGCACAAAAATCCTGCGTGGCTGTACTACATCACAGACGGCTTTGAAGCGCGAACCGCATATCTGCGGCAGCAGCTCCAGACGGAGGAACAAATCTATCGTGAACGCTGCGGCATTACCTCTCCGACGCATTTGTATTATCAGGGACTGGAAGCCCTACAACTGCCCGCCAAGCTCCGCAATCCGCTTAGCCGGAACGATATAAAAACTGTCCGCGAAGTGCTCATTTTCCTGTGCTCGTCCGCACAAATCCGAAACTTCGGCGCACTCTCTGCCGCGGCTGTCCGGGAGCATCTTGCGCGTGAGAATCTGCTCCCCGCAGACGGGGCGCTGCC
>DJEW01000004.1 GCA_002431965.1 Clostridiales bacterium UBA5888
CGCATATCTATATCCTTGACTCGTTGTATACGGTAGTCGTGGATACGTTCTGTCTCGCTTTGACAGCATGGGCAGATGTGTTTCCTCCGGGGCAGTTCGAGCTCTATGCAGCAGCCGGATTCATTTTCATAAACATTTTTTACGATTACATCTTCCAATCCGAGCAGTTTTGAGGTATTATCTTTCATAGAGCATACAGAGTCCTTTCTGATGGGTTTAGGCAGCTTCATTTTAAAGGATTTTTCTGTTATGCTCTACTCTTATTTTTGCATATGATAAAAAGTTGGTGTGCCTTGGGTAACCCGGGCACCCCAACTTTTAGTTTAGAACCAGAAAGGGACGGTACAGCTTCCCCGACATTCGCCGGGTGCTGTACCGTGCTTTATTGCTATAAGTGTATTACTATCGATTATTTATTAGGGAAACGAGCCGTGTTCTCGCTCACATTCTCCTCACGGCTTGATACGCCTCTCCCGTGGCATTGATTATTTTGCGCGCTTTCACGGCATTTCCGATCACATCGCACTCAATGCCCATGTCGTCCAGCTCCTGCGCCAATGCGTTCAGCGGATGATATCCGGTCGCAAGCACAGTCGTGTCGCTGTGCAGGGTAAGCTTCTCGCCGTTTACGCTGAACTTCGCCCCGTCGGCAAGTATCTCCTCCGGCACAGCGTTTTCGATCACGCGCACATTGGAGGCCTTGAGCATGTCATTCATACACTGCACATTGTTGACGGACTCCTCCGCGTATTTGAGCTTGCTGCGCACGGTGACCGTGACCTTTTTTCCAAGCCTGTCGAGGAACAGCGCAGTTTCCACCCCAACAACACCGCCTCCGATGATGACACACTCCTCGCCTATCTCGCACTGGCGGCGCAGGACAGGCACAGCCTCGACCGCATTTCCCACACCAGGTATGTTCGGTATATGCGCCGCAGCGCCGGTCGCAATGATCACATGGTCAAAGTCCGCTCCGGCGATCTCCGCTGCCGTCGCTTCCTTGCCGTAACGCACGGGAACGCCCGATTTTTCAAGCTGGGTCTTTAGATACTCAACGTACTTCATAACGTCCTTTTTGAAGTCCGGAGCACCGGCCGCGAGCAGCATACCGCCAAGCTCGTAGGTCTTCTCCCATATCTCGGCTCGCATGCCGCGCTTTTTCGCGGTCAAGGCCGCCTCAATGCCGCCGCATCCGGCGCCGATGATGAGCACGGACTGTCCCTTCGTGTCGGGCGTGAGCGGGAAGTCATCCTCGTGGTGCGCAACGGGGTTGACAGAGCATGAGTAGTTGCGGCCAAGATGCCCCAGCCTCAGGCACTCGTTGCAGCCGATGCAGGGTCTGATATCGTCGCAGCGGTGCTCCTTCACTTTCTGGACATACATGGGATCCGCGATATGCTGGTGACCAAGTGCGATGAAGTCCGCCTTTCCGTCTTCAAGCACCTTTTCGGCATACTCCGGACGGTTGAGCTTGCCCTGGCATATAACAGGTATGCTAACCGCTTTTTTGACGGCTTCCGCCGCAAAAAGCTGACAGCCTTCATCCTGATAGACCGTCGGTATTTGGCGGTACCACACCTCATAGCAGCCCGTGTCAACATGCAGGGCGCTTGCGCCCCATTTTTCAAGGAGTTTTGCGATCTCCACGCCCTCCTCCATCTTCCGGTAGCCAGGAACATCAAGGCAGTGCACGGGCGTGAATTTGACGATCTGCGGGAAATCCTTTCCGCAGTATTTTTGCACAGCCTGCATGCATTCGCCAAGGAAACGGACGCGGTTTTCAAGGCTGCCGCCGTATTGATCAGTGCGGTGGTTGAATGCCTCGGTCATGAACTGATCCGCGAGATAGCTGCCGTAGGCGTGCATTTCTATCGCGTCCGCACCGGCATCCTTTGCAAGCTTCGCGGAATAGCCCACCTTATCTGTAATGAACGCAATATCCTCGACCGTGAGTTCCTTGCATTTCATATCCGGGAACCAGAACGTCGGTATAGGGCTGCATGAATAGGGCGGCACGGTCGCAGAGGTGTACATTATGCGCCCAAGTCCCGGCCCTATCTGCACGCAGAGCTTCGCCCCGTATGCATGGACGTTGTCTGCAAGCGCCGCTAGGCGGTTGACATGGTGGTAATTGGACAGTGCCGAGCAGGAGTACCCCTCGTATTCAAGCACTGAGGCATTTCTCCCCGTGATTATAAGACCCGTTCCACCCTTCGCGCGTTCCGTAAAATATCTGATGGAACGTGCAGAATAGCCGCCGTCGCTGTCCGCCGTGGTGCCCATAGGTGCCATGACGACACGGTTTTTCAACTCCATGCTGCCGATCCGACCCTTTGACAGAAGCACAGATCTCTCCGCCATTTATTTTACCTCCTCCGAGGTTTCCGCGCTGACTTCCGCGCCCTTTATCGGGCGGCAGGCAAGCACGATGACCGCTATGATGGAGATGACCACAAGCGGAATGTAGAGATACATCGCACTTGCATAGGAGCCGAACTTATCGAAGATGGCCGCAATGAGAACACTGCCGACCGCAATGCCGCCGGAGAACACACCGACGAACACGCCGATGAAAGAGGCATACTCTCTCGTGCCGAACACTTGACGTGTGAGCATGGGCAGGGTGCTGCGTCCGGTCGCGATGCCGACACCGGTGAGGCAGGCAACAACGTAAACAAGACCGAGCGCGGGCTTCGTGAGGAGGATAACACAGGCAACGGTGAACATTGCAAGACCGATCGCCACGATATACTTTATGTGCAGGTGGTCAGACACCCAGCCGATAATGAACGGCATTATCATGTTCACGGTGAACATGGGCGCGAGCGCCGCGCCGGCCTCCGCCGCGGAGTAGCCGAGATCCTGAACGTAGATAGAGATGATGCCCATGATGGAGTAAACGGTGATGCCGATAACGAGCCAGATAACAATTACCGACCAGAAATTGACGCTCTTCACGCCCTCTTTGAAGGTTATGCCAAACACAGACTCAGTCTTCTTTTCTTCTCCCGCGCTTTCTTCAAAGAACAGCGGCTCCACGCCGACCGTCTCCGGGGTGGAACGGAAGCAGAGCGCGATAATGACGGTGCAGACAAGGGAAACTATGGTGACAATGTTGAAAGAATGACGCCAGCCGTACTGGGCTATCCATCCGCCGACAATTGGGCTAAATATCGTTCCACCGAGACCGGCGAGGGAAACAGTCGCGCCGACGAGCATGCCGGTGTGCTTGGCAAACCACGTGTTGATTATCGTGCCGCAGATGGCAGTCGCAAGGAACGCGAAAGCAATGCCGACAACGATAGCCGCGACATAAAAAATACCGAGCGAGGTGGATTTAGAATAAATAAAGAGACCGACAGTCATAAGCACGCCGCCGAGAGTGACGATGCCACGCGTATTTATTAACTGCTTGAGCTTGCCGAGGAACATATTGGCCACGGCGCACACGATGCTCATTATGGTCATCGTCATGGCGTACTGTGCGCGTGTGAACTCGGGAAACTCCGCAAGGATCGGGGCTGTGTAAACACTGAGCGGGTTATAGATCATGCCGGTGAAGATCATCTGTATGATGACCGTGGTGAGCAGCGCTATCGCCGCAAAATACCATGTTCTTTTGCTGTCTTTCATTTTCTTCTAACCTTTCTTTTTATATTAATGTTTTACGCGCATCAATAACAGCTCCAGCCGCCGTCACAACAGACATTTGTACCTGTAACATAGCTGGACTCATCCGCCGCGAGGAACACGATCACAGAGTCGAGCTCCCCGCCGGCTGCCGGATCTTTGCAGCCCTTCCCCGGACGCCCCATTGGCGTCTTTCGTTCTATCATCGGCAGCAGAACCTTGAGCCTCTCTCCACTGACGGCCTGTGACTCGAAGAAACCGGGGCAGACCGAATTGACCGTAACACCGCGGCGCGCCCACTCTACTGCGGCGCCGCGAGTGAAGTTCAGCACCGCGCCCTTGCAGGATTCATAAGCAATACATTTTGCCTCGCCCGGCACGCCGATACCGCCAAGACCAAGTATGGAAGCGATATTTATAACTCTCCCATAGCCCTGCTCGATCATGTATTTTCCAAATCCTCTTGTAAATCTGAACGTCGCCATAAGCTCAAGCTGCACATGGTACATAAACATTTCGTCGC
This sequence comes from Clostridiales bacterium UBA5888, assembly GCA_002431965.1. Lineage (GTDB taxonomy): Bacteria > Bacillota > Clostridia > Oscillospirales > Oscillospiraceae > Limivicinus. Next base: position 4,154 of record DJEW01000004.1, read on the forward strand.
TTATGTCCTCCAGAGGGGCGGAGGGACCTCCGCCGGTGTTGTTGACAAGTATATCAACTCTACCATATTCCGCAATGACCTGCACGATTGCGGACTCTATCTGTCTGGGTTCCGTCACGTCGCACACGACGGGCAGGCAGCGCCGCCCCAGTCCACGTATCTCCGACGCAACTTTATCAAGCTTTTCCGCGCGTCTGGCAATTATCGCAACGTCTGCGCCCTGACGGGCGAGCGCTATCGCTTCACCGCGCCCCAGCCCTGCGGAGGCTCCCGTGACGACGGCGATTCTTCCTGTAAGATTAAACATCAGCCTTCTCCTTTAATCGTCAATAGTTGTGCCGGCGAAATATCCGCCGCGGACAGCCGTGCCTATGCGCCCGACCTTGTCGCAATCGCCGATTATTCTTACGCGCCATCCGAAGCGCGCTCTCACTGCCTCCGCGTACGCGCTCAGCTTTCTCAGCCCGAAAGCGCTTATCACGGTGTCCGCGGGGAGCACCTTCTCATCCCCATCCGCATCCAGCACGTGTACGCCGTCATCCTCGACCGACTTGACCTTCGTGCTTGTGTGTATGTCAAGCTTGTACTCCTTCACGAGCTTGTCCAGCGCGGCATGGCTCATCATATTCAGGTCCGGTGAGAGCCTCGGTGCCATTTCCACTATCGCCGGGCATTTCCCAAAGTCCTCCGCCAGCTCCAGTGCGCAGTCACAGCCGGATTGTCCGCCGCCGCAGATGACGATATTGTCGCCCTTTATCATTTCCTTATGTCTGTGCGCATCCTGTACGGTTATCACGTTGTCCCGGTCCATGCCGGGAATCGGCGGCGTGAACGGCTCGGAACCGACCGCAACTATGTATTTGTCGTACCCCTCAAGCTCCGGGGCGTCAGCCGCAACAAAGGTGTTGAGCCGCATGTCGACACTGAGCTTCTCCATCTGCACCTCGTAGTACTTGATAAGCGCCTTGAGCTGCCCTTTGAAGGATGGGGTTTCCGCGGCCGTGACCATGCCGCCGACTTTGTCCGCTGCCTCGAAAAGCGTGACCTTGTGCCCGCTCAGCGCCGCCGTGCGTGCGGCCTCCAGTCCAGCAGGACCGGCGCCGATAATGCACACCTTCTTCGGACTCTCCGTCTTGGGTATGCCCATCCAGCGTTCCTGACACGCCTCGGTGTTGACGGCACAGCTGAGCATAGCCATCTTGAACGCCCCTGTTCTGCCTATGCAGTCCTCGTTACAGCGTATGCAGGGGCGCACATCCTCGCGTCTACCCTCTATGAGCTTTTTGGGCAGATCAGGATCGGCAATGAGTCCTCTGGCAAACATCACGAAGTCCGCGTCTCCGCTCTCTATGAGCGCCACCGCCGTTTCAGGCGTATGGTTGCCGGCGTTCATTATGGGTACACTGACCGCCTGACGCGCCGCTTTCGTGACATACGCCATGCATGCGTTGCCGAGATAGGCGGGTGGGAATATGTAATCTATCGTCTCGTATGATCCGGCGTCCACATCAAACGCGTCCACGCCCGCTTTTTCGAGCACCTTTAATATCTCAATGCTGTCCTCAAGCGTGCGTCCGCCGGGGAAGCGGTGGTCAAGCGAAATGCGCACAATGATGGGCATATCGGGCCGTGCACCTTTGCGGCAGGCCTGAACAGCCTCTATCGCAAAGCGGCAGCGGTTTTCAACACTTCCTCCGTATTCGTCGGTGCGGTGGTTCCAGCAGGGGGACAAAAACTGATCGATGAGGTATCCGGCATGGGCATGTATCTCTATCGCGTCGAATCCGGCCTTCGCCGCGTTTGATGCCGCGTTTGTAAACCAGTTCATCACGCGGGCAATATCGTCCTTGTCCATCTCCTTGCAGATTATGCTGGGGTCAAGCGTCGCCGGGATTGCGGAGGCGCTCATTGGCGTTTTATAACGGCTCGGGAACGCATTTCTGCCAACACCGCAGCTGAGCTGTATCGCAATCTTTGCGCCATGGCGATGGACCGCCTCCACGAGCACGGACTGACGCGGCACGGAGAACTTTTCCTCGATCGCACCTTCTATGCAGCCGGAGGCAAGCTCCTGACTTATAAATGTACAGCCCTCGATTATCATGCCGACACCGCCCTGCGCGCGGCGCGCGTAGAAGTCTATCTTGTTGTCGGACATCGTCCCATCGCCGTTCGCAGCGTTTGTGCCGTGCGGCGCTTCGACAATGCGGTTTCTTATCTCCAGACTGCCGATTTTGAACGGCGTAAAGAGAGCATCATAGTTTGTCATTTTATATTCGTTTCCTTTCAAATTGGTTTATCGGTCAGTTTACACGGCGAGACCGGGGAAAAGCCAGCATATGAGTGCCACCGTGCAGGTGGATATGGTCGTTGCCACAACGGAGATCATAAACACGCTCGGATATCCGTCCTTTATCTTCACATCGCAGAACGAATGCGCCATGACGACTGTGCCGGCATACGGCATTGTGTCAAGTATCGCGCCGGCGAAAGACGATATGCGATGGATCGCCGCGAGGGATACTCCCGCCTTGTGCACTATCGGCGCAATGATCGGCACAGCGATGGCCTGTCCGGTCGCGCTTCCGCCGCACAGCATGCACATGATGCATATGGTCACGATAAGCAGCACATACGGGCTGACATGCATAGTGGAGAGTGCGCTGACGATCGCGTCAAAAGCTGGCGTGCTCTGAACGACCTTTGAAAAGCCGATGACCGCGCATATGCTTATTGTCGGCGGCAGAGAGGTCAGGCAGCCCTTCGTCACCGTTGCCTTTATATCACGGTTGGGGAAGTACTTCGTGAACATGAGTGAGGCGACGATACAGGTTATCGCGAGAGAAAGGTTTATATCGAGCTGGGCAAAATCGAAAAGCCCGACGAGCACGACCATGGGGATAAGCGTTATTATCAGATTCGGTCTCGCGCTGATGTCCTCAAAGTCCTTGTCGTTCGGTCCGGGTTCAAAATGCCCGCCGCGCTTTATATCGCGTGTGATGAGTATATTCACAAGGACCGTCATCGCGATTATCTCCACCACCGCGCCGATTATACCAGGGATGGGTGCCGACCACGAGGTCGTGCCGAGTATCTGCATAGGGATAACGTTTCCTGGCTGGGGACTGCCTGGCAGGTCGTTTGCAAAGCCCAGGCAGCCGCCGAGTATACCGGCAACGATATACTTCTTCGGTATATCCGCGAGCCTATACAGGGAAAGCGCGATCGGATAGAGCACAAACACGACCTGCGATGCCCCGACACCGGCGAACTCAAGTATCGCCGACATAAGTATCAGCGCAACTATCACGATGTGCCGTCTCGTTGCCGGGCTGTACGAATCTTTCAGGCATATCTTTGAAACCGCCAGCGCGATGGTAAGCCCCGCCCCGCTCTCCGAGTAGAGCACCGCGAGCAGAGCGCAGAAGAACATCATGCCGAAATATTGCGAGAGAAAGCCGCCCATGCCGACAAGGTAAAGCTCCGTATACGCCGTGACGACGTTCAGTCCGTTGAAAAGCACGACAGTCAGCGCACCCGCGAGTGAGCTTATCATGATGTTCCACCCTATATAGGTGAGCACTCCCATCACAATGAATCCGAGCAGGCAGCCTATAAGTCCCACTGTGTCCATATCCGTCCCTCTTTCTCTTTGTCAGAAGAATGTTTATCTCATCTGTGCACGAGGATAACACACGTGTCAAAAAAATCACATATGCAATTGCCACAACATTGTTCGCTGCGGTTGTGCTTTTTCACAAACGGTCTGCTTTTCGCCATGTATATTTCCGTCAAAAAATATCCTTGTCTTTGTGCTCCGTTTGTGATAACTTTTATTTTAACAATATTATCAGGGAGTGCGTAAAATGGATACTGCCGCTTTCTACAATCTTCTGCTCAGCGAGCTCGCCGCAGGCTCCATCCATGATATCATCAAAGCCGCCGCGGACTATACGCACCAGCATATCACCGTGCTTGATCTGAGCTACAACGTGATCGCAATGTACCCCAAGGAAGCCATCGGCGATCCGTACTGGGATCCGCAGTTCCGCTACGGCTATGTCCCTGAGTACAATATGAAAAAAATATTCGAGAATAAATATCCCGACGCTACCTTCGCCGGAGTGTCCTACATCACTTGGGGCGATATAGTCTATCCGCGCTGTGTCGCTTCCCTGAAGGGCAACGGCAAAGCTCTCGCCCACGTCAGCATCTATCACACCGACAACTGCGTGAGTCGTGATGAGATAATAGATATGTGCACATGTCTCGATCATATCCTGCGCGTGTATTTTCTGAATAACAACCGCATTTCCACCGCAAACCAAGCCACTATGAGCGCGCTTGTCTCAAAGCTCTTCCTCGGTCAGCAGATAACGCAGATCTATCTGGAGGAATGGGAGCGCAGCGCCGGCACTCCCCTGCGCGGGAACTACTTTGTCGCCTCTATCTCCAACGAAGATATGCACAGCAGCATAATTGAGTTCCTCAGCACCCGTATGGGGCATCTGCACAGATGCTGCGCTCACGCGGAGATGCGCAAGTGCAATTATATTCTTTTTTACTGCATCAAAGATCAGCGCCATATGGACAATCTCAAAATGCGGCTGCTGGACTTCATCAACAGCTATAAGCTGCATATAGGCATCAGTGCGATGTTTTCTGACCTCAGCAAAATAGAGATGTATATGTACCAATGCCGAAAAGCGCTCAGCATAGGGCGTCTGATTGAGCTTGACTGCAAGCTCCACAGCTTTGACAAGCTGCGCACGGAGATCATGCTGTCATACATACGGTCTAATATGGATATTGCAAACTGCACTCACCCGCTTTTCACAAGGCTCATGGATGAAGATGCGAAAAACGACACTCAGTACTGCAAAACACTCACCGTGTACTTTGACTGCATATGCGACAGCGCAAAAGCCGCAAAGGCGCTATTTATACACCGCAACACCATGCTCTACCGGCTGAAGCACATTGAAGAGACCTATGACGTCTCCCTCAACGATGCCGACTTTGTAAAAGATCTGATGATGTCCGCATGGATACGTTCGCAAAAAGAAAAAGCGCCAGGCATTTGTGAAGAATCACAACCCTGACAAACACGATTTTGGCGTTTACACATTGCTCTTTGTCAAAACAAAAACTATCATACTTTCATAATTCTTTTTTAGGCGGTGATAGTTTTGAAAGGTTTTGGCACAATAATTCACGGTGAAACCGTCGGTTTCATTACAAAGGATATTCCCGAACCCAAGGAGTTTGAGGCACTGCTTGAGCCTGTCGTTATCGCGCCGTGCACCTCCGATGTGCACATCGCATTCGAGCAGGGACACAATCCCGCGCGCAACAACCGCATTCTCGGGCATGAGTCCGTCGGGCGCATTGTAAAGCTCGGCGCGGGCTGCTCGGAATACAAGGTCGGCGATATTGTGGTCGTTCCGTGCACCACGCCCAACTGGCGCACACTAGAGGTGCAGGACGGCGCATTCCAGCACTCCGGCGGGCTGTGTCAGGGTATGCGCATAGGCACAAGTCAGGACGGCGTGATGGCGGAGTATTACATCGTAAATGACGTTGAGATGAACACCGCGCACATTCCCGACGGTGTGTCGCTTGAAAACGCACTGATGGTGAGCGACATGATGACGACCGGTTTCCACGGCGTCGAGCTCGCTGACGTTCAGTTCGGCGACACAGTCGTCGTCATCGGCACAGGACCTGTCGGGCTTATGGCCGTCGTCGCTGCGAAGCTGCGCGGCGCCGGACGCATTTTCGCCGTCGGTTCGCGCGCAAAATGCAGAGAGCTCGCACTGCACTACGGCGCGAACGATGTTGTCAACTACAAGAACGGCGACATATACGCGCAGATTATGGAGCTCACCGGCGGCAAGCGTGTGGACAGGACTGTGATTGCCGGTGGCGGAACAGAACAGCTCCCTATCGCCTACAAGCTCACCCGTCCGGGCGGTGGAATAGGCGATCTTGTTGCGGCGGACACCCCGCCCAAAATCGAGATCGACACGCTGGATTTCAACCGTTTTGTGGCGCACCACAAGCTGTCCGGCGGGCTTTGCCCCGGCGGCCGCCGCAGGGCAGAGCGGCTTCTCAGCCTCATCCAGTACGGTCGCGTTGATCCGTCGCTCATGCTGACACATAAATGCTACGGTCTCGACGGCTGCCAGGAGGGCTTTGAGCTCATGCACCAAAAGCCCGCGGAGCTGATAAAGCCGATAGTGTACATGAATGTATAAAACCCGACGCGATACTTTATAAGGTCCTGCGTCACTAATTGAGGTAGCGTACACCAAAAGAATATATACGAAATATACAAAGGCGTGGGCGACATATAGCTCACGACTTTGCTGTACGACAAAATAATTGCCTAAAATTTGTTGTAGATTTTGCTATAAAAAAGAGGCAGTATCGTTCCTTGAAATTGCGACATGTTGCTATTATGATGAAAGCGTCTTGAAGAGAAAGAGAGCGCAAAAGATGTTTCAAAGAATTTGTCCGTATCTATACTCCAGATGTGCAGCAGCCGTGATCTCAGCTATGAGGAAGCTGCAGAGCGCCGTGACCTCAGTACGAGATACTTTGGCAGCATGGCCAGAGGACAGGCTAACATGTCGCTCAGCGCACTTGAAAAGCTATGTAAGGGCTTTGCGTTTACGCCTCGGGTCAACCCCAAATTTTGTG
>DJEW01000008.1 GCA_002431965.1 Clostridiales bacterium UBA5888
CCCTTGGGATAGGGCTCCAGCAGGTCGATGACCTTGATGCCGGTTTCCAGAATCTCCACCGCCGGGCTCTGCTCTTCAAAGGAAGGCGGCTGGCGGTAAATGCTGCGCACAGGCGTCCCCTCCGGCACCGGGCCGCCGTTGTCAATGGGCTGGCCCAGCACGTTGAACATCCGGCCCAGGGTGGCCTCTCCCACCGGCACCTGAATGGTGCTGCCGGGATCGCATACCGTCATTCCCCGGGACAGCCCCTCGCTGCCGGAGAGCATGACGCAGCGGACCGTGTTCTCCCCCACATGCTGGGCGACCTCCATGACCTTGGTGACGCCGTCCTTTTCCACGCTGAGGGCCTCTCTGATCTTCGGCAGATGGCCGGCCTGGAATTCCACGTCCACAACCGGGCCGGAAATCTGCACGATGGTTCCTGTTTTCAACTCGCTCACGCTTCCTTCCTGTGTTTCCGGCGCTGAGCCTTGGCGCCGGCGGAAATCTCTGTGATCTCCTGGGTAATGGCCGCCTGCCGGACCCGGTTATACTGAAGGGACAGCTGCCCCAGCAGTTCCTCCGCGTTCTGATTGGCGGCGTCCATCGCGGTCATCCGGGCGTTCTGCTCACAGCAGAAGCTGTCAACCAGAGCGCTGTAGATGAAGCCCGAGATATAGCTCTGCATCACGTTGTTCAGCACCGCCGTCACCGAGGGGACAAATTCAAACGGCTCCTCCACCGCTTTTTCCCTGCAGGGCGTCGCAAAATGGCTTCTGCGGAAGGGCAGCAGGCGGGTGGTCTTCGCCTCGGACAGCAGGCTGCTCTCCATGTCTGTGTAAACGATGAAGATCTCCTTCAGTTCTCCCCGGTCAAAGCCGTCCAGCAGCTCGGCGCTGATTTCCCGCGCCCGCGCCATGGTGGGGTTCTGGGCCGTGTAGAGAAAGCTGCGCTCAATGGGGATTCCCCGCTGGGCAAAGAAATGCCGGCCATACTCCCCCACCACAAACAGCTTCGTATCCGGGTGCCGGCTCAAAAGCCGTTCCGCCTCTTTGAGCACGTTCTGATTATACGCGCCGGCCAGGCCCTTATCGGCGGTAATCACCAGGCACCCGTAGGTGCCCTCCCGGGGAGCGGCGTCATCCATCGGATAAAAGTAGGAACTGTCCACATCGCTGGCCGTCCGGAAAATCCGTTTGATCTCTCCCCGCAGCGCCTCGAAATAGGGGCGGGTATTCGTCAGCTCCGTCCTGGCCTTCCGCAGCTTGGTGGAGGCGATGAGATACATGGCATTGGTGATCTTCCGCGTCTCCCGGACGCTTCCGATCCGGTTCTTGATCTCCTTGGTGCCGGCCATTTCACGCACCACGCTTTCCGGCGTTCAGGAACTGATCCCGGAATTGCTTCGCCAGCGTCAGAATCTGCTCCCGATCCTCATCGGGCAGTTTTCCGGTGCCGTCGATCCGGCTGCACAGCTCCGACGCCTGTTCCTCCACAAACTCCAGCAGCTCCCGGCGGAAATCCTCCATCCGGTTCAGGGGGACGTCCTGCATGACATGCTTCAGGGCAGCCACCAGCGTAATGACCTGCTCATGCTGGCTGAAGGGATGGTACTGCTTCTGCCGCAGCAGGCGCATCAGCCCCTGGCCATAGACCAGCTGACGCTTGGTGGCGTCGTCCAGGTCGCTGGAAAACTGGGTAAAGACCTCCATCTCCCGGTACTGAGCCAGATCCAGCCGGAGGGCGCCCGCGGCGGTTTTCATCGCCTTGGTCTGGGCGTCTCCGCCCACACGGGACACGGACAGGCCCACATTGACAGCAGGCCGCTGTCCGGAGAAAAACAGGTCGCTCTCCAGGAAAATCTGACCGTCGGTAATGGAGATGACGTTGGTGGGAATATAAGCGGACACGTCCCCTGCCTGAGTCTCGATAATGGGCAGCGCGGTCATGCTGCCGCCGCCCAGCTCATCGGACAGATGGGCGGAGCGCTCCAGCAGACGGGAGTGCAGGTAAAACACATCGCCGGGATAGGCCTCCCGTCCGGGGGACCGCTCCAGCAGCAGGCTCAGGGCCCGGTACGCGATGGCGTGCTTGGACAGGTCGTCATACACGATCAGCACATCCCGGCCCTGATACATGAAATACTCGCCCAGCGCGCAGCCGGCGTAGGGGGCGATATACTGCAGGGAGGCCGGCGCGCTGGCCGGGGCGTTGACCACCACGGTATAGTCCATGGCTCCCCGGCGGGTGAGGTTCTCCGTCAGCTGGGCCACGGAGCTGGACTTCTGCCCGATGGCCACATAGATGCACACCACGTTCTTACCCTTCTGGTTGAGAATGGTGTCCAGCGCGATGGCGGTCTTGCCGGTCTGGCGGTCGCCGATAATCAGTTCCCGCTGTCCCCGGCCGATCGGGAACATGGAATCAATGGCCAGCAGGCCGGTTTCCATGGGGGTATTCACCGGCTGGCGGTCCAGAATGCCCGGGGCGGCCGCCTCGATGGGCCGGTAGGCCTCGGCCCGGATTTCGCCCTTGCCGTCGATGGGAGCGCCCAGCGCGTCCACGACACGGCCCAGGAAGCCGTCTCCCACCGGCATGCCGGCGGTCTTTCCCGTGCGGCGGACAATACTGCCCTCCACCACGTCGCCGCTGTCGCCGAACAGGATGCAGCCGACCTCATTCCGCCGCAGATCCTGCACCATACCCTTCACTCCGGAGGAAAAGAGCAGGATCTCGCCGTACTGCGCGTGTTCCAATCCGCTGACCGTGGCGATTTCGTCGCCCACCGTCAGCACCTCGCCGGTCTCCTCCGGCGCCACGGACGGCGTCCAGTTCCGGACGGTCTCCCGCATCAGCGGAAGGACGTCCTCTCCGCCCGGCTTGAGCTGCTGCAGCCGTTCCTTGAACTGCCGCACCCGGCCTTCCAGGCTCCAGTCGTATACGTCGGCTCCCGCTTCCAGGCGGAAGCCGCCCTTCAGGTTCTCTTCCCGCTTCCAGTCCAGCGTCACCGGGCACTGATACTTCCGCGTCAGAAAGCTCACAAACCGCTGGCGCTGCCGGTCCGTAGGTTCGGTATCGCTGTACAGGACAGCCGACAGCTCTTTTTCAGGACTGCTCATGGCGAGCCTCCTTTTCCGTCAGGTCCAGGAACTGGTCAAACGCATCGCCGCCGGACTGGAGAACCAGCTTCTCCGTGGCCTCCGCCGCCAGATCCTGAACCTCCTGATGGGCTTCCTCCACGATTTTCTCCCGGCTGTGCTCCGCAGCCGTCTGGGCGTCGGAGAGGATTTTCTCCGCCTGGGCTTTGGCGTCCTCCAGCTGACGCTGGGCGGAGGCCTGCGCGGCCTGCGCGGCCCGCTTCTTCTCCTGAAGGATCTCTTCGCCGGCGGCGTCCAGCTTGGCCTGATAGTCGGCCTTCAGCCGTTCGGCCTCCTGAGCGGTCTTCTCCGCCTGATCCGCCTGGGCCTGATAGTAGGCCTCCCGCTTCGCCATAAAGGCCTTTACAGGCCGGTACAGCAGAACGTAAAGCCCCCCCGCCAGAATGGCGAAATTCATCAGGTGCAGCAGAATCTGCTGCCAGTCAATATTCAGAGGGATGTTCACGGTCTCCACCCCTTCCTCACAGGACGAAGATAATCAAAATGACAACCAGCAGGGCGTAGATGATGGCGGTCTCGATAAACACCAGGCCCAGCATCAGCGTCGTTCGAATTTTGCTCTCCGCCTCCGGCTGACGGGCAATGCCCTCCGCGGATTTGCTGACGGCGATGCCCATTCCGATCGCGCCGCCCGCCGCGGCCAGGCCGATGGCGACGCCGGTGGCGACGGCCTTCATGCCAACTCCGCTGCCGGAGTCCGCCGCGGCCGCCTGCTCCGTCTGCGCGGCCGGAACAGCACTGCTGTTGTCCGCCGCCGCGGCGTAGGCAGGCACAGCCATGGCCGCCAGCATCACAATCAGCAGCACCAGAACAGAGAGATTCTTTTTCTGAAATACCTTTTTCATTTTCAATAGCCTCCTCAATGATTTACCGGCGCCGGTCATACAGCGCTCTGATCCGCCGGGGCCGCAGCCCGCCGCGGTGTTTTTACTCTTTTCTTCTTCGGGGGAGCAGGCTCAGACACTTCCCCATAAAACAGCGCCGTCAGCATCGTCAGCACATAGCTCTGAATCAGGGCGTGGAGCAGGGTAAACAGCACGCCCACCAGAACCGGCAGCACGAAACTCAGGCAGATGTAATAATAGACCAGCTCCGTCACCAGAAGGCCGCTGAGCAAGGCCCCGAACAGACGGAAGCTCATGGAGATAGGCAGGGAAAATTCCTTCAGCGTGGCCTTGACGCCGCGCAGGCCGTTGCTGAGGATTCCCCCTGAGAGAATGACCAGATAAGACAGGCATCCCAGGGCAATCGCCCCGTTGACGTCCGACAGCGGCGCCGGCAGCGTGACGGAGTGTCCGCTTACGCTCACTGCCTGAAGTCCGATCAGTTCGAACAGCGTCCCCACAAAAATATAGACACCGGCGGCAAAGATGTACGCTCCCAGAAAGCCGTTTCTGCGCGGGCTGCTGTTCTTTGCCATACGGTCAAACAGGCCCACGATTTCCTCCAGAACCAGCTGAAGCTTTCCCGGCACATATCGGAACCGGGGAATGACGAAAATCCGAAGCAGCGCGGCCGCTGCCAGCAGCACCGCCGTCACCGTCATGGCGGAAATCAGGCCGGGGTTGACCTCCTTCCAGCCAAACAGACTGATGCGGTTGGCGTCATGAAGCACCGCGTCCCGCATGGTTTCCTGCACGGTCTCCGCCCTGCCTCCCGGTGATCCGGTGATAATGGAGGCAATCAAAAGAACCGCCGCCACTGCCAGCCAGACGGCAACCGCTTTTCGATTTACGCGTTTCATATGAACATGACCTCTCCTTTTTGCAGCTCTTCATACCCTGAAAATCCCGGCCGGGCCGCCGGACATTCCGGCAGGCGCCGCAGCCGGCCGCCGGCTCTTCCGTCCGGGTCCGAAAGCATCCAATGCCGCACCTCTAAATTATATCTGAAATTGCGTGAGAAAACCGTAAAGAATCCGCCGCGCGGCATTAAAGCGGAATAAATTCGCACCCGCGCCGTGACAATCCGTTTTTCGCGGGACATTCTGTGTTCCTTGGTTGCTTTTCTTGCCGTTGGGTATTATACTCAAGAAATCGGCAAAATGTAAAATGTATATTTAATATATATCTCATACACCTTTTGTATGGCAAAGGAGCATGAAAATATGGACGTCAACTACGATTATTACCGGATTTTCTATCATGTTGCACAATGCCGCAGCTTCACCCGGGCGGCGGAAGCCCTCGGAAACAACCAGCCCAACATCACCCGCTGTATGAACAATCTGGAACAGGAGCTGGGCTGCAGGCTGTTTGCCCGCTCCAACCGGGGCGTGGCCCTGACGCCGGAGGGAGAGCGGCTGTTCCGCCGCGTTTCCGTGGCCTGCGAGCAGCTGCAGCTGGGCGAGGATGAAATCCGCCGGGACTGCAGTCTGGACACCGGGACCATCTCCATCGCGGCCAGCGAAACCGCCCTGCATCTGCTGCTGCTGGAAAAGCTCTCCGCCTTTCACACCCGTTATCCCGGCGTACGTCTGCGGATTACCAACGACTCCTCGCCCCAGGCCATCGCGGCCCTGCGCCGGGGACAAGCGGACTGCGCCATTGTCACCACGCCCGCCGAGATCGCGCCGCCTCTGCGGGAAACGCGGCTTCTCACCTTTCAGGACATCCTGCTGTGCGGCAGCCGCTATCAGGAGCTGGCCTCGAAAACCAGAAGTCTGGCAGAGCTGAGGTCCTATCCCTTCATCTCCATGGGGCCGGGCACCAGCACCTACGACTTCTATCAGCGGCTGTTCGTCAAGCATGACCTCGCCTTCCGGGTGGATATGGAGGCCTCCACCATGGATCAGGTGCTGCCGATGATCCGCTACAATCTGGGCATCGGCTTCTGCTCGGGCGCCATGGCCGCCGGACTGCTGTCCAGCGGGGAGATCTATCAGATCCCGCTGTCTGAGCCGGTACCGGAGCGGTCCATCTGTCTTCTTGAGGACACGGCCCATCCCCAGAGCGTCGCTTTCAAGGCCCTGCGAAAGCAGCTTCTCTCCCCCGCGGAGGGCTGACCCGGCTGCGTCAATGCAACAAAACGACCGGGAGCTGCCGAAAAACGGCAGCTCCCGGTTTCATTTGCCTGGAACGGGCGTCCGGGTCAAACCGGACAGGGTTTCCCGGAAAGCTTCAAAGCACTTGGGGCTTACAGCAGGTTCATCAGGTTAAAGGAAATAATCAGTCCGGAGAACACGATGGAAACCGTGGAGCACAGCTTGATGAGAATGTTCAGAGAGGGGCCGGAGGTATCCTTGAACGGATCGCCCACGGTATCGCCTACAACAGCGGCCTTGTGGCACGGAGAGCCCTTGCCGCCGTGGTGTCCGCTCTCGATATACTTCTTGGCGTTGTCCCAGGCGCCGCCGGCGTTGGACATGAACACGGCCATGGCAAAGCCGGTGACGGACACGCCGCCCAGCAGGCCCACCACGCCGGTGGGGCCCAGAACCAGTCCGGTGGCCAGGGGCACAATGATTGCCAGCAGAGCGGGAATCACCATCTCATGCAGGGCGCCCTTGGTGCACAGAGCCACGCAGGCCGCATAGTCGGGGTCCGCCTGGTACTCCATAATGCCCTTGATTTCCTTAAACTGACGGCGCACCTCCACGACAATGGACTGAGCGGCCGTCTGCACCGCGCTCATGGTAAAGGCGGAGAACACGAACGTCAGCATGGCGCCGATAAACATGCCCACCAGAACCGTGGGGCTGGTCAGGGTGAAGTTCAGCGTCTCATCCGTGTTTTCCTGCACGATGTTCACATAGGAAACCAGCAGAGCCAGCGCCGTCAGAGACGCGGAGCCGATGGCGAAGCCCTTGCCGGTGGCGGCGGTGGTGTTGCCCAGAGAGTCCAGCGCGTCGGTGCGTTCCCGGACGGTTTCCGGCAGGCCGCTCATCTCCGCGATACCGCCGGCGTTGTCCGCCACAGGGCCGTAAGCGTCGGTGGCCAGGGTGATGCCCAGAGTGGACAGCATTCCGACGCCGGCGATGCCGATGCCGTACAGGCCCCGGTTAAACGCCTCTGTAAACATGCCGGCCTCGTCCACAATGATATTGGTTCCTCCTGCGGAAAAATAGCTGACAAGCACCGCCGCGGCCACAATCAGGATGGACGCCAGCGTGGACTTCAGTCCCAGGGAGATGCCGCCGATGATGATGGTGGCGGAGCCGGTCTCCGAAGCGGCGGCCAGCTGCTGGGTGGGCTTATAGGTATCCGAGGTATAATACTCCGTGAAGTAGCCGATGGCGCAGCCGCCGATCAGGCCGCAGAGGATGGCGATATACACGCCCCAGTTGCCGATGATATAGTAGGTCAGCGGCGCGGCCAGCACGGCGGAGAGCACGGCGGCGGTATACGTACCGGTCCGCAGGCTCTTGAGCAGGGACTGCTGGGTGGCGTTCTCCTCGGTCTTTACCAGGAAAGAGCCGAAAATCGAGCAGATGATGCCGCAAACCGCCAGCGCCACCGGCAGCAGCAGGCCGCCCCAGCCGTATCCGCCCACGGCGCCCAGAGCAAAGGTGGCCAGAATGGAGCCCACATAGGACTCGTACAGGTCCGCGCCCATGCCGGCCACATCGCCCACGTTGTCGCCCACATTGTCCGCGATGGTGGCGGGGTTCCGGGGATCGTCCTCCGGGATGCCGGCCTCCACCTTGCCCACCAGGTCGGCGCCTACGTCAGCCGCCTTGGTGTAGATGCCGCCGCCCACCCGGGCAAACAGCGCCATAAAGGATGCGCCCATGCCGTTCATCACCATGATGTTGCCCATCTGGACAGGGTCGTTTACGCCGAAGCCGTAGCGCAGAACAAAGAACCACAGCGTAACGTCCAGCATTCCCAGGCCCACCACGGTAAAGCCCATGACGGAACCGGAGGAAAAGGCCACCCGCAGGCCTCTGTTCAGGCTCTCAGACGCCGCCTGCGCGGTGCGGGCGTTGGCGTTGGTGGCAATCTTCATGCCGATCAGGCCCGCCAGCATGGACCAGACGCCGCCGGTGAGAAACGCGAAGGGCGTAAAGCGGGAGAGCATGTTGCCGCCCAGAAACGCCATGGCCAGCAGAATGACAAATACAACCAGAAACACCTTGAACACCGTGGTATACTGCTGCTTCAGGTAGGCGTTGGCGCCCGCCCGGATGGCGGCCGCCAGCTTCTGCATCTTTTCGGTTCCCTCGGAGCAGCGCAGAACCTTTCCGCGCTGAATCCACGCGAACGCCAGCGCTACCGCCGCGCCCAGGAATCCCAGCCAAAACAGGCTTTCTAAATTCATGTAAATTCCTCCCTCAGGTAATTTCGGCCCTGTTTCAGGGGCGGAAAATCGTTCCACCGGCACGCTTTCTCGTTTTCCCGCGTCTTCTGACTGCTGCCCCGTGCGGGCTTCCCACCGGAAAAGCGTACCTCCCCGCGAAAATCTCCCTGCTGCCGGATATGCTCTGCCGCTCCTTCAAGGCCTTTCTTGCAGTTTTATTTTATCACAGGTCGTTATGTTTACAAGAAAAATTTAGCTAATTTTAACCGCCTTTTGTTATCTTTACATTTTCTGACGAAAATCTTACGTTAAAATTTCTTTTCTTGTGAACTTTTTACAATGGTTTTCAGGCGTCTTCATGCCGCCGGACTTCCAGCCGGAAGCGTACATAATTTCCGGCAGGCGGCGCACAATAGGATCCGGCGAAAGCCAACATTTCTTTTTGCAGGAGGAATTCACGATGACAACCGATAAAACCAACGGCGGCTGCAGCTGCACGCCCAACCAGAGCATCAAATGCACGGTCAACAACTGCGCCAACCACTGCCAGGACCAGAACTACTGCGGCCTGAACACCATTACCGTGGGTACCCACGAGAGCAATCCCACCCAGGTCCAGTGCACCGACTGCGAGAGCTTCAAGCTGAAGTAAGCAGCCACTTCCGGAAGGGACGGTCCTCTTCATTCCGGCCGTCCCTTCCCCCTCCATTCCCCCGCGTCCGGGCGGACGCTTTCTCCGGCCGGGACTGTCGAAAAAGCGGCAAAGCCGCTTCGTTGAGACGGCCGCGCTTTGCTCCGCGCCCCGGTTGACCGCCCCCGGCGGATAATCCGGTGCCCGCTCCGCGAGAAATGCTTTCCGCCGCGTACGGAAGGTGAAATTGCCCGGCCCGGGCAGGAAAAGCCGCTCCGGAGCGCGCCGCGGCGGAACGCGATCGAACCGCGGGCGTGAACCTCCGTGAGACCTTTCCCGCGGGCCGTCCTCCGGTCATTACATATCTTATCATGGGAAGGGGAGCTGTCCATGACGTCTTTCCGGCGGGCGCAGATTGCCGGCGGCGCGGCGGGGCTGGCCAACGGGCTGTTCGGCGGAGGCGGCGGAATGGTGTTCCTGCCGCTGATGAGCCGGGAAAAAGCTCTCAGCCGCCGGGAACTTTTCGCCACCTGTGTGGGCGTGATCTTTCCGGTATGCGCGGTATCCGCCGCCGTCTATTTTTTCCGGGCAAAGCTGTCCCTGACGGCGGCGCTGCCCTATCTGCTGGGCGGCCTGGCCGGCGGCTGGCTGGGCGGAAAGCTGTATGGAAAGGTCTCCACAAAGGTTCTGAAATGGGTCTTCGCGGGGTTTTTGTTCTACGCGGGGGTGAAATATCTGCTGTGAGCTGGCTGATTCCCTTTTTATGCGGTCTGGCGGCGGGAACCGTGTCCGCCTGGGGCGTGGGCGGCGGAACGCTGCTTCTGCTGGTGATGACGCTGTTTCTGGATGTGGACCAGCGGACAGCGCAGGGCATCAACCTGCTGTTCTTTCTGCCTACCGCCGCCTCCGCCCTGATCTGTCACGGAAAAAACGGCTATCTCCATCGGCCCACCCTGAAAGCCGCCGTACCGGCGGCGGTTCTGGCCGCGCTGGCGGGCGCCTGGATTTCCACCAGCGTGGAGGTGGAGCTTCTCCGCAGGCCCTTCGGAGTGTACCTGCTGGCGTCCGGCGTCATGCTCCTGTGGCCCCGGAGAACATCAAAATGACCTGTTTTCTCATGGAAAACAGGTCATTTTCACGTCTGTCCGGCCGCCCGGTCAGGGTTCCGGCTGCTGAAGCTCCAGCGTGACGGAAATCCGTTCGCCGTCCCGCCACAAAAGCAGTTCCAGCCGGTCGCCCGCCCGGAACCGTCTGCGGATCCGAAGCAGATCCGAGCTGACGGTAATGGACTCGCCGTCCACCTCCAGAATATAGTCGCCCGCCCGGACGCCCGCCAGCTCCGCGGCGCCGCCCTGGGTGACGCTCCGCACCAGCAGTCCGGCGGAACCGTCCGGAAGCGGGTCTCCCACCTGGCTGACGGAAAGGCCCAGCACCGGCTCCGGCCGGACGGCTCCCACGGCCAGCAGCTCACCCAGAATCTCCCGGATGGAGCGGGTGGGAATGGCAAAGCCCAGCCCCTCAATGCTGGAGAAGGAGGAACTCATCTTGATCGTGTTGATGCCAACCACCTGTCCGGACGCGTTAACCAGCGGACCGCCGGAGTTTCCGGAGTTCAGCGCCGCGTTGGTCTGAATCAGAGTCATGTTCCGCCCGTCCACGGAGACGCTGCGGTTGATGGCGGAGACAATGCCGTCGGTAAAGGTTCCCCGCAGTTCTACGCCCAGAGGATTGCCGATGGCGTAGACCTTGTCCCCCACGGACAGCGTATCGGAATCCCCGATCTCCGCCGCGGGCAGGCCGTCCCCGTCTATTTTCAAAACCGCCAGGTCGTTGTCCCGGTCGCCTGTCACATAGGATGCCTTCCAGACGGAGTTGTCTGCCAGCAGCACCTTGCAGTCCCGGCTGCCCTCCACCACATGATAATTGGTCAGCAGATAGCCGTCTTCGGTGAAAATCACGCCGGTTCCCACGGCGCCGCCATCATCCAGCTCCACCTGTACGGTGGCCACGGAGGGGTTCACCCGGCGGTAAATCTCCTGAGGCGTCAGTTCCGGCCCGCGGCTCTCCGTCAGTGAAAAGGTGAGCTCCTCCTCGGGCCGCCAGACCGGCAGATGAACCCCCTGGTCCTGCTCCGTCTCCTCATAACGGGAGTCTCCTTCATCGGAAAAATCCCAGCCGGACCAGTCTCCCCACAGCCACGCCAGGGCGGAAAGCCCCGCCGCCAGCAGCACGCAGGCCAGGAAAATCCACAGGCCGGTCCTGCCCCGGAATCTGCTCTTCGCCGCCGGTTTGTGCCCCGGCAGCGGACGGCTGTGGACGTACGTCTCCACAACCTCCCGGGTCGGAGGGCAGTAGGTCTCCACAATTTCCCGGGGGTCCCGTTCCTCCCCGGAAGAGCCGTTCGGCGTCTCCTGCTCCATCAATTTCCCCGCTCCTCCTGCCGCAGCGAGAAGGTAAACGTGGTCACGCCGTTCTCGCTGGTAACGTTGATCTTTTCCTTATGCTGCTCGAGAATCGTCTTGACGATGTAGAGTCCCAGCCCCACGCCGTCCTTGTCCTCGCTGCGGGACTTATCGCTCTTGTGGAACCGCTCAAACAGCAGCGGCAGTTCCTCCGCCGGAATCGTCTCTCCCACATTCCGCACCGTCACGCGGGCCTTTCCGTCAATGGGCGTCACGCCCAGATACAGGACGGAGCCCTCGGCGGCGAATTTCGTGGCGTTTTCCAGCAGGTTGTAAATCACCTGGGTAATCATGTCGTTGTCGCCCAGCACCAGGATCGGCTCCTCCGGAATATCCGCGTCCACGTCCAGATGCCGGTCCGTGATCTTCTTCTCCATGGAGATCAGGACCCGGCGCATACTCTCACACAGGTCGAAATGATTGCCGTTTTTCAGAGGGTCCATGGTCTGAAGCTGGCTGACATCCAGCATCCGGCGCACCAGCCGGCTCAGCCGGCGGCTCTCGTCGGAGATAATCTGCAAATACTGCCGCTCGTTCTCCGGCGGAATCGTCCCGTCCAGAATGCCGTCGGTATAGCCGGCGATGGTGGTCATGGGGGTTTTCAGCTCATGGGAGATGTTGGCGATAAACTCCCGGCGCTGGCGCTCCGTCTGCTGGAGGGACTCGGCCATATTATTAAAGGAGGCCGCCAGCTCTCCCACCTCGTCGTTGCGTCCGTAGTCCCGCATCCGGATGTCAAAATCCCCCTCGGCATACTGCCGGGTGGCCCGGGCCATCTCCCGGATAGGCTGAACCAGACGCATCGTGGTCACGGAAGAGGCCATAAAGGCAATCATCAGCACCGCCAGGGACGTCATGATGAACAGTCCCGTAAATCCCCGCCACATGGTATCCAGCGGCAGCGTCGTGGCCACCGCATACACCAGGCCCACCAGCTTACCGTCCGACAGCGCCACCGGGACGCCTACAATCAGCCGCTTCTCCTTGTAAAGCCCGTTGAGATTGCTGCGCCGGGAACAGCTGCCGTCATTCAGGACCTCCTCCGTCAGCTCCTGGGGAACCGTCACGGCCTGCCCCTCCATGCTGACGTCGGTGGACAGCAGCACGTTCCCGGACAGATCGCAGATCATGAAATCCACGTCCGAAACGCTGGCCGCGAAGGAGGCCAGCTTCTGAAACTCCTCCGCGTTGAGGAAGCGGTTATTCTGTAAATAGTGGACCGACAGCGCCGCCACGGTCTCCGCCCGGCCCTGAAGCTCCTCTCCCCGCTGCTGATGGAAATAGTTGTAGCTCAGGGAAAAAAAGGAGGCCCCCAGCAGCGCCAGCGTCAGCAGAACCATCCCCGCCGTCACGAACAGCTGCCGCCAGTACAGTCCCTGAAATCTGCGGCTGATTTTTTCTCTTATGCGCAAAGCTGTCAACCTCCGGCGTTACTTTTTCTCAGCGTCCGAAGCGCCCAGAAGCTCAAACTTGTAGCCCACGCCCCAGACTGTTTTGAGACTCCATTTATCCGACACGCCCTCAAGCTTCTCTCTCAGGCGCTTTATGTGCACATCGACGGTGCGCGAATCGCCGAAGTAGTCAAAGCCCCAGACCTCGTCGAGCAGCTGGTTGCGCGTGAAAACACGGTTGGGCGAGGAGGCGAGGTGATAAAGAAGCTCCATCTCCTTGGGCGGGGTGTCTATCTTTTTGCCGTTGACGATGAGCTCATAAGAATCAAGGTTGATAACAAGCTTATCAAAGGTCAGCTTTTTCTCAACGGGCGCGTCGGCGTCCTTGCGGCGCATGACGGCATGCACGCGGGCGATAAGCTCCTTGACGTCAAAGGGCTTGGTGACATAGTCGTCCGCACCCATTTCAAGCCCGTTGACCTTGTCTGTGGTCTCCCCCTTTGCCGTGAGCATGATGATCGGCGTGGAGGACTTCTCGCGTATCTCGCGGCAGACCTGCCAGCCGTCCTTCACGGGCAGCATAATGTCCAGCAGCACAACGTCCGGCTGGAAAAGATCGAATGCGGACTTCGCCTTGCCGCCGTCAGGCGCGATCATGACCTCAAAGCCGTCCTTGCCCAGATACAGGCGCAGAAGCTCCGCAATATTGGCGTCGTCCTCTACAATAAGCGCGCGTTTGTTCATATATTTTCCCCCCTGCGTAAAGATACAGATTCCCTAAAATAATATTATACGGCATACAGACGCCGAATGGTTAAAAATATGTAAAAAACCGCGTACTAGCCGCGGTTTTTGTCTGACTGTCCACGCTTTGCAGAGCCGAAAGAAAAGTCCGGCTCCGTGCCGCGGAGAAGGCGGATGATGTTTTCCCTGTGGCGCAGCACGACAAGCAGCATCGTGAACGCCACGAGCAGCAGCCGCGGCAGAGGCAGCGCGAAGTACGCCGCCGCAGCAAAGCCCGAGAGTGCCGCCGCAAGCGAGCCGAGCGACACCTTGCGGCTCAGAAGCGCCGCAGCGGCAAAAAACACAACCGCAACCGCCAGCACGCGCCAGTCCGCCGCAAGGAAGACCGCCACGCCCACGGACACGCCCTTGCCCCCGCGAAATTCATGCAGCGCGGGATAGCAGTGCCCCACAAGGCACAGCGCCCCGGCAAGGCACATCCCCTTCTCGCCCAGCAGCGCAAAGCCCAGAAGCATCGCCAGCGCCGCCTTGAGCATATCGCCAGCGAGCGTCGCCACGCCCATGCGCAGCCCGAACACGCGCGCCATATTCGTCGCCCCGGCGTTGCCGCTGCCGTGGGCGCGCACGTCCGCGTTCATCACGCTGCGCGAGAGCAGGATCGACACGCTGACCGAGCCGAAAAAGTACGCGCAGACTGCCGTGAGGATATATTTCAAAATTACCATATTATGCTCCTGTAAAATATTGCATCAGTTGCTTCAAAAATTTTAAGCTCACTATATCACACCCAAATTTTCTTTGCAACAGGAGCATAACCATATTCACGTAATTTTAATAAACCGTCCAAACAGCGTCCATGGGTACTTCTCCGGCGGCGCCGTGGAAAAACACAGGCGCTCTCCCGTCGCAGGATGCGCAAACGCAAGCTCATGCGACCAAAGGGCAATGCCGCACTCGCCGTCCGCGAGCGTGCCGTACTTCCTGTCGCCGACGAGCGGATGCGAGCGCGCGGCAAACTGGCAGCGTATCTGGTGTGTGCGCCCGGTTCGAAGTGTTATGTAAACCAGGCTCAATCCGTCCGCCGCGCCGAGGCGCTCATAGTCGAGCACCGCCTCCTGCACTCCCCTTTCGGGCGCATCGGCGACGAAGGTCATGCGCCGCGCCCTGTCGCGCCGGAGGAGATTGCGCATCGTGCCGTGCGCGTCAGGCGCGCCGTGGACAACGGCGAGATACGCCTTGTGAAATTCCCCATCGCGTATCTGACGGCTCAGCTCACCTGCGGCGGCGCTGCCGCGCGCGAGCACCATCAGCCCGCCGACCGCCGCATCAAGGCGGTGGACGGTGCGCGCATCCCCGCCGAGCGCCGCGCGCACGAGCGAGGGCATGCCGCCCGCCTCATCCGTGGAGAGGACGCGCGGCGGCTTGATACACACGGCTATATCATTATCGTGATAAAGTATATCCATGCTCTTCTCCTCTGCGCAGGATAACGCCCCGGCGGTCAGCCGGGGCGTTATATCATCGGTCAAGGGATCACATTTCTTTCTTTCTCCGGGGGATGAGCGCGACTGCGCCGACGCCGGAGATCAGCAGCACTGCGACCCAGATGGCAAGATTGCTCTCGTCGCCCGTTGCGGGGGCGTAGTTGGCGGTGACGATGCGGAAGGTCGCCGTCTCAGTTCCGCCATTGGTGTTCTCGAGCTTCATGGTGTAGCTGCCGTAGTTGAGCAGGTTGAGGAAGTTCGCCTTGAGCGTTACGCTCTTGCCGTTGTTGGAGAGGGTGTAGTTCGCCGGGTCGATGAGCTGGTTGCTTATGTAGACGTTCTTGATCGCGCCGTTGGAGTTGAAGTAGAGGTTGCCGGTCGTGCCGCGGACATGGGCATTGTCGCCGTAGGCGGCGGAAGCCGTGCCGTTTATGGTGATGTAGGCGTACACTGTGCCTGCGCCCTGTCCTATGCCCTCGCCGGAATTGTAGACAGTGTCAACTCTGAGGATATGCTCGCCCGCGGAGAGCGTGGCAAGATAGCTGGAGTTGATGACGAGGTTTTTGCTGCTGTACACATAGCTGTACTTATTTGTGTTGCCGCTGCCGGTGATGCACACGCCGTCAATATATGCGCTGTACATCGTCGGCTCGACAGTGAAGGTGAGGTTGCCCTGACCGCGCGACCAGGTGACATTGGTGGGAGAGAGCTTGGCGTCGCCGGTGTCCATGACGTTCACGGGAACGGTGACGGAGCCGGATGCGCCGTACTTGTCCTTCGCGGTGACGGTGACGGTACCCTCGCCCTTGCCGCCGGTGAGGTCATACTCTCCGCCGCGGTCAGTCGCCTTGGTGATTATCTGTGCGGTAGCGGGAGATGTGACGTAGCTCCAGGTGAACTGCTCACCCGTCTCTGCATTGCCGACATAAAATGTTGCGGTCTCGCCGTTATCTATGCGGCCAACGCTGCATACGACCTGGGGTGTGCGAGCTGCGGTGACGTTCAGCTCCAACGGAGCGGAGGCTGTGCCGTCATTGGTATATGCAACTACTTTGACAGTGCCGACGGCAGTAGCAGTAAAATTGACCTTTCTATTGCCGCTAGGAACATCAAACGTGCCGTTGCCGGCGCTGCCATATTCAACTCTCCAGTAGCCAAAATCGCCGTTCTTAACCTCAGCCTCAAGAGCAATACTGGTGTTGATGCGGACATTTTTGGAAGCAGGCTCGAGGATTTTAATACTGCTGGGAGTTGCGGCTTCCGCGGCTTTAACATTTATAGTGCAGGTTGCGGTAAGCACATTTCCGTCTTTATCCTTACCTTCTGTTGTAACGGTAACGTTGTATGTGCCGGCAGACTTCATCCAATATGTCTGCTTCCCAGTTCCGGTATCAAGTGCACCGGTAAGCTCTGGACTGCTGCTGTACGTAACAGCTCTTAAAAAATTACCACTACCTTCTGTTCCAACGCCATACGTCGCAGGAGTAATTACAACATCCTCGCCGACAGTAGCGCTGATTGTGATATTTCCTGCGCTTCCTACTTTGTTGCCACTTGATGTTTCGGCTGATAGCGTGAGACTCGTGAGGTAGTTGCTATTATTTGTCGTATCTTGAGTCGCAACTTCGCTACCCCCAGCTTCGAGATTAGCGGGCGTAGTCTCTTCCGCGTATGCCGAAACGGTTGCGAAGCTGGCAAGCACGCAGACCAGAAGCAGCACGGAAATAACTTTCTTCATGGTTTTCATCTAAAAATCCCCCTTATGAGATTTGATTACAAGTCTCATGCGGCACATAAACCGCATAGCCCTCCTAGAGGTCACACATAATGTAACACATTGTTTCCGGAATTGCAAGACTTTTTTGAAAAATTTTTTATTATTTTTTACTCTTTTGTAACTTATCTATATCTTGCAAACGTCCGGCATAGGACCGCGATATATTGTGGCGCATCAGCATTGCAGCAAACGCGGCGCGCTGAGCCGGTGCTCTCCGCGCCCGCAGCCGCAGCATTATCATCTCAGCCACTGCATATATAACGTTTTAAAAACAAAAAAGTTTCACCCAAATCGCAGATCTTAGATTTTAAAGTAGATCTGTGTTTATGTTTACATAATATCATGTATTGTCATGATTTGCAATAGCCGGGCATATTACACAAACATGAGCTTGTGCATTTTTCAGTGATGTAATTATACACGATTTTTATTATATATGGCATGTATTCGCCTGTTTCCATCAAATTTGTGTCAGCACATCCTGCGCGCATTTTGTGTGGCATGCTGTATTCCTTGTTAATTGTTTAATATGACTATAATATCTTTATCTGCGTCGTATATTTCAGCGTTTTGTATGAACTTGTCGATTCTGCCTATATTTGCGCGCTTTTAGGCTTGTCAAGAGAGGCTTTATAGGTTAATATGCACATAGAGGCTGTGCCTCACAGTTAATTTAAGGAGAAAAGTTTATGGGTTTCTTGCTTTGGTTTACCCCTGCGGCGGCCGTTCTGGCGCTGCTGTTCGCAGGATATAAGGCGCATTATGTACAAAAGGCTGCCCCCGGCAACGCCCGGATGCAGGAGATAGCGGGCGCTATCGCAGAGGGCGCGGACGCTTTTTTGAAATCGGAATATAAAATTCTGGCAGTTTTCATTGCCGTGCTGTTCGTGCTCATCGCAATATTCATCAACATCGGCACGGCGGCGTGCTTCCTTCTGGGCGCGCTCTTTTCTATTCTCGCCGGGTTCTTCGGCATGAAGGTTGCGACGCGTGCCAACGTGCGCACCGCGAACGCCGCGATGGAGCACGGCATGAACCGCGCGCTGTCCGTCGCCTTCTCAGGCGGCTCTGTCATGGGCATGTGCGTGGTCGGGCTGGGGCTTCTCGGATGCAGCCTTATATACATAATCACCGGCAACTACAGCATTCTCTTCGGCTTCTCGCTGGGCGCTTCGTCCATCGCGCTGTTCGCGCGTGTCGGCGGCGGCATTTACACCAAGGCGGCCGACGTCGGCGCTGATCTCGTGGGCAAGGTGGAGGCCGGCATACCCGAGGACGACCCGCGCAACCCCGCCGTTATTGCCGACAATGTCGGCGACAATGTGGGCGACGTTGCGGGCATGGGCGCCGACCTTTTCGAATCCTACGTGGGGGCGCTTGTCTCCGCGCTGACGCTGGGCGTTGCGGCGCACGGCGAGCTTTTCCGGGGCGCAGGCGCGCTCTATCCCCTCGTCATTGCCGCAGTGGGCATCGTCGCTTCCATCATCGCCACGTTCTTTGTGCGCGGCAAGGAGCATTCCAACCCGCACAAGGCGCTGAAAATGGGCTCTTACGTCTCCGCCGCCATCGTGAGCATCGCCTCCGTCTTCCTAAGCAAGATATTCTTCGGGCGGCTGTACTGCTCCGCCGCCATCATCGCCGGCATCGTCGTCGGGCTTGTCATCGGCTTTGTGACGGAGGTTTTTACCTCGGAGGATTACCGCTCCGTCAAGCGCATCGCCGATCAGTCGGAGACCGGCTCCGCCACGACCATTATCAGCGGCGTCGCCGTCGGCATGAAGAGCACCTGGGTGCCCATCGTGCTCATATGCATCGGCATATATATATCCTACTCCGTCACGAATGACCTCTACGGCATTGCTCTCGCCGCGGTGGGCATGCTCTCCACGACCGGCATCACAGTCGCCGTGGACGCTTACGGTCCTATCGCCGACAACTCCGGCGGCATCGCCGAGATGAGCGGGCTTGACCCCCATGTGCGCGAGATCACCGACAAGCTGGACGCTGTCGGCAACACGACCGCCGCCATGGGCAAGGGCTTCGCAATCGGCTCCGCCGCGCTGACCGCGCTGGCGCTGTTTGTCTCCTACGCGACCGAGGTCAGGCTCGACGCGCTGGATCTTCTCTCCCCCTATGTCGTTATCGGGCTGCTGATCGGCGGCATGCTGCCGTTCGCGTTCTCCGCAATGACGATGGAATCCGTGTCCAAGGCGGCATACAAAATGATCGAGGAGGTCCGCCGCCAGTTCCGCGAGATCCCCGGCATTCTCGAGGGCAAGGCAAGACCCGACTACAGCTCGTGCGTGTCCATATCCACAAAGGCCGCGCTGCGCGAAATGATAGTCCCCGGGCTGATGGCTGTCGCCGCGCCGCTGCTCGTCGGCATTCTGTTCGGCGCGGGCGCGCTGGGCGGTCTGCTCGCAGGCTCGCTGGTGACGGGCGTGCTGCTGGCAATATACATGTCCAACGCCGGGGGCGCATGGGACAACGCCAAGAAGTATATCGAGGGCGGGCAGCACGGCGGCAAGGGCTCTCCTGCGCATAAGGCGGCCGTCGTCGGCGACACCGTGGGCGATCCGTTCAAGGACACCTCCGGTCCGTCGATCAACATACTCATCAAGCTGATGACCGTTGTGTCTCTCGTTTTTGCTCCGATATTCATCAGGTTCGGCGGTATACTCTGATCACTCTTCCGTCCTTTCCCCGCCGGACGATCAGCCAATGGGCGCGCCTTAAAACGGCGCGCCCGAATTCATTGCGGAACATCGGCAGCGCGCGCCGCGTCAAAGCGGTTGACGGAAAACAGCGGGGAATGTATAATATACGCATTAACGACAATCAGAGGGCAAAATACAGATGAAAAAAGCAATGAGAACGGTGCTGCAGGGAATTGTGCTGATCGCGCTGGCAGGGGCGATGGTATGGCTGTTCAAAGCGCGCGGAGACGTGCTGAAGGCGGAGCAGGAAAAGGCGGACGCCGACGCGGCAGCGGCGGCGGAGGCAATGGCGGCTTCCGCCTCGCCCACGCCGGCGGCAACGCCGGAGCCGACCCCCGAGCCCACGCCCGAGCCGCAGCCGGAGTATTTCACGATCTCCTGCATCGGCGACTGCACGCTGTGGTCATCCACGCAGTTTGAAAACAGCGACGTCGGTCTTCCGAAGACCGTGGGCGAGAATTACGCCTATCCGTTTTCAAACACCGTGCAATATTTCAAGGACGATGAATACACGCTGGCAAACCTTGAATGCACCCTGTCCGACACGAAGCTCAGCTCCTCCCAGATGTTCTACTTCCGCGCACCGAGCGCCTACGCCAATATCATGACCGAGGGCGGCGTGGACTTCGTGACGACGGCGAACAACCACAGTCTGGACTTCGGCGAGGCAGGGCTGCAAAGCACGCTGGCGGCGCTGGACGCCGTCGGTCTCCCATACGGAACGGAGCGGCAGGCGCAGGTTGTCACGACAAAGAACGGTCTGAAGCTCGGCATATACACTGCGGGCAACGATATGCGCCCCGACTGGAAGACGGATGAGGCGGTCGCGGCGGTGAAATCTCTGCGTGAGCAGGGCGCGGACTATGTGATATGCATGTTCCACTGGGGGCTTGAGCTTTATTACACGCCCAACGAAAACCAGACGAAGCTCGCCCACGCCGTGGCGGACGCCGGGGCGGATCTCATCTATGCGTCGCACCCGCACTGCCTGCAGCCGATAGAGGAGTACAACAACTCGCTCATCCTGTACAGTCTGGGCAACTGGGTGTTCGGAGGCAGCACGCGCCCGTCCGACCCGGACACCGCGATAGTGCAGGTCAAGCTCAAGCGCGACATAGACGGCACTGTCACGACCGACAGCTTTGACGTTATCCCCTGCTGCGTCAGCAGCAATCTTGAAGGCGCGGCGCGCATGGCTGATAACTACAACAATTACTGCCCCACGCCATACGAGGAGGGCAGCGAAGCATATGAGCGCGTTATGAGCAAGCTCAAGGGCACATATGAGGCGAAGTCTCAGGGCGCAGATTACAGCAGCTGGTACAGCAGCTGGGGCTGATGCGGGTATGCTTTCACGGTATATAATCTTATTCCCGGCGCGGCACATTGCCGCGCCGGGAATTTTTCTGAGTTTACGTAATTTTATTTACGTAATATTTACTACTTATTTTAATTTTCATAATATTATATACTTAATCTAGTTTACGTAGTTCTGTTTACGTATATTATTTTACGTAATATTATATTATAATTTACTTTACGTATTTTTATTTACTTAATTTAGTTTATATAATACTGTTGTCATAAAAAAATACACATAACATCTTGTATTTGGTGTTATGTGTATCGAACGTGCTGTATTTTCCTGTTTTACGCAATGCCAAACAAATCTTTGCCGTTTTGAAGCGTCATGGCGGCGACCGCCTCCGGCGTGAGCTGCTTTACCTCGGCTATCTTTTCGACGATAAAGCGGAGGTTTCCCGAGTCATTGCGCCGCCCGCGCATCGGCACGGGGCTGAGATAGGGGCTGTCAGTCTCAATGAGTATGCGTTCCATAGGGCACAGCTCCAGCACCTCTATGGCGCGGCGGGCATTTTTATATGTTATCGGACCGTCAAAGCCAAGATACCAGCCGCGCTTCAAAAGCTCCTTTGCCATTTCGGCGCTGCCGGAATAGCAGTGGAACACACCGCGCAGACCGGGCATGCTCATCACCGCCTCGTATGAATCAGCGTGCGCCTCGCGGTCATGGATGATAACGGGCTTATCCAGTTCAAGCGCTAGCTTCAGCTGTGCGTCGAGCAGCGCCTTCTGCTCCAATTTGTGCGTATCATCCCAATAATAATCCAGCCCTATCTCGCCTATCGCCACGCACTTTGGATGGCGTGCAAGCGAGGCGATCTCGTCCAGGCTGTCGATCGTGACCTTGTCCAGCTCCTCCGGATGCAGCCCGACGGCAGCGTACACAAAATCATAGCTTTCGGCAAGGGCGAGCGCCGCACGGCTGCTCTCAACATCGCAGCCCGGGTCAATGATAAGCTCCACGCCGGCGGTGTGAAGCTCCGGGAGAAGTGCGGCGCGGTCAGCGTCAAAGGCCTTGTCATCATAGTGGGCATGTGTGTCAAAATACATGGGAGCACCTCGCGTTTCATTTTCATCTGTCAGCTATTATATCCGCCGCCGTCGGAAAATGCAAACGCGGGCAGCAAAAGAGGGCGCGCCGGATGTGGCGCGCCCTCTTCAAGGCACAGGGAAAGTAATGTTACTTGATCTCAAGTCTGCGGCTTGCGGGAACCTCTTCCTTCTTCTTGGGCATATTCAGCGTAAGCACGCCGTCGTTGTAGCTTGCCTCGATATGGTCAACGTCGATGCCGGTCACATCAAAGCTGCGGCTGTACGTGCCGTAGAAGCGCTCGCGCTTGACAAAATTCTTTTTCTTGTCGTTATCGCTCGTGTCAAGCTTGCGCTCGGCGCTGATGGTGAGGCAGTCGTTTTCAATGTCGATCTTGATGTCGTCCTTCTTGAAGCCGGGCAGCTCAGCCTCGAGCTTGTATGCGTCGCCTGTGTCGGTAACGTCAGTGCGGAAAGCGGAAACAAGATTGCCGCTGCCGAAGAAGCTGCGCTCCATATTGTCCATTTCACGGAAGGGGTCAAAGCTCGCCATGTGGCGCATGGTACGATCAAAAGGAATAAGTTCAAACATAATATATAGCCTCCAAATTATTATTTACAATTTATATTTCAAACCAGATGAGACCTTTATTTCTTTCGTTTCATCTTGTATATAAGATACCGCACAAATGTTAATAAATATAGCAGAAATTATGGACAAGATATGAATATTAGCACTCGTTGCGCCTGAGTGCTAATATTCGTGTGAATAACAGCGGCGGAGCTTTTGTGCGCCGCCGCTGCTTTTATTCCTTTATCAGAGCACCTTGGAGAGAAAATCCTTCAGGCGTGGGTTCTGCGGATGATCAAAAATTTCGGCAGGAGTGCCCTGTTCGAGGATCTTCCCATCCGCCATGAAGAGCACGCGGTCGCCCACCTCGCGGGCAAAGCCCATCTCGTGTGTGACAACGACCATCGTCATCCCCTGCTGCGCAAGCTCCTTCATGACATCCAGCACCTCGCCGACCATTTCCGGGTCAAGGGCGCTTGTCGGCTCGTCAAAAAGCATGACCTCCGGCTCCATGGCGAGGGCGCGGACGATGGCAATGCGCTGCTTCTGCCCGCCGGAGAGCATCGCTGGATACTCGTTCGCCTTGTCGGCAAGACCGACGCGCTCCAGAAGGCGCATTGCCATCGCGTCCGCCTCCGCCTGGGTTTTAAGCTTCAGGTGGACGGGCGCGAGGGTGATGTTCTTCTTGACTGTCATGTGCGGGAAAAGATTGAAATGCTGGAACACCATGCCCATCTTCTGGCGGTGGAGATTGATGTTGACGGACTTGTCCGAAAGATCAGTGCCGTTGAAGATTATGCTGCCGGAGGTCGGCTCCTCCAGCAGGTTGAGCGAGCGGAGCATTGTGGACTTGCCCGAACCGGACGGTCCGATGATGGCGACGACCTCGCCGCGCTTGACGTCCATGCTGCAATCGTCCAGAGCCTTTATCTGACCATCGTTATATTCCTTTGTAAGATGCTTGACAGAAATGAGCGTATCAGTGTTTATCGCCACGGCGCATCCTCCTCTCTATCGCCTCAATGCCCTTGGAGGCGGGGTAGTTAATGCAGAAATAGATAAGAGCCGCGAGCGTGTACGGTGCAAGGGTGATATAAGTTGCGCTGGCGGCGGTCTTGGCGGCGAACATCAGCTCTGCCATGCCGAGCATGGAGCAGATCGAGCTTTCCTTGACCATGGTGACGACCTCGTTGGCGAGCGCGGGGAGAACATTTTTTATCGCCTGCGGCAGAACGACAAGGCGCATACTGCTTGCGGCGCTTAGCCCGAGCGAGCGCGCGGCCTCGGTCTGTCCCACGTCAACCGCGAGAATGCCGCTGCGGAATATCTCGGCGACATACGCCGAGGAGTTGAGCGCGAGCGCCACGACGCCTGGAATAAAGCGGCTGATGTCCACAAAGCCGAGGATCGTAACGCGCGGAATGGACACCATGCCGAAAAGCCCGAAATAGATAATGCTGAGCTGGACAAGCAGCGGCGTGGAGCGAAACACCGCAATGTACGCGCCGGAAATGCATTTGACGAGCCTGTTTTTGCTCAGGCGCATCAGCGCCAGCAGCAGCGCCGGGATAACGGCGAGCGCCACGGACACCACGGCAAGCAGGAGCGTATATTCAATACCCTGAATGAAAAACTGACCGTATTTCGGCAGAAAAGAGAAGTTGAAGAAATTCGCCGGGCTCATATCGGCGAAGAGGTTAGACCACCACATTTAATATATGTCCTTTCTCTGTGGAGTGTGGCGCGGGCGGGTAAGCGCGAAATTGGAAAGCCGGTGGATCGCATCGGCTTTCCAATTTTATTGTTTGCGGGTATGCCGGATTTATCAGCCGGCGGCAGCCTCATCGGCGGGTGCGTCAGCGGAGACCTCGACGGCAACGCCGGAAAGCTCGTCGGCCTGAGTCTTGAACTCCTCGATCTTGTTCTCGGCCTTCATCTGTTCGATGGCGGCGTTGATGCCGGGGAGCAGACCCTTCGGGTCGCCCTTCTGGACAGCTACGCAGTAGGGCTCGGCAGCGCCAAGCTCATCAGAGGCGGAGGCAACTGCAAGATCGGGGTTGGCTTCAACAAAGCTCAGCGCAACACTGCCGTCGAGCACAGCCGCGTCGATCTTGTCGTTGACAAGCTGGTTGATGATGTCGTTGACGTTCTGGAGGGAGACAAGGTTCGCGCCGGGCATGGAGTCGGTGACGATGGTCTCCTTGGTGGTCGCGGTCTGGGCAGCGACGGAGAGACCGTCAAAATCCGCAAGAGTCTTGAAGGAATCCGCCTTGTCAGCCTTGACAAGGATCATTGCGGGGTAGTCGGTGTAGTACGGCTCGGAGAAGTCGGCGGCGTTCTTGCGCTCATCAGTGGCTTCCATTGCCGCCATGACCATGTCGTAATCGCCTTTCTGGAGGGATGCGAGAAGGTAGTCAAAGCTCATATTCTCGACCTTGAGGGTCTTACCCATGGACTGGGCGATGTAGTCGGCAGCGAAGACATCAATGCCGCCATAGACCATCTCGCCGTTCTCATCGGGGTACATAAACTCAAACGGAGCGTAATCAGCGGACGTGCCCAGTATCAGCTCGCCGCCCTCGGCGGCTGCCTCTTCGGCGTCGGTCGCCGCCTCAACGGCGGAGGGAGCTTCGGTCGCGGCAGGGGCGGAGGCGGAAGAGCCGCAGGCGCACAGCGCAAACACCATTGCAAGCGCCAGCATAAGGGAAACTATCTTTTTCATTTTATTCTCCTCTTTTTCATGTTATATTCATTCTGTCTCTCGACGTTCCAAAGTATAGCACGAATAAATATTCATTGTCAATACCTTTTCTGCGAATTTTTCAGATATTTTTTCACGCGGCGCTGTGCAGCCTGCACAAGACCGTGAAAATTATTGTTGCACAAGCTCGGATAAGCAGTTATAATGGGTGTGCAATAAAGATCCTGCTGTGAGGCTTATACATTTTGACATGAATATTATGAATAACTCGTATCTGTATGTCGATACAGGCATACTGCGGAAAAATATACGGACCATATTGAATACGCTCCCCACCGGCACAAAGCTCATCCCCGTGCTGAAGGACGATGCTTACGGGCTGGGCGCGGCAAGTATCGCGCGAACGGCAGCGGAGTTTGAGGACATAGACTGCGTCGCCGCGGCGCACGTTTCGGAGGGTCTGGCACTGCGCGCGTCCGGCTGGACACGGGGCATACTCGTGATGAGCAGCGCCCTTCCCTTTCAGCTTGCCGCCGCGGTGGAAGCCGGGCTGACGCTTGCCTGCGCGTCCGCAGAATTTGCGCGCACGCTCGATGCGTGCGCGGGTGAGCTTGGTCTTCGAGCGCGCATACATATAAAAATAGACACAGGGCTGCACCGCATCGGCGTTGAGCCCGGTGAAGAGCTTGCCGGGCTTATCTCCACGCTGGACAATTCAAAGAGCATAGACGCCGCGGGTGTGTTTTCGCACTTTGCGGACACGGACGACGCCGCATTGACCGCGCTTCAGTTCGCGCGCTTTGAGAGCGCCGCAGCGCAGCTGGAGGCGGCGGGGTATGCGGGGCTTACGCGCCACATATCCTCCTCCGCCTCGCACGAGCAGTATCCGCAGTATGCGCTGGATGCGGTGCGGATAGGACGCGGGCTGTATATGGACGCGCCGCAGGGCTGCGGGCATGGCATCGCCGAGGTCGCCACATGGCGCACCTATGTCACGGCGGTAAAGCGCCGTCATGCCGGGGATACGCTTGGCTATGGCAGGGCGTACACGCTGGCGCATGACGCGGACATCGCCACAATAGGCGTGGGCTATGGGGATGGGCTGCAAAGCGCGTTGTGCGCCGTGCACGCGCCGGTGCTCGTCGGCGGGCGGAAATGCCCGCTGCTGGCGTGCTGCATGGATCAGGCGTTTGCGGATGTGACGGGCACAAGCTGCCGCGTCGGCGACAGCGTGACTATATTCGGCTATGACGAGGGCGGGCGGCTGCTCTCATCGCAGGCGCAGGCGCTGCTCATCGGCGGGGACGAGGGCTGCGGGCTGACTGCGGCGCTCTCGCCGCGCGTGGCAAGAGTATACGGCATGAAATAGCTTAAGGCAGCGCCGCTTTTTGCGGCGCTGCCTTAAAAGCTCACCTGGCTTTGCGGTTTTGCAAAGCCCGGTGAGTTGTTTTTCTGTATATCAGTTCACAACGTTCTGCGGCGTCCCGGCGAGAAAAGCGCGGATATTCTCCGCCGTGGTGTCAACAATGCGCTGGCGGCTCTCCTTCGGCAGCCAGCTTATGTGCGGGGTGATAATGCAGTGCGGCGCACGCAGGAGCGGATCGTCCGCAGGGATAGGCTCATGCTCCGCAACGTCCAGCCCCGCCGCCCAGACCTTTCCGCTCTCCAGCGCCTCGGCAAGATCTGCCGAGCGGATGAGCGAGCCGCGAGCGTTATTTATGATTATAACGCCATCCTTCATTCTGGCAATGCTGCCGCGATTGATGATGCCGACGGTCGCGGCATTCGCCGGGCAGTGGAGGCTTATAATGTCCGCACGGACAAAAAGCTCATCGAGCGTGACATACTCCCCTATCGCCTCGCCCTCGGGGCAGCGGCTGCGGTTATAGGCGACGACGGTCATGCCAAGCGCCTTCGCCACCGCGCCGACGGCGCGTCCGATACGCCCGAAGCCGATGATGCCCATGGTCTTGCCCGCAAGCTCGACAAGGCGGTGCTCCCCGGCGCACTCCGCGCCGCAGTCGTGCCAATGTCCCTGGCGCACGCGGCTGTCAAAATACGCTGTGTGCGAACACACCTCCATCAGCAGCGCGATGGCGTACTGCGACACGGAGGTCGTGCCGTAGCTGGGAACATTGGAAACCGGTATGCCGCGCTCACGCGCGAAAGCGGTGTCAACGCCGTCAAAGCCCGTGGCGGTGAGCGTGATATACCTGAGCCTTGGACTGGCGGCGATAAGTCCGCGCGGCATCGGCTGGTCGCCGACGATGATGTCGGCATCCAGCGCACGGCGCGTGAGCTCCTCCAGATCGTCGGAATGCGTATGATATACGCTGACCTCGCCAAACTCGCGCAGCGCATCCCAGCTCAGGTCGCCAAAGTTGAAATAACTGTCGTTCAATACGCAGATTTTCATGACCGTATGCTCTTTCGCTCTTATCTGTTCAGCAGTGCAGCAGCGGCAGAGCCGGGCAGCGTGGTCTCGCGGCTGACGCGCAAAACGGCGTGCTTGCCGAGTCTTCCCTCAGCATACTCGCTCAAAAGTGCTTCGAGCATGGGGCGGAAGTGACGGCTGCGGTCAACAAGTGAGCCCTCGGCGCACACGCACACGGGGCGCGCAGCGTCATCTCCCGCTCCGGTGAGCAGCATTATGCCCGCAAGGTTTGCGCACATGCACCGCGCGCTGCGCCGGAAAAGCTCAAGGCTCATCGTCTGCGCAAAGTCCGCGTCATCGGCGTTGTCCGCGGCGAGGTCGAGCCGTTCCCCGCTCGCCCAGGCGTCAATGACCGAGGCGTCTATTTTCCCAAGCGCACGCACAAGCGCGGCAGAGCCGGCGCTCAGCAGCCCCTCATCCGCCGCAGCGCGGAGCATCAGGCGGCCAAGCTCCCCCAGATACACGCCGGCAGTGAGCTTTTCCATGATCTTTTCGCCGGGATTATGGCTCTCGCAGTCAAGGACAATGTCGAAATCGCCCTGGGGTATGCCGTCATACAGCCCGGATTCAAGATTGACCAGTATGCTCTCGTTCTCGTCGCGTCCGAGCTTTACAATGCGCTTATACGGCAGTGCGCAGCAGGTGTTCGTGCCGGTGCCGCTGATCTGCCCGATAAAGCCGCTGTACGCCGACTTGTCGAGCGTGCAGGATGAACCGAGCAGCGCGGCGACGGTATCATTGAGGATAAAAACGCGCTTGCCCATTATCCCCCGGCGCTCCAGCTCCGCAGTGAGCGACGCGCCCACGAGCTGTCCGGACGAGCCGGTGATGACGACCTCCTTATCAATGCGTTTGACAAGCCCGTCTATCTCCGGCGTTATGTCGGCATTATAGGAAAAGCAGAAGCCTATAAGATCCGTCCTGTCCATCAGCGGCTGGATGCTGTCCGCCGCGAAGGATATGAACTCCTCCCACGTGGCGCTCCTGTCCGTGCCGGGCATTTTGCGCTTTGTCACATCGGCAAGCTCATAGCCCGCGTCCGTGAATGTGACAAGACCGCTGCGGAAATTCGTGCCGCCTGCGTCGATGACTGCGGCGGGCACTCCCTTCGGGATGCAGCCGTCGCTTTTTATATAGGTAGGTATCATAGGCATGGAGCTCTTCTCGTCTCTGAGACCGCGCTCCATGTCCTGCCGCATACGCTCAGCGTATTCTGCCGGGTCTATATCCGCCCTCATACCGTGGCGCGCCATGAAATCCAGTGCTTTTCTGCTGCTCATATTGAATTTTAACCTCTTTTTTCCCTTAAGCGCAGAAGACCGGCGGCGAATGCCGCCGGTCTTCTGCGCTTGTACCGTATTTTTTACTTCTCTTTGACAGATTCGATAACGCCCCCGGCAAGTCCCGCAAGCCCCTGTATCTCGCTGGGTATGATTATCTTCGTCGCCTTGCCGTCTGCCGCAGCACCGAACGCCTCAAGCGCTTTCAGACGCAGCACGGAGTCGGATGGGGCGGCTTCATTGATGAGCTTGATGCCCTCCGCCGTGGCGCGCTGGACGGTGAGGATAGCCTCCGCCTCGCCCTGCGCTTCGAGAATCTGCTGCTGCTTTTTCGCGTCAGCGCGGAGTATCGCGGACTCCTTCTCGCCTTCCGCCTCAAGGATGGCGGCACGCTTTTCACCCTCAGCGCGCAGTATCGCCTCGCGGCGCTCGCGCTCGGCCTTCATCTGTCTCTCCATCGCGTTCTGGATCTCCTTCGGCGGGAGAATGTTCTTCAGCTCAACACGGTTGACCTTGATGCCCCAGGGGTCGGTCGCCTCGTCGAGGATGGTGCGCATCTTGGTGTTGATGATGTCGCGGCTCGTCAGGCACTGGTCAAGGTCAAGCTCACCGATGATGTTTCTCAGCGTTGTGGCGGATAGATTCTCAATGGCGAACATGGGCTGCTCTATGCCGTAGGTATAGAGCTTGGGGTCGGTGATCTGGAAATAGACGATGGCGTCGATCTGCATGGTGACATTGTCCTTGGTGATGACCGGCTGGGGCGGGAAGTCCGCCACCTGCTCCTTGAGCGTGACGACCTTTGCCACGCGCTCAATGAACGGCACCTTCACATGGATGCCGACGCCCCATGTGGTCTTGTATGCGCCGAGGCGCTCCACCACATATGCCTTTGCCTGCTGGACGACACGTATATTGCTGATAAGCAGGGCAACAGCCAGCACGATAATTATTGCGAATATCATTTTTTCCTCCGTTCCGCCGCAGGATGCGGCACTACATATTATTTATTGTCTGACTATAAGCTTTACGCCTTCTATTTTCACGGCTTTGACAACATCGCCCTTTGCGTATCTGCCATTCTCGTTTTCTGCGCGCGCCGTCCACACCTTGCCGTCGATCTTCACCGCGCCCGTTCCGGCAAGATTGTCGATATTCTCCGTCACGACGCAGTCGCGTCCGATGAGCGCGTCGGCATTCGTCGGCTGTACGCGGGAGTTGACATAGCGCTGCGCCAGCGGACGGGTGAGCACGAGCGTCGCCACCGACACCGCAAGAAACCACACCACCTGAAGCCACAGCGGAGCGCCCAGCAGCGCCGAGATAAGCGCGGCAAACGCGCCGATGGCGAACCATATCGACACCAGCCCCGGTACTATAGCCTCCACGATCAGCAGCGCTATCATCGCAGTGAGCCACACCACCGCCATGTTGACGAATAACGTTGACCCCATGAGCAATGCGCTTCACCTCCTGTTGATTCTCTTTACAGCTTTTCCGCCTGCTGCATTCAAACTGCATTCTTTGTTTTTTATTATATATGGACAACTGCTTTTTTACAAGTATAAATAATGTAAATTATTTCTCCGTCCGACCTTGCTTTAGCGCTTTAGCCCTTTACTTTTTGATAGAGTTGTTGTATAATATATATGGTTAATAAAGCAAACAGCGCGGAATTTTCCGCGTCAAAGTATAAGGAGAGCAAAATGAACAAGCTTCCAAAAAAGCCGAGAAACGAAAACATGTACAAAGCGATACTGAGCCTTCGCAACGTGGACGAGTGCATGAGGTTTTTCGACGATCTCTGCACCATGTCGGAGCTTATGGCGATGGAGCAGCGCTATCAGGTCGCTTCCTGCCTCGACGACGGCATGATCTATAGCGACATTCTCGCCGAGACCGGCGCTTCCAGCGCCACAATCAGCCGTGTCAACCGCTCGCTCCAGTACGGTCAGGGCGGATACGCCATCGTTTTTGACCGCGTGAAGAAGGGCGAGGACAAGTGAGCAGCTATGTCGCTTTGGCGCAATGGTACGACCGGCTGACGCTCGATGTGCCATACGGCGAATTTGCGGATTTTTATGAGGCGGAGTTCCGGCACGACGGCGGCGAATTCCGCCTTCTGCTCGATCTGTGCTGCGGCACGGGTACCCTCACGTGTGAGCTGGCGCGACGCGGGTATGAGCTTATCGCGGTCGATGCCTCAGCGGATATGCTCATGCAGGCGCAGGAAAAGGCCGCCGGGCTTGCCGTGCCGCCGCTCTTTCTCTGTCAGGAAGCCGGCGCGCTCGACCTTTACGGCACAGTCGACGCGGCGTACTGCTCGCTTGACGGGATGAATTATATCCCGCCTGATGAGCTGCCGGAGGTTTTTCACCGCCTGCGGCTATTCATCCGTCCGGGCGGTCTGCTGATTTTTGACATACGCTCTCCGGAATGGCTCAGAAGCATGGACGGGCAGGTGTATGTTGACGAGCGGGCGGATGTGCTCTGCCTGTGGCGCGCCGACATGAACGCAGACGGGCAAAGCATAAGCTACGGCATGGATATCTTCTCGCGCGAGGGCAGTCTATGGCGGCGCGAGGGCGAAGAACACACAGAGTATGTCCACACTTTTGAGCGTCTGCGCGCGCTTATGGAGCGTGAGGGGTTCACGGGCATATCGCTCCGCCGCGGCGGACCGCAGGGTGCTGCGGGCAGAGAATTTATCACAGCAAAGCGAGGAAATGAATAATGGATAAAATAATCCGTGCAACAGCCGGAGACGGCTATATAAAAATGGCGGTGATAACCGCGCGGGATACCGTGCAGCGCGCGCAGGAGATACATAACTGCTCCCCCACCGCCGCAGCGGTGCTGGGGCGGGCGCTCTGCGCCGCGTCTATGCTCGGCGAGATGATGAAAGAGGAGCAGGGCACGCTCACGATCCGCATAAACGGCGGCGGACCCGTCGGCAGCATCGTCGCCGTGTCGGATTCGTCGGGATACGTGCGCGGATATGTGGCGAATCCTGCGGTTGACCTGCCGCTGCGCGCAGACGGGAAGCTCGACGTCGGCGGCGCGGTAGGACGGGACGGTATGTTTACCGTCAGCCGCGACATAGGGCTGAAAGAGCCGTATGTCGGCTCGACCGAGCTTGTCAGCGGCGAGATCGCCGAAGATCTGACGGCATACCTTCTCGAAAGCGAGCAGATACCCTCCGCGTGCGCGCTTGGCGTGATGGTCGATACGGACAGGACGATAAAGGCGGCGGGCGGCTTCATTGTGCAGCTCATGCCCGGCGCGCCGGAGGAGCTTATCGGCAAGCTGGAGGACAACATCTTCATGATGGATCAGCTCACCACCGTGCTTGATGAGGACGGCGCGGAGGCTGTGTTCGATCAGGTGCTCAAGGGGCTGGAGCACCACATTGTCGCCGAAGCGCCGGTGGGATACCGCTGCTATTGCAGCAGAGAGCGCGTAGCGCAGGCGCTGCGCTGTATTGACCGAAGCGAGCTTGAGGAGATGATCGCCGAGGACAGGGCGTGCAGCATAAGCTGCCAGTTCTGCGACGCAACGTATTCCTTTACGCCCGACGATCTGCGTGCGATAGCTGACGGCTCGGACAGCAGCGGGACGAACGCCGGCGAATAAGCGCATATCTGCGCCCGAAAAAAATGAGACTATCCCATACTTTG
>DJEW01000014.1:0-63758 GCA_002431965.1 Clostridiales bacterium UBA5888
CGGTTTATCCGATTTGAGGCGGGCCTTGCCCCCTCAAGCTCCCCCGCGGCTCTCTTATCTGGCTTCTAAGCGTAGTTTTTTGACTGTCTCATTATCTCATATTTGTCTATGGATTTTTATCCTGCCCTGTGCTATACTTCAAAATATGAACAAAAGAAACTACCGCAAAGAGCTTGACAGAATAATACAAAAGCGCGGCAGGCGAGCGCCGCGGGTGCTGCTGCACAGCTGCTGCGGTCCGTGCTCAAGCGCCGTGCTGGAATACCTGACGCAGTATTTCGACGTGACGCTGCTGTGGTACAACCCCAACATCTATCCCAGAGAAGAATTCGACCGCCGCTTCAGGGCGCAGGCGGAGCTTATAGAAAAGATGGGGCTTGGCGACCGGGTGAGCGTGCTGGCAGAGCCGTGGAAAAGCGAGGACTATTACGCGCGTATAAAGGGGCTGGAAGCCGAACCCGAGGGAGGTCGGCGCTGCGCAGAGTGCTTTCGGCTGCGCCTGCTGGAGACGGCGCGCCTTGCCAAACATTACGGCTTTGACTATTTCTGCACAACGCTGACCGTCTCGCGCCACAAAAATGCCGAGCTTATAAACACCCTCGGCGAGGAGATCGGGCGCGCTGCCGGCGTGAGCTGGCTGCCGTCGGACTTCAAAAAGCGCGACGGAGAAAACCGTTCCGTCGAGCTGAGCGAGCAGTACGGCATTTACCGCCAGCTCTACTGCGGATGCGAGTTTTCTCTGCGCCGCAGAGAAAATGCCGCGGCGGAGCATCCCATTGGTTGACAATAGCGATAACGAGGAAAACCTGATCCATGAAAAACAAAACCCGTGTACTCTGTGCCGCCGCCGTCGTGGGCGCGGCCTACGCCGTCATGACCGTCGCCCTTGCGCCTATAAGCTACGGCGCCATGCAGTTTCGCGTGTCGGAGGCGCTTTGCATCATGCCGCTTTTCATCCCCGGAACTGCCTGGGGGCTTGCCGCCGGCTGCATCATCGCAAATCTCATGACCGGCAATATATTCGACATCATTTTCGGCTCGCTTGCCACGCTTGCGGCAGCGTTCTGCACTGCCGCAATAGGAAGGCGCGGGCACACCCGCCTTCTGACGCTTGTGGGCTGCCTGATGCCGGTTGTGTTCAACGCCGTCGTCGTGGGCGCGGTGATAACCGAGGCGTATAACGGCATTGATATATTCTCGCACTTCGGCGTTTTCGCGCTCAACGCCGCGCAGGTCGGGCTGGGCGAGCTTGGAGTAATGCTGCTTGTCGGCTACCCTCTCGCGCGCTTCCTGCCGCGCCAGGCATTTTTCAGGGACTTCGTCGAAAAATGCAGATGATCCGCTGATCTTCAATCCAATATATAAATGCCAAGGCAGCACCGCATAATGCGGCAAGAACAGATTCCGAAGACGTATTGTGGGGTGCTGCCTAAAATGTGAATGAAAGGAAAAGGGAACCATGAAAGTCAGGAAAGCCATAATCCCCGCCGCAGGTCTCGGCACAAGGCTTCTGCCCAACACCAAGAGCATCCCCAAGGAGATGCTGCCGCTGGTGGACAAGCCCGTTATCCAGTACATCGTGGAGGAGGCGGTGTCCGCCGGTGTGGAAGAGATCCTCATCATCACCAACCGCGGCAAGACGCCCATTGAGGACTACTTCGACTACGCCCCCGACCTTGAGGAGCGGCTGATACGCGACGGCAAGGTCAAGGACGCGCAGACGGTGCGCCGCGTCGCCGACATGGCGGACATTTTCTTCCTGCGGCAGAAGGAGACGAAGGGTCTGGGACACGCGGTGTGGCGCGCGAAGACCTTTGTCGGCGACGAGCCGTTCGCCATTCTGCTTGGAGACGACATCATGCTGGCGGAAAAGCCGGTTTTGAAGCAGCTTGTCGAGGCTGCGGAGGCAAACGAGTGCTCCGCCATCGCCATACGCGAGCAGCCAGACAGCCAGATCACGAAATACTCCTCCGTCAAGCTGGAGGAAAAGCTGGGCGAGCGGGTATACAGCATCAGCGACATGAACGAGAAGCCCACGCTTGAAGAGAAGTTCTCCAACTTCGCCATCATGGGGCGCTACGTCCTCACGCCCGCCATTTTTGACATTCTCGCTCACACCGCCCCCGGGCGCAACAATGAGATACAGCTCACCGACGGCATGAAGGAGCTGTGCCGCAGGGAGCGTATGTGCGCGGTCGACTTTGAGGGTCGCCGCTACGACACCGGCAACCTCAAGGGCTATCTTGAATCCACCATTGACTTCGCGCTGAAAAACGAGGAGGCCGGCGAGTGGCTGCGCCAGTTCATCATTGACAAGGCGGAAAAGCTGAGATAGCTGTTGACAAAGCGCGCGGCGCGGATTATACTCTACAGCAAAGCCAAGGTAAGCCGCAGGCGCATTTTGCAGCGCGGTCTTGCCTTATAATAAAGGGGTGCTGGGTTTCTCCCGGCTGAGACGGAGCCAAGCGACGCTCCGGAACCCTCAAACCTGATCCGGATAATGCCGGCGTAGGAAACACCAGATACGTCAGTGGAGCGCAGGATCAAGTTTTTCTTGACCCTGCGCTTTTGCGTATGTGTGCTTCCGGAAAATTTTTTCCATGGAGGTCGGAAAAATGAAAAGCTACTCCCATCTCAAGCTTCGCGCCCTGTGCGAGGGTGCAATCTTCGTGGCTCTGGCACAGGTGCTGGGCTACATCAAGCTCTTTGAGCTGCCGCAGGGCGGCGCGGTCGGTCTGAGCATGCTGCCGATATTTATCTACTGCGCGCGCTGGGGCTTCGGTCCGGGCATGCTGGCAAGCTTTGCCTTCAGCCTTCTGCAGCTTCTGCTCGACGGCGCTTACGCATGGGGCTGGCAGTCGATGCTGGGCGACTATATCGTCGCGTTCACCGTGCTGGGGCTTGCCGGTCTCTTCCACGGGAAGAAAAACGGCTTCTTCACCGGATGCGTCGTCGGCTCTGCCGCGCGCTTTCTCGTGCACTACGTCGTCGGCGCGACCGTATGGGGCGAATATATGCCGGACACCTTCTTCGGCATGACCATGACCACCCCATGGCTCTATTCCGCGCTCTACAACGGCAGCTATATGCTCATTGACCTTGTGATCTGCCTTCTTGTGGGCTGGCTTCTTTGGAAGCCGCTCGGCAAATACATCCGCGGCGAGGACATCCCCGCAAAGGCATAAAAATGCTCCCCCTTTTCCCGGCTGCCGTGGTATAATGGCAGTCGGGAAATTCTTTTTTGGGAGGCGCGGTTATGGACAGTGAGAGGATATGCGCGGTGATCACCGGCGGGGAGTACGCGCCGATGGAGGGCATGGAGGAGTGCGCGTTCGTCGTCGCGTGCGACCGCGGCTACGTCCACGCACAGCGCGCCGGGGTACGCCCCGACGTCATTCTCGGCGATTTTGACTCCTACTCCGGCGCGCTGCCGGAGGGCGTGAAGATACTGCGCCTGCCCGTAGAGAAGGACGATACAGACACCATGTACGCCGTACGCCATGCCCTCGGCATGGGCTATCGGCATATACGCATATACTGCGCGCTGGGCGGGCGGCTTGACCATCTCTATGCCAACATCCAGACCGGCGCATTCGCCGCCGCGCACGGCGCGCGG
Source organism: Clostridiales bacterium UBA5888 (assembly GCA_002431965.1). Taxonomy (GTDB): domain Bacteria; phylum Bacillota; class Clostridia; order Oscillospirales; family Oscillospiraceae; genus Limivicinus. The sequence continues at coordinate 3,617 of DJEW01000014.1, forward strand.
GCGGAGCTTATCGGAAACGATACGCATATATATGTGCTGCCCGGCGGAGAGATCAGCCTGCCGCCCCGGCGCGGCTGGTCGCTGTCGGTGTTTGCGATGACGGACAAGGTGCGCGGCGTATCCATCACGGGGGCAAAATACCCTCTCTCCGGCGCGGTCATCACCAACCGCTTCCCCATCGGCACAAGCAACGAATGGCTGCCCGGCAAGACGGTCACTGTGCGCGCGGAGGCGGGTATATACGCCGTCATGCTCTGCCGGATGCCGCAATAACCCGCGCGGCATCGGAAAACAAAGTCTTGAAAAATGCTGCCTGCAAGTATTTTTTTGTTGACAAGCCGCTTTATTTTAATGTATAATCAACAATCGACGGCGCTGTGCGTTGTCGGAGAATTGTCAACTGCTTCGGGGGCGACCCCGATGTTGAGTATTAACCTGAAAGGAGTACCGGAAAATGTTACGTACCTACCAGCCCAAGAAGCTTCAGCGCAAGAAGGAGCACGGCTTCCGCAAGAGAATGAAGACCGCGAACGGCCGCAAGGTCCTTGCCCGCCGCAGAGCAAAGGGCAGAGCAAAGCTCAGCTACTGATCCATCCCCGGCACGTGAGCAGGTTCTAAAAGGAAATATTTTCAGGGCGGAGCGATCCGCCCTTTAGGTCTTTCTTTTGGGTAATTACACAGTAGCAGCAAAGGAGTTCTCGCCTTGAACGTCAGATGTACTTTAAAAAAGAACAGCGATTTCAGGCGGCTGTACTCCAGGGGAAAAAGCATGGTGAATCCCTATATGGCGGTGTATTGCCGCCGCAACGGACGCGGCGTGAACCGCGTGGGATATACCGTGTCCACAAAGCTCGGTCATGCCGTTGTGCGCAACCGCGTCCGGCGGAGACTGCGCGAGATATACCGTCTTAACTCCTCTGCCCTCAGGCAGGGGTGGGACATTGTTGTCGTCGCGCGCATGCGCGCTGTCGGCGCGGAGTATAAAAAGCTGGACGCAGCGTTCATGGACGCCTGCGGAAAGCTTGCGCTCACGCAGGAGGCGCAGACATGAAGCGTCTCATGCTCGCGCTCATCCGCTTTTACAGGCGGCATATCTCCCCCGGCCGTCCGCCCTGCTGCCGCTTCATCCCCACCTGCTCGCAGTATGCAATGGAGGCAATAGAGAAATACGGCGCTCTCAAGGGCGGCGTTCTTGCCTTCCGGCGCATTCTGAGATGTCACCCCTTCCACGGGAAGGATTATGACATTTACGACCCCGTCCCCTGAAAACTATAAACACATCAAGGAGAAACTATGTGGGCAGCAATTACTAAGCCCTTTGCATGGCTTATGGTCAAGCTCTATGAGCTTACCGGCAATTACGGCGTGTCCGTCATATTCTTCGCTCTCGTCGTCAACCTCATTCTGACCCCGTTCATGGCGAAGAGCAAGAAGGGCATGATGCGCACCTCTCGTCTCCAGCCCCAGATCCAGGAGATCCAGCGCAGACATGAGGGCAACCCCCAAAAGCTCAACCAGGAGATGCAGAAGCTCTACCAGGAAAACGGCGCAAACCCCATGTCCGGCTGTCTGTGGTCCCTCATTCCGTTCCCCATCCTCATCGCCCTTTACAGCGTCATCCGTCAGCCGCTCACGCGCATGATGTTTGTCACGCAGGACGTTGTGGACGCTATCCAGACCTACTTTGTCGATGCGGGGCTGTACACTATCCCCGCCAAGACCGACGCTTACTTTGAAATAAAGCTCACGGAGCTTGCGCACCGTTACTGGCAGCAGCTCCACGATGCGCTTCCCGGTCAGCTCACCGGACTTATCGATGTTGACTTCAGCTTCCTCGGTCTCAACCTCGGCAGCCAGCCGGAGTGGAACTTCATGTTCACCACCGATTGGAGCGACGTGTCCGTGTGGCTGCCCGCGCTCGGGCTGTTCCTCATTCCGTTCATCTCCGCGTTCCTCTCCTGGGCATCCATGAAGATCTCCAACTCCATGAACCCCCAGACCGGCAGCGAGCAGGCGCAGGCCTCCATGAAGAGCATGAACATCATGATGCCGCTGATGAGCGTGTGGATCTGCTTTGTAATGCCCGCCGCAATGGGTATCTACTGGATCGCCAACAGCGTTTTCGGTCTTATCCGCGACTTCATCCTCACAAAGGTCTACACCAAAAAGCTCGACCGCGAGGATGCCGAGCGCATCGCCGCGAGAAGCGCCAGAGAGAAGGAGCTTGAGGCAAAGCGCCTTGAGACGGAGCGTCTGCGCGCCGAGGGCAGAACCGAGAAGAACGTCAACACCAGCAAAAAGAAAATGCAGGCCGTCGAGAAGCAGAAGAGTGACGAGCGCAAGGCCGCGCTTGACCGCGCCGACAGAGCCGCCCGCCGTGAGAGACTCGGCATAAAGGAAAACGAGCTTCCCGCCTCCCAGGTCGGCAACCGCCGTTATGCCCGCGGCCGCGCATACGTTCCCGATCGCTTCACCAACCCCGAGACCGCCGAGGAGGCGACGCTTGCCGCCGCTGCCGAGTCTGAATTTGCCCCCGCGATCGACGAGAGCATCCCGGACGATCTTCCCGCCGTTGAGAGCGAAGCCCCGGTCAGCGGCGCCACGGAGACGGAGACCGCGGACGCCAGTCCCGCGGAGAGCAGCGAAGAGGCCGCCGACGATGCCGGCGAGGGTAAAGAAGAATAACTAGGAGTAACGACGATTATGATAAAAACTTTGGAAAAGTCCGGCCGCACTGAGGACGATGCCATCAATGCGGCACTCAAGGAGCTTGGGCTTGATCGCGACGACGTATCCGTTGAGATCGTCGAGCGCGCAAAATCCGGCTTTCTGGGTATAGGCGCTTCCCCCGCAGTCGTCCGCGTGAGCTATGAAGCTCCGGATGAAAAGCCCGCCCCCGCACCGGCGGGTGCCCCCGCAAAGTCCGCAGAGTCTGCCGCCCCTGCGCCGGCGGACGAACCGGCGGAGTATGCCGCGATACGCGCGTTTCTGACCGGTCTTCTTGACCGCATGGGCGTGAAGGCGGACATCGCCATCGCCCCGCGGGAGAACGGCGGCATCAACGTTGACCTCTCCGGCAGCAATATGGGCGCAATCATCGGCCGCCGCGGCGAAACGCTGGACGCTATACAGCATCTCACAAATTACGCCGTCAACCGCGGCAGCGACACGCATCTGCACATCAGCGTCGATGCGGAGAATTACCGCAGCAAGCGCGAGGAATCGCTCACGAGGCTTGCCGAGAAGATGGCGGAGAAGGCGATAAAATACAAGCGCAGCATGGCGCTCGAGCCTATGAACTCCTACGAGCGTCACGTCATCCACACGGCGCTGCAAAACTATGAGGGCGTGACCACCAGTTCCACCGGCGTTGAGCCGAACCGCCGCGTGGTCGTGTCATACGTCAGAGGCGAGGACAGCCGTTCCTCCCGCGGCGGCGACCGGCGCGAGCGCCGTGATGCGGCGCGCGCCGCCGCTCCCTCCTCAGTGCAGGGCAGCGCTGCCCCCGACGCCGCCCCAGCTCCCTCTGCCAACAAGCCGCAGAGCCGCGAGTGGGCGTGAAGAATGTCATTTCATATAATACTTTTGGTGTACAGCGCATCAAGGAAAGAGGATTATTATGATTTTTGAAAATGTAAGAGACGCACTTGCCCAGCAGTTTGAAGTCGATCCCGAAACCATCACCATGGACACCAGCCTTATCGACGATCTCGGCGCTGACTCTCTCGACGTTGTCGAGCTCATCATGTCCCTTGAGGATCTCTTCGGCATCTCCATCAGCGACGACGATGCGGCACAGCTCACCACCGTGCGCAAGATCGTTGACTACCTCGAAAAACTCAAGTAAACCGGCATATTGCCGCATTTTATGCGGCTTTGCCTTGGAAATTCAATGCCGGGAGGAGAGGGCGGGCGCACTCTTCTCCCGTGTTCTATCCCCATGAAAGGATGTGACAGCTTCCGATGATAAAGCAGCTTTTAAAAAGCGTACGAGAATACAAAAAGCCGACGTTCATCACGTTTATCCTGATGGTGTGCGAGGTCATTATTGAGGTCGTTATTCCCTTTATTACCGCAAATCTCGTCAACGCCATCAAGGCAGGCGCGCAGATGCAGGAGATCTTGCACACGGGGCTCATCCTCGTCGCGATGAGCTTTGTGTCCCTTGCTTGCGGCTCTGCCGGCGGCTTTACCTCCGCGCGCGCCTCCTCCGGCTTTGCAAAAAACCTGCGCCATGACATTTTTGCCAGGGTGCAGAGCTTTTCTTTTGAAAATATAGACCGTTTCTCCACCGCCTCTCTTGTCACGCGCCTCACCACCGACGTGCAGAATGTTCAGTTTGCATATATGATGCTCGTGCGCACGGCGATACGCGCGCCGCTGATGTTCCTTTTTGCGATAATCATGGCGTTCGTGATGGGCGGGTCGCTTGCAGTCACGTTTGTCGTCGTCATCCCCGTGCTCGGTCTGGGGATGTACTGGATCGCAAAAAAGGCCATGCCGGCGTTCCGCGCGGTGTTCAAGAAGTACGATAAGCTCAACGAATCCATTGAGGAAAACGTCCGCGGGATGCGCGTTGTGAAGAGCTTCGCGCGCGAGGGCTACGAGAAGGAAAAGTTCGGCGCGGCGTCGCGCAATATCTGCAGGGACTTCACCTATGCCGAGCGTATCGTCGCGCTCAACGCGCCGCTGATGCAGGTGTGTCTGTACTTCAACATGATCTTCATCCTTGCTGTCGGCTCGCGCCTGATCGTCACGAGCGGCGGCAGTGTCATTGACGTGGGTCAGATCTCCGCCATGCTGACCTATGGCTTCCAGATACTCATGAGCCTTATGATGCTCTCGATGATCTATGTCATCCTCACCATGTCCGCCGAATCCGCCGCGCGCATCGGCGAGGTGCTGGTCGAGACCCCGGCGCTGACAAACCCGGAGCATCCCATATACGATATTCCCGACGGTTCTGTTGATTTTGACGGCGTTTCGTTCAAGTATTCCCGCACGGCAAAGAAATACGCTCTTTCAGACATTGACCTGCATATTCCTTCCGGCACGACCGTCGGCATTCTCGGCGGCACCGGCTCCTCAAAGTCCACGCTTATTCAGCTTATCCCCAGGCTCTATGACGTGACAGAGGGCAGCGTGAAGGTCGGCGGGCACGATGTGCGCGAATATGACCTTGACGCGCTGCGCTCCGCGGTGGCTGTGGTGCTGCAGAAAAACACTCTCTTTTCCGGCACGATAAAGGAAAACCTCCGCTGGGGCAACCCCAATGCGACGGACGAGGAGCTTATAGAGGCTTGCCGCCTCGCGCAGGCGGACGACTTTGTCCGGTCCTTCCCCGACGGATATGACACATATATCGAGCAGGGCGGCACGAACGTATCCGGCGGGCAGAAGCAGCGCCTGTGCATTGCCCGCGCACTGCTGAAAAACCCGAAAATACTTATCCTCGACGACTCCACCAGCGCCGTGGACACGCGCACTGACGCGCTCATCCGTGGGGGGTTCAGATCGTATATTCCCGCGACGACCAAGATAATTATCGCGCAGCGCGTCGCTTCCGTGCAGGACGCTGACGTTATCGTCGTCATGGACAACGGCGGCATTGCCGATATGGGCACACATGAAGAGCTGCTCTCGCGCAGCCCCATTTACCGCGAGGTATATGAGCAGCAGACAAACGGAGGTGAGATCAGTGAATAACAGTTCCGCGACCCGCCCCGATATGCGCTCTCTCGGGCGCACGGTGAAGAAATTTTTCGGGTACTACCCGGTGCTCGCGCCGGTGACCGTCGTGTGCATTCTCTTTTCCGCCATTGTCAGCTCCATCCCGTCCATTTTCGTGCAGAATGTGCTGAGCGTCGTTGAAAAGTGGTATAAAACAGGCGACTGGGCGACTGCAAAGACGGAGATCGTCCCGTACCTGATCCTTCTGGGCGTGCTTTATGTGCTCTCCATCGCGGCGCAGGTGCTCTATACCCAGCTTATGGCCGTCATGACCCAGGGCTTTCTCGACAAGCTCCGCCGCGAGGTCTTCGGCGGGATGCAGAATCTGCCCATAAAGTACTTTGACACTCATAAGCACGGCGATATAATGAGCTATTACACCAACGACATCGACACGCTCCGCCAGCTCATCTCCCAGGCGTTCCCCTCGCTCATCCAGTCCGCAGCGATCGTACTGACGGTGTTTGCGATAATGCTGTATTTCTCCGTATTGCTCACACTCGTGCTCGTGCTGGGCGTTGTGGCAATGGCAATCGTCGCAAAGCGCATCGGCGGCGGCTCCGCGCGCTACTTCCTCGACGCGCAGAAGTATGTCGCGCGCACGGAGGGCTTCGTGCAGGAGATGATGAACGGGCAGAAGGTCATCAAGGTGTTCTGCCACGAGAAGGCAAGCCTTGACGACTTTGACGTGATAAATGAGCAGCTCTATAACGCAAGCTTCCGCGCCAATGCCTATGCCAACGCCCTTGCCCCCATCATCAGCAACATCGGGAACGTGCTTTATGTCGTGCTCGCGCTCGTGGGCGGCGTGTTCATACTCGCCGGCGTGCCGAATGTCAGCTTTTCCGGGCTTGCGTTCGACGTGACCATCCTTGTGCCGTTTCTGAACATGGCAAAGCAGTTCGCCGGCAACGTCAACCAGCTCTCGCAGCAGATAAACGCAGTGGTCATGGCGGCGGCAGGCGCGCAGCGCATCTTCTCGCTCGTCGATCAGCCCCCCGAGGTGGACGACGGCTATGTCACCCTTGTCAACGCCGACATAGCGCCCGACGGCACGATAACGGAAGCGGCGGAGCGCACGGGGCACTGGGCGTGGCGCCATCCTCACGGCGACGGAACGCTCACCTATACCGAGCTTCGCGGCGACGTGCGCATGGTGGACGTTGACTTTGCCTATGAAGAGGGCAAGCAGGTGCTCTTTGACATCACCGTATACGCAGAACCCGGGCAGAAGGTTGCCTTTGTCGGCGCGACCGGCGCGGGCAAGACGACCATCACAAACCTCATCAATCGCTTTTACGACATAGCCGACGGCAAAATACGCTATGACGGCATCAACATCAACAAGATAAAGAAAGCCGACCTGCGCCGTTCGCTCGGCGTCGTGCTGCAGGACACCAACCTCTTCACCGGCTCTGTCATGGACAACATCCGCTACGGCCGTCTTGACGCGACCGATGAGGAGTGCATCGCCGCGGCAAAGCTCTCCGGTGCGGACGATTTCATCACACGCCTCCCGCAGGGCTACGCCACCGAGCTTTCCGGCAACGGCGCGAACCTCTCCCAGGGGCAGCGCCAGCTCATCGCAATCGCGCGCGCAGCCGTTGCGGATCCTCCTGTCATGATCCTCGACGAGGCAACCAGCTCCATCGACACGCGCACGGAGGCGATCGTCCAGCGCGGCATGGACAAGCTCATGGAGGGGCGCACGGTGTTCGTCATCGCCCACCGGCTCTCCACCGTCATGAACTCCGACGTTATCATGGTGCTCGACCACGGGCGCATCATTGAGCGCGGCAGTCATGAGAAGCTCATTGCCGAAAAGGGCGTATATTACCAGCTCTACACCGGCGCATTTGAGCTTGAATAAGTAAATACAGACTGTTCGACCCTCTGCCAAATGGCAGAGGGTCGTTTTTTACTATTTACTATTTGCTATACGCTATTCTCTGAATATAAGCAGCTTGTATGCCTCAATCTCCAGCTCCGCGGCGAGGTTGAACAGCAGATCCAGCGAGATCGGGCGGCATATGTTCGGCGCCTCTATCGCGCCGAGATGCTGACGGCTGATGCCAACGCGCTCGGCAAGCTGCTCCTGAGTCAGCCCCATATGCTTTCGATAGTACGCAATATTATACCCAAGCTCTATATATTTGCCGCTGTTGTCCCGCGCCGCTGCGCTATGCTCCGCCATTCGACCCACCTCCGTGTTTCATGAAGCGTTTGTCATAATTAGATGATAATGCATCGAATGGTCAAATTAAATTGTCTGACAATTATCACTTGATATTTGTAATGTGACAAAGTATAATGGTTAGGTAACACACAACAATATGTAAGGTTATGGAGGACGCGGGGATGTCAATGACCACGCAAAGCCGCTGCGGCGCTCGAAGCGGAGCGGTGCTTTTGATGCTGGATGCTGTGTATCTTGAGCTTTTACTGCGCCTGACGACGGGTCAGGCGCTTTTTGCACGCGGCTCAGCGGGCGGTATATGCACGGCGCTTGCCTTCGCGCTCATTCTCGCCGCCGCGTGCAGCCTTTTCAGGGGCGAGCGCGCGGCGTGGCGCGCCGGTCTTGCCGCCGCTGCTCTTATGACGGTGTGGTTTCTCTTCTGCGCGCTGACGTTTGACGCATACAAGGTTTTCATGCCGCCCGACATTATCCTCAGTCAGGCAGGCAACGCCGCGCGAGATTTCGGCGGCAATGTCCTCAGCACGATTCTGAAGAGCCTTCCGCTCATACTGCTCTATTTCCTGCCCGTGCTCGCAGCGCTCCCTCTGCCGCATGTTCTCCGCCGCGGCGCTCATTCCGCTGCAAGACCGCGCGGGCGGCTGACCCTTTGTCTTTCCGGCGCGGCTTTCGCTTTTGCCGCTGCGGGGTATCTCCTCTCCAACTGCACCCCCGCCCTGCGCGCGGAGTATTCCTCCTGCACTTATGACACGGCGATAAGGGAATATGGCGCACTCGCCGCCCTTGTCCGTCCCGCCGCAGGCGCAGGGAGCGGCGGCAGCTTTACCTCTCCCGCGCCGCAGACTCCTGCTCCCTCTTCTGCGGTCACGGACGGCGCCGGCAGCGTACCGGCGGCCGCGCCGCCCGACGATGCAGGAAAAACGGATTACGGCTTCAACGTCATGGACATCGACTTTGCCGCGCACGAGACCTCAAACGCAAAGCTCAGCTCGCTCAACGCGTACATACAGCGCACAGAGCCGACGAAAAGGAACGAATACACCGGGCTTTTCAGGGGCAAAAACCTGATCCTTATCACGGCAGAGGCGTTCTCCAGGGAGGTCATTGACCCGGAACGCACGCCGGCGCTCTATCGCCTTTCCAGCCGCGGCATCGTGTTTGAGGACTTCTACCAGCCTGCATGGGGCGGCAGCACCTCCACCGGGGAATACTCCTTCCTCACCGGACTCGCGCCTGTTGACCCGATGGTGATGATGTCCTCGCGCACCTCAAACATGTATTTCACCATGGGCAATCAGCTCCGCCGTCTCGGTTACAGCAGCTTTGCCTATCATAACGGCAGCCGCACCTACTACTCCCGAGACCTCACCCTGCCCAACATGGGCTATGACAGCTACGTCGCCATCGGCAACGGTATGGAGAACGGGCTGACCGGCGGCCTTTTCCCCGAGAGCGACAAGGAGATGATGGACTACACCGTCCCCATCTACATTGACGCGCAGCCCTTCAGCGTTTATTACATGACCATCAGCGGTCATGCCAGCTATGCTTTCAAAGACGATATAAACGACATGTCGGTGAAAAACCGCGCCGTCACCGAGGGGCTTGACTACTCCGAGCCTGTGCGCGCCTATCTCGCGGCGAATCAGGAGCTTGAATACGCGCTTGAAAGCCTCGTTGCCCAGCTTGAGGCAGCCGGCATTGCCGATGACACGGTCATCGCCCTCGTGCCCGACCACTACCCCTATGGGCTGCTGCCGAGCAACGCATGGGGCGGTCAGACCGGGCTTCTTGAGGAGCTTTACGGTGCGGAGGCGGACACCTGCCGCGGGCGCGACCACAATGCCGCGATCATATGGAGCGCCTGCCTTGAGGACGAGCCGCCCATCACGGTTTCAAAGCCCGTCTCCAGCATTGACATTCTCCCCACGCTCTCCAATCTCTTCGGCGTTGAGTACGACTCACGGCTGCTCGCCGGGCGCGATGTGTTTTCCGGGGAGGAGGGTCTTGTTTTCTGGAACGACGGCTGCTGGCTGACGGAGCACGGCTACTATGACACGCATCAGCGCGCGTTCACGCCCGCTGACGGCGCAGAAGCGGCGGACGAGGAATACATAGCGCGCATGAGCGCCACGGTCGCCGACCGGCTCTCCCTCTCGCGCATAATTGAAAACGAGGACTATTACGGCTTCCTTTTTGACTGACCGTAAACTGAAAAGGCGCGCTGCCATGTGCAGCGCGTCTTTTCAGACGGTTCTGTCCTATTTTTCTATCAGCTTTTTCAGTATCTGCACCGCGTTTGCCGCCGCGCCCTTGCGTATCTGGTCGCCGCAGCACCAGAGCGTCAGCCCGTTCGCGTCCGTCAGATCCTCGCGCACACGCCCGACCCACACAAGGTCCTGATTTGACGTGTCGAGCGGAGTGGGATAATCCCTGCCCTGATAGTCTTCAACAAGGCGCACACCGGGAAAACTGCGTATCGCTTCCTTTGCCTCCTCGACGGATATTTTGCGCTCCGTGCGCAGCGTGACGGAGATGGAGTGCGAGCGCATCACCGGAACGCGCACGCAGGTGCACGTGACGGCAAGCTCCGGCGTGTGCAGGATGCGCCGCCCCTCGTTCTGCATCTTCATTTCCTCATCGGTATAGAGATTTTCAAGCTCGTCGCCGATATGCGGGATGACGTTCATTGCGATCTGCGCGGGGAACACCTTCACTTCGACGCTCTTTCCCTCCGCGAGGGCGTGCATCTGGTCTTCAAGCTCGGCAAGCCCAGCCTGCCCCGCGCCGGACACCGCCTGATACGTGCACGCTATCATCGATTTTATCGGGCTGAGCCTTGCCAGCGCCGCAACGGCCATCAAAGTGATGATCGACGAGCAGTTCGGGTTCGCGATGATGCCCTTATTATTGAATGCGTCCTCGCCGTTTATCTCCGGCACGACGAGCGGCACATCCGCGTCCATGCGGAAGGCGGAGCTGTTGTCGATGTACACCGCGCCGCTTTTGACTATAGCCGGGGCAAACCGGCGTGACATCGGGTTTTTCACTGCGCCGAGGACAAAGTCCATCCCCTCAAAGCTCTCATCGTGCGCTTCCTCTATCTTCACGTCCTCGCCCCTGAAGCGCACGTATCCGCCTGCGCTCTTCGCGCTCGCCAGCGGCAGCAGCTTTCCGACCGGGATGTCGTACTCCTCGAGCACCTTCAGCATTTCCTGCCCGACCGCGCCCGTCGCGCCCAGTATTGCAACATTGTATTTTTTCATTTTCGTCTCCTCCCTGATTTAGCCCGCGAAGCCGTCGTACAGCACCTGTATCGCGGTCTCGAAGTCCTTGTTTTCCACGCCTACTATTATACTCGTCTCGTCCGCGCCCTGTGCAATGGTGCGGATATTCACACCGTTGTCGCCAAGCGCCTTGAATATCTTGCCCGACACGCCCGGACGGAACGGCATCTTCCGCCCGACCGCCGCAACCAGCGCTATCCCGTCGCGTACCTGAACGTCGTCCGGGCGGCAGCTTTTCTGTATTTCGTTGACGACGTCGTATATCGCGTCGCCCAGCGCCGCCGTCGCACACACAAGCGCGAAGCTGTCCAGCCCCAGCGTTATATGCTCTATCGTCGCCTTGAAGCGCTCCAGTATCTCAAGCGTCCGGCGCAGTGTCCGGCACACGTCCATGTTGTGCTTTGTCACGGTGATGATCGTGAAGTTGCGCCGCCCGGCTATGCCCGTGATAAAGCGCTCATGCGCGCCGTCTGTATCCTCCACGTGCTCCACTATCATCGTGCCCGGATCGTCCGGGGCGTTTGTGTTGCGGATATTGAGGGGGATGCCCTTTTCCTTGACCGGCTGCACGGATTCCTCATGCAGCACCGACGCGCCCATGAACGCCAGCTCCCGCAGCTCTGCATATGTTATGCGCGGTATCGGCTTCGGATCCCGGACGATTTTCGGGTCTGCCATCAGAATGCCGGACACGTCCGTCCAGTTCTCGTATACGTCCGCGTCCGCCGCTGCGGCTGCCAGCGCACCGGTGATGTCGCTGCCGCCGCGGCTCATTACTTTTATTTTCCCTGTCGGCGACAAGCCGTAGAACCCCGGTATCACAACGCGCCCGTACTCCTCCACGGCTGCCCTTATCGCCGCGTAGCTGCGCTCGGTCTCCACCTGCCCGTCAAAACCGAAAAACACGCAGTCCTTCGCGTCCACGAAGGTATAACCGAGGTAGTCCGCAAGGAGCTTTGAGGTGAAGTACTCCCCGCGCGATACAAGCTCGTCCACGCTCATGTCCCGGTCAAGCCGCGCGCGAAGCGCTTTGAAGTCCGCCTCCACGTCATAGGCGATCCCGAGCTCATCGCGTATCCCGGCAAAGCGCCGCTCGATACCGTCCATTATCTCGTCGCATGACACACCGTAGGTCAGATGCGCATGGCAAAGGTACAGAAGATCCGTGAGCTTGTGATCGTCCGGTGTGCGCTTGCCCGCCGCGCTCGACACAACGATGCGCCGCGCGCCGTCCGCCTCGACTATGCTCTTCACCTTTCTGAACTGCTCCGCGCCCGCAACGGACGAGCCGCCGAATTTTACAACCTTAAGCATATCTTTTCATCTCTTTCCTGTTGTGCTATAATCTCCTTACCCCAGCTCCGCGAAAAATATCTCCGCGCCGCCGCGGCGCAGTGCGCGCACCTTATCGTGCATCGCGCTGACGCTTATGGGGCTTAGCACGGCGCGCACAAGCTCGCCCTCGCGCATCGCGCTCTCGCAGTCGAATTTTTCCGCAAGCGCCGCCGGGAGACGTATATAATACCGGCACAGGCAGCCGTTGTTGTCTGCCTTCACCTCGCGGCACTCCTTTTTCAGCATCTCCCGCTGACCGATTGCAAGGCATTCAAGATCGCGCAGCACGGCGGACGCCGTGGGATAGCGTCCCGCGCCCTGACCCATCAGCACTATATCGCCGGAGTTTCTGCCGCGGTATTTCGCCATGTTGAAATTTTTCTTCACTGCGCACTCCGGCGCGTCGCCAGGCAGCAGCACAGGCTGCACATATGCGTATACGCTGCCGTCCGCGCTGCGTCCGCCCTTTGTCACCAACCGGCAGCACAGCCCCCGCCGCCTGAAATCGGCGACGTCGGCGGCGCGCAGGCTTTCTATCCCCTCGTTTTCAAGCCCGTCCACGGGCAGCATGTCGTACGCCACCGCGCACGCAAGCATTATCTTTCTCAGCGCGTCCATACCGCTCACATCCGCCGTGGGGTCAGCCTCGGCATAGCCTAGCCTCTGCGCGTCGCTCAGCGCCGCGTCATAGTCCAGCCCCTCCGACTGCATCATGTCGAGCATATAGTTCGTCGTGCCGTTGAGGATGCCGCCAAGGGAAAGTATCTCGTCGCTTTCGCGCGCCAGCTCAAGATTATGGAGAAACGGCACCGCGCCGCCGCACGCCGCGCTGAAGAGAAAGCCCACGCCGTTTTCCCGCGCGAGCGCGGCAAGCTCTATCCCGCGCGCCGCGACCAGCGCCTTATTTGATGTGACAAAGTGCTTTCCCGCGCGCAGAGCCATCGCGGCATAGGCGTATGCCGTGTCCACCCCGCCCATCGTTTCCGCAACGGCATCGATGCCTTCATCGGCGCATATGCGCTCTATCGAGTCGCACTTGAACGCCTCGTCCGCTTTTCCGCGCCGCACCAGCACGCTTCCCGCTTCAAGAAGCGGACAAGTTCGCAGCATGTCGTAAACACCCTTGCCTACGGTACCGTATCCCAAAACCGCAACCTTCATAATTCCGCCTCCAAAATTTTTAGTGTCCGTTTGTCAAAAACACTTGTATTTTTGACGTGGACAGTGTATCATATACTTATCGGAAATGCAAGCCTTTTTCGCCTGCAATTTTACACAAGGAGTTTTGCCGATATGCTTGAAAATTATCTTATTATCCACAAAAGCATACTGCCTGAATACTATGAAAAGGTGCTTGAGGTTCGTCACCTGATGGAGTCCGGGCGTGTGCGCGACGTCAGTCAGGCTGTGCGTGAGGTCGGCATTTCCCGCAGCACGTACTATAAATATAAGGATTTCATCCTCGAGCCTTCGGAAATGGCAGGCGGTCGCAAGGCTGTGCTGTCGATGATGCTGGCGCATGAGCCGGGCGTGCTGAGCGCCCTTTTAAGCTGCATATCCGAGGTCGGGGCGAGCGTGCTGACAATCACGCAGAGCCTTCCCATACACAACCGCGCAAGCGTTACCATTTCCATAGACGTCAGCTCGATGTCGTGCGAGCTGACGAAGCTCCTCTCTCTTATGGAGCAGACCCCTGGCGTTGAGAAGGCAAAGCTTCTCGCCGTTGAATAAGCACTGTTTTTTGGAGGTTATAAATCACCATGCAATATCAAAGCACAAGAAGCGGTCTGACCGCGAATTCACTTGAAGCCGTTTTGCGCGGCATTGCGCCCGACGGCGGGCTATATATTGACCCTGACATTGCCGCGCGTCCTTTTGACTGGCAGCGCTGCCTCACGCTGGATGAGTTCGGTATGGCGGAAATGCTGCTGGCGCACCTGCTGCCGGATTTTGAGGATATGGGCGCTCTTGTGCAGCGTGCCTACCGCGGCAGGTTTGAAAACGAACGCATCTCTCCCCTCGTCCGCGTGGGCGGCGCGTGGGTGCTGGAGCTTTTCCACGGTCCTACGAGCGCTTTTAAGGATGTTGCTCTCTCCATGCTGCCCCAGCTTATCACAAAGGCGCGCGAGCAGCTCGGCGTTACGGAGCGCATAGTCATCCTCACCGCCACATCCGGCGACACGGGCAAGGCGGCGCTTGAGGGCTTCCATGACGTGCCCGGCACCGCTATCGCGGTGTTCTATCCCGACGGCGGCGTTTCCGCCGTGCAGCGCGCGCAGATGGTCACTCAGCGCGGCGGCAACGTCCATGTCACTGCCGTGCGCGGCAATTTTGACGACTGTCAGCGCGGCGTGAAGGAGGCTTTCCGCGATGTGGACGCAGCGGAGTACGGTATGCGTCTCAGCTCCGCCAACTCCATCAACATCGGCCGCCTCGCGCCGCAGGTCATTTATTACTTTTCTGCCTACGCCCAGCTCGCCGCCGACGGCGGCATAGCCGTCGGCGATGCCGTGGATTTCATCGTCCCCACCGGCAATTTCGGCGATATACTCGCAGGGCTTTACGCAAAGCTCCTTGGACTTCCCGTGGGGCGGCTCGTGTGCGCGTCAAACGTCAACAACGTCCTCTTTGACTTTATCCGCACCGGGCGCTACGATGCGCGGCGCGATTTCGTGCGCACATCCTCACCGTCTATGGATATTCTCGTCTCTTCAAATCTCGAGCGTCTTCTCTTCATCGCCGCCGACGGCGACACGGAGGCAGTGCGCGGCTGGATGAATGCCCTTTCAACGGACGGCGTATACAGCGTGGACGCTTCCGCGCACAAACGCATACGCGGGTGGTTCTCCGCCGGGTATGCCGACGAGAGCGCGACACGGCGCACCATTGCCCGCGTCTGGGCGGAAAACGCATATCTCTGTGACCCGCACACCGCCGTCGCCATGTCTGTCCTTGACGATTACCGCCGCAGCGCGGATTACACCGGCGCCCCCTGCGTCGTTTTCTCCACGGCGTCGCCCTTCAAGTTCCCCGCCGTTGTGCTCGATTCCATTTCCGGCAGTGCGTCCGGCGATGAATTTGATCAGATGGAGGAGCTTTCAGACCTGTCGGGTCTGCCGATCCCCAAAAACCTCGCGTCGCTGCGCTCCCTGCCGGAGCTGCACCGCGCCGTTGTCGACCGCTGCCGCATCACTTCCGCCGTGCGCGATATACTCAGCGAGGAGGCGCACAGAGCATGAAAATACTTGTTCCTGCCAGCTCCGCCAATCTCGGACCGGGGTTTGACTGCTTCGGCATTGCGTGGCAGCTCTATAACGAGCTGGAGTTTATCCCCGGCGGCGACGGGCTTGTTATCACGGGCTGCGGTGAGAAATACAGCAATGAGAACAATCTCGCATACCGCGCGTATAAAGCTGTGCTTGAGCGCTTTCACCTTGCCCCCGAGCCGCTGACGATCAATTTTCTGCGCTGCGATATTCCGATCTCGCGCGGTCTCGGCTCTTCGTCCGCGCTGCTCGTTGCCGGCGTGATGGCTGCAAACGCCATTCACGGTCTCTCCATGAGCCGGGATGAGCTGCTCTCCGTTGCGACAGCGCTCGAGGGTCATCCCGACAATGTCGCCCCGGCGCTCTTCGGCGGGCTGACCGCCTCCGCGGTCGAGGCGGGCATTCCCCTCTCCGTCCATTATCCGCTCTCGTCGCAGCTTTTTTTCACGGCGCTCATTCCACCGTTCGAGCTTTCCACGGAGCTCTCGCGCAAGGTACTGCCGCACGATGTTCCGCGCGCGGACGCGATATTCAATGTCTCCCGCGCGGCGCTGATGCTCAGTGCGCTCGGCAGCGGCGACATTGCCCTGCTCCGCGCCGCGATGGCGGACCGCCTGCATGAGCCGTACCGCCGCGCGCTTATCGACGGATATGACACCGCACGCGGTCTTGCCTATAAGCACGGTGCGGAGGCGATGTGCATATCCGGTGCGGGGTCAACTCTACTGTGCGTCGCGGCTCATCCTGACCTTGCTGCAAACATTTCCGCCGATCTCGCCGCGCATCTGCCCGGCTGGCGCGCCGTTTCGCTTTTGCCCGAGCTTGAGGGCGCGCGTATTGAAGACTGTAGCCCCTGATAGCGCAAAAACGCCAGCCCATACAATGCATGGGCTGGCGTACCTTGGTTCTTTTGGCTCTGGTTCTTTTTACTTTTTGTAGCCGGTTGTAAAGTCAACGATGTTGATAAGCTCCTCCCCGCGCATGAACCTCCCGAGGTTTTCCGCCGCGATGTCCACAATGCGTTCAAACGTATACGGCAGGTGATAGTACCCCGAGACGTGCGGGGTTATCATGAGGTTGTCGAGCGTCCACAGAGGGCTGTCCGGCGGGAGCGGCTCCACTTCGCTCACGTCTATCGCGGCGGAGGCGATTTTGCCGCTCTTCACCGCGTCGTAGAGTACGCTGTTTTCCACCGCCGCGCCCCGTCCGCAGTTGATGAATATTGCGCTCGGCTTCATAAGGTCAAAGCGCTCGGCGGTGTAAAGATGCGTCGTGGCGGGCGTTCCGGGAAGCACGGAGAACACGGCATCCGCGCGCGGCAGCAGTTCGTCCAGCTTTTCCATCGTGTATAGCTCGTCAACACACTCCGGCTTTGCGCCCGCGCGCCTCTTCACGCCGATGACATATGCGCCCAGCGCCCTGACGATGCCTGCAAAATGGCAGCCGATATCCCCCAGCCCCACGACCAGCACCGTCGCATCCGTTATAGACGTCACCGTGCCGAAGTCCGTCCACTCGTGCTTTTTCTGTGCGTCGCGGTAGAGATGCAGCTTCTTTTGCAGCATGAACAGCATTGCTGCGCCGTGCTCGGCAACGGCCTTGCTGTATGCGCCCGTGGAGTTTGCAAGCTTTGTCTTCGCGGCGAGCACACCGGACTTGACGTACCTGTCCGCGCCCGCGATGTTCAGCTGCAAAAGCTCAAGATTTTCCGAGGCTTTTATCAGCGCTGGATCCGGCATGCCAAGGATGATGTTTGCCTCGGCAATATTCTCCGCCGTCGCGCCGTCCTCGCCGGCGTATATGAATCTGCACCCCTCGCCCGCGGCGCGCTCCAGCTTTTCCTTATGGCGCGGCTCTACCGGCAGCATGCATAAAACAGTCTTCATTTTCTACCTCCCTGCTTACACGCCCAGCAGCCTTGCAGTCTTGAGTATTGCCGCCTGGGTCTTTATGTCCACTATTTCACCGTTCATTACCTTTTGTACAAGCTCTTCAAGCGGCACGGTCTCGATATTCAGAAATTCGTCTCTGTCGAGCTTCTGCTCGCCCTGATGCAGAGAGCGCGCCAGATACATTGTTATGCGCTCCGTGCTGTATGCCACGGCGCTGTAAAAGTCGCCCATATCCGTCCATTCGTCGGCAGTCAGTCCCGTCTCCTCGTGCAGCTCGCGCTTTGCCGCGGACAGTCTGTCCTCCTCTGGCGAATCAAGCTTGCCGGCAGGTATCTCGGTTATCACCATATCCAGCGGATAGCGGTACTGCCGCTCTACAACGACCCTCCCGTCGGCGGTCACAGGCACGATGCACACCGCGCCCAGATGCTTTATATAATCCCGGCCGCTCTCGTCTCCGTTCGGAAGGCGCACCCGGTCATGATAGACGTGCAGCAGCGGTCCGTGATATGTCTCCCTGCCGGAGATGCGCTTTTCCGCAAGCTGCCTGTACTCTTCTTCGTTTCTTTTCATTGACATTCCGTCCTTTTGAAAAAATCGGAAGTGAGCATCTTCACTTCCGATTTTCTTTGCTTTATTCAGTGTTTCCTCAGCGGATCAGACGAGCTCGATGACTGCGGTCTCTGCTGCGTCGCCGCGGCGCACACCGACGCGGGTGATGCGGGTATAGCCGCCGCTGCGCTCTGCATACTTGGGCGCGATCTCATCGAAAACCTTCTTGGCAACGTCCTCGCGGGTAATGAACGCGAGCGCCTGACGATAGCTCGCCAGATCCTTTGCCTTGCCAAGAGTTATCATCTTCTCGGCCATGGGCGCGATCTCTTTTGCGCGCGTGACAGTGGTCTCCATGCGGCCCAGGTCAAGGAAATCCGTGACCTGCTGGCGGAGCATTGCCATACGGGCAGCAGTCGGCTTGCCGAGCTTTCTAGTTCCGGGCATAATTGCAATTCCTCCTATTAGGCTTACTGTTTGTTGTCGTCATCGTCAGCAAGCGTCAGACCCATCATGGTGAGCTTGTGCTCGACCTCTTCAAGGGACTTGCGGCCAAGGTTGCGCACCTTGATCATCTCGTCCTGGGTCTTGCTTACGAGATCCTCGACAGTGTTGATATTTGCGCGTTTGAGACAGTTGAAGCTTCTGACGCTGAGATCCAGCTCCTCTATCGTCATTTTGAGCATGGTGTCAGGCTCTTTCTCGACCTTCTCCACGACCGTGGGGTTATTGGAGATTGTGTCAGAAAGGTCAGTGAAGAGCGTGAAGTGATCGCAGAGTATTTTTGCACCCAGCGATACCGCGTCACGGGCAGTCATGGTCTTGTCTGTCCACACCTCTATCGTCAGCTTGTCAAAGTCCGTCTGATTACCGACACGGGTATTCTCGACGGTGTAGTTGACCTTGAGGACGGGGGTGTATATGGAGTCAACAGGAATAGTGCCGATGGGCATCTGCGGGTTCTTGTTCTTCTCCGCCGAAACGTAGCCTCTGCCGTGGTCAAGGACGAGCTCCATATTCAGCGCGCCCTCCGGACCGAGCGTGGCAATAGGCTGTTCGGGGTTGAGTATTTCCACTTCCGCGTCCGCCTTGATGTCCCCGGCGGTGACAACGCCCTCGCCGGAGGCCTCGATATACACGGTCTTGGGTCCGGTGCTGTGGAGGCGGGCGATAATGCTCTTGACGTTGAGCACTATCTCCGTCACATCCTCCTTGACGCCGGGGATGGTGGAGAACTCATGCTGCACACCGGCGATCTTGATGCTGGTGCAGGCAGTGCCGGGGAGAGAAGAAAGGAGTACCCTGCGAAGAGAGTTACCAAGTGTTGTGCCGTAGCCACGCTCCAACGGTTCGATGATATACTTGCCGTAGGAACTCTCGGTGGGAGTCTCGATGCACTCGATGCGCGGCTTTTTAATTTCGATCATATTGTTATATAACCCTCCTTTTAAGTCTAGCGCCGGGCGGCGCTGCAATGAATCAGCTTACCAATTTGAGGGTGTCTTTATTACTTGGAGTACAACTCGACGATAAGATGCTCTTCGATGGGCATATCAATGTCATCACGCGCAGGAACTGCAACGATCTTTGCCGTCATATTGTTCTTGTCATACTCGATCCACTTGGGAGCGGCGCGGAAAGCGTTATCCTCAATGTTATCCTTTATCTTCTGCATGCTCTTGCCCTTCTCGGTCAGGGAGATGACCATGCCGGGCTTGACCTGGAAGCTGGGGATATTGACCTTGCGGCCGTTGACCGTGACGTGACCGTGGTTGACGAGCTGACGCGCCTCGCGGCGGGTCATGCCGAAGCCAAGTCTGAACACCACGTTGTCAAGGCGCTGCTCGAGGATGGCAAGGAGGTTTTCACCGGTGATGCCGGGCATTTTCTCGGCTCTCTCATAGTAGAGACGGAACTGCTTTTCCAGCACGCCGTAAATGAACTTGACCTTCTGCTTCTCGTTGAGCTGCATGCCGTACTCGCTCTGCTTTTTACGGACCTGAGCCTTGGGATTGCGGATGGTGTCGATCTTGCTCTTACCGGTGTAGCCCAGGGAAGCCGGGGTAACGCCGAGAGCCTTCGCACGCTTAACAACAGGCTGTGTATTCTTTGCCATTATCTGTACCCTCCTTCAATTAGACGCGGCGACGCTTCGGAGGACGGCAGCCATTGTGGGGGATGGGGGTAACGTCCTTGATCATCGTCACTTCGAGACCGGCGGTCTGCAGGGCGCGGATAGCAGCCTCACGACCCGAGCCGGGACCCTTGACAAACACTTCGACGGTCTTGAGGCCGTGCTCCATCGCTGCCTTGGCAGCGGTCTCTGCGGCGGTCTGAGCGGCGAAGGGGGTAGACTTCTTGCTGCCACGGAAACCAAGTCCACCGGCGGATGCCCAGGAAATTGCGTTGCCCTGAGTGTCGGTGATGGTGACCATGGTGTTGTTGAAGGAAGAGCTGATATGAACCTGACCCTTTTCAATGTTCTTGCGCTCTCTTCTGCGGGTTCTGACTTTCTTCTTTGCGTTGTTAGCAGCCATAATTCATATCCCTCCTTACTTCTTCTTATTTGCGATGGTGCGTTTCGGGCCCTTGCGGGTGCGGGCATTGGTCTTGCTTCTCTGTCCGCGAACGGGCAGACCGCGGCGATGACGCATGCCGCGATAGCAGCCGATTTCGGTCAGGCGCTTGATGTCGAGCGCGGTCTGGCGGCGCAGGTCGCCCTCCACGATGTAGTGGTGGTCGATGCACTCACGCAGCTTGGATTCTTCCTCTTCGGTGAGGTCCTTGACTCTGGTGTCGGGGTTGATACCGGTTGCCTCGAGAATTTTCTTTGCGCTGGTTCTGCCGATACCGTAGACATAAGTGAGACCGATCTCTATTCTCTTGTCCTTGGGCAGGTCAACGCCGGCTATACGTGCCATATTATACGATCATCCTTTCGATAATTGTTTCCGCATTCATAAGAAGCGGGGACTTATTCCCGCCGGAGGGAGTCCCTGTTCCATGCGGGTTTTTATTTCTTGGCAGCGCCACATAATGCGGCAAAGAGCATTCACATGCCTCAGACGTATTGTGCGGCGGCGCCACAGGACAGGTTTTAACCTTGTCTTCTGGCTTAATGCGGGGCTGGCGCCCCATGTCTGTGAGCTTAACCCTGACGCTGCTTGTGCTTGGGGTTCTCGCAGATGACCATGACTTTGCCCTTGCGCTTGATTATCTTGCACTTTTCGCACATGGGCTTCACGGAAGGTCTAACTTTCATTATAATACCTCCTACTTACTTCTCCACGTGATTCTGCCGCGGGTGACGTCGTAGGGCGACATCTGGACCGTGACCTTATCGCCGGGAAGTATCCTTATAAAGTTCATCCTTAGCTTGCCTGATATATGCGCCAGTATGATGTGACCGTTGCCGATATCCACCTGGAACATGGTGTTGGGCAGGGATTCAACGACCGTGCCCTCGAGTTCTATTACATCGTCTTTTGCCAAAGTAAATTTCCTCCAAAGTCGGTTTTAAATGTCCTCTGCCATCGTGAGGATCTCCGCTTCGCCGTCGGTGATTGCGATGGTATTCTCGTAGTGTGCCGACAGTGTGCCGTCCGCGGTGACGACTGTCCAGTCGTTGTCGAGCACCTCCACGTCATATCCGCCGATGTTTACCATCGGCTCTATGGCGATCGTCATGCCCTTTACAAGTCTGGGGTCGGGGTGGCGGTGCGTGCGGTAGTTGGGCACTTCCGGCGCTTCATGCATCACATGCCCCACGCCGTGCCCCACATAGTCGCGGACGACGGAATAGCCGTGGCTCTCCACGTAGTCCTGTATCGCCGCTCCGATGTCTGACACGCGATAGCCCACTCTTGCAAACTTCAGGCCCTCAAAGAAGCTCTGACGGGTCACTTCTATGAGCCGCCTCGCCTCTTCGCTGATCTCGCCGCAGGGGTAAGTGCCCGCGCAGTCTCCCACGAAGCCCTTGTACGTCGCACCCACATCGACCGACACTATGTCGCCGTTACGGATGACTCTTTTGCCGGGAATACCATGTATGATCTCATCGTTGACGGACACGCAGGCGCTGGCGGGAAAGCCGCCGTAACCCAGAAAGGTCGGCACTGCGCCGGATTTCACAATGAACTCATGCACACATTTGTTTATCTGCCTGGTGGTCACACCGTCCGCGATCGCCTGGCGTGCAATACTGCGCGCACCCGCGGTGATCTTGCCGGCCTGACGCATCAGCTCGATCTCGTGCGGGGATTTAATATATATTCTCTCTGACATATCAAAGCCCCAGTTTCTCTTTGATTGCTGCCGTTGTGGCCTCAATGCTCGGCTGATTCTCCACAGTCTTGAGAACGCCCCTCGCCTCATAAAAGGCTTTGAGCGGCTCCGTATCCCTGTGGTAGGTCTCAAGGCGCGCTCTCACGGTGTCCGCCGCATCGTCCTTGCGGATGTTCAGCTCGCCTCCGCAGAAGTCGCACACGCCCTCCGCCTTCGGCGGATTGGACACGACGTGGAAGGTGGCGCTGCAATCGCGGCAGGTGCGGCGTCCGGACATGCGCTGGACAATGGTGTCGTCCGCGATCTCTATAGAGAGCGCGCAGTCGATCGCTATGCCCATCTGTTCCATCGCCTCCGCCTGCGGGATCGTGCGGGGAACGCCGTCAAGGATATAGCCATTGGCGCAGTCAGGCTCGGCAAGGCGTTCCTTTATGATGGCGATTATCACCTCATCCGGAACGAGCTTGCCGGCGTTGATAAACGCCTCAGCCTTGAGTCCTACGGGCGTGCCATCACGGATGGCAGCCCGCAGGATGTTGCCTGTGGAAATTGTAGGTACGTTGAGGATCCTGCTCAAAATTTCTGCCTGAGTACCTTTACCGGCGCCGGGTGCGCCAAGAAGTATAAGCCTCATATGCGCTCCTATCAGGAAAGGAAGCCCTTATAGTTGCGCATCAGCAGCTCGCCCTCAAGTGTACGGACGGTCTCAAGCGCAACGCCGACCACGATGATGATGGACGTGCCGCCAAGGGACAGACCTGTAAGGGAAGCCGAAGAGCTGAAATGAGAGACAAGAATGGGTACCACGGCGATTATGCCCAGGTAGATCGCACCGAAGAGCGTGATCTTGTTGAGAACTCTCTGGATGAATTCGCTGGTGGGCTTGCCCGGACGGAAGCCGGGGATATAGCCGCCGTTCTTCTTGAGATTGTTTGCCACTTCAATGGGATTGAACTGTATCGTGGAGTAGAAGTAGGCAAAGAAGATTATCAACAGGAAGTAGATAACCGCGTAGGTGATGGAGCTCGTGTCGAACGCTTTCATTATCCAGCTGTCCGTGCCCTTGCCGCTGAACGCCGCGATGGTGGCGGGCAGGGAGGCGATGGACTGGGCAAAGATAATGGGCATAACGCCGGACATGTTCACCTTCATGGGCAGATGTGTGCTCTGACCGCCGTACATCTTGCGCCCCACGACCCTCTTCGCGTACTGCACGGGGATCCTGCGCTCTGCGTCGTTGACGTAGACTATCAGCACGATTATCGCCAGCGCGCCCAGGTACATCAGCACCGCGACCCACCACTGGAGATCGCCGGTGATGCAGTTGCGGATGGAGGAAACGATGCTGACGGGGAAGCGGGAGATGATGGAGGCAAACAGGATCATGGAGATACCGTTGCCGATGCCGTTTTCGGTGATCTGCTCGCCGAGCCACATGATAAGCGCGGAGCCGGAGGTGAACGTCAGGATGATGACGATCGCCGCCCAGACGCTGCCCTGAGCCTCAGCGGTGAGAATGCCGTTGTTCTTGATGAGCATGTAGTAGGCAAAGCCCTGGAGAAGACCGATGCCCACGGTGGAGTAACGGGTGATGGAGGCGATCTTCTTTTTGCCTTCCTCGCCGCCTTCCTTGCTCAGGCGCTCAAGTGCAGGGATAGCGATGCACAGAAGCTGGATGATGATGGAGGCGTTGATATAGGGCTGGATGGAAAGCGCGAAGATCGTCGCCTGCGAGAAGGCACCGCCGGACATGACGTCCAGCAGGCCGAGAACGGTGTTCTGCATATAGGTGAAGTACTGCGAAAGCGCCGCAGTGTTGACATAGGGTACAGGTATGGAGTTGCCAAGACGATAAAGCAGGATTATAAGCAGAGTGAAGAGTATCTTCTTGCGAAGCTCTTCAATCTTCCATGCATTACGTAAAGTCTGAAGCACTTATACCACCTCTGCCTTTCCGCCGGCCGCCTCGATCTTCTGTTTCGCGGTTTCGGAGAAAGCAGCAGCCTTTACAGTCAGCTTCTTGGTGATCTCGCCGTTGCCAAGGATCTTGACACCGTATCTGCACTTGGAGAGTATGCCTGCATCAAGCAGAGCCTGCGCGTCAACAACAGCGCCGTCGTCGAACTTGTCGAGCACGGAGACGTTGACGGACTCCAGCGGCTTTGCAAAGATATTGTTGAAGCCTCTCTTCGGGATGCGGCGCGCCAGAGGCATCTGACCGCCTTCGAACCCGATGCGGACACCGCCGCCGGAACGGGCCTTCTGACCCTTGTGACCGCGGCCTGCGGTCTTTCCGTTGCCGGTCGCATGACCTCTGCCCTTGCGCTTGTCGACGTGGGTAGAGCCTGCTACGGGAGACAGTTCATGAATATACATTTGGCTTGCCCTCCTTATTCTTCTGTGACCTTGACAAGGTAGCCGATCTGGGCGAGCTTGCCGCGGGTCTGGGGATTGTCGGGCTGTACGGTCTCGTTGCCGATCTTGTGCAGACCGAGAGAGTAGGCAGTTGCGATGTGCTTGTCGTGTCTGCCGCTGAGGCTCTTAACGAGCTTTATTCTAAGATTAGCCATGTTTCGCCCTCCTTAACCCTGGATCTCTTCAGGGGTCTTGCCTCTGACCGCAGCGACCTGAGCGGCGCTGCGCAGGGACTTGAGGCCTTCCATAGTGGCGGCAACGACGTTGGCGGGGTTGTTGGTGCGCAGGCATTTGGTGCGGATGTTCTTGATGCCGGCTGCCTCAACAACGGCACGCACAGCGCCGCCGGC
Organism: Clostridiales bacterium UBA5888; assembly: GCA_002431965.1. Classification (GTDB taxonomy): domain Bacteria; phylum Bacillota; class Clostridia; order Oscillospirales; family Oscillospiraceae; genus Limivicinus. The sequence continues at coordinate 28,922 of DJEW01000014.1, forward strand.
GATAACGCCGGTGCCTTCGGGTGCGGGCTTGAGCAGGACGCGGCCTGCGCCGAAGCAGCCGATGACCTCGTGAGGGATGGTCGTACCCTGAAGGGTAACGGTGCAGATGTTCTTCTTTGCGTCCTCGAGACCCTTGCGGATAGCCTCGGAGACCTCGTTGGCCTTGCCCATGCCGAAGCCCACGCGGCCCTTGCCGTCGCCGACGACGCAGAGCGCGGAGAACTTTGCAACGCGGCCGCCCTTGACGGTCTTGCTGACGCGGTTGAGGGAAACTACCTTTTCGATATACTCGGAAGCGACCTCTTCCTTGCGGCGATCTCTTCTGTCATTGTTGTATGCCATTTTAAGTCTCTCCCCCTTCCTCAGAACTTGAGGCCGCCCTCGCGGGCGCCTTCTGCCAGTGCCTTGACGCGGCCGTGGTAAATATAACCGCCGCGGTCAAACACTACGTCCTCGATGCCCTTCTTGAGCGCGCGCTCTGCAATGGCTGCACCGATCTTCTTTGCGGCGTCGCAGTTGCCGCCGTTGCCTTCAAAGCCCTTCTCAACGCTGGACGCGGAAACGAGAGTGTTCCCTGCGACGTCGTCGATGATCTGGGCATAGATGTTGTTTTCGCTGCGGAAAACACAGAGACGGGGTCTCTCGGCAGTGCCGGAGATCTTGCCGCGAACTCTGTTGTGGCGCTTGATGCGCTGTCCTCTGGTATCAGGTCTTTTAATCATTCAGGCACACCTCCGTTTACTTGGCGCCGGTCTTGCCTTCTTTGCGGCGGATGACTTCGTAGTCGTACTTGATGCCCTTGCCCTTGTAGGGTTCGGGAGGTCTCTTACCACGAACTTCTGCTGCAAACTGGCCGACCTTCTGCTTGTCGATACCCTTGATGACGACATGGTTTGCGTCGGGAACGTCGATCTGGATCTCCTCGGTCTCAGGTACGATGATCTGATGCGAGTAGCCCAGGTTCATGACGAGGTTTTTGCCTTCCTTTGCGGCACGATAACCTACGCCGTTGATCTCCAGCTTCTTCTCAAAGCCGTGAGTAACGCCTACTACCATGTTGTTGAGCAGGGATCTCGTCAGCCCGTGGAGGGAGCGGTTCTCCTTGCTGTCATCGGGGCGCTTGACATGGAGGACGCCTGCGTCCATCTCAACCTTCATCTGCGGAACCATGGTGTACTCGAGGGTGCCCTTGGGTCCTTTGACGGTGACATGGTTGTTGTCGTCAACCTTGACTTCAACGCCGGCGGGGATAGTGATGGGTTCTCTTCCTATTCTAGACATTGTGCTACCTCCTTACCAAATGAACGCAAGGACTTCGCCGCCGACATGCTCACGGCGAGCCTGCTTGTCGGTCATAACGCCCTTGGAGGTGGAAATGATAGCAATGCCCAGTCCCTTGAGGACGCGGGGCAGCTCGTCGGCACCGGCGTAAACGCGCAGTCCGGGCTTGCTGACACGGCGGAGACCCTGAATGGCCTTCTCCTTGCCGGGCAGGTACTTGAGGGTGATGCGGATAACGCCCTGCGTGCCGTCGTCGATGACCTGATAGTTCTTGATGTAGCCCTCTGTGAGCATTATCTCGGCTATCGCCTTCTTCATCTTCGACGCAGGAACGTCAACTGTCTCATGCTTCGCGGTTCCGGCGTTGCGGACACGGGTAAGCATATCTGCAATGGGGTCTGTGATCTGCATAGAGTTTATCCTCCTGATTTAGAGTTACCGCATATGCGGTTTCGGCGGCGAGGTTCCATGGCAATGCTTGATTGCCCACGGCCTTTCGCCATCCTCAGACCGGGTCAGCGTCAATTCGCCTGCGCCGGTCTTTTTATCCATATGGCGGGAGTGATCGGCTCCCGCCTTATGAAACGGGTTGAGTGTGCGCTCTTTTCAACAGCTATCTTCTGCCTGCCGTCAGAGCGCGGCGGTTTCGTGCGAGCTGACCGAAGGACGTGTTCGCGCGAAATCAGAAGCTCGCCTTGCGCACGCCGGGGATCTGACCCTTGTAGGCCAGCTCACGGAAGCAGATACGGCAGATGCCGTAGTTGCGCAGATAGGCGTGGGGACGACCGCAGATCTTGCAGCGGTTGTACTTGCGGGTGGAGAACTTGGCAGGTGCCTGCTGCTTAAGGATCATAGATTTCTTTGCCATAACTTTTCTCCTCCTTAGTTCACGAAGGGAGCGCCCATGAGCCTGAGCAGCTCACGTGCCTCTTCGTCGGTCTTTGCGGTGGTGGTGATTGCGATGTTCATGCCGCGCAGCTTCTCGATCTTGTCGTACTCGATCTCGGGGAAGATGATCTGCTCCTTGAGACCGAGGGAATAGTTGCCGCGACCGTCGAAAGCGTCTGCGGAGATGCCGCGGAAGTCGCGGACACGGGGCAGCGCCACGTTGAACAGACGGTCAAGGAACTCCCACATGCGATCCTGACGGAGAGTGACCTTCACGCCGACCTTCATGCCCTCGCGGAGCTTGAAGTTAGCGACGGACTTTCTCGCCACGGTTGCTACGGCATGCTGACCGGTGATGGCGGAAATGTCCTTGATGACCGCGTCAAGCGCCTTCGCATTGTCCTTGCAGTCGCCGCAGCCGACAGACACGACGATCTTGTCGATGCGGGGGATCTGCATCACGGACTTATACTGGAACTTCTCCATGAGAGCCGGAGCAACTTCCTCAACATACTTTTTCTTCAATCTTGTCATAGTAAGTTATCTCCTTTCTCAGATTTCTGCGCCGCACTTCTTGCAGACGCGGGTCTTCTTGCCGTCGGCGAGCTTGTATGCAACGCGCGTGCCTTTGCCGCACTTGGGGCACACAAGCATGACCTTGCAGGCGTAGATGGGGGTCTCGACCTTGACTATGCCGCCGTCCTGACCCTGCTTGCGGGGCTTCTGGTGCTTGGTGGCGACATTGACACCCTCGACAGTGACCTTCATTGCCTTGGGGTCGGCGGAGAGGACCTTGCCCTCCTTGCCCTTGTCCTTGCCGGACAGGACTATGACTTTATCGTCTTTCTTAATGTTCATTCTCTGCGACCTCCATTAAATCACTTCGGGAGCGAGCGACAGGATCTTCATGTATTCCTTGTCGCGCAGCTCGCGGGCGACGGGTCCAAAGATACGAGTGCCGCGGGGGTTCTTATCGCCGGTGTTGATAAGAACGGCTGCGTTCTCGTCAAAGCGGACGTAAGTGCCGTCGGCGCGGCGCACGGGCTTGACCGTGCGGACGACGACCGCCTTGACGACGTCGCCCTTCTTCACGCTGCCGCCGGGGGCTGCCTTGCGGACGGAGCAGACTATAACGTCACCGATGCTCGCGTACTTGCGTCTGGAGCCGCCAAGCACGCGGATGCACTTGAGTTCCTTGGCGCCGGTATTGTCGGCGACCTTCAGATAAGTTTCCTGCTGTATCATTCTGTTGTCGCCTCCTTACTTAGCCTTCTCAACGATCTCGACCACGCGCCATCTCTTGTCCTTGGACAGGGGGCGGGTCTCCATCACGCGGACGATATCGCCAACGCCGCACTCGTTATTCTCGTCGTGCGCCTTCAGGCGGTAGGTGCGTCCGATGATCTTCTTATAGGTCTTGTGGGCAACGCGGTCCTCAACAATGACTACCACGGTCTTGTCCATCTTGTCGGACACGACCTTGCCTACGCGGGTCTTACGGGAAGTAGTTCTTTCTTCGTTCATTCTGGCTTACCTCCTCAGTTCTGCTTCTCGCGCAGTATGGTCTTTACGCGAGCAATGTCACGGCGCGTGGCGGAAATCTTTGTGGGATTGTCAAGATGATTGGTAGCGTGCTGCATACGGAGCATGAAAAGATCCTTCTTGAGATCCGCGAGCTTGCTCTGGAGCTCTTCAATGGACATATTGCGTATTTCGTTTGCCTTCATCTTTATTCACCACCGTTCTCGGACTCGTCGCCCTTCTTGACTATCTTGGTCTTGATGGGCAATTTGTGGCTGGCAAGGCGGAGAGCCTCGCGGGCGGTCTCTTCGGGCACGCCTGCGATCTCAAACATCACTCTGCCGGGCTTGACGACTGCGACCCAGTACTCGGGCGCGCCTTTACCGGAACCCATACGGGTCTCGGCGGGCTTTGCAGTAACGGGCTTGTCGGGGAAGATCTTTATCCAGACCTGACCGCCGCGCTTGGTGTAACGGGTCATGGCGATACGTGCAGCCTCGATCTGGTTGGATTTGATCCAGCCGGGCTCCTGCGCCACAAGACCGAACTCACCGTAGGTGACGAGATTGCCGCGGGTGGCCTTGCCCTTCATGCGGCCGCGCTGCACTCTGCGGTATTTAACTCTCTTAGGCATTAACATTAGTTGTTGCCTCCTTCCTTAGCGGGGGCTGCCGGACGCGGTCCGCGGTTGTAGCCGCCCTGGCCGGCAGGACGATTGCCGTAGCCGCCCTGACGGCGGTCGCCGCCGCTGCGGTTGTCGCGGTTGTAGCCGCGGCGGTCGCCCTGACGGCGGTCGTCTCTGCGGCGGCGCTCGCCTGCGGGCTTGCTCAGATCCATGGTGCGCGGAGTGGTGCGCAGGGTCTGGGAAAGGACCTCGCCTTTGTAGATCCAGACCTTGACGCCGATACGGCCGTAGGTCGTGTTCGCCTCGGCAAAGCCGTAGTCGATGTCGGCACGGATGGTCTGAAGAGGAATGGTACCCTCGTGGTAGCATTCGCTTCTCGCTATCTCGGCGCCGCCAAGGCGGCCGCCGCACTTGACCTTGATGCCGCGCGCGCCCAATCTCATGGCGCGACCCATGGCGTTCTTCATCGCACGGCGGAAGCCGATGCGCTTTTCAAGCTGCTGCGCGATATTCTCGGCAACGAGCTGGGCGTTGGTATCGGGGGTGCGAACCTCAACGATGGAGAGGGCGACGGGCTTGCCGATCATCTTCTCGACCTCGAGGCGCAGGCGCTCTATCTCCGCGCCGCCCTTGCCGATGACGACGCCGGGGCGGGAGCAGTGGATATAGATGCGGACCTTTGCGGAATCGCGCTCTATCTCAATGGTGGGAACACCGGCGGAATAGAGGGTCTTCTTGAGGAATTTGCGGATTTTGTAATCTTCGACTATAAGATCGCCGACCTTGTCCTCTCTGGCGTACCAGCGGGAATCCCAGTCCTTTATAACACCGACGCGCAGTCCGTGAGGATTAACTTTCTGTCCCATAATTCTGCCTCCTTCCCTCAGTCTCTCTCAGCCACAGCGATCATGATGTGGCTGGTGCGCTTGTTTATACGGTACATACGACCCTGTGCTCTCGGCATGCCCCTCTTGAGGATAGGACCTGCGTTGGCATAGGTCTGGCAGACGTAGAGCTTTTCGGGATCCATCTCAAAATTGTTCTCGGCGTTTGCCATGGCGCTCTTGAGCACCTTGATCATCAGCTCGCAGCCGGCCTTGGGAGTGTTCTCCATCAGAGCCATTGCGACGTTCGCGTCCTTGCCGCGGATCATGTTGCAGATGATTTCAACCTTGCGGGGAGAAATACGGGCGTATTTGTGCTCCGCACGGGCAATTTTTTTCTCGTCCATTTTTTCTCCTCCTTACTTACCGGTCTTGCCGCCGGAATGACCGCGGAAAGTACGGGTCGGGGCGAACTCGCCCAGCTTGTGACCGACCATATCCTCGGTGACATACACGGGAACATGACGGCGGCCGTCATGCACAGCGATGGTGTGTCCGACGAAGGACGGGAAAATAGTGGAGGCGCGAGACCAAGTCTTGACAACCTGCTTGTTGCCGGTCTTGTTCATTTCATCGACTCTCTTCAGAAGCTCAGGAGCTGCGAAGGGGCCTTTTTTAACACTTCTGCTCATTGACTAATTCCCTCCTTACTTTGCGTTGCGGCGCTTGACTATGAACTTATCGGTGCGGTTCTTAGTCTTGCGGGTCTTGTAGCCAAGTGCGGGCTTGCCCCAGGGAGTTACAGGACCGGGACGACCCACAGGAGACTTGCCTTCGCCGCCGCCGTGGGGGTGATCGCACGGGTTCATGACGGAGCCGCGCACGGTGGGACGGATGCCCATGTGGCGTTTGCGCCCGGCCTTGCCGATGTGGACGTTCGCGTGGTCAATGTTGCCGACCTGACCGATAGTGGCAAAGCAGTCCATACGCACCTTGCGGTACTCGCCGGACGGGAGGCGCACGGTGGCCATGCCGCCTTCCTTTGCCATAAGCTGCGCGGCAACGCCCGCAGAGCGGACGAGCTGAGCGCCCTTGCCGGGGTAGAGCTCGATGTTGTGGATGACGGTGCCGACGGGAATGTTTGCAAGAGGCAGAGCGTTGCCCGGCTTGATGTCGGCCGCGGCGGAAGCCTGAACGGCATCGCCCACGGTGAGACCAACGGGGGCGAGAATGTAGCGGCGCTCGCCGTCTTCATACTCGACCAGTGCGATAAACGCGCTGCGGTTGGGGTCGTACTCGAGGCGGAGGACCTTTGCGGTCATCTCGCGCTTGCTGCGCTTGAAGTCGATAACGCGGTACTTCTGGCGGTTGCCGCCGCCCTGGTGGCGGACGGTGATGCGGCCGTAGCTGTTGCGTCCGGCGTTCTTCTTGAGCACCTCGACAAGAGACTTCTCAGGCTTGACGTGCTTTTCAACTCCGTCAAAGCCGGAGACAGTCATCTGTCTGCGGGCGGGAGTGGTCGGTCTGTAAGTTTTAATAGACATTCTTCATTCCCTCCTTATGCCATGCCTTCAAACAGCTCAATGTTCTTGGAATCGGCACTGAGCTTCACGACAGCCTTTTTCCAGGAGGCAGTTCTGCCCATGGGGTAAGCGCCGGTGCGCTTTGCCTTGCCGTGGACATTCGTGGTGGTGACCTTGATGACGGTAACGCCGAAGATCTCCTCGACCGCCTTCTTGATCTCTATCTTGTTGGCGTCCTTGGCAACTTCAAAGACGTACTTCTTGATGTCGAGATCCTCCATGGACTGCTCGGTGATGATGGGGCGGATAACTATATCGTATGCGGTCTTCATCAGGCGAACACCTCCTCGATCTTTGCAAGGGCAGCCTTATCGACCACCATCTTGCCGCTGGTGAGAATCATATACGGGCTGAGGATCGTGGCGATGGTGGTGGTCACGCCGGCGATGTTGCGCGCGGACTTGACAACGTTCTCTTCCACGTTCTCGGTCACGACCAGAGCCTTGCCCTCAACGCCGACCTTATCAAGGAAGGTCCTGAAGGTCTTGGTCTTGATCTCGTCCATCTTCAGCCCGTCGATGACGATGATCTCATCCTCGGCAGCCTTTGCGGACAGAGCGGACTTGAGCGCGATGCGCCTGACCTTCTTGTTGAGAGTGTAGCTGTAGTCGCGGGGCTTGGGGGCGAACGCTACGCCGCCGTGCGTCCACACGGGAGAGCCGGCGTAACCGGCGCGGGCGCGGCCCGTGCCCTTCTGACGCCAGGGCTTTCTTGTGGTGTAGGAAACCTCGCCCTTGGTGAGCGCGCTCTGCGTGCCCTGACGGCAATTCGCCAGGTGATTCTTGACGGAATCGTGGAGAACGCTCTTGTTCGGCTCAACGCCGAATATGGCCTCGGAGAGCTCGATCTCGCCGATCTTCTCGCCTGCCATGTTAAAAACTTTTGCAATAGGCATTTATGCTGCTCTCCTTTCTTTACTTGGTACGTGCGGAAGCCTTCTGCGGATTGACACGCGCGGAGGCCTTCTGCGGGTTGAGGCTGATGCCGGCACCCTCGCCCTTCTTGACGGGCTGGGTCTTGACAGTGTCCTTGATGTAGACGATGCTGCCCTTAGGACCGGGAACAGCGCCGCGGATGGCGATGAGGTTGAGCTCTGCATCGACCTTGACGACGTCAAGGTTCTGCACAGTGACCTGATCGACGCCCATGTGACCGGCCTGCTTCTTGCCCGGGAAAATGCGGGAAGGATCGGTGCTCGAGCCCATGGAACCGGCGTGACGGTGAACAGGACCGCCGCCGTGGCTTGTGGGCGTGCGGCCCTGACCGAAGCGCTTTATAACGCCCGCGTAGCCGTGACCCTTGCTCGTGCCGGTGACATCGACCTTGTCACCCTCTGCGAACATGTCAGCCTTGATAACGTCGCCGACCTCAAGCTTGCTGCCGTCGTCAAGACGGAACTCCTTGAGGTGTCTGACCATGCCCACGCCGGCCTTTTCAAGGTGACCCTTCTCAGGCTTGGTGAGCTTCTTCTCGGTCACTTCCTCGTAACCGAACTGGACTGCCTCATAGCCTTCCTTTTCCTTGGTCATCTTCTGCACGACCACGCACGGTCCTGCTTCAATGACGGTGACGGGAATGACCTTGCCAGTCTCGTCGAAGATCTGCGTCATGCCGACCTTCCTGCCAATGATGGCTTTCTTCATTTTATTTCCTCCTATCGGTTATTGGTTGCCTCGCTTAGCCCGGGGGTCTGCCCGTCCAGAGGCTGGCAACTTAACCCGTCCGCATACGCAAGCTGCGGACAATGGGTCTTTAACGTGTACTTCCGGTCAATGATGACCGGCGCGGGGGGATGTGTCTCAGAGCTTGATCTCGATCTCGACGCCGGCGGGAACCTCGAGGCTCATAAGGGCTTCGACGGTCTTCTGGGTCGGGCTCATGATGTCGATGAGACGCTTGTGGGTGCGGCGCTCAAACTGCTCACGGCTGTCCTTGTACTTGTGAACGGCACGGAGGATCGTGACGATCTCGGTCTTGGTGGGCAGGGGGATAGGACCGGAAACCTTTGCATCGGTGCGCTTTGCAGCCTCAACTATGGTCTCTGCAGCCTTGTCGATGAGCTGATGATCGTACGCCTTGAGGCGGATACGGATCATGTTCTTGTTGGTGGTGCTTGCCATGCTGTTTTCTCCTTTTTTGTACGTTTTTCGGCGGCATTGGCTCCGCCATGATTATGCGTACAGATGAAGCCGGATTTCTTATACACACAACCGTGCGTATCAGACCGTGTCCGAAAAACAAACCGGCTTTTCAAGCCGGCCCTATCCTCCGTCCGCGCGATATACGCGCATATAAGATAGGCTTCAGCCGCCCGATTTCACGCCGGGACGCCCCGGCGCCGGACATACTCCACGGAAGTTACCTCATGAATTTGAGCAATCTCCCGCTTCTTCGCATAATACGCCCATGCTCTCGCACACGCGCCATATAAATATAACAACATATTCGCCATCTGTCAAGAAGTTTTTTTTGTTATTTTTGCGGAATCTTCGTATGTATTTCGTCAAAGCCTCCAAACCGCCGTACATCGTCACAGCGCTTGTCTTTTCTTCCTCACTGTGATATGATTCATCCAGTTCTTTCTCAAAATTTCCCCTGGAGGTGTGTTTATATATATAGTTGCAGAGATCTGTCCGGTCAGAGCGGCGTGCGCCGCTTCTTCTTCGATCCCGACCGGGTCATAATTCTTCTCGTCGCCCTCGCACTTATTGAGCGGATCTGGATGTTCTTTTACATCGGCGCCGGCGTCGTCGGCGACAGCGACGACGTCGCCTATATCCGCAGCGGTATAGTCTTCGCGAACACCGGGGTGCTGTCGGTATGGTCGGACTACCCCACGGCGAAGATAATGCCGGGTATGCCGGTGCTGTGCGGGATATTCTCCCTCATCTTCGGCGAGGGAGAGGCTTACATCAACGCCCTGCGCTGCTGCATGATCGCGTTCGGCTGCGCAAGCGTATATGTATTTTATAAATGCTGCTGCGCCATCGTGCCGAAGTGGTACGGCATATTCGCGGCAGCGTCTTTCCTCCTGCCAAACTGGGCATGGTCGGATAATAATATTCTCACGGAAGCGCCGTACCTTCTCTTCTACCTGTTGACGCTGTATTATACGTTCCGTATGGGCGAGGAAAGAGAGAAATCTGTGTCGCGCAGCGACACAGTCGGTTATGTTCTCTCCTTCATGCTGGCACTGATGTTCCGTCCGAATATACTGACGATACCTCTCTTTACGGCGGTATACCTGCTGCTCTTCAAAAAGCGGCAGGCGAGGACGCTCGTGCGTCCGGCGCTAACGCTGCTGTGTGCGCTGCTTCTCTTCGTTGTCCCGTGGTCACTGCGCAATTACCGTGTCTTTCACCAGTTCATCCCCATCACGGACGGCGCAGCGAACCCGACGCTTCTCGGCACGTATCAGGGCGAGAGTGCGCCGAAGGATGAGGATCTGGACTACGAGACAAATGTGTACGCCGTCATACGTGAAAAATACAGCGAGTATTATGACGAGAACGGTGTAATAAACGATCTTTCCGCGGGCGAAATGCTCGGCGCAGCAACAGACAGTCTGAAAGCCGAATACCGCCTGCGCGAGTGGTGGAAGCGCGACCCGAAGGGGCTGCTCTGGGCATATCTTGTCAGCAAGCCCGCATGTATGCTCAACTGGGTATGGTGCTGGCTGCCGAACCCTCCGCTGTACTACACGCTGCACTATATCAGCTGCGTCAACTTCGCGTGCTGCATACTGTCGGTCGTCCTTGCGTTCATCGCCCGGCGAAAGCGGGGCATCACTCTCTTCCTTGTTCTCATTTACTGGGTAAACCTTTATATCTTCGCGTTCTCCTTCGCGTCGGAGCGATATTCCGCCATGCTTATGCCGTTTCGCTATATGCTCTGCGCCGTTGGGCTCTATGCCGCGGTGGCGCTTATCCGCGGGCGCCGCGCGAAAAAACGCGCCGCAGCATGACCCGATTTTCTCTTATAGGCGCAGCCGACCGTCAGAGTATTATATGCCAATGTGAAAACTCCAAGCGGCAAAGGCGCCTGATAGGGCAAGACCCGCCCCAAACCTGACAAGCCGCAAAAAATGCTGTCTCTCATAGAAGACAGCATTTTTAATGTCATTTTTACTTTGCGTAGTCAACAGCCTTGGTCTCGCGCAGAACGTGAACCTTGATCTGACCGGGGTAGGTAAGCTCGTCCTCGATCTTCTTGGCAATGTCGCGCGCAAGCAGAACCATCTGATCCTCGCTGACCTCCTCGGGCTTTACCATGATGCGTATCTCGCGCCCCGCCTGAATGGCGTAGGAGCTTGCGATGCCGGGGAAGCTCTTGGAGACCTCTTCGAGCTTTTCAAGACGCTTGACGTAGTTTTCGATATTCTCGCGTCTTGCGCCGGGACGGGAAGCGGAGATGGCGTCCGCCGCCTGAACAAGGCAGGCGACGACCGTGTGCGGCTCAACGTCGCCGTGGTGCGCCTCTATCGCGTGGATGACCGCTTCGGATTCCTTATATTTGCGCGCTATGTCCACGCCGATGGTGACGTGGCTGCCCTCGACCTCGTGGTCGATCGCCTTGCCTATATCGTGCAGAAGACCCGCGCGCTTCGCCGTGGCGACGTCCACGCCAAGCTCCGCAGCGAGAAGCCCTGCGATGTGGGACACCTCAATGGAGTGGTTGAGGACATTCTGTCCGTAGCTGGTGCGGTATTTCATACGCCCCAAGAGCTTTATAAGCTCGGGGTGCAGCCCGTGGATGTTCGTTTCGAACACGGCGCGCTCGCCCTCCGCCTTGATGGTGGCGTTGACCTCGCGCTGTGCCTTGGCGACCATTTCCTCGATACGCGCGGGGTGGATGCGTCCGTCCTGGATAAGCTTCTCCAGCGCGATGCGCGCGACCTCGCGGCGTACAGGGTCAAAGCTGGAGACGGTGATCGCCTCCGGCGTATCGTCAATGATAAGATCGCAGCCGGTTAGCGTTTCAATGCTGCGGATGTTGCGGCCCTCGCGCCCGATGATGCGCCCTTTCATCTCGTCGTTGGGGAGAGGTACGACGGAGACGGTTATCTCGCTTGCATGGTCGGCGGCGCAGCGCTGGATGGCGGTGGCGATGATCTCTCTTGCGCGTTCGTCCGCCTCTTCCTTGTACTGGGCTTCGACCTCCTTGACCTTCATCGCCATCTCATGGGTGACGTCGTCGCGGATGTTGGCGATGAGGTAAGCCTTTGCTTCCTCCACGGAGAAGCCGGAGATCTTTTCAAGCATTTCAAGCTGACTCTTCTTTACAAGAGCGATCTCCTTCTGCTGAGCCTCGGCAGCGGCGATCTTGCTGTTGAGCGTGTCGTTTTTCTTCTCAACCGAATCGACCTTTCTGTCAAGCGTCTCTTCCTTCTGCTGCAAGCGGCGTTCCTGCTTCTGCAGCTCGGCGCGGCGCGCCTTCTCCTCCCGCTCATACTCGGAGCGGGCTTTGTGTATTTCTTCCTTTGCCTCAACGAGAGCTTCCCTTTTCTTGCTCTCTGCACTTTTTATTGACTCATTTATTATACGTTTCGCTTCGTCCTCCGCGCTGGCAATTTCGCGCTCTGCGACTTTCCTGCGGTAGACGACGCCAAGTATAAATGCGATAGCCGCAGCGGCGGCTATGATAACGATCCACAAAGGCGTTGGCATAGTAAGTAAACACACCTCCATTCTTTAAGAATTTTTTGGTGGTTTAACCAGGTATTCAGACTAAATCCAAGGCAGCTCCGCATAAGCGGCAAGAGCAGCCGGTCAGGAAATTCAGGCTCTGATGACGGCACATTTTGCAGGAATACTTCGTGTATTTCAAGAAAGACCGACTGTATCAGGGCACAAATTCCCCATCGGGTGCCGCAGACGTATTGTGCGGCGCCGCCCTAAATAACAGGGCAGATCACTGCGCGCTTTTCGCCGGACGGTTGTTTCCTCGGAAAAATGCGCCCTGACGCGCCCTGCAGGTTTTAAAAAGCAATATATCAAGGAAGCCTCCCCAAGGCTTCTTTCTATATTAACTGTCTTATTTTATCTCCTAAACGATGTTATGTCAAGTGACCTGCCGCAAATTTTTAATTTTTTCTGAACATCATGGGCGCGGCAGCCGCGAGAATGTCCGGCGTGGTTGTGCCTATCCCGCAAGACCCGATGCATCAAGCTCCGCGCGCAGCTGCCGCTCGACCGCGTCCAGTCTGCCAGGTGCAAACGGGCTCTCCAGCCCCGCCGCCGCGAGCGTATCCAGCAGCGTTTCATACTCGCGCGGGAGCATTTCAAGGTATTTTTCCAGTCCCGCGCCCGCGTTTTCACAATCAAGCGCGTGTATCTGCTGTGCCGCGTCGCTGGAGACCACATAACTTATCACATAGAACGGCGACTCGAAAAAGTGCGTTATATCCGCCCAGCTCATCGCGTAGTAATCCTCGCTCACGCCGTCATAATATCCGAATTCCTTCGCCGTGTCGAGCGATATGGCGTTTATCGCCTCAGCGGACAGCTCCTCGTCGGGCAGCGCGTATACACGCTGCTCAAACTCTGCAAACGACGACTGCATCACATAGGTGTCCAGCGTGCTCACAAGCTTTATCCGCCGCAGCATCGAAAGCTCCTCTCCGTCCAGCACGTCTGAGAGCCTGCCCATCACGATGTACTCCATCGACTGGGAAAAGAACTCGGAGAGGTCAAGAGACTCGTAGGCGTTATAATTATAGTAGCTGTCAAGAAAATGCCCGAACTCATGTGCGAGAGTGAGTATATCCTCCGTGTCGCAGTACGGCGACACGAAGACAAACGGCGCGTCGTAACTGTCAAGATACGCCGTAAACGACATGGAAGCCTTCGTGTCGCTCTGCTCAAGGCTGTACAGTCCGTGCGCGCGCATAAACTCAAAAGCCTCGCGCACATCCCCGCCGATGCTCTCCGCCGCCGCGCCCACTGTCTTCATAAGACGCCTTTCGCTCATATAGGAGTAAATTATATTCCCGCCCGGGTCAAGCGCCATTAGCTCCTCATACAGCGGCACGAGCTTTTCCCTCACGCCGGCGACAAATCCCGCCGCCTCCGCCGGAGTGTAGCTGCGCTCATAGGAGGCGTACTGCATCGCCTCATAGCTCTCATAGCCCATTTCCTCCGCGATGGCGCGGCGGGTGCGGATAAGGTCAATGTAAATCCCGGCAAAGCGGGCGTTATACTGGCGGTAATATTCGTTCACCGCGCGGGCGTATTCGTCCGCGTCGGCGCCGGAAAGATAGCTTTCGTAGTCCACGCTCTCCCCGTCGAGCACTATCTGCGGTTGGGCGGTGAGGTCATAGTAGGCGTTCAGAAGCTCGCTCTCGCGCTGCATGAGCGCCACGGCGCGCTCGGTATACATCTGTGCGCTGCCCTCGCCGTAATCGGCGGTGAAGCCCTCCCAGAAATACTCCCGCTCCAGCTCCGCGGCAAGGTCAGATGTCGCGCAGAGAGTGTACATACGTTCCATCTGCTGCTGCACGACCGACCAGTTTTCGCCGCACCAGGAGTATTCCGCGCCGTAGTATTCATCCGTCAGATCGCGGAGATACCGTATCTCCGCAAGGGTGTACATCGTGGAAAAGTTATAGTATTCATTGTAGCATTCATCAAGCAGCGCCGTCACGTCGTCAAGCGCCGCGCCGGCGGAGAGCGCCGTTCCGACCGCGTCCGCCGCAGCCTCGAGCGCGCCCGTATCCGGGCGGACATAGTCCATATCGTCAAAGCGCGGAATGTCCGCCTCGTCCCCGCCGCGCAGTCCCGACGGCGCGGCATATTCTATAAGGCCGCGCATCGCCTCCACAGGGCTTGCCGCACACGAGGCGAGCATGAGCGCGGCAAGCAGCGCGCACATAATGCTGCAAAGTTTCTTTTTCATGGCATTACCTTTTCAAAAGCAGAAATATAAGGCAGCGCCGCATAATGCGGCAAGAACAGCCGGCGAGAAAATCCGGGTTATGATGACGGCACTTTTTTGCAGGAATACTTCGTGTATTTCAAGAAAAAGTGACTATATCAGAGCGCAGATCTTCCGCCGGATGCCGCAGACGCATTGTGCGGCGTTGCCTCAAATAAATAAATTTTTCCCGGATTTTCATGAGATTTTATCACAATATCATGAATTCGTAAAGATTGCACAAAAGAGCTTGAATTTGGGGCATGGTTCCAATATAATGATGCTGCAGTTTGCATTATGATTCCGCTTTGCGCGGGGAGGTAAAAGCAAATGAACGAAATTTATGTTTCCGGGCATCGCAACCCTGACACCGACTCTATCGTCGCCGCGATGGCATACGCGAAGCTCCGCAACGCACTTGGCGACCGTGAATACAAGGCGGTGAGGATCGGCGCGATAAACGACGAGACCCAGCACATGCTCGATCACTTTGGCTTTGAGCCTCCTGAGTTTATAAAAAGCATGCGCACGCAGGTGCGCGATCTCGACTTTGACCGCCCGCCGGAGCTGAACTGCTCCGTGACGATGGATCTCGCATGGCGGACGATGCGCGAGGGCGAGATCGCCACAATGCCCATCGTCA
This sequence comes from Clostridiales bacterium UBA5888, assembly GCA_002431965.1. GTDB lineage: Bacteria > Bacillota > Clostridia > Oscillospirales > Oscillospiraceae > Limivicinus. The sequence continues at coordinate 44,198 of DJEW01000014.1, forward strand.
ATGACGACGGCTCGCTCTACGGCATGCTCTCCGCGGGCGACATCGCTTCATATGATATGGAGACGATATATTCAAGCCATATTGACGAGCTTCCGATCTTCAACCTTCTGAGCGTGCTGGAGGGGCGGCTCGTCAACGAGTGCAGCAGCCTTGTCGATTCCGTATCCGGCGATGTGACCATCGCTCTGCCGCAGTCTTTTGACGACGCCGCGCTCATCAGCCCCGAAACCATCCTCATCTGCGGCGCTCAGCCCGACGTGATCAAAAACGCGCTGGAGCACGGCGTGAACTGCCTTATCATCTGTCAGGCGGACATCAGCCAGGAGCTTGCCGACTGCTCAGGACCGACCTGCATCATTTCAACGCCGCTCGACGCCCGACAGGTCTCGCGTCTCATCTTTCAGGCGATCCCCATCAACCGTGTCTGCAAGACGACGAGCAACATCGTCTGCTTCCATCTTGACGACTTTCTTGACGATGTGCGCGAGGTGCTTTTGAAAAGCCGCTACCGCTGCTACCCCGTGCTTGACGAGCAGGAGCATGTCGTCGGCACGCTCTCCCGCTTCCATTTGCTCAACCCGCGCCGCAAGCGCGTTGTTCTTGTCGATCACAACGAAGCGGCGCAGTCCGTCATCGGTCTCGACCAGGTCGAGATACTGGAGATCATCGACCATCACCGCCTTGCCGACATCCAGACGCGCCAGCCCATCTCCGTGCGCAACGAGCCTGTCGGCAGCACCAACACCATCATCACCGCCATGTATCAGGAGCACGGCGTGATGCCCTCGCCGCGCATGGCGGGGCTGATGGCGGCGGCGATACTGTCCGACACGGTCATGTTCAAATCCCCCACCTGCACAAAGCGCGACATCGCCATGGCGGAGCGGCTCGCCCGCATCGCAAAGATCGACCTTGACGAGCTGGGGCGCGAGCTGTACTCCGTCTCCGGCGCGGACGACAAGCCCGCGGAGGAGCTGTTCAAGACCGACTACAAGCAATTCCACATTGCGGAGAAAAACCTCGGCGTCAGCCAGATAACCTGTGTTGACGCAAGTCATCTTCTTTCTCGGCGGGAGGAATTTCTCTCAATGATGGCAAAGCTCAAAAAAGATATGGATTTTGACTGCGTCATACTGATGATAACGGACGTTCTGCTTGAAGGGTCATACCTTCTCTACATCGGCTCTGACGATGAGATACAGCAGGCGTTCTCCGTCACGCCGAAGGACAACTGCGTGTTTCTCCCCGGCGTGATGAGCCGCAAAAAGCAGGTCATCCCCATGCTCACCGCCCTCTGGGGATAAAGGCATATACATACGAACCCGCGCGGTGCGCCCGAATCTGCACCGCGCGGGTTTTTGCGCCTGCTTTACATCACATCCCGGTCAACTTCCCTGCCGCATATGATGTTGAGGTTGCCGTTGCGGCAGCGGATGGCGTCCATGAAATCCTTTGTCACGTTTTTGTCCTTGAGCGAGACAAGATACGTCAGCTCAAAAAGCGTGCCCATATTCGTCGTGCGCACGCGCACAAGCTCATGGCTGCGCGTGTATTTTTCAAAAAGATCGTCGAAAAGCTCCTCATAGTCAAGGTTCTCCGGTATGGTTATCCTGAGCGTGCGCGCGCCGCCGCGCTCGCCGAAGTGCAGCGCGCCAAGCGCCAGCAGCGCCGCGGAGAAAAGCACGAAGAACACCGCCGCAAGCCCCACATAGCCCATTCCGCAGGCAAGCCCCAGCGCCACGGAGAAGAAAAGCCCCGTTATCTCCCGCGCCGTGCCCGGCGCGGAGCGGAAGCGCACCAGTGCAAACGTGCCTGCCACGGCAAGCCCCGCGCCGACGTTCCCGTTGACCATCATTATCACCATCGCCACCACGCACGGCAGCAGCGCCAGCGCCACCGCAAGGGATCCGGTGTGCGCATTTTTGAACGTGAACACGCACGAGGCGAGCACGCCCAGCGCCAGCGCCGTCACTATGCACGCAAGAAACTGCGCAAGCGTTATGGGCGATGCGATTATGCTGTTAAACATTGAGTATTACTCCCTTTATCAGATTGGTCTTATAGCATGTGCCGTATTTGGAAAACCCCTGCGGGAAAAGCCCGTCCTCGCTGAGCATACGCGCCAGCCACAGCGGCGCGGACTGCGGAATCTTTATCTCCATAAGCACCTGCCCCGCGTCCAGAAGCTCCTCCCCGCGGTCGCCGAGCGTAAGATCAAGGTCGGTATCGCGCCAGCGTATGCTGCTGTCAAACGTTATGCGCAGCTCATCGTCGTCCTTTGCGCGGTACGCCTCGCGGTCGCACGCGATGAAAACGCGCGGGCGCACATCGTTCATCCTCAGAAACCAGTCGATCTCCTGCAGCATCTGGCTGTCGTCCGGGGCGGGTATGTCCCCGGCCAGATAGCGCGCGGCGATGTCCGCCGGCATCATGACCCGGCGCTTATAGACCACGCCCTTGAACTTCTTTTTCAGCTCCACGAACACCATACCGTCCGGCTCGGGCACTTTGTATGCGCGCACACGCAGCTTTTCCTTGTATACGGGCGCGTCGATGGAGCGGCGTATAAGCTCAAAATCTTCGGTGTCGTAGTAGAGCGAACAGACGGTGCTGCTGAAAAACTCGTCCGGCTCTATGTGCCCGTCAAGCCTGGCGCGTATACGCGCATACTGTCCGGACGTGAGCAGATATTTCTTTTCATAGCGCTTGAAGGTGAATTTCGTGTCCTTCACTTTCGTCCGCTCCTCCCGTCGTTACCGGTGGAAATACTCCTGCATTTCCTCCGGGCTGAGCTTCATGTACTGCCCTATCGCCGCGATGCACTTTGCGTTCCAGTCCCGCTCGGTTATCGTGGCGCGCAGCTCCGCCACGGCGGAGCGCCACTGCGCGGGCGTTGTTTTGTTGAACACGCAGTCGCGCGCGACCTCAGGCTCTATCTCGGCGGCAAGGCGCACTATCTCCGCATCGACGTTCGCGTTGGAGAGCGTCGTGGACAGCACCTCGCCCGCGCGCGAGAGAAAGCGCGCGCGGAAATCCGGGTTGTTGACAAGCTGCGTGATGAACACGGCGCTCTGCGTGCTCGACGGCTTGAGCACATTGCCGAAGATGCTGCCGGAGGCGCGGAGCGTCGCGTCCATGTCATAGAGCATGAAGCGCCACTTCCCGTCGCCCTCGGTTGAGCGCGCGTAGCGGAGGTTGCCTGTGGAGAGGTCGGTGTTGGCGGAGTATCCCTCTATTATCATCCAGTCTATGAGGCAGTCGATATCCACAAGCTCGCAGAAGCGCGCGTAATTTTTCGCGTCGGTAAGGTCGTTTTCCTGCGCAAAGCGGATAACGGTCTCGTAATACTCGCTCCCGGGGTTTGCCCATGCTTTCATCACGGTCACGCTGTCGCGCGAAACGCCCATAAGGCGGGCATAGTGCTGTTCGTTGACCTTCTCCATTAGCGCATAGATGCCCTTATACTCGCCGTTTATGTACAGCACGCAGTAACGGCTGCGCTGGGTGGGAACCTTGTCGGAGTATTGCAGGCAGAGGTTTTCCAGAAGCTCATTGCGTATGATGCTGGCATTCTGATCCTGCCCCGCGCGCAGCACAAGCGCCTTGAAGCTCGTCACCCCGCCGGAGAAGAGATCATAGTCCAGCTCGGACGCGCCGTACTCCCCGCGAAAATGTATGCCCATATTCTTCTTGGGCATGGCAAGGCTCGTCTCGCCGTGCATATCTATGCCGCAGGGAAGGGAAAAGCTGCCCTCCACCCCGTAGAACGCGATGTTTCCCGCAAGCTCCATATTCTTCTTCCCGCCGCCGTACATCAGCCCGAATTCCGCCGGATCGTCGGCAGCGAGACTGACGACAGGCAGGGTATGCCCCTCGTTTATAATGAAGCTGTATGTCGCCGCGCGGCTGGCGAGCGCGCCCGGCTCGACCGCGAGCGCCCGCACGACCGTCGTCTTTGCAAGCGTTATAAGCCCGGAGTACGGAAAGTCCGCCTCCGTGGGCGCCGAGCCGTCGAGCGTGTAGTATATGCTCGCGCCGGGCGCGGCTTCAAGCACAACGTCCAACGTCGTCACGCCGTCATACACCCCGTCGCCGGAGGCGCATACCGGCGCTGCGGAAACGCGCCTTGCCCCGCCGGTCTTTTTGGCGCCGGGCTGGGCGGCGGCAAAGTAAAACCAGCCGTTTTCTCCGTCCATGCGCCCCATGCTGCCGTCTGCGGGCACGTCATGGAGGAAAACATAGTCCTCTACCCTGCCGCCGCGCGTGAGGTAGAGCGCCTCGCCGTCGGCAGAAAGCTCAAACGGCGCGCAAAGCTGCTCTGCGCCGGCGGCTTTGCCGGACTTATCGCATATGACAATAACGCTCTCTCCCGCGGCGAGCGTCATGTCCGGGAAAGCCCAGAGGTCGAGCGCATCGTCATCGTCGGAAAGGCAGTATTCCCCCAGCGATAACGGAGCGGAGGAGACGTTTTTTATCTCCACCCAGTCGCAGCCGCCGGTATTTGTCTGCTCCTGCGATCCACTGCTCGCCGTGACGGCTTCGCTTATAACAAGGGGTGACGTCACGGCAAGGCTCTCCTGCCATGCGTCGTAGCCCTCGCGCGTGTTCTCATATCCCGGAGTGCACCAGCAGGTTTCCTCCCACTCGTGCGCGGCATTGCGCGCAAGGGCAATTCCTGCCTTGCCGCCTGTGCATTCAGCCCGGTCTATAAGCGAGCCGCGCGCATCGCGCAGGCACACCGTCTCTCCCTCGGAGAGCGCAAAATCCGTATGCATGGGTATGCCGGGGTCATCCGTGCCGTCTGCGTATATCACAAGATACTCGCCCGGCGCGATCGTATAGGCCGGCAGCGCCCAGCCGTTTTCATCCTCGCCGTCGGCGAGCGTGAAGCCTGCAAGCGCAATGGGCGCGTCGGACACGTTTTCTATCTCTATCCAGTCGGGAAACGCGCCGGTGTTGTCCATGAGAGAGGCGGTGTTTTTCGCCATGATCTCCGATATGACAAGCCGCCCTGCGTACTCGCTGCCTGCCGGCGCGGTGGGCGCGGGCAGCTCCGCGCTCTCTGCCGGAGCGCCGCTGCCGCAGGCGGCGCACAGCGCGGCAGCCATTGCCGCGCAGAACGCCATAGCGATGCGCGTATATACCGTATGTATTGCGAATGCATCTGTGAGCTTTTTCATCAGCCGTCTCCGTGCATAATAAATCATGTTATTATACATTTTTCGCCTTGTTACGTCAAGCGCATATAATTGGCGAGGCTCTGACCGCAGCATCCACTACATATGAAGAATAATTTTAACGGAATGATTGACAAAGGGAAAAAGGGTGTTATAATTATAGCCGTAAAACTTAACACCTTATCAAGAGTGGTGGAGGGAACGGCCCTGTGAAGCCCGGCAACCTGCATGTGCAAGGTGCCAAATCCGGCGGTGATACGAAAGATGAGGCTTTTGCTTGTGCGTAGATACTCCGTCGGAAGACGGAGCTTTATTTTTGCCTTTAAGGACCGCGCCCATCTGCCGGAGAGGAGCTTTCAATGAAACACTATCTTTTTACATCCGAATCCGTGACCGAGGGGCATCCCGACAAAATATGCGACCAGATCTCCGACGCGGTGCTCGACGCGATACTGGCTGCCGACCCCGACGGGCGCGTTGCCTGCGAAACAACGGCGTCCACCGGGCTTATCCACATCATGGGTGAGATCAGCACGAAGTGCTATGTTGACATCGCCAGGATCGCGCGCGAGGTCGTGCGCGAGATAGGGTATGACCGGTCAAAGTACGGCTTTGACTGCGACACCTGCGGCATCATCACAAATATCGACGAGCAGTCCGGCGACATCGCCATGGGCGTTAACCGCTCGCTGGAAACCAAGACCGGCGAGGACGCGCAGCTGCAGAACGGCGCGGGCGACCAGGGCATGATGTTCGGCTACGCCTGCGACGAAACGCCGGAGCTTATGCCCCTGCCCATTTCGCTGGCGCACAAGCTGGCGCTGCGCCTGACCGCAGTGAGAAAGGAGCGGCTGGTCGGCTATCTCCGCCCCGACGGAAAAACGCAGGTAACGGTGGAATATGACGAAAACCGCCGCCCCGTGCGCGTGGACACTGTCGTCATTTCCACGCAGCACGCCCCCGACGCGGACCTTGAGACCATCCGGCGCGACATGATAGAGCTTGTCGTCAAGCCCACCATCCCCGCGGAGCTTCTGGACGAAAACACCCGATACTACGTCAATCCGACCGGACGCTTCGTCATCGGCGGACCGCAGGGCGACTCCGGGCTTACCGGGCGCAAGATAATCGTGGACACCTACGGCGGCAGCGCGCCGCACGGCGGCGGCGCTTTCTCCGGCAAGGATCCCACCAAGGTCGATCGCTCTGCGGCATATGCCGCGCGCTATATTGCCAAAAACGTCGTTGCGGCAGGGCTGGCGCGGCGCTGCCAGGTGCAGCTTGCCTACGCCATCGGCGTGGCAAAGCCCGTGAGCGTGCTGGTTGAGACCTTCGGCACCGGCAAGGTGGACGATTTCGCGCTGGCCGAGGCGGTGGAAAAGGTCTTCGACCTGCGCCCGACCGCGATAATCCGGGAGCTTGACCTCAAAAAGCCCATATACCGCAAGCTTGCCGCGTATGGGCACATGGGGCGCGAGGATCTGGGCGTGCGCTGGGAGGACACCGACAGGATCGACGCCCTGCTGGCGGCGCTCAACTGAGTATTGGCTTTTTGCGGAACATACAGTATAATGAAAGGCGAGAGATCCCATGGCGGATTTCCCGCCTTTTTCAACTATTAAATTATCACAGCGAAGGAGTGACGCGCGATGATAAGCCTGTGCGACGGCTGGCAGTTCCGGTGGAAATGGAGCGAGGATTTCATGTCCGGCGCGGCGGAGGGAGAGCATGTGCGCCTGCCGCACACCGTGCGCGAAGTGCCGCTGCATTACGCCGCGCCGGAGGATTATGAGACCGTGTGCGCCTACCGGCGGACGCTCAGCATCCCGGCGGAGTATGAGGGCAAGCGCCTTTTCCTCCAGTTTGACGGCGCGGCGCACATCGCCGAGGTGTTTGTAAACGGCGTGAAATGCGCCGAGCACCGCTGCGGCTATACGGCGTTCCGCGCGGAGATAACGGAGCTTGTGAAATACGGCGCGGACAATATGCTCTCCGTGCGGCTCGACTGCACGGAGAACCCCGCGATACCGCCGTTTGGCTTCGTGATAGATTATCTCACCTATGGCGGGCTGTACCGCGAGGTGTGGCTGGATGTGCGCGAGAGGACGTATATAGAGGATGTGTTCGTTTCCACGCCAACAGCAAACCGCGTGCGCGCCGCGATCACGATAAACGGCGGCGCAGAGCGCGCGAGGGTGCGCATACTCGACGGGACGCGCTGTCTTGCCGAGGGAGAGAGCGCGGGGGAGGCGATAGAGCTTGATGTTCCGGGCGCAGAGCCGTGGAGCTGCGAGCATCCAAAGCTCTATACCTGCGCCGCTGCGCTTTCAAACGGCGACGAGCGGCGCGTCACATTCGGCTTCCGCACGGCGGAGTTCCGCGCGGACGGGCTGTATCTCAACGGCGAGCAGGTATTCCTGCGCGGGCTGAACCGGCATCAGAGCTACCCCTATATCGGCTATGCCGCGCCGGAGAGCCTCCAGCGCGAGGATGCGCGCATACTGCGCCATGAGCTGGGCTGCAACGCGGTGCGCACATCGCACTACCCGCAGAGCCGGTATTTCATCGACGAATGCGACCGCGAGGGACTGCTGGTGTTCACGGAGCTTCCCGGCTGGCAGCATATCGGCGGCGCGGAGTGGAAGGCGCAGGCGGAGGAGAACGTGCGGGAGATGGTGATGCAGTACCGCAGCCACCCGAGCGTCGTGCTGTGGGGCGTGCGGATAAACGAAAGCGTGGACGACGACGAGTTCTACGCGCGCACGAATGCCATCGCCCATGAGCTTGACCCAACGCGCGCGACCACCGGCGTGCGCTATCTTGAAAAGAGCAGTCTTCTGGAGGACGTGTATTCTTATAATGACTTCTCCCACTGCGGCACGAACGCCGGCGCGATGCCCAAGGCAAGGGTCACGCCTGACCAGCGCAAAGCCCTCATCATATCCGAGCATAACGGGCATATGTTCCCCACGAAGTCCTTTGACCCGTGGGCAAAGCGGCAGGAGCAGGCGCTGCGCCATGCGCGCGTGCTCGCGGCGGCGCAGGCTGACGGCGGACACGCCGGGTGCTTCGGCTGGTGCATGTTCGATTATCCCACGCATAAGGACTTCGGCTCGGGCGACAGGGTGTGCTACCACGGGGTGATGGACGCTTTCCGCAACCCCAAGCTCGCCGCCGCTCTCTACGCCAGCCAGAGCGGGGAGCGTGATGTGCTGGAGGTCGCCTCAACGATGGACATCGGCGATTACGCCGCGGGAAATATCGGCGAGGTCTACGTTTTTACGAACGCAGACGAGGTCGCGCTTTATAAAAACGACGAATACGTCACGACGTTCAGACCCGCGGGCTTTGCGGGGCTGGCGCACCCTCCGGTGCTCGCCGGCGATACGATAGGCTGCCTTCTCGCCACGCAGGAGGGCTTCACCGGCGCAAAGGAACGGCTGCTGCACGACTGCCTTGTTTCCGCCGGGAGGCACGGGCTTGCCAACATGCCGCTGGGGGACAAGCTGAAAATGCTGTGGTGCATGGCGGCGTACCGGCTGAGCTTCGCCGACGGCGTGGCGCTGTACGGCAAGTACGTGGGTAACTGGGGCGGCGAGGCGACGCGCTGGCGCTTTGAGGCGCGGCGCGGCGGGAAGACCGTCTGCTCCGCAACGCGCGCCCCCGGGCGGACGCTTCGCCTTGACGTGCGCGTGAGCAGCAGCGTGCTCTGCGAAAAGCAAAGCTACGACATGGCGGCGGTGCGTGTGCGGATACTGGACGAATACGGCACGACGGCAAGCTACGCCCAGCTTCCGGTGGAGCTTCGCGCCGAGGGCTGCATCGCGCTTGCGGGTGCGGACAGAGTGACGGCGGAGGGTGGAATGTGCGGCGCGTATGTGCGCTCGATGGGGCGCGCGGGGCGCGGCACACTGCGGCTGAGAGCGCCGGGAATGGATGAGGTAAAGATAGATTTCACGGTTGAGATCGGGGAGGGTGAACATGTATAGAATAAGCTATGAGATACGCTTTGAAAAGAGCGCGCCCATAACGGGCACGGCTGAGACGGCGGGCGGCGAGTGGCGCTTTGCGCCTGAGCTGCCGCAGGATAAAATAGTTTCAGCCCGCGCGGAGATACCGCTCATTACGGCAGAGGATGAGCGAATATTCATCAACGGCTACCAGACGTGGACATTCTGCCCGGAGTATACGCGCAGGGATAAGCTGCCCGGCGTGGGGCGCTTCCCCAAATTCGTTGTAGACCGCTACGGCATGGATCGCTACGGCGACTATCACTTTGTCGGCTATCCGCGCCGCGCGGGGCTGCTGCACGGCGAGAGCTGGTGCTATTTCCGCCGGGGCGAGGTCTTCCGGCTCATTGCGTCGCTCTCCGAGCGCGCGGGGTACACGCTTTTCACCTATGACGCGCCGCAAAACCTCCTGACCGTGCAGCGCGACTGCGCGGGGATAGAGTGCAACGGGGAATACCCGGTGTTTGAGCTGTTCTTTGCCGGGGGCGGAGAGAACGCCGTTTTTGACGCATGGTTTGCCGCAATGGGCGTAAAGGCGCGCACACAGGTGAAGCTTGCGGGATACACCAGCTGGTATAACCGCTATCAGAACATAAACGAGGACAGCATAAGCGACGATCTTGCCGGCTGCGCCGAGGTCATGCGCGCGGGGGATCTTTTCCAGATAGACGACGGCTGGGAGACCGCCGTCGGCGACTGGCTCGAGGCGGATGAAAAGAAATTCCCGCTCGGCATGAAAATGCTTGCCGACGGCATACACCGGAGGGATTTTCTTGCAGGGCTGTGGCTCGCGCCGTTCGTTTGCCAGAAAGGCTCGGCGCTCATGCGCGAGCATCCCGAGTGGCTTTATATGCACGAGGGGAAGCCGTGGTACTGCGGCAGCAACTGGGGCGGGTTTTACGCGCTGGATATAGACAATCCGGAGTTTACGGCATACATTGAAAGGGTCTTTGACCGGGTGCTCAACGAATGGGGGTTCGATCTTGTAAAGCTGGACTTTCTCTATGCCGCCGCGCCCTACGGCGATGCGCGCGAGACGCGCGCGGGGCGCATGACGCGCGCCATGGAGCTGCTGCGGCGGCTGTGCGGGGACAAGCTGATCCTCGGCTGCGGCGTGCCGGTGATGCCGGCGTTCGGGCTGGTGGATTACTGCCGCGTAGGCTGCGACGTGGGGCTGAACTGGAACGGCAGTCCTCTTGTGCGCGCGGCGAACCGTGAAGCGGTGTCCACACGCCGCGCCGTGCTCAACAGCATATTCCGCCGCCAGCTCAACGGCAGGGCTTATCTCAGCGACCCGGATGTATTTTTCCTGCGCGATGACAACATAAGGCTGACGGAGGAGGAGAAGTATACCCTTGCCACGGTCAACAGTCTCTTCGGCGGGGTGCTGCTGTGCTCTGACAATATGGGGCGTTACACGCCCGAGGCGCGGGAACTCTATGAACGGCTTTTGAAAAACCGTGATGCGCGCAATATCCGCGTCACGAACAATGCCGGCGGGCTCTCCGTTGCCTACGACCTCGACGGCACGGATGAGATACTTAACGTAGAGTGACAAGGTTAAAAAAATGGAAAAGACGATGAATTGCTAAGGACGGTAGAGTGAGATGAGCGAGAAAAAAGAAAAGTGTTTTTTAATCGTTTCCGGAATGATTTTTGCGTTGGCTTTCTTTGGATTTATATTGTTTATCAATGCCAGAATTGATTTTCTGCTTAATTCCGATGATTCCAGCGAACTTGTGTTGGGGCGCCTGCTGGCCTCGGAAAACCGGCTGCTGTCAAAAAACTGGTATTACTCAACGGAACTGAGGGTAGTTAATACGCAGATATTTTATGCCTTTTTCTTTAAACTGTTTCAAAATTGGCACACGGTCAGGATCGCTTCCTATATCTGCTTATATATTGTCATGATCGCCGCCTACTACTTCATGTGTAAAGCGCTGACCATAAAAAAATACTTTTTGATAACTGCAGCTTTGCTGATGATACCGTTTTCTGAAGACTATTTTTCTGTTGTTCTGAAAGGGGCTTATTACATACCACATATCGCCATCACCTTTTTCACTCTTGGCTTTAGCGAGACCTGTATTGAGATGACAAACGGAAAGCGGGAGAAGATATGTGTTTTTGCCGCCTTTTTGTGCGCAATACTTGCGGGTATGGGCGGCGCAAGACAGGTGGTCGTACTGTATTTTCCTTTAGCACTTGCAGCGATGTGCATCATTGCGCTTGGCTTATCGGTTGATGAAGGGAAAATAATTTGCGTATTAAATCCCGAAGACAGAAAATACATACGCTTTTCGTTTATATCGTTCGCGGGAGCTCTTATAGGATACGTCATCAATACCAGGATCCTGTCAAAGATTTTCACATTCGAGCAGTGGGATAGTATTTGTTTCCAGGGGTTTGATGTCTACAAGCTGCAGCAGGTCGTGAATGGGTTTTTAACATCCTATGGATATAAGACCGAAAAGGTATTCAGCACTGCCCTGCTGTGCAATTTCATATGTCTGTGCTGGCTGGTACTGACTTTGACGGCGTGCTTGTATATATTGAAAAACAGAAAGAGAGTGACTCCGTCGCATTTCAGACTGGCTTTGTTCACTGTTGCGGCGTTTGCCACATTTATTATTCTGTACGTGTTTACAGACCTCGGCTACGGCAACAGGTATAATCTGCCAATAATCATTTTGTCAATACCGATGATAGCGGTGCTGTTTAAGAACACGAAGCTCCAAAGCTCGGTAAACTATGCATTATTAACATTATTTGTTCTGCTTGTTTTATGTGCCGGCGGTCTGCGCTGCAGAGATAAATGCAGAGTTGATTATACTGCTGAACTGCGCAGCATCGTGGCTGCTCTGCAAAATGAACAGTACACAGAAGGGTATACGACGCTATGGCGGGGGAATGTACTGACCGAGTTGTCGAACGGAGTTATCGACGTGAGAGTCTGGCAGGAATCGGAACCTTATCAGCACATAACGGTTGACAGTATTGATGACACCAACAAGTGGTTGCAGCTGGTCGCCCATGATTATACACGCCCGGAAGGGAAGGTTTTCCTGCTGTTTACAACAACTGAATGGGAAAACAATCCGTGGAAAGGGAAACTGAGCACAGATAATGTTATATATCATTCCGGCGAATATATGGTGATCGGATATGAAAGCTATGACAAGCTTTTGAAGGATACCACACAGCAGTAGTGAGGTTTACGCTGCAATAACGCCCCCCATCATTTCATCTCCTACGCTACAACATCGCAGCTCTTTCATCCGGTAAAGCTGTTCTCCATTTTGTGCCTCGCTCGTGATATTATCTTTTCCGCTATTTATATTCTTTCATCGAGGTTAGAAAAATGAAACGATCAACGAAATACCTGCTGAAGCTTTTCGCCGTCGCGGCGGTGCTGACGCTGCTGTTTTCCTCCGGGCTGCTCACTCCGGCGGACGTGCCGGCACCGGCAGACAGCGGCGCATATCAGGAAACTGCCGCAAATTCGACACCATTCGACAAATCCCCCCTGGAATCGCCGGCTGCTTCCGATGCTGAGAACGATTCTTCCTCTGCTGGCGCACCGGATGGGGTGCAATCCCCCTCTGATGCCGTGCCCGATGAGCACGGCGCGTATGACAGCAGGGACGATGTCGCGCTCTTCATCCATGTCTATGGGCGTCTGCCGGATAACTATATCACAAAGCAGCAGGCGCAAAGCGCCGGATGGAGCGGCGGCAGCGTTGAAAAATACTGCCCCGGAAAGTGCATCGGCGGCGACCTGTTCGGCAACTACGAGGGACTTTTGCCTGACAAAAGCGGACGCATATGGACAGAGTGCGACATAAACACCCTTGGCGCGTCCTCACGCGGCGCAGAGCGCATGGTCTTCTCAAACGACGGTCTGATCTACTACACTCCGGACCATTATTCGAGCTTTGAGCTTCTTTACGGTGAGCCGTAGGGGGTGATAATTCTCCTCCAATTTTTTCTTCCCATATATGAGCATTTCGACAGAATGTGACATTTGAATTTTGTGGAGATTTACTTTTTTTGTCGAAAATGCTTGCGTCATGAAATACCGTGATATATTATGTCAACAAATCGCCTGTAAGATTCGACAGGATTCTGTTGTTGTGCAAGTGTCAACTATGGTAAATTTAATGCGACGAGACGGTGAAAACTGCTTTTTAAATACAGCACGCTTCATGCGAAGCAAATTGGGAGGATTAGAATTATGGAAACCAAAACTCGCATTTTCACAGCAGACCCGAATCTGGATTTCTGCAAGATGCTCGAAAGAGTCGCAACTGCAGAGAAGGACATGGAAATCGTCGGGATGGCAGTGGACGGCGCGGATGCTCTGGCAAAGATTGCTGAGCTGCGCCCGGACGTCGTGCTTCTCGAGCTGGTGCTGCCCACGCTGGATGGGCTGGAGGTTTTGCGCAGGATGCCCGAAACCGGGTGCAAGCCCAGCGTGATCGTGCTCTCCGGCTTCATCAACAACAATGTTGTCTCTGCATGTTCTGCCGCGGGCGCGGACTTCTTTATCACAAAGCCCTGCGACACCTCCACTCTTCTCACGCGCATCCGGCAGGTCGCCGGACTGGCGCGCTCCTCCGCACCCGAGGGCGGCTTCGATTTTCATTCTTTCTCCCCTCCGCAGAGTCAGGGCGACACGCAGCTTGAAACCGTCGTCACAGACATCATCCACGAGATCGGCGTGCCCGCGCACATCAAGGGTTATCAGTATCTGCGCGAGGCGATAATACTCACTATAAACGACATGGATATGATAAACGCGGTCACCAAGGTGCTCTATCCCGAGGTTGCCAAGAAATTCGCCACAACCCCCTCCCGCGTTGAGCGCGCCATCCGCCATGCGATCGAGGTCGCGTGGGATCGCGGCGACATTGAAACTCTTCAGAAATTCTTCGGGTACACCGTTTCAAACATAAAAGGCAAGCCGACAAACAGCGAATTCATCGCCATGATCGCCGACAATCTGAGTCTGCGGCGCAGGCAGGTCGCTCATGGCTGAGACGTGCCGGGGCACGCCCGGAAATAATGATAAATAATGATATAAAAAGGTGAGCGCCGCGCCGGCGCTCACCTTTCTCAGCTTGTCAAAAAAGTCCTCACAGGACTTTTTTGACAAGCTGATCGGTCGGACACTTTTCCGTGTCCGACCGACAACGGATTCTTATCCTACTCGTATGCTGTCCTTGCCGTAGTAATACGCGGCCGCGCCGTTGCGCCAGTCGTCCGCATTCGGCATGAAATCGTCGTAATACAGCAGATCGGGCCAGCATGGGAACGCCGGCAGCACAGCGTCGCGCACACTGTCGTCATTCAGTATGGCATAGCGCTCCTCCGCGCAGGCGTAATACGCCGCCGCCTCCCCGCTGCGCATGGAGCTTATCGCGCCGGCCGAGGTATACGGCTGCCCCATGAGCATCGCGGCAATGCAGCACAGCCCCATCGCCAGCGCGCCCAGCGCCGCCGGGAGAAGCGCCGCGCCGGCCGCGCCCTTGTCCGTCCTCCATCCCCTGCGCCGCGCTAGCCAGCCCATCCAGTAAAAGAGATTCAGCGCAAGCAGCAGGAGATATGCAAAATATATTATGTTGCACAGTCTCAGCTCACCAACATCGCCCATGGCGTACAGCGGCGGGCAGAACATCGCCGCCAGCAGGCAGTATGACCACGCTGTCACAAGCACGGGGCAGCGGAATTCAGACCGTGCCGCCTTCGCCGCGCGCCACAGCAGCGCCGCAAGTAGCGCCAGCATGCCCGCTGCCGGCAGCCGGAACCACTGCACGGCGTACCGCGCCGCAAAGCCGAAGGACATGAATACCGTCTCTAATGGACCGGGCGTTCCGGCAAACTGCGCCTGACGCACGGCGTTGCCGGGCGCGGCGATGCTGACGGCGAGCGCCGCTATGAGCGCCGCGACGGGGATGATGAGCCGCTTTGCGCGTCCATCGCGCATGAGGGCAAGGAGCGCCAGCAAGCTCACGCCGATGATCGCGGTGCTGAGCGCCGTGACGTAGTTCCCCCCGCCGATAAAGGCGGCAAGCACGGTCAGCAGCACCGCGCGCCATACGCCGCCGTCATATACCAGCTCTGTGCCGAGCGCAAGAGACGCCAGTGCGAGCCCATAGAAAAACGTATAATACACCGCGCCGTTATACCAGAAGAACCCCTGCACCGGGGAGAGCGGCGTCTGCGTGGCAAGGATGCAGACGACCGCCGCCGCGCACACGCCGACGGAGCGCCGCGCCCCGAACGCGCGCGAAAAAAACACGGAGCAGAAGCAGAACGTCCCCCCAACGAGCGCGGCGAGCATTATCCACGCCGTCAGGGCATATGCCTGCTCGCCGAACACCATCGGCGGCAGCGCCATAAGAAATATTGCGGAAAACGACCCCTGCCACGAGGTGTAGGCGATGCGCGCCTCCTCCGCGGCGGCTGTCAGGGCAGCGAAAAGCGAGTGCGTGCTGTCATACGCTAAATGGGCGCGCGCGCCGAAGCTGAAATCGTCCGCGCACGGCACGTCGTACTGCGCGATGACAAGCAGCGGCACAATGAGCGCCGCGAGCAGCGCCGTCAGCAGCAGCGCACATATGCGGTATGAAATTCTTCCTTTTTTCGTCATAACTTACAGCCTGTCGAAAAAACGGGTATCGCCATCGGCATACCCGTTTTTCGTTATTGTTTCGTCATTGTTTTATTTATTCCACGCTTATCATATAATAGTATACCGGCTGTCCGCCGTCTACCACGCTGACCTCCGCATCCGGGAAGCAGCCCATGATCATGCCCGCGGCCTCCTCCGCGTCGGCGGGGCGCACATCCTCGCCGTAGTACACGGTGATAAACTCCGGCGAAAACTCATCGAACGACCAGCTCAGCTCCTTGAAAAGCGTCTTGATGTTGGTATAGCTGCCCAGCAGCGCGCCGTCCAGCAGCGCAAGATATTCGCCCGCGTGGATGGTATGCCCGTCAAAGTCCGAGTCACGCGCGGCATAGGTGACCATCGCGGTGTGCACGCTCTGCATCGCGTTGACCATCAGCTCCGTCAGCTCCGCCTCGCCCTCGTCCGGGTTGAAGTTCAAAAGCGCCGATATGCCCTGCGGCACGGTCTTCGTGGGGATGACGACGACGCGCTTTTCCGTCAGGGGGATGCACTGCTCCGCCGCCATGATGATGTTCTTGTTGTTTGGGAAGACGAACACCGTCGAGGCGGGGGTGCGGTTTATCTCGCGAAGTATGTCGTCGGTGGATGGATTCATTGTCTGCCCGCCGGTGACGACGCCGTCCGCGCCGAGCTCGTGGAAGAGCTTTTCCATGCCCGAGCCTGCGCACACCGCAACTATGCCGAATTCCTTCTCCGGCGCGGCGACGCCGCCGTTCTCCAGCTCCGCCTCCACCGCGTCGAGATCGTCCGTTGTCTGCGCCTTGCGTCCGGCGACGATGTCGTCGTGCTGCGTGCGCATATTCTCTATCTTCGCCAGCTCAAGCACGCCGTATTTCTGCGCCTCGTTGAGCGCGTCGCCGGGGGTGTTGGTGTGTACGTGCACCTTGAACGCCTCGTCGTCCTCGCCGATAACAAGGCTGTCGCCGATGCTGTTGAGGAATGCACGGTACGGCGTAAGATCGACGTCCGGATCGGTCTTGCGCACGATGAACACCGTGTCAAAGGCAAAGGTGATCTCCTCTGTATCAAAAACGTCAAAGGGGCTCTCCCCCTCGTCCCTGACCTCGACCGCGCTGTCGGGGGAGGCGGTCTCTCCGCGCAGGGAGGAGAGGATAGCCGTGAGGATGACCATGTAGCCCTTGCCGCCCGCGTCGACAACGCCCGCTTTTTTCAGCACCGGGTTGATGTTGACGGTGTCTGCAAGCGCGTCATTCCCTGCGGAGATGGCGCACTCGAGCGTGTGCTCCAGCGTCGCGCCCGCATCCGCCGCCTGTGCCGCCGCCTCCGACGCAAGGCGGGAAACGGTGAGTATGGTGCCCTCGGCGGGCTTCATGACCGCCTTGTACGCCGCTTCCACGCCGTCGTTGAGCGCGCCGGCAAACTCCACCGCGCCTGCCGTCTCCATGCCCTTCAGGCGCTTGGCAATGCCGCGGAAAAGAAGCGACAGTATAACGCCGGAGTTGCCGCGCGCGCCGCGCAGCAGCCCGGACGAAACGCAGTCCGCCGCTTTGTCTATGGATGTGAAGCTGCGCTTTCTCAGCTCGTTTGCGGCATTGTTGAGCGTCAGGCACATATTCGTGCCTGTGTCGCCGTCGGGCACGGGGAAAACATTCAGCTCGTTGATCTGCTGTATATTCGCGTGGAGCGCCGCGTCCGCGCACAGTATCATCTCTTTGAACGCGGCGGCATCGATATAATCTTTCAAGTTAAAGTACCTCCGGGAGCTTATCCGATAATCGTATCTATATAGACATCCACGCTTTTTATGGGTACGCCCGTGGATTTGCTGAGCTTATATTTGACCTCGTTCATGATGCTGCGGGACACCGCGCTTATATTCACGCCGTGATCCACGCCGATATGCAGTTCGAGGGAGACCGTGCCGTCGTCGTTGTTGTGCGCGACAACGCCCTTGGACATCGACTCGCGCCTGAGAAGCTGCCACGGGCCGCCCTCCTTGCTGCACGCCACCATGCCCTTCACGCCGAAGCAGCTCGTCGCCGCGTCCCCGGCAAGGTTTGTGAACACTGCGTCCGTGATGCTGATCCTTCCGTTGCCGTTTATTATATTCACCATAAGTGTCATGCTCCTTTCCTCAGTCTGGCTCTGCACTGCACTCATACAAAGCCGATTATTTATTATAATACAGCGTTTCCAAAAGCACAAGGCAATTTTGATCAATTTTCCCATGCGGCATCTTTTTTGAACGGCTTTCTGCCTCCGCGTCCGGCTGACAGCAAAAATTTTGTGTAAATTTCATATGTTTTTTACTAAAAATTTATGCCCGGAACCGGTTTACAATTGGACAATAAAATGATAAGATAAATGTGTCTGTATAGGTATGACATATTGCCCCAGGTCTGTTGTCATACTTTTATCAATTTTTTAATGGAGATGAATATAGACATGCAGAGACATTTCAAAACCATGGACGGCAACAATGCGGCCGCCCACGTATCCTACGCATTTACCGAAGTCGCAGCTATCTACCCCATCACTCCGTCCAGCCCCATGGCGGACTACGTCGATCAGTGGTCGTCTGCCGGCAGGAAGAACATTTTCGGCACAACCGTAAAGGTGCAGGAGATGCAGGCTGAATCCGGTGCTGCCGGTGCCGTGCACGGCGCTCTCAACGCCGGTGCTCTCACCACCACGTACACCGCCTCTCAGGGTCTGCTCCTGATGATCCCGAATATGTACAAGATTGCCGGCGAGCTTCTGCCCGCAGTGTTCCACGTGTCCGCGCGCACCGTCGCCAGCCACACGCTGAACATCTTCGGCGATCACAGCGACGTTATGGCCTGCCGCCAGACCGGCTTTGCCATGCTCGCAGAGTCCAACGTGCAGGAGGTCATGGATCTCAGCCCCGTGGCGCACCTTGCCGCGATCAAGGGTCGTGTTCCGTTCGTCAACTTCTTTGACGGCTTCCGCACCTCCCACGAGCTTCAGAAGATCCAGGTATGGGACTATGAGGATCTCAAGGACATGGTTGACATGGACGCCGTAAAGGCGTTCCGCGAGCGCGCCCTCAACTCCGAGCATCCCACCATGCGCGGCTCTCACGAGAACGGCGACATCTTCTTCCAGAACCGTGAGGCCTCCAACAAGTACTACGAGGCGGTGCCCGCCATCGTCGAGGAGTACATGGGCAAGGTCAACGCCAAGCTCGGCACCGACTACCAGCTCTTCAACTACTACGGCGCACCCGACGCAGACCGCGTCATAATCGCAATGGGCTCCATCTGCGACGTCGCCGACGAGGTCATCGACTACCTGACCGCGCAGGGTGAGAAGGTCGGTCTTGTGAAGGTCCGCCTGTTCCGCCCGTTCTGCCCGGACAAGCTCATCGCCGCCATCCCCGCCACCGCAAAGAAGATCGCGGTGCTCGACCGCACCAAGGAGCCCGGCGCCCAGGGCGAGCCGCTCTACCTTGACGTTATGACCGCCCTTGCCAACGCCGGCAAGACCGACATTCAGGTCATCGGCGGGCGCTACGGTCTTGGCTCAAAGGATACTCCTCCCTCCTCCGTGTTCGCCGTGTACAACGAGCTGAAGAAGTCCGACATGAAGCGTCAGTTCACGCTCGGCATCGTTGACGACGTGACCCATATGTCTCTTGAAGAGGTTCCCGCGCCCAGCACCTCCGTCCCCGGCACGATCGAGTGCAAGTTCTGGGGTCT
>DJEW01000014.1:63837-102532 GCA_002431965.1 Clostridiales bacterium UBA5888
CATCGGCGACCATACCGACAAGTTCGTTCAGGCATACTTCCAGTACGACTCGAAGAAGACCGGCGGCGTCACCATCAGCCATCTGCGCTTCGGCGACAAGCCCATCAAGAGCCCGTACTACATCAACAAGGCGGACTTTGTGGCCTGCCACGTTCCGTCCTACATCACCAAGCACTTCCCCATCGTGCGCGACGTCAAGCCCGGCGGCGTGTTCCTTGTGAACTGCCAGTGGGATTTCGCGGAGCTTGAGCATCACCTCGACGCCGCCTCCAAGCGCTACATCGCCAACAACAACATCAAGCTCTACATGATCAACGCCATCGACCTTGCAAAGAAGATCGGCATGGGCAAGCGCACCAACACCATTCTCCAGTCCGCGTTCTTCTCCCTGGCAAAGGTTCTGCCCGAGGCGGACGCCATCAAGTACATGAAGGACGCCGCCCTCCACTCCTACCTCAAGAAGGGTCAGGACATCGTTGACATGAACTATGCCGCCATCGACGCCGGCGCTACCGCTTACGTCAAGGTCGAGGTTCCCGAGGCATGGAAGACCGCCGAGGATCACACCGTGGCCGTGGAAGAGACCGGTCGTCCCAAGACCGTGAAGATGGTTCGCTCCATCCTCGATCCCATCGACAAGATGGACGGCGACGCTCTGCCCGTTTCCACCTTCGTCGATCATGCCGACGGCACGTTCGAGCTGGGCGCCTCCGCATACGAGAAGCGCGGCATCGCCGTCTCCGTTCCGAAGTGGGATGCAGAGAAGTGCGTGCAGTGCAACCAGTGCGCGTTCGTCTGCCCGCATGCCACCATCCGTCCGTTCGTCCTCACCGCTGAAGAGGCGGCTGCCGCTCCCGCGCAGACCAAGCTTGCCGAGATCAAGGCCGGCAAGGGCAAGGGCGAGTACAAGTTTGCAATGGCGGTCTCCCCGCTCGACTGCATGGGCTGCGGCGTCTGCATCAGCCAGTGCGGCGTGCACGCAATAGAGATGGTTCCCATGGAGAGCCAGCTTCCCGAGCAGGAAGTGTTCGACTACATGGTCGAGAAGGTCTCCGAGAAGAAGGAAATGTTCGTTGCCGACAACGTCAAGTTCAGCCAGTTCGCTCAGCCCTACCTCGAGTTCTCCGGCTCCTGCGCAGGCTGCGCCGAGACGAGCTACGCCCGTCTCATCACCCAGCTCTTCGGCGATCATATGCTCATCTCCAACGCGACCGGCTGCTCCTCCATCTGGGGCGGTCCTGCGGCGACCTCGCCGTACACGGTCAACAAAGAGGGACGCGGTCCCGCATGGGCGAACAGCCTCTTTGAGGATAACGCAGAGCACGGTCTCGGCGTGTACCTCGGTCAGAAGAAGATCCGCGACGATGTGAAGCCCGAGGTCGAGTATATCGCCCAGAACGCCCACAACGACGAGATCAGGCAGGCTGCAAAGGATTACCTTGACACCTACAATGACGGCAACGCCAACCAGGAGCCTGCAAAGCGCCTCGTCTCCCTGCTTGAGGCAAAGGCCTGCGACGGCGGCATGTGCGAGCATGCACGCGCCGTTCTCGACAAGAAGGATTATCTCAACAAGAAGTCCATGTGGATCTTCGGCGGCGACGGCTGGGCCTACGATATAGGCTTCGGCGGCGTTGACCATGTTCTCGCCACCGGCGAGGATGTCAACATCTTCGTGTTCAACACCGAGGTCTACTCCAACACCGGCGGACAGGCCTCCAAGGCTTCCAACATCGGTCAGGTCGCGCAGTTCGCGTCTGCCGGTAAGGAGACCAAGTCCAAGTCCCTCGCGGAGATCGCAATGACCTACGGTTACGTTTACGTTGCGCAGGTCGCAATGGGCGCGAACAAGGTTCAGACCCTCAAGGCGATCGCCGAGGCAGAGGCGTATCACGGTCCTTCCCTCATCATCGGCTACTCCCCGTGCGAGATGCACAGCATCAAGGGCGGCATGGAGAACTGCCAGAAGGAGATGGAGAAGGCTGTCAAGTGCGGCTACTGGAACCTCTTCCGCTTCAACCCGACGGCCGAGAGCCATTTCACGCTCGACAGCAAGGAGCCTGCCGGCGGCTATCAGGAGTTCCTGATGAACGAGGCGCGCTACAGCCGTCTGACCCGCGAGTTCCCGGAGAGAGCGACCACCCTCTTCGCGGAGTCCGAGGAGAACGCCAAGGAGCGCTACGAGCACCTCATGAAGCTCAAAGCTCTCTACGAATAATCCGCCTAAATAAGCAAAAAAGGAGGAACGCAGCCGCGTTCCTCCTATTTCATTTCACAGGGCATCTGAGCACCGCCGTCATCGGCGCGCCGTCCTGCGGCAGGGTCAGCACGTTTGTGTCAAACCGCCGCACGTTGTCCGCAAGCGCTATAAACTCCTCCACATCCGCGAGCACGTCAAACCCGAAGCCTGCGCCGCGGTAGTGCATGGGGATAACAACGCGCGGTCGTATCGCGCGGACAATGTCCGCCGCCGTGCGCGCGTCGATGGTGTAATATCCGCCCACGGGGATCATCACCGCCTCCGCGCCTGATAGCGCATCGCACTGCGCTGCGCTGAGCATATGCCCCAGGTCGCCCATATGCACTATGCGCATCCCCTCCGCCGTGACGATGCTGACGGTGTTGCGCCCGCGCTTTGCGCCGTGCACGTCGTCGTGAAAGGTCTCCATGCGCTCCACCGTGAATTCCGGTCTGCGCCCTGTCAGCGCAACGCCGGCGGCATAGTTGTGGTCGCGGTGCGCATGGCTGCATATCACCGCGTCCGCGCTCAGCCCCTCCGGCAGCGCCAGTCCCGGAACGTATTCCGGCTCATAGGGGTCAAACACCACGCTTCCCTGCGCGCTGTCAAGCTTGAAGCAGGAATGCCCGTACCATGTAAGTGTCATTTTCCGTTCGCCCTCCTTTGTCGTTTTTACCATTATATAATATCCGCGCCGCGGCGGCAAGCATATCCGCGCGGTCCCGGTTCCTATGGTTTACATATTATTTTGCAGTTGACCGCGCATGAATAAAATGATATAGTATTGTGTACGCATTGTCTGCGCAGCTATATTTGTTTACTACTTTCTTTTATATACAGGAGGCTCATATGAAAGGCAGCCGTGGTTTCAGAATAATATTCGGCGTTTTTGCGCTGGCGGTGTTTTGCGTATATACGTATCTGCGCGTTTCCACCTCGCCGCACTCCAGCGATTTTGACAGCGAGCACGCCGTTGTCTACAGCGACGTTCAGGCCGTGCTCAACTCCGGCGGCACGATAGAGGACTATTACCGCAGCGATCCTCGCTTTTCCATCTATCTTGATCAGCAGGACGCCGCCGCGGACGAGACCGCGCCTCAGGCAGAGCCCTCCCCCACCGCCGCCGAACCGGAGCCGACCGTTGACCCCGACTCTCCCGCCGGGCGTGCGGCGGCAAAGGGTCTGCCCACGCCGCCGGACATTGATATAACAAGCTGGGAATACGTGCTTGTCAACGGCGATCACTCCATCGGGCAGTATGAGCCGCCCGAGCTTGCCTATCTAAACCAGACTGCCGACGAAACGGATATACAGCTCAGCTACAACCCCAACCGCTGCGCCGTTGATTCGCGCATCGCGCAGGCGCTGCTGGATATGGCGCTGGGCTGCAAGGAGGCGGGCTATCCCATATACCTCTCCTCCGGCTACCGCAGCTACGCCGATCAGCAGGCGAACTTTCAGCGCATCTGCAATAATAACGGCATTACCGACGGCAAGGACGCCAGCGGGCACTACATCACCATGCCCGCCGGATGCAGCGAGCATCAGACCGGGCTCGGCGTTGATATCACCGACCATTACCGCGAAATAAAGAACGACGAGATCGACCAGACGGATACCTCCAAGTGGCTTGTCGCACATTGCGCGGAGTACGGCTTCATTCACCGCTTCCCCGGCGCGAAGTCCGATATAACCGGCGTGATGAACGAGGGCTGGCACTTCCGCTATGTCGGCAAGGAGGCCGCGCAGTACATCATGGACAACGACCTTGTTCTCGAAGAATTCGTGGCGCTCTATGACGTGGCGCAAGACACGTCCGGAAGCGCGGAGACCGACGCCGCGGCATAAGGCGCAAACTTACAGCACCTGACGTAAGGCTTATAAATATCGGGAGATCCCGCGGTGATATGCGGGGTCTCCCGGTGTTTTTTCTTCCCGGCAGACATTTTGCCGGTGCGGCTGCGCTGCCTTTTGTATATTGCCGGTCAGTTGAGAAAATCGCGGAGCTTTTTGGAGCGGCTGGGGTGGCGCAGCTTGCGCAGGGCCTTTGCCTCGATCTGGCGTATACGCTCGCGCGTGACGTTGAACTCCTTGCCGACCTCCTCAAGTGTGCGGGTGCGCCCGTCCACGATGCCGAAGCGCAGCTCCAGCACCTTTTTCTCGCGCGGAGCGAGCGTGTCCAGCACCTCTTCAAGCTGCTCGCGCAGAAGTGAGAACGACGCCGCCTCGCTCGGCTCGGATGCGTCCTCGTCGGGGATAAAGTCGCCGAGATGGGAGTCCTCCTCCTCGCCGATAGGCGTTTCAAGGGAGACGGGCTCCTGCGCGATCTTGAGTATGTCGCGCACCTTTTCAACGGGCATATCCATCTCGCGCGCTATCTCCTCCGCGCTGGGATCGTGTCCAAGCTCCTGCAGAAGCTGGCGCGAGACGCGGATAGTCTTGTTGATGGTCTCGACCATGTGCACGGGGATGCGGATGGTGCGCGCCTGGTCGGCGATGGCGCGGGTGATCGCCTGGCGTATCCACCACGTGGCATAGGTGGAGAATTTATAGCCCTTTGTGTAGTCGAACTTCTCCACTGCCTTTATAAGACCGAGGTTGCCCTCCTGTATAAGGTCGAGAAACAGCATGCCGCGCCCGACATAGCGCTTGGCGATGGACACGACGAGACGGAGGTTCGCCTCGGTCATGCGGTGCTTTGCCTCCTCGTTTCCCTCTGCCATCTGTATGGCGAGCTTGACCTCCTCCTCCGGCGTGAGCAGCGGCACCTTGCCGATCTCCTTGAGGTACATGCGCACGGGATCGTCAGTGGCAAAGGAGTCCATAAGCGCGTCGGTGTCGTTTATTTCCTCCTCCGTGACCTCCTCTATACCGGCGAGATCCTCTACCTCCGGGATTATATCGTCAATGGGCGGCAGCACATCCGCCGCGCCGACGTCAATGTCGATCCCGTTCGCTTCAAGCGTTTCATAGAATTTGTCCACGGTGTCGCCGTCGAGATTAAGCTCTTCGAGCACCTCCAGCTCCTTCGCCGTGAGGCTGCCCTTTTTCTTCCCGCGCTCCAGAAGCTCGTTGAGGCGGTCCTCCGTGGTTTTTGCAGTCTCGACGGGATCTGTCACTTCTTTCTTCTTCGCGGCGGCCTTTTTCTTGGGCTTGGGCAGCTCAAGCTCCGGCTGCTCGCTCAGCTCCGCGATGGACGCCTGCTCCAGAAGCTTGTCCGCCATGCTCTCCAGCTCTTCTTCCTTGAATTTCATTTCGTCTGACATAGCTTATCCCTCATATCCCTTTCTTTTTCTGTGCGTCATAGGCGGTGCTGCGCTTCTGACGCGCGATTGCGGCGTAGTCATACCCTGCGCTGCGCCGCGCCTTTTCGGTTTCTATACGCTCGCGGTAGTCGCTCATGCTCTGCCGCGCGCTTGACAATGCTTCGGGCTTTTGTATGATGCTTACCAGCAGGCTCATCTCCTCGCCGGAGAGCGACGCGGACAGTGCGGTGGTCGTCGCCTGTCCGCCGCGGCGGAGCGCGTCGCACATAACGGAGTATATATGCGCGAGCACCGGAGCGGAAAAATCCTCCGCCGCCGGAAGCGGCTGCGATATAAGCTCCGGCTCAAGGTACAAAAGCCGTATAACGCCCTCCTCTGCAACGGCGGAGGCAGGGTTGTCATAGCGAAACTCCCGCTCCGCCGGCTGGCTCTGCCGCTCGGGGCGGCTCTGCTCGCGCCCCTCGTCGCGGTGTGCGCGGGAGAGGAGCTTTTTTCGCCGGCGCTCGACCTCGGCGGCGACGACGTCCGCGCTCACGCCCGCCATGGACGCCACGCGCATCGCATATACCTGCCGCTCGACTGCGCCGGGAAGCTTTGCAACAAGCTCCGACGCTTCCTTCAGAAATTCGACCTTCTGCTCGTCGGAGGAAAGGTCGTACTTCTGCGTTACGCCGCGCAGACGGTAATCCACCTGATTTTCCGCCCCGTCGATGAGATTGCGGAATGCGTCCGCACCCTTGAGCTTTATAAACTCGTCCGGGTCCTTCGCGCCGCTCATCTGCAGAACCTTCACCTTGAGATCGAGCTTTTCCAATATCCCGATCGCGCGCTGAGAGGCTTTCATGCCCGCGCCGTCATTATCGTAAGCGATGATGACCTCGTTTGTATAACGCGAGAGCATGCGCGCCTGCTCGGGCGTAAGCGACGTTCCAAGCGACGCGACCGCCGAGTCGAACCCCGCCTGATGCAGGCTGACCACGTCTATATTGCCCTCTGAGAGGATTATATATCCGCTTTTTGATTTTTTAGCCAGATTCAGGGCGAAAAGGCTGCGGCTCTTGTTAAAAACGAGCGTTTCGGGGCTGTTCATGTACTTTGGCTCGCCGTCGCCCAGAATGCGCCCGGAGAAGCCGATGACGTTGCCGCGCACGTCGATAACCGGGAACATGAGCCGGCTGCGGAACGTATCGTAAAACCCGCCGCTCTTCCCGCGGCGCACAAGCCCCGCGTCGAACAGCTCATAGTCCGTGTAACCTTTTGCATGCATCGCATCCATAAGCCCCGACCAACCGTCAGGTGCGAAGCCCAGCCCGAACGCCGTTACCATCCGCCGTCCTATCCGCCGTTTTTCTATGTACGCGCGCGCGCCGTCTGCCCCGGGGGCGGACAGCTGCTCGTGAAAATAGCGTGCGGCGTCCCGGTTGAGCGCGAGCATGCGCGTTCGTCTGCGGCTTTCATGGTCGTCCGCCTCCTCCGGCACGGTCATGCCGGCGCGCCGCGCCAGAAACTCCACCGCCTCCGGGAAGGAGAGGTTTTCTATCTCCATTATGAAGTTTATCACGCCCCCGCCCTTGCCGCAGCCAAAGCAATGGTATATCTGCTTGTCCGGCGATACGGAGAACGACGGGGTCTTCTCACTGTGGAACGGGCACAGTCCGAAGAGGTTTGAGCCGCTTTTCTTGCTCAGGCGCACATAGGAGGAAACAACGTCCACAATATCGTTGCGCTCGGCAAGCTCGGTTATGAAGCTTTCGGGAAATGCCAAGATATTGTCCCTCCCCACGCGATCATTTGACCGTCCATGCGAACGGAATGAACAGCTCGCCGTATTTCTCCATGGCATAGCCGTCGGTCATGCCGGAAATGTAATCGCACGCGGCGCGCTCGCGCCCCTCGCGCTCTATAACGCCGCCGAAATCCTCCGGCAGCGCCTCCGGGTGGGCGACGTAGTAATCGTAAAGTCTTGCAAGGACGCCCTCCACCTTGCCCTCCTCCGCTTTTGCAACGGGGTTTTTGTATACGTCCGAGTACATGAAGGCGTGAAAGGCGTCGAACGTCTCCTGCATCCGGGGCGACATTGCAAGCCTGCCGCCGCCGCTGTTGGCGATGAGATCGGTAAGGATCGCATTTATGCGGCGGCTGTTCGTGTCGCCGCAGCGGCGGCGTATAACCTCGGGCACATCCTTTGCCGTGAGTATGCCGGCGCGGATGGAATCGTCCAGATCGTGGTTGACGTAGGCGATGCGGTCGCACAGCCGCACGGCCGTCGCTTCAAGCGTGTCGTCCGGCGCGCCGTGAGTGTGGTTTAATATGCCCATGCGCGTCTCATAGCACAGGTTCAGCCCCCTGCCGCCGCGCTCGAGTATATCCACCACGCGCAGGCTCTGCTCATAGTGCTTGAAGCCGCCTGGATAGATGTCGTTGAGCGCGCGCTCGCCCGCGTGACCGAATGGCGTGTGCCCCAGATCATGCCCCAGCGCGATTGCCTCCGCCAGATCCTCATTGAGCGCCAGTGCGCGCGCGACGGTGCGCGAAAGGCGGCTGACCTCCAGCGTGTGGGTCAGGCGGGTGCGGTAGTGGTCGCCCTCCGGCTGCAAAAACACCTGCGTTTTGTGCTTGAGGCGGCGGAACGATTTTGAATGCGTGATGCGGTCAATGTCGCGCTGGAAGCAGGTGCGTAATTTGCACTCCTCCTCCGGCGCGGACCGGCCGCGCGTGTTTTCTGCCAGCACACCATACGGACCGACTATGTAATGCTCTATCCTCTCCCTCTGTTCTCTCGGACACAGCACAAGCGACACCTCCCCGTTCATGTATACAGTAAATGCGCCGTATAAGCGTGAGATTTGAGTCTCTCATTACACTTATACGACGCAAACGAATATTTCCCCTCTAAATTTTCAAAAAAATTTTTCTTTCTGCCGCACCGGCACGGCGCGATAAGCTTCGCCCACGGCGCGCACGGCGACGCTTCCGGCGCTCACGTCGAAAATACGCGCAGAGAACGCCTCCAGCTTCTCCTCCGGCACGAGCGCGCGCACCGTCACGCCGGCGGCATAGTCCACGCTGCTCACCGCGCCGCCGGATGCGGTGACCTCGCCCTTGAGCTTCTCCGCCTGGGCATAGGAGCAGTCAAGCTCCGTCTCCACCCAGCGGCGCACAGCGGATACGCCCGCCGCGTCGAGCGCCTCCTTTGCGCTTTTCGTATACGCGCGCAGCAGCCCGCCCGCGCCGAGCAGCACGCCGCCGAAGTAGCGCGTCACCACGCACACAACGTTCGTGACCTCCTCCCGGCGGAACACCTCCAGCATCGGTATGCCCGCCGTGCCCTGCGGCTCGCCGTCGTCGCTGTAACGCTCCGCCCCGCCGCGGATGATGTAGCACCAGCAGTTATGGCGCGCGTCGTAGTGCTTTTTCTTCATCTCCGCGATGAACGCGCGCGCCTCGTCCTCGCTCTCGACCCGGCGCACATGCCCGAGAAACTGCGAGCGCTTTTCGACGTATTCGCTTTCGCCCGCGCCGGTGGGAATGTAATATTCATTCATCCTCCCACTCCTCCCGCGGCTCGGTGTATCCGGGGATAAACTCCTTCACCCGCCCCATAAGCTCCGGCGTGACGACAGCCTCGGCTTTGATGCCGTCGTCGGTGTATTCCAGCTTTGTAACGCTCGCATCACGCTTGAGCGTGTCGATTATACCCGCCTTTGAATAGGGGATGCTCAGCGCAACGGCGCGCTTTTGCCTGCCGAGCATATCCGCAAGCTTCTTTATAAGCACGTCCGCGCCCTCGCCGCTTTTTGCCGACAGGCACACAACGTCCTCGCCGTGCGGCAGGATGCCGAAATAAGCGTCGCACTTATTATAAACGCGGACGCACGGCGTGCTCTCCGCGCCGAGCTGGCGGATAAGATCGTCCACCACTCGCGCCTGTTCCTCCCATTCTGGGTTGGATATATCAATGACGTGCAGCAGCACGTCCGCATACTTCAGCTCCTCCAGCGTCGCCTTGAACGCCTCGATGAGATGCGTGGGGAGCTTGCGGATAAACCCGACGGTGTCGCTGAGCAGCACCTCCTGCGTCTCGTCGAGCCGGAGGCGGCGGGTCGTAGTGTCGAGCGTGTCAAAAAGCCGGTCGTTCGCGGGGATGGAGTCGCCCGTGAGGCAGTTGAGAAGCGTCGATTTTCCGGCGTTTGTGTACCCGACGAGCGCCACGACCGGCATGGCGTTTTTCTCGCGGCGGCGGCGCTGCGTGCCGCGCACCTTGCGCACGGCGGCAAGCTCCTCCTCGAGCTTTTGTATCTTCCGGCGGATGTGGCGGCGGTCGGTCTCAAGCTGTGTCTCGCCCGGACCGCGCGTGCCTATCGGGGACGAGCCGCCCGCCGCCGTCTGGCGCACAAGGTGCGTCCACATGCCGGTCAGGCGCGGCAGCAGGTATTTGTACTGCGCCAGCTCCACCTGCAGCTGTCCCTCGCGCGTCTGCGCGCGCTGGGCAAAAATGTCCAGTATCAGCCCGGAGCGGTCGAGCACCTTCACGCCCAGCTCCTCGCTCAGAACGCGCATCTGCGACGGGCTGAGCTCATTGTCGAACACCGCAAGGCCGCACTCATTCATCTCGATGACGGCTTTCAGCTCCTGCACCTTGCCGTCGCCTATGAAGCTGCGCGGCTCGGGCGTCGGTCTGTTCTGGATAAGCATGGCGACGGTTTCGCCCCCTGCCGTCTCCACCAGCGCCGCAAGCTCCGCCATCGACACCTCGCTTGACCGCTCGCGCTCATCCATGCTCGCCGCGGCAAGCCCCGCGAGCACGGCGCGCTCTTTCTTTATCTCTGTGTTTTCTATAATTATCAGTCCTTTGCTGCATAAATCGTGCTGTGCATAATATTATACTTCATAAACGCCGGTTTGAAAAGCGGGAAACTCAAGGCGTCGGCAAAGTACGATGCCCCGGGCACTTATTCATGAGCATTCAAAAATGCTCATGCGACCTGAAGCTCCATGCTGTGCGCTGCCGCCCTAAAACAGCTTTCGTTCCCTCGTCCGGCGGCGCAGCTCCTCCTTCGCGTCGATGAGGATGATGTCCTGCCCGATGCGCACGATGCACTTCCACGGCAGCACGTAATCGTCCTCGCGTCCGAGCAGCCCCAACCAGCGCGGACGCCCCGGCGTGACAAGCGAAATGAGCCGCCCCTCCGCGTCGTCAAATTCCGCGTCGCACACATAGCCCAGCCGCGCCCCGGTGTGCACGTCGATGACCTCCTTATACCGCAGATCGGAAAAATAGCTGATCATAAATTCACCGCCCCCATAGAAATACCTGTACAATCCTATGGAGGCGGAGAGTTGTACTATTCCGCAGCCGCCGCAGGAGCTCTGCCTTTGGGGATGGAGATGGTGAGGATGAGCCGGTCCTCCGTCTCCTCGCGGTGCATCCCCGCGTCGATGCCGCCCTGCTTCATAAGGTCGATGCTGCGCGAGAGTGTGTTTAGAAACACGCGCACATCCTTCAGCACAAAGGTGCGTCTGGGTTCGCTGCGCTTCTCCTCCGGTGCCTCCGGGGAGGGAGCCGAGAGCAGCGTTTCTATATACTCCTCCGTCGCGGCGACGTTGAGATCGTTTTCTATGATGTGCGCAAGCGCCGCGCGCCGGGCATCCGCCGTCGGCAGGCGCAGCAGCGCCCGCCCGTGCCGCTCCGTGAGCGAATTGGCGCGCAGTGCGTCCAGCACATCGTCCGGCAGCCGCAGCAGGCGCAGCTTGTTCGCCACGGCGGACTGCGATTTGCCGATGCGCCGCGCCGCCTCCTCCTGGCTCATGCCGAACATATGTATAAGCTGGCTGATGCCGTTTGCCTCCTCTATAAAATCCAGATCACGCCGCTGAAGATTCTCGATGAGCGAGATAAGGCTGGCGTTTTCCATGTCCACGTCTATCACGATGCACGGTACCTCCCGCAGCCCCGCGAGTTTTGCCGCGCGAAGCCGCCGTTCTCCCGCGACCAGCTCATACCGTCCGCCGCGCGAGCGGACGGTGAGCGGGTTGAGTATGCCATAGTCGCGTATGCTCTCGCTCAGCTCGCGCAGCGAGTCCTCGTCAAATATCTTTCTTGCCTGCACGGGGCATGGGGCGATGTCCTCCGTGCATATATAAACTATACTGCCCCGCCTGAGCCCGGGGCGTGTGCGCAATGCCTGCATTGTTGCAGCTCCTTCCTTGTCCGGCTGTGCCGTTTGGAAAAAGTATATCCCGCGCTCGGCGAAAAATTGCGCGAAACGATGGAGTACGCGCGAATACGGCGCGGCTGCAGAGCCGATGGAAACATATACCGGGCTTGAAACCTTGCAAAAAATGCGGTATCATACGCTTGTAAAGCTTCATGCGCGAGCGCCGTGCCGCGAAAATGCGCATAATGCGGCGCGACATTAAGCAAGCCGCCGCCCGGCGGCACAGGAGGTGCAGAATGAAAGAAGAGCAGACCTTCGCGCGCGAGGGGTATCTGGAGGAAAACTATCATTATTTCCACCTGCGCGACACTGCCGGGCAGGAGAGGGACTTTCACTTCCACGATTTCGACAAGATCGTGCTGCTCATTTCCGGCAGCGTGGACTATGCCGTGGAGGACAAGGTCTACTCTCTGCGCCCGTGGGATATGCTGCTCGTGCGGCATCACACCATACACAAGGCGCTCATCGACAAGTCTGTGCCCTATGAGCGCATCATCATTTATCTCGACCGGCAGTATTTTGACCGGGTGCTCCCCGGCGCTGAGCTGAGAGCGTGCTTTGAGCGCGCGGACGCCACCGGGCAGCATCTGCTCACTCTGGAGGGGGAGCCGCGCGCGGCGCTCTCCGCGGCGCTCTCCGCGTTTGAGGAGAGTCTGAACGACGGTGAGTTCGGCGCGCAGGCAATGCGCGACACGCTTATGATGCAGCTGCTCATCCGCATAAACCGCGCCGCTGCCGCCGCGCCCGAGCGCGAGGAGAAAAAGCTGGACGAAAAGATAGAGCGGACGCTCTCCTACATAAACGAAAACCTCACGCGGGAGCTGACGGTGGATGCGCTTGCCGACCGCGTATATCTCAGCCGCTATCACTTCATGCGCCTTTTCAAGGCTCAGACGGGCGCGACGGTGCACGCATATATCCGCCGCAAGCGTCTTTTGTACGCCGCGCGCCTTATCCGCGAGGGCGTAAACGCAAACAAAGCCGCCTTTGACAGCGGCTTTGCAGACTATTCAACTTTTCACCGGGCGTTCACCGAGAGCTTCGGCATGAGCCCGGGCAAGCTCAAGCGCTGACGGAGGGCAGATCACTCGTCCTTATCCCCGTCGCCGTCCTCGCCTTCGCCGTCCAGGTCAAATTCCAGCTCCTCCCCGCAGCCCGGACAGATGATGGAGCCCTCGGACAGCGTCCCCTCGTCGAAGGTTATCTCCTCGCCGCAGGCGGGGCAGGTCACATCGTACATCACGCCGTCGTACTCCATCTCCTCGCCGTCGCCGTCCTCATCATCAGAGGGCGCGGAGCAGCAGCAGCGACCGCGGCAGACGGGCGCGGCGTCCTCATCGTCAGAGTCGAAATCATAGTCATCATCGTCGAACGCATCCTCCGGCGTGTCAAGGTCGCACGTCAGCTCTTCCAGATATACAAGCTCGTCGCTCATATCGTCGAGCGCGCCGGCAAAGTCAAGATTGCTCTCCTGAAGGTCCTCTATCTCGTGCGCCATGTCGCTCACAAGCTCGCACAGCGTCTCCCAGAGCTTGCCCTCCTTTGATTCGCCGCCGATGCCAAGACCCTCGGTCAGTCCTTTCAGATACGCCGCTTTTTCAACGATAGTCATTGTGAAAACCTCCTTTGTGTTCTTCGGTGCCGTTTGTTTCTTCAACATATCATATATAGTTTGATAAAGGGAGGCCTCTTTTATGAGCCTCCCTTATATCGTCCTTATGCGCGGCTGAGATATTCGCCGGTGCGGGTGTCGACCTTGATCTTCTCGCCGACCTCGATGAACAGGGGAACCTTGATCTCGGCCCCGGTCTCGAGCGTTGCGGGCTTGGTCGCGTTGGTGGCGGTGTTGCCGGCAAAGCCGGGGTCGGTCTCGGTGACCTCAAGCTCCACAAAGAACGGCGGCTCGACATTGAAAACCTTGCCCTTGTAGGAGTAGATGGTGCACTCCATGTTTTCCTTGACGAACTTGAAGTTGTCGCCCAGAACTGCGGCATCGACCGGCTCAAGCTCATAGGTCTCGGGATTCATAAAATAGTAGAGGTTGCCGTCGGCATAGCTGTATTCCATGGTCTGACGGTCAACTGTTGCGTTCTCGAACTTTGCGGTGGGGTTGAACGAGGTCTCGGTGACGGCGCCGGTGATGACGTTTTTCATCTTGGTGCGCACGAACGCCGCGCCCTTGCCGGGCTTGACGTGCTGGAACTCGACGACCTGCATGACCTGTCCGTCCATCTCAAAGGTAACGCCGTTTCTGAAATCGCCTGCTGTGATCATAAAAAGGGTCCTCCCATATATAATTTCAAACAAAACCCAAAATACTTGATATATTCAGGGCTGCGCCGCCATAGCATTATCCATAGCCTTATCATTTTACAGTATACAAGGGCTTTTTGCAAGAGTTTTTATAGATTTTCCCCTGTTATCTGTTGTTAAGCACTATAAGCTCCATCTTTGGCGCGCGGGTTATGACCTCCGCGCCCGTCTCGCGCAGCACCATCACGTCCTCAATGCGAACGCCGAAGCGCCCGGGCAGGTATATGCCGGGCTCGGCGCTGACGACGGCGCCAATGGGCATCGGCTCTTCGCCGCGCATATTGGCGTTGGGCGCTTCGTGTATGTCCAGCCCCAGCGAGTGCCCGAAGCCGTGCCCGAAGTATTCCCCATACCCTGCGCGCGTGATAACGCCGCGCGCCGCCGCGTCGATGTCGCGCCCGGGGATGCCGGCGCGCGCCGCCGCAATGCCGGCAAGCTGCGCTTCGAGCACGATGGAGTAGATATTGCGCATCTCCTCCGTCGCATGTCCGACGGCGACGGTGCGCGTCATGTCGGAGCAGTAGCCGTGCTTGAGGCAGCCGAAGTCCATCGTCACAAAATCGCCCTCTTCGACAAGCTCATCCCCCGGCACGCCGTGGGGCATGCTCGTTTTTTTGCCGGTGACGACAATGGGATCGAAGGAATTGCCCTCTCCCCCATGGCGCAGCATGCGGTATACAAGCTCCGCCGCGATCTCCCGCTCGCTCATGCCGGGGCGGATGAGCAGCAGCGTCTCGGCAAGGGCGGCCTCTGCTATGCCCTGCGCCTCGCGCATCGCGGCGATCTCCTCCTCGCTCTTGGCGCTGCGCAGAGTGCTGAGTATGGTCTGCCCCGCTTCCAGCTTCACGCCCAGCGCCTTTTCATAGCGCAGGAAGCCCGCATGGCTGAGCTTTTCTTCCTCCGCGCCGATGCGCGAGAGCTGCTCCCGGGAAATGACGGTGCGGATGCAGTCGGTGAGCGGATGCTGCGCGTCGAAAAGCACGATGTCTGCAATATCGCCCGCCGCCAGCTCCGCCGCCTCGATATAGCGCGAATCCGTGAAAAGCCACGCGCCGCGCCGCGCTATGAGCACCGCCCCGTCCGTGAACGGGAAGCCCAGAGCGTAGCGCTGGTTTTTTTCGTCGGTTATGAGCAGCGCGTCAAGACCGCGCCGTTCAAGCTGCTGTTGGATTTTGTTGAGATTGTTCATATTCCTGTCTCCTCCGGTGTTGGTTTTGGAAAGCTGACGACAAAGCGCGAGCCCTGGGGTCTGTTCGCGCCGACGGTGATGGTGCCGCCGTAAAGCTGCACCGCGTCGTGCACGATGCTCAGCCCCAGCCCGCTGCCGCCCGCCTCTCTTGAGCGTGCCTTATCCACGCGGTAAAAGCGCGAGAAAATGTTGAAGCGATCCTCCTCCGGGATGCCGATGCCCGTGTCCTCCACGGCGATACTGACGGTTTTTTCGCCGCTTTTGACGCGCAGCATGACGCTGCCGCCCTCAACGTTGTATTTTATCGCGTTTTCGATGAGATTGAAAATAATGTGGAACATATCGTCCACCGTCGCCATGACGACGCAGCCGTCCTCCAGCTCGCTGCGCATGCGCACCTTCCGCTCGTCCGCGAGCGGGCGCAGCAGCACCAGCGCGTCCACCGCCACCTGCTTGACGTCCACAGGCTCGGGGTCGAAGCGGACGTCGTCGTCCATACGGCTGAGCTCGAGCAGCTTCTCCGTCGTGCGCTGAAGGCGCTCCGCCTCCTGCCCGATGTCCGTGACAAACTCGCGCACGGTGCTCTCGTTGATGTTCTCGCTCTGTACGATGCTGTCGGCCAGCAGCCGTATGGACGCGAGAGGCGTCTTCAGCTCGTGCGAGGCGTCGGACACAAAGCGCCTGCGCTGCCGCTCCGTCGTCTCAAGGCGCTCTGTCAGCATGTTGAACTCTTCCCCCAGCTCCGTTATCTCGTCCCTGCCGCGCGTGGCGAGACGGTAGCCGTAGTTGCCGGAGGCGACGATGCGCATCGACTGCACAAGCTCGCCTATGCGCCGCAGGAGGACGTTTGAAAATATCGCCACAATGACGATGGCCGCCCCCGCGATGACGAGCGACGTAAAGCGAAGGCGCTGCTGCATCGTCTCTATCATCCCTGCCCGCTCGGCGTCATGCTCGCCGATATACACCGCGCCCACGGTCGTGCCCTGATTGCTCATGGGCATGGCAAAGCAGCTCTTAAACGCCCCGGAGGCAAAAAGCGAGCGGAAGACGGTCTTGCCGGAAAGCGCCCGGGCGATGTCGCTGCGCTCGCGCTCGGCGTCGGCGGCAGAGCCGTCGTCATAAATAACGCTCCCCCCCGCGTCAACGACGACCATGCGGGCAAAGCCGCTGATGTCCAGCAGCTGCAGAACGTCGCTTATGCTGTCGCGGCTGAGGGAATCGAGGTTCGCCAGCGACGAGGCGACGACCGCCGCCTGACTGCTCAGGGAGTTGCGCTTCTCCTCAAAAACGCGGTCGCGCGAGGAGGTGATGGGGAGAATGTTCAGCAGCAGCAGCAAAATGACCAGCAGCACCGCCGTGAACGCCATAAACTGTACTCTAAGGCTGCGCATAACGGCTCCTTAATCGGCAAAGTAATAGCCGACGCCCCATTTTGTGACGATGTAGCGGGGATTTGCGGGGTCAAGCTCCAGCTTCTCGCGCAGGCGGCGGATATGCACGTCCACGGTGCGCGTGTCGCCCTGATAGTCATACCCCCACACAAGGTCGAGCAGGTTTTCGCGCGAATAAACGCGCCCCGGGTTTTTCATCAGGAAGAGGATAAGGTCGAACTCCTTGACCGTCAGCTCTATCTCCTCTCCGTTCTTGAGCGCGCGGCGGCGCTCCTCGTCAACTGTGATGTGCCCGCGCGTCAGCACGGACGGCAGCGGCACGGCGACAGGCGCCGTGATCGACGCGCGCCGCAGCAGCGCGCGCACGCGAGCCTTCAGCTCCAGTATATCAAAGGGCTTTGTGAGGTAATCGTCCGCGCCGGATTCAAACCCCATCAGCAGATCGGACTTCTCGCTGCGCGCGGTGAGCATGATTATCGGCACGGTGGAAAAGCTCCGTATCTCCTGACACGCCTGAAGCCCGTCCTTGCGCGGCATCATCAGGTCGAGAATGATGAGGTCATAGCCGCCCTCGCGCGCGGTCTCCACGGCCGCCTCGCCGTCATAGCAGACGTCCACGGTATACCCCTCGTTCTCAAGGTTAAACTTCATGCCCTTTACAAGCAGCTTTTCATCGTCAACAACAAGTATCTTCACGCTGTTCCTCCAATCGCATCAAACGGGCAGAACCCGGGCGTTTTCGGGGGCTTTCCCCCACCGACGCTCCACCAGACAATTATTTTTGGTTGCATTTTTGCTGCGAAAATTATATAATTATCCGTATGGCTGCCGCGCGAAGCGGCATACCGGGCGCATTTGCCCGCCCCGGGTGCATATTCAGCTTATATATACTGTACCACACTCCGAGAAAAAACGGGAGAGCAAAATGAAAAAAATTAAAATTATCCCTCTTATTCTTATAATATGCCTTGCGCTGTGCTCGCTCGCGCCGTCCGCTCATGCCATTGACGAGCCGCAGCTGAGCGCGCAGGCGGTATACCTTGCAGACATGACCACAGATGAGGTGCTCTATGAGATAAACGCAGACGAGCACCGTTCCCCCGCGAGCCTGACGAAGATAATGACCGGGCTTCTCGCCATCGAGGCCGTGGAGAGCGGGCAGTGCAGCATGGACGATATCGTCACCGCCGGGGCGGACGCATGGTACGGCATGTCGGAGGATTCCAGCAACTCCAACATCCAGCCCGGCGAAATGATGACCTACCGCGATCTTGTGTACTGCGCGGTCGTTCACTCTGCAAACGAGGCGTGCAACATCCTTGCCACCTATATCTCCGGCAGCATCTCCGCCTTTGTGGAGCGCATGAACGCGCGTGCATCGGAGCTTGGCTGCACGAACACCCACTTTCTCGACCCCAACGGCCTTTCAAACGACGGTCACTATACCACCGCGCGCGACCTCTATCTCATCACAAAGGAGGCCGTGAAGCACCCAGATTTTCTCACGATATGCGACACGGAGTATTATAAGACCCAGCCCACGAACATGAGCGAGGCGCGCGAGATCTGGAATTCCAACGCCCTTATCTGCAACGGCGGATATTACGCAAGCATGTCCATGCAGAACAACGGCCATGACTACCTCTATGAGGGTGCGGCGGGCGTGAAGACCGGATACACCCGCGCGGCGGGATACTGCCTTGTCTCCACCGCCACAAGAAACGATATCAGCGTGCTGGCAGTCGTGATGGGCTGCGGCGGCGAGCTGAACACGCAGGAGACGGAGTTCGGCAATTTTACAAACACCATCGCGCTCTACGACTGGTGCTTTGAAAACTTCTCTTACCGCACGCTCCTCTCCGCCACGCAGTTCACGCAGAAAGTGACCGTCGATCTCGCGGAGGGTGACGGCACGGTGCTGCTGCGCCCGACGGACGATGTGCGCGCGCTGCTTCCCGTGGACATAAACGACGAATCCATTTCAACCGAGATAGAGATATATGAGGACAAGCTCGTCGCGCCGATAGAGGCGGGGACGGTGCTTGGAGAGGTACACGTCGTCGCCGACGGGAAGGACTACGGCTCTGTAAAGCTTGTCAACCCCAACGCGGTGGAGCTGTCGAAGGGCGAATATATCAAGACGCAGCTCAAAGCGTTCTTCTCCCGGGGCTGGGTGATAACGCTCATCATCGTGATACTCTCGCTGCTGGCGGTATATCTCATCCTTGTGGCGCGCTACCGTGCGCTGCGCCGCCGCCACCTTGAGGAACGCCGCCGCGCCGAGGCTCAGCGCCGCCGCCAGCGGGAGGAGCGCGAGCGCGAACACGCCAGGCGCATTGCCGAGGAACAGTATGAGCAGCAATATGGCGCGGAGGAATACGACGAGGACGACGGCTACGGCGGATATGACCCCTATGCCGGCCGCTATGCCGATCCCGACGACGGGTATTACGACGACGGCGAGCGCCGCACCGACCCTGCGGATATAGACGAGCTGTTCCGCCGCTACGATAAATTCAACTGAATGCACACGCTTTACGTCCCGGACAGGCAGGCTTGCCATCTCCGGGGCGTAATTTTCTTAACGCCTTTTTAACAACAGACTATGGTATACTGACAGTGTAAAGATTTTAATGCCGCAGAGAAGGGCGGTGACGGCGATGAAAGTGCCGGGCAGGATAATAAAAAAGCTGAAGATGTACTTCCCGCTGTCGTTCAGGGGATGGATGGTGTTCCTGGCGGCGATGCTTGTGGCGTGCGCGGCGTCGGCGCTGCTGAGGAAAGCGCCGTCAAAGGACGAATATGTGCCGCTCATCTTCGTGCTGGCGGTGCTCGTCACGGCGATACTCACGGACGGATACTTTTACGGGCTGCTCGCCTCGGTGACGAGCGTGATAGCGGTCAACTGGGCGTTCACATACCCGTATATGAAGATCAACTTTTCCATCTACGGCTATCCGCTGACATTTCTGACGATGCTTGCGGTGGGAATGGCGGTATCGACGCTGACGGTGCGGCTCAAGGAGCAGGAAAAGATAAAAAGCGAGTCCGAGCGCGAGAAGACGCGCGCCAATCTCCTGCGCGCCGTATCGCACGATCTGCGCACGCCGCTCACGTCGATAAGCGGAAACATCGGCGTGGTGCTGGACGATGCGGGCGGGCTGTCGGAGGCGGAAAAGCGGGAGCTTCTGACCGATGCGAAAAGCGATGCGGAGTGGCTGTGCCGCATGGTGGAAAATCTTCTGAGCATCACGCGCATGACGGACGATCAGACCGGCACGCTGCATATTGAGGACGAAATGCTGGAGGAAGTGATAAGCGAGACCGTCGTCAACTTCAAAAAGCGCAATCCGGGCATCGCGGTTTCCGTTTCCGTGCCGGACACGCTGTTTTTTGTGAAGATGGACGCGATGCTCATCGAGCAGGTGCTTTTAAACCTTATGGACAACGCCGTGCTGCACGGAGGGAAGACCACCGCGGTGAATATAGGCGTGACGGCGGCGGACGGATACGCCCGCATCACGGTCACGGACGACGGGCGCGGCATTGACCGGCGGCAGCTTGAGCATCTTTTTGACGGGACGCCCGGCGCTGCGGGGGAAAGTTACGGCGACAGCAGGCGCAGCATGGGCATAGGGCTGTCCGTGTGCAAAACCATCGTCAGGGCGCACGGCGGCGAAATATCGGCGCATAATCTGCCGCACGGCGGTGCGCAGTTTATATTTACATTGCCATTGGGAGGACAGGAAGAATATGAATATCAGAGATAAGGTGCTGGTCGTTGAGGATGAAAAGAGCATTTCCGGCTTCATCCGCGCAATTCTCGGCTCCAACGGGTATGACGTCATCCTCGCGCGCTCGGGCAGTGAGGCGTTTTCGATGATAAGCTCGCACTGCCCGGATCTTGTGGTGCTGGATCTCGGTCTGCCGGATATGGACGGGATGCAGATCATAGAGTCCGTGCGCCAATGGACGCAGCTGCCCATAATCGTGGTGTCCGCGCGCACCTACGAGCGCGACAAGGTCGCCGCGCTCGACAAGGGGGCGGACGATTACATCACAAAGCCCTTCGGCGCGGCGGAGCTGCTGGCGCGGGTGCGCGTGGCGATACGCCACACGCGCTCCGGGCTCGTCAATGAGACGCTCGCCGCAACGGGAAAGTTCACGTCCGGGGATCTGACCATTGATTACGACAAGCATCAGGTGCTCATCGCCGGTGAAAACGTGCATCTTACGCAAAATGAGTACAAAATCGTGGCATTGCTCGGCAAATGCGCAGGCAAGGTCTTGACATATGATTTTATAATGAAAGAGCTGTGGGGACCGCAGAGCAAGGGCAGCAACCAGATCCTCCGCGTCAACATGGCAAACATCCGCCGCAAGATCGAAAAGAACCCCGCCGAGCCGCAGTATATCTTCACCGAGGTCGGCGTGGGCTACCGCATGGTCGAGGGCGACTGAGCCTGAAGGCAAATTCTGATTTGGGGAGGTATCGTTTATAGTGCATTTACCAGAACTGATTTCCGATCTGGCGCTGATGCTGCTGACGGCAGGCGTCGTTACCGTTGTTTTCAAAAAGCTCCGGCAGCCGCTCGTGCTGGGCTACATACTGGCAGGCTTTCTTATCGGGCCGTATATGCCGTGGTTTTTCACCGTGACGGACGAGGTATCCATCAATACGTGGAGCGAGATAGGCATCATCATTCTGATGTTCTCCCTTGGGCTGGAGTTTAATCTTCACAAGCTCGCCAAGGTCGGCGGCACGGGCGTGATCACGGCGTTCACAGAGGTCGGCGGCATGCTGCTGCTGGGCTATGCGACGGGTCAGCTGCTGGGCTGGGGCGTGATGGACAGCATTTTTCTCGGCGGCATGCTCTCAATGAGCTCCACCACTATCATCATCAAGGCCTTTGACGAGCTGGGCGTAGCGAAGAAAAGCTTCGCGCAGCTTGTGTTCGGCACGCTTGTGATAGAGGACATCGCGGGGATATTCATGATGATCATCCTCTCCACAATCTCCGTCAGCCAGAATATCTCCGGCGGCGACCTCGCGCTCAAGCTGGGGCTGCTGGTGCTCTACCTCATCCTCTGGCTCATTCTCGGCATATACCTGCTGCCGACGCTTCTGAACAAATCCGTCACCTTCATGAACGATGAAACGCTTTTGATAGTGTCGCTTGGCATCTGCTTTGGCATGGTGCTGCTGGCAAACGCGCTTGGCTTTTCATCGGCGCTTGGTGCGTTCCTCGCGGGGTCGCTGCTCGCCGGGACGATACACGCCGAGCGGGTGGAGCATCTCACCTCCGGGGTGAAGGATCTCTTCGGCGCGGTGTTCTTCCTGTCGGTTGGCATGATGATAGACCCGGCGATGGTCGCGCAGTATATCGTTCCCATCCTCATCATCACGCTCGTCACCCTCGCGGGGAAGCTGTTCTTCTCGTCGCTGGGCGTGCTCCTTTCCGGGCAGAGCCTTAAAAACGCCATACACTGCGGCTGCTCGCTTGCGCAGATAGGCGAGTTTGCGTTCATCATCGCGTCGCTCGGCATGTCGCTGGGCGTTATTGCGGACTATATTTACCCCATCATCGTCTCCGTCTCCGTCATCACCACGCTCACCACGCCCACCTGCATCCGCAGCTCCGATAAAATATGCGCCGCGGTGGAGGGCGTGCTGCCCAAAAAGCTCGTGGCAAAGCTCGACGGCTACACCGGGGACACGGCATCCGCCGACGCCGGCAGTCAGGACAACGACTGGGCGGTGTTCATGCGCCGGTATATGAAGACCACGCTTTTCTACGGCGTGATAATGCTGGGCATCGTGATAATCGGCACAAGGCTCATCTACCCCGCGGCGAGCGAGTATCTGCCGGAGACGTGGATGAGCCGGGGCATCGCGCTTGCGGCGATATATCTGGGTGTGGCGCTCTTTATCCGCCCGATGCTGGACACAAAAAGCCCGCAGTACATCGCGCTGTGGATGAAGTCAAAGCGCAACCGCCTGCCGCTCATGGCGCTCAACGCCTGCCGCCTTATCATCATCGTGCTCATCGCCTTTGCGCCCATCCAGATCATCACGCGCGTCAACGGCGCGTGGCTGCTGCCGGTAATTGCGGCGGCGGTGATACTGCTTTACCGTTCAGGCGCGTTCGCTTCGGCGTATCTCTCGGTCGAGGCGCGCTTTCTCGCCAACTTCAACGAGCGCAATCTCGGCAAGTTCGCCGACAGCGGCACGGCGACGGAGTGGCTCGACGAGAAGCTGTACGTGCTGGAATTTGACTGCCCGGAGAGCGGCGTGGAGGGCAGAAGCCTGCGCGAGCTGGGCTGGGGCGGCGTGTACGGCGTCAACGTCGTCAAGCTCGTGCGCGGCAAAAAGCACATCAACATGCCCGACGGCGGCACGGTCATCACAAAGCATGACCGTATCTATGTCATCGGCGAGGCAAGCCCCATACACAGCATGTGCCTTGGGCTTGGCATCAGCGAGGACGGCACGCTGCCAACGCTGCGCGAGTTTATCGACGGCGAGCACGGCGACGCGGGCGATCTCTACTCCTACGCGCTCAATGTTGAGCGGGACTCCCCCTTTGCCGGCAGCCCCATAAAGGACAGCCGCATCAGGGAGGATTACGACTGCATCATTCTCGGTCTTCAGCGCAACAAGCTCCCCATCGCACAGCCCGATATAAACATGACCATCCAGCCGGGCGACCTCATCTGGATACTCGGCACAAAGACCATGGCGGGCAAGCTTTTGCAGGGAGATCTATGATAAGGCATCACCGCACAATACGCCTGCGGTATCTCCCGATATTTCGCTTGTTCCCTTGCCCCATCAAAACGCCCTGCGGTCACTTCATCACTGACCGCAGGGCGTTTTGCATTTATCTTCTATCTGTTTTTCATCACGTTCTTCATTCTGAGACTGTGATCAAGAATGCGCTTGCGCAGACGCAGAGACTTGGGCGTGACCTCCAGAAGCTCGTCGTCGGCGAGAAACTCCAGGCACTGCTCAAGGCTGAGCTGCTTGGGCGGAACAAGGCGCAGCGCCTCGTCCGAGCCGGAGGCGCGGGTGTTCGTGAGGTGCTTTGTGCGGCACACGTTCACCGGCACATCGTCGCTCTTGGGGCATACGCCCACGACCATGCCGCCGTAGACCTTCGTGCCCGGCGTGATGAACATCGCGCCGCGCTCCTGCGCGTTCCATATGCCGTATGCCACGGCCTCGCCCGTCTCCCACGCGATGAGAGAGCCTGTCGCGCGGCGGGAAATGTCGCCCTTGTACGGCTCGTAGCGCTCGAAGACGCTGGCGAGTATCCCCTCGCCCTTCGTGTCGGTCAGAAATTCGTTTCTGTAGCCGAACAGCCCGCGCGACGGAACAAGAAACTCCAGCTTCGTGCGGTTGCCCACAGGGGTCATCTCGACAAACTCGCCCTTGCGCGCGCCGAGCTTTTCCATCACGGCGCCCATGTACTCGCTCGGCACGTCCACCACCACGCGCTCCACCGGCTCGCAGCGCTTGCCGTCTATCTCCTGATACAGCACGCGCGGGGGCGACACCTGGAACTCGTACCCTTCGCGGCGCATGGTCTCGATGAGAATGGACAGGCTCATCTCGCCGCGCCCGGCGACGTTGAAGCTGTCGGTGCTGTCGGGCACGTCGGTCACGCGCAGGGAAACGTCCTTGAGCGTCTCGCGCATGAGCCGGTCGCGGAGCTGGCGCGAGGTGACGAACTTGCCCTCTCGCCCGGCGAAGGGGCTGTCGTTGACGGAGAACGTCATTTCCAGCGTCGGCGCGCCGATCTTCACAAAGGGCAGAGGCTCCGCCGCGCCCTTGGCGCACACGGTGTCGCCGATGGTGACGTCTCCTATGCCGCTCATGGCGATGATGTTGCCCGCGCCCACCTCGGTCACGGGAACGCGGCTGAGTCCGTCGAATTCATACAAAGACACGGCCTTCGCCTTTATGGTGGGCTTGTCCTTGTCGTGGTAGTTGCAGACCTCTATCTCGTCGTTCTGCTTTATCCGCCCGCGCTCTATGCGCCCGATGGCGATGCGCCCGACGTATTCGTTGTAGTCTATGCTGCTCACAAGCATCTGGAACGGCGCGTCCTCGTTCATGTCGGGCGCGGGGATATACTCGAGTATGGTTTTGAAAAGCGGCTCGAGATCCGTGCCCGGCACATCCGGGGAATAGCTCGCCGTGCCCTGTCTGCCGGAGCAGAACAGCATCGGGGAGTCCAGCTGCTCGTCGGTCGCGTTGAGGTCCATGAGCAGCTCCAGCACTTCGTCCACGACCTCGTGTATGCGC
This sequence comes from Clostridiales bacterium UBA5888, assembly GCA_002431965.1. Lineage (GTDB taxonomy): Bacteria > Bacillota > Clostridia > Oscillospirales > Oscillospiraceae > Limivicinus. Next base: position 88,765 of record DJEW01000014.1, read on the forward strand.
TGGTCAGGGCGGTCGATCTTATTGATGACGACTATCACCCTGTGCCCGAGCTCAAGCGCGCGGCTGAGCACGAAGCGCGTCTGCGGCATAGGGCCCTCCGCCGCGTCCACCAGCAGTATAACGCCGTTGACCATCTTGAGTATACGCTCGACCTCGCCGCCGAAGTCCGCATGACCCGGGGTATCGACTATATTGATCTTTGTGTCGCCGTACCACACGGCGGTGTTCTTCGCCATGATGGTGATGCCGCGCTCGCGCTCAAGGTCGTTGGAGTCCATGACCCTGTCCACGATCTCCTGATTTTCGCGGTACACGCCGGACTGCTTGAGCATTTCGTCGACCAGCGTGGTCTTGCCGTGGTCAACGTGTGCGATTATGGCGACGTTTCTGAGTTTATCCATAGTTATCTGCTCCCTTGTTCGGGGTCGCTCCGACCCCGAAGAATAGTATCTTTTTGATTTTTCAACACAAAATTGAATTTTAACACTGATACCGTGAAATTGCAATAGAATTCACTTCATTTTGATTCAGTTTTCCGCAAAAATCCGCTCCGCATACTCTGCGACGGAGTAATCAGGGCTGAAATCCGGATATTTTGCGTCCATCTCGCCCAGCCGCGCCCTGAGCCGCGCGCATTCGTCCAGCACCGCCGCGCCGTTTACCGCCGCCGGCGTGCCGGCAAAGCGGGCAAAGTTCCCGCCGAGTATCTCCCCCAGCCGCTCTCCGCGAAGCCCCAGCCCGCGCATTATAAACGGCGCGCGCTTTATGAGAAAATGCCCGTCGGACGCGATCTCCCGCTCGCCGTCGAGCGTCAGGAATTCCCTCACTATCTCCGGGCGGCGCAGATTCTCCCGCTCGTCAAACGCCTTGTCCTCACCCATCAGTATGCACCGCCCGCCGATGTCCGTGCCGTAGATTATGCGCCCGTGCCAGCGCTCGAAGAACGCGCGGGCGCGGTCAATGCCGGCGGAAAAGTTCTCGTACATCTCTATCCCCGGCGTGAGATCGACGCAGACATTCCCATAACGCGAGAGTATATCGTCGAGGCGGTCCAGCTGTGCGGACATGAAGAAAAAATGCGCAAAGTCTATCCTCAGCGCCGGATGGCGCGCCAGCACGTTCAGCACCTCGGCGTACTGCGCTTCGTTGTTGACATAGCTGTCGTCATAGAGCCAGCCCTGCTGCACGGCAAACGCCGGGGCATGCTCAGAATCCCAGAAATTCTCCGGGTCGTTCACGTGCCAGAGTATCGGCGTGCCCGTCTCCTCCGCCCACGCCCAGAACGCCTCCCAGCGCGCATCGTCAAACGCCGGCACCGGATGCTTCCTGCGCATCTGCGGCTTGCCCTCCAGCATCTTTATCCCGTCGCAGCCCGCCTGCGCCATGCGCGCGGCATACTGCGCCATATGCGCGCCAAGCGCGTCCGCATGAAGATAATACCCGCTCACGTCGAGACTGCCGAACACGTAAAACCGCCCCGGCCACAGCTTTTTCATCGCCAGCGCCTGCGGCGTGAGCGACAGCGCGCGGCTGTGCGCGCATGCGGCGATGTTCGCCATGTCCGTTCCGGTGCGCGTCAGCAGTGCTTCCAGCGCCGCGGGGTCTGTCTGCTGCGCGCAGTGCACATGCCCGTCGATGATTTTCATACCCATATACATAAGCCGCACCTCTGGTCTTCATTTTATAATATGTACTATACCACGCGCATCCGCTGTTGAAAAGGACGCCGTTTCGTGGTATTATAACGGAAATATAAAATATATGAAAAATATGAAAAGAGAACGCCATGTCAGACAGCTTTTTTGCCTATATCTCGCGCATGCGCTATATCACGCGGTGGAGCCTGATGCGCAACGCCATGCCCGAGAACATACAGGAGCACAGCCATATGTGCGCCGTCATCGCCCACGCGCTCGCCGTTATACGGCGGGATGTCTTCGCTCAGGAGTGCGACCCTAACGAGTGCGCCGCCGCCGCGCTTTATCACGACTGCTCCGAGATACTCACCGGCGATCTTCCCACACCGATAAAATACCACAACTCTCTCATCCGCGACGCTTACCGTGAGGTTGAAAGCATCGCCTGCGCCCAGCTCATCGGAACGCTTCCGCCAGAGCTTCGCGGCGCATACGAGCCTCTGCTGACCGGAGAGATCTCCGCGCGCACGCACGACATTGTCAAGGCGGCGGACAAGCTCTCGGCGTACATAAAGTGCATTGAAGAGCGCCGCGCGGGGAATGACGAGTTCCTTTCCGCCGAAAAGCAGACGCGCGCCGTGCTGGAGCGCTGCGGCATGCCGGAGGTGGAGTATTTTCTTGCGCATTTCATAGCGCCGTTTGAGCTGACGCTCGACGAGCTTGGCACTCTGGAGGAGGGAAGCTGTCATGGACAAGACAAAGCTTGAGCGCATAAATGAGCTGTCGCGCATCGCAAAGCTGCGTGCGCTGAGCGAGGATGAAACCGCCGAGCGCGACGCGCTCCGCAAAGAATACATTGCCGAGTGGCGGCACAACGCGATGCAGGTGCTGGACAACACCTATATCGTCACGCCTGACGGGAAAAAGCACAAGCTTCAGCGAAAGGACGAAAAGGAGCCCAAGTAAGCGCTTTTCTTCGCGGCTATTGACAAAATTCCCGCTCTCGCGTATTATAGCCTGAGCGGATCTCCCGGCTTCGGGTCGATTATTTTCATTTTGATAATCTGTGAGGTGACAGTGATAATGAAGTGCGCGTGTTGCTGCGTCTGTTGCGGTCGATGTCGCTGTCGCTGTGTGCGGCAGGGTCTGTGACCCTGCGCGCTCATCTGCGGCGGCATAATATGCCGCCGTTTTATTTTTGTGTAATCGAGGTTTTTATATATGTTCAACGATCTGAGAGAGACCATCGCCGCCTATATGGCGCGCGATCCTGCGGCGCGCAGCGCGCTGGAGGTTTATTTTCTCTACCCCGGGCTGAAGGCCACGCGCAGCCACCGCCGCGCCCACTGGTTCTACGAGCGCAACATGAAGTTCATCGCCCGCCTCATCTCGCAGGCGAGCCGGTGGCGCACCGGCATAGAGATACACCCCGGTGCAAAGATCGGCAAGCGCCTCGTCATCGACCACGGCATGGGCATCGTCATCGGCGAGACAGCCGAAATCGGGGATGATTGCCTCCTCTACCACGGTGTGACCCTCGGCGGCACTGGCAAGGACGTCGGCAAGCGTCACCCCACCATCGGCAACAACGTCCTCATCGGCACGGGTGCAAAGGTTCTCGGTCCTTTCAAGGTCGGCGACAACTGCCGCATCGCGGCAAACTCCGTCGTCCTCGGCGAGGTTCCGCCCGACAGCACCGCCGTCGGCATCCCCGCCAAGATCGTGCGCATCGCCGGGCAGAAGGTGGACTACGCCACCGAGGTTGACCAGGTCAGCGTCCGCGACCCGATGAGCGATGAGCTCGCCGCGATGCGCCAGCGGCTTGACGCGCTTGAAAAGAAGCTCGGCGAATAAATCAAGCGCACATTATAGAGACAGGAGCGAAAGCAAACCGCCCCTGTCTTGTTCTTTTTGTTTGATTATTCTCCCTGTTGTTGTTATAATTAAAATCTATGAAAAGACTATTATAAATCTTCAACTCTTCTCATGAAACGAGGACACGGCATGGAAACAGTAGTGGTCATAGGCGGCGGCGCGTCCGGCATGATGGCGGCGCTGACCGCAGCGCAAAGCGGGCGGCGCATCGTTGTGCTTGAACGCCAGCAGCGCGCCGCGCGCAAGCTCCTTGCGACCGGCAACGGGCGCTGCAACCTCACAAACACCGGCGCCCGTGCGGAAAATTACCATGGGGAGAACGCCTCTTTCGCGCTCCCCGCGCTCTCTCGCTTCACACCGCAGGACACGCTCGATTTTTTCCATGCGCTCGGTCTTGTCACGGTGACGGAATACGGCGGGCGGGTCTACCCCCTCTCCAACTCCGCCAACAGCGTGGTGGACGTGCTGCGCTTCGCGCTGGAGCAGGCGGGGGCAGAGCTTCGCTGCGGCGTTCCCGCCCGCTCGCTCTCGCGCGCTGCGGACGGCGCCGGCTATGTCGTCGGCACGGACACGGGTGATATTTCCGCCGACTATGTCATCGTCGCCTGCGGCGGCGCGGCGGGCGCGAAGCTCGGCGGCGTCATGGACGGGTATGAGCTTTTAAAGCCCCTGGGGCACAAGCGCACGCGCCTGTACCCCGCGCTCGTCCAGCTCACCACCGAGCCGGAGTACCCACGCGCGCTGAAGGGTGTGCGCGCGGACGCTGCGCTTTCGATCATCGCCGGGGATGATCTCGCCGCACGGAGCTGCGGCGAGGTTCAGTTCACTGAAACGGGGCTGTCCGGTCCCGCGGCGTTCGACGTGTCGCGCGCCGTCTCCACGGGCGGCGACGGCTTCACCGCATCGCTCGACTTCATGCGCGAGTACGGCGCGGCGGAGGTCTCTGCCATGCTCGCGCGCCGCTGCCGCGATCTGCCCGCGCTCCCCTGCGCAGAGCTTTTCACCGGAATGCTGCATAACCGCCTTGGGCGCATGCTCGTGCGCTATGCACGCCTTGACGCCGCCGCGCCGCTCTCCTCTCTTTCTCCCGCTCGGCTCAGTGCCGCCGCGGACGCGGTCAAGGGCTTTTCCCTGCGCGTCACGGGCACGGCGGGCTTCGACAACGCGCAAGTGACCGCCGGTGGAATACGCACCTCCGGCTTTGACCCGGAAACGCTGCAAAGCTGGTTTATGCCGCGGCTTTTCGTCTGCGGCGAGCTTCTGGACATCGACGGCGACTGCGGCGGGTATAACCTGCAATGGGCATGGGCGAGCGGGCGGCTCGCGGGGAGGCTCGGCGAATGATACTTGTGCGAAACCTGCGGCTCGACCCCGGCGAGGAAGTATCCGTCCTCCGCGCCCGCGCGGCGAAAAAGCTGCGCCTCACGGCGGATTCGGTCGCTTCCCTTGTGCTCGTCAAGCGCTCTCTCGACGCGCGGCGCAAGGACGATATACACTATGTCTGCTCCGCCGCCGTGACCGTCGCGGGCGATGAACGGCGCGTGCTTGAGCGCGCGAAGGGTGCGGACGCTGCGCCCTACGCGCCGCCGGAGTATGACATTCCTCATATTGAGAATATAAAGAAGCGCCCGCTTGTAGTCGGCTTCGGTCCGGCGGGTATGTTCGCCGCGCTCGTGCTCGCGCGCGCCGGCGCGCGTCCCATAGTCATCGAGCGCGGGCGGGACGCACTTTCCCGCAAGGCTGTGGTGGAGGCGTTCCGCGCCGGCGGCGCGCTGGATACCGAGTGCAACGTCCAGTTCGGCGAGGGCGGCGCGGGCACGTTTTCCGACGGCAAGCTCAATACCGGCACGCATGACAGACGTATGTTCTGGGTGCTGCGGCAGTTTTATGAGCACGGCGCGGATGAGAGCGTCCTATACGACGCCAAGCCGCATATCGGCACGGATGTGCTCATCGGCATCGTGCAGAGCATCCGCGAGGACATCATCGCGCACGGCGGTGAGGTGCGCTTCCAGACGCGGCTTGAGCGGCTCGTCACGCGCGGCGGGCGCATCTGCGGCGCGGAGGTCGCAAGCCCCGGCGGGCGCTATACCATCGACGCCGACGCGCTCATCCTCGCCGTTGGGCACTCCGCGCGCGACACGTTTGAGACGCTTCTTGCGCAGGGCGTTGAGATGCAGCCCAAGCCCTTCTCCATGGGCGTGCGCATAGAGCACCGGCAGGCGGACATAGACCGCGCGCAGTACGGCGCGCAGCACCCGCCGCTCCCCGCGGCGGACTACTCGCTCAGCGTTCATCTGCCCGACGGCACGAGCGCCTACACCTTCTGCATGTGTCCCGGCGGCGAGGTCTTTGCCGCCGCGTCCGAGGCGGGCGGCGTCGTCACGAACGGGATGAGCTATTCCCGCCGCGACGGGGAGAACGCAAACTCCGCCCTGCTCGTCACGCTCACGCCGGAGGATTTCCCGGACAAAAGCACGCTCGGCGGGATGCACTGGCAGCGCGAGATAGAGCGCGCCGCCTACCGCTGCGGCGGGGATAACTACCTCGCCCCGGCGCAGACAGTCGGCGATTTCCTCGCCCATACGGCGAGCAGCGGGGCGCGCTCCGTCACGCCGAGCTACCGCCCCGGCGTCGTGTGGTGCGATCTGCACGATGTGCTCCCCGCGCGCATCACGCGCGTGCTTGAAAGCGCGCTCCCAGCGCTCGGCAAAAAACTTGCCGGCTTTGACACGCCCGACGCCGTCATGACCGCGCCCGAGACGCGCTCATCCTCCCCTGTGCGCATCGTGCGCGACAGCGCGCTGCAAAGCGGCGTCCGCGGGCTCTACCCCTGCGGCGAGGGCGCGGGCTACGCCGGCGGCATCAGCTCCGCCGCCGTGGACGGCATGCGCTGCGCCGAGGCGGTGCTGCGCGAATGTTTTTTGACGGAAACGAGGTGCGAGAAATGACCTTTACCGCAAGATTAAACGCTCTCGATGTGAAAATAAAGCGCCTGCTCACGCTTGGCGCAGGCGCGGTGGTGATCGCCGCGCTCGTTGCCTCGCACGGCTCGCTCGTGCACCTGCGGCGGGATATATCGCGCGGTCTCTCCGCGCTCACGGTGCTGCTCCTCGCGCGCACCGTCCTCGCCATTGTGGAGTATACGATGTTCAATGTGTGAAGCTGATATATAACCCGTCCGCAACAAGTTTTTAAGGTTAGACCTTAAAAACTTGTTGTTTTTTACTCATTTTTCGGTTATACTCTTCGTGAGAGGAAGTGACAGCATGATTTTCAGACCCGATTATATGCGCAAGCTCCAGCCGCTTATTGATAAACCCTTAGTGAAAATACTCTCCGGCATTCGCCGCTGCGGAAAGTCCACGATCTTTGAAATGCTCAAGGTCGAGCTGTGCGCGCGCGGCATCCCCGAGGAGCGCATCATTCACAAGACCTACACGGAGATGGACATTCCGGAAAACATCACTGCAAAGCAGATGTATGATGAGCTTGCCGCCATGATACAGGGCAAGGGGCACTGTTATCTGCTTCTGGATGAGATTCAGGAGGTTCCCGGCTGGGAGCGCGCCGTTAACAGCCTTCTGGAAAACGCCGACGCCGACATATACGTGACCGGCTCCAACTCCAAGCTGATGTCGAGCGAGATATCGACCTATCTGACCGGGCGCTATGTCCTTATTCCCGTATACCCGCTCTCCTTCCGCGAATACCTTGATTTCAAATCCGGCAGTCCCCTTTCAAGCCGTGAGCTGTTGGATGAGTATATACGCTTCGGCGGCTTCCCCGTCATCGCTCTCAGCGACTACGAGGCACAGACCGCGTATCAGATAGTGAACGGCATTTATTACACCGTTGTCTCGCGGGACATTGTAAAGCGTCACCGGATCAACAAGCAGGATCTCTTTGACCGCGTCGTGAAATATGTCGTGGAAAACACCGGCAAGACGTTTTCCGCCAACTCCATTTCAAACTTCATGAAGAGCGAGCAGCGCAAGGTCTCCGTGGAGAGCATATATAACTATCTGCGCTGGCTGGAGCAGGCTTTTATCGTCTACCCCTGCGCCCGTTACGATCTCCAAGGGAAAAGCATACTGAAGACGCAGGAAAAATACTATCTCGCCGATATGTCGCTCAAGTACGCGCTTCTCGGTTACAACCGCAAAATGCTGGACGGGGCGCTGGAAAACATCGTTTTCCTTGAGCTGAAGCGCCGCGGATATGATGTGTATATAGGCAAATCCGGCGCAAGGGAGATAGATTTTGTCGCCATCCGCAGGGATGAACGGCTCTATGTGCAGGTGTGCGTACAGCTCCCCGCGGATTCGGAACGCGAGGTCGGCAATCTCATGGAGATAAGGGATCATTATCCGAAATATGTCGTCACATTGGACGATATGTCCGTCGGCATTGAAAACGGAATAAAAATCGTCCATCTTTCGGATTTCCTTTTGTCCGAGCAATGGTGAATGCCGCCCCTCACACTCCGTCTCTTACCCGCTGCCACGCGGCGCACAGGCGGTCGAGCGGCCACGCGGCGTTCGCCGGGCTCGTTGACGGCAGCCTTATCGCCGAGCGTGCGCATACCGGCGCAAGATAGCGCATGAAAAGCGTATACGCCGCCGTCCCATTGCAGTATATCTGCCGTATGTCCGCGCCGGAGAGCACGGTCATGATGTCCACCGGCGCAGCGTTTTTTATGCTGCCGTCGCTTGAACCGATTATGTCGCACTCCTCCAGCACATCCCACAGCGCGACGCGGTGCGAGAGCAGCATCGCGCGCTTTTCGTCCGTGCTCTGCGGCACGGGGCTGCCCAGCACCTGTGCCATCACCCGCCAGAAGCGGTTCTGCGGGTGTCCGTAATAAAAATTCACCTCGCGCGACTTCACCGACGGGAAGCTGCCGAGGATGAGCACCGCGGAGTTCGCATCCCACACGGGACCGAACTCCCTTTTTATATGCCTGTACTCCGCCATAGCGCGCACCTCTCATATAATTCATATATACATATTACCACCCGCGCGCACCTCCGGCAAGCCTTGACACGTTCCCCCTCTAGGCGGTATTATATAATTGGTTATAAAATTTTGCGCATTTTTCCGAAAAGGAGCAGACCAGCCGATGAAATACGCCATTGACAGGCACGCCGGCAAGCCCGCGTATCTGCAGCTGTATGAGCAGCTGCGCAATGACATAGTCACCGGCGTGATCGAGCCGGGCGCGCGTCTCCCGTCGAAGCGGCTGCTGGCAGAGGAGACGGGCGTGAGCGTCATAACCGCCGAGCACGCGCTCGCGGCGCTGGTGGACGAGGGCTATGCCGAGGCGCGCGAGCGCAGCGGCTTTTTTGCCTGCCGCGCACCGGGGCAGTACGGCGCCCCCTCCCTGCCGCGCGCGGCGCTTGCCGACATGAGCGCCGAGGACGGCGCGCCGGCGGACTTTCCCTTTTCCGTGCTGGCGCGGACCATGCGCCGCGTGCTCAGCGACTATGACCGGCGCATACTCTCCCGCGCGCCGAACGCGGGCTGCACCGAGCTGCGGGAGGTGCTGGCGGAGTACCTCGCCCGCTCGCGGGGGCTGTCCGTCGCGCCGGGGCAGATCGTCATCGGCGCGGGCGCGGAGTATCTATACTCTCTCGCCGTGCAGCTTCTCGGGCGGGAGATCGTTTACGCGCTGGAATCCCCGTCGTATGAGAAGATCCGCCTCGTGTACGAGGCAAACGGAGCGCGCTGCACGATGCTGCGCCTCGGCGCGGATGGGATACTGTCGGACGAGCTTGCCGCCTGCCGCGCGGGCGCGCTGCACGTCACGCCGTTCCACAGCTACCCCAGCGGCGTCACAGCCACGGCGGCGAAGCGGCGGGAATACGCCGCGTGGGCGCGCGAGCGCGGCGCTTACATTGTGGAGGACGATTATGACTCCGAGTTTTCCGCGCTCTTCGCCCCGATAGAGACGGTGTTCTCCGTCGCGCCGGAGCGCGTCATATACATCAACAGCTTCTCCAAGACCATCGCCCCCGCGATGCGCACCGGGTACATGGTGCTGCCCGCGCCGCTCGTCGCGCGGTTTGAGGAGCGTCTGGGCTTTTACTCATGCACCGTGCCCGTGTATGAGCAGTATGTGCTGGCGGAGTTCATCCGTTCAGGCGAGCTGGAGCGCTGCATCAACCGCCGCCGCCGCGCCCTGCGCCTGAAGGCAAAACAGGCGAAGGCATAAGCCGCGCCGCGTATGCGACAGCTTTTGCCGCCGTCGGGTGCTATGATGGAGCGGTGCAAGGCTTTACCCTCAATTCAGAAAAAGTTAACAGCGATTTAATTGAATTGGAACTATACGCGCTTATTATAGTCTTATATTCTGTGTATACAATTTTGCTCATATCAAACGCAAAAGGAAAGGGGATATATTTCATGAAGAAACGACTGCTCACCCTCGCGCTTGCGGCGATGCTGCTTGTGTGTCTGCTGCCTGCGGGCGCTTACGCGGACGACAGGGATACCTCAGCCCGGTCTGACGGCGCGGACACGCCGCTCGCAATAGAAGACGCGCTCATCAACGACCCCGGCGAAACGCTTTATAACGACGGGGACACGGTTTTCAACAACTACGGCACTGTGTTCAATAACGGCGGCGTCGTTTTCAACAACGGCGGCGTTGTGTTCAACAATGAGGGTACCGTCTACAATAACGGCGGCACCGTCTATAATAACAGCGGCACGGTCTATAATAACGGCGGCAGCGTGGAGGACAACAGCGTCGCGGCTGCGGCGGTCACCGGGGCGGACAAGCTCGCTGGCGAGGATGAAGATGCCGGCGCCGCGTCCGTCGAGGCGCCGGCAAAGTCCGGCAGGGAGGAATACACCGTCACTCTCGCCGGGGATTATTCCGCCTTTGTTGACATTGACGGGCTGACCGAGAACGATGACGGAACCTACACCGTCACGTCCACCTCCGTCGGCACAATCACGCCCAAGCCCGGCGTCACCGTCACCGACGCCACGGCGACCACGGGCGCGTGCAGCGTGTCGGACGCCGGTATATTCACGCTTGAGCGCGTGAATGCGGACGGAAAGCTCACATTGAAGTTTGCTCTTGACGCGCCGGTCATTACGCCCGGCTCTGCCACCTACTGCGACGACACCGACATAACCATCACCGCCGCAGAAGGGGCGGACATATACTATACGCTCGACGGCAGCACCCCAACGGAGAAGAGCGAGAAGTACACAAAGCCTTTCGACATTGACAGCAGCACCGTCATAAAGGCGATCGCGGTCATGGACGGCGCGCGCACAAGCGACACCGCGGAGGAGAGCTATGTCTTCCCCGTCATCCGTGACATTGACTTCGGTCATGAAAAGGTCGGCTACACGCAGCCGGATCCCATCGCGTTCGTCGTGAAGAACACCGGGCTTGGCGAGCTGACCGTGGAGAGCGTGAAGCTTGAAGGCGCGGACAAGTCCAGCTTCATCCTCAGCACCGAGGACGGCGGCACCGTTCCCACCGGGCAGAGCAACTCCAAAACCTGGACGGTAGTGCCGAAGAAGGCTCTTCCCGCGGGCGAATATGAGGCAGAGGCCGTGTTCACCTTTGACTCCGGCGAGCAGCTGCGCGTGGAGGTCGAATTCACCGTTGACAAAGCGGTCAGCACCGGCAAGGCGTAAAAAAACTACAGCGGCGCTTCCATCATGTATGACGGAAGCGCCGCTGCTTCACTTTATTCATTTCTTTTTCAGCTCTTCCCAATCTGCGCCGGGGTCGGCGCCGCCGAACACCGTGCCGGCGTATTTATCGCCGTTTTTGTAGATGTGGTCGTACTTCACGTCCGCCTCGTACACGCGCCCGGTGCTGTCGGTGTAGCGCTCCACGCCGCGTACCGCGTCGGAATACCCCTGCTGCATCCGGTCGAACGATGCAGAGCGATTCTCCCATGCGTCCATGATAATGTCCTGCGTGCCGCTGAGCGTCTGCGAGACGCGCTGCGAGGCGTTGATGGCGTTCTGCGTGCGCTGCTGCATGCCGCGCAGCTGCACCTGCTCGACGCTGCGCCGCTCCTCCTCCTGAAGCTCGAAGTACAGCGGCTCATAACGCAGCGATGCGGCAAACTGCATGAACACCGGTGCATACAGCCCTGCGTTCTCACCCGCCGCGACGAGCGCGAAATCAAACGCTCTTCCCCAGTCATAGCGGACGAGCGCGCCGCCCATTCCGCCTGTCGCCATGCCGAGCACGGTGCTGCCGATGTCGCCCAGCCCGCGCCCGATATTGCCCAGCATATCCTTCGCTGCGGCGGAGTCAAAGCCGCCGCCGCTGAAATTGCCGCCCAACATATCCGACAGGGACGGTCCGCCCAGTACGCCGCGGTAATTCATCATCCGGCTGAAAAAGCCCTTGCCCTGCGAGCGCTCCTTTGCCGCGCGCTCCGCCTTTTCGCGCTTTGCCGCCTCTTTTGCCGCCGCCTCGGCGCGCTCGCGCTCCGCCGCGGCTTCGTCCGGCGCTGAGGTCATCGCAAGCGCCGCGGCGAAAAAGCCGGCGTACACCGTGCCGCCGCGCGTGAACGAGAATGCATAAAGCCCGCCCGTCATACCGACGGGTCTTTTCAGCGCCTGCGCCGCCTCGCTCTCAAAGCCCTTCGCGCGCTGCGCGATAACCCCGCTGCCGTCCTCAAGCGGCTGCACGCGCACGTTCTCTATCTCCCCGCCGTAAAGCTCGCGCACGCGCTCGGCGACATAGTCCTCCGCCGGAACGGCGTGACGCCAGCGCACGAGCGAGGCGTCGAGCATGTTGTTTTTCTTCAGCCCGCCGGGCTTGAAGTCCTTATAATACGAATAGGGATAAAACGCCATCCGCGCGCCGCCGTCCGGCGCGTCAAGCTGCAGCCCCAGCGGCATCAGCGCGAGCATGGAGGCGGAGTTGTTCCCGTCGTCTATCACGCGCGCCGTCCATCCCTGCGGCACGAACGACGTGAACAGCGCCCCGCGCCCGCGGTAGTCTATCTGCCTTATTCCTGCGTTCTCCCCGTCCTTCGTTGTGAGAACATACTCCGTGCCGCAGTAGGGGCACTTTATGTGTGTCGCCCCGGGGGCGCAGCTCAGCGCCGCGCCGCACGCGCGGCATTCCAGTTCGCGCATTTCCATATATGCCGTCCTCCGTTTCGCTTCAAGGCAGCGCCGCACAATACGTCTGCCACATTCGGCGGCGCTGCCTCAGGATTTTTTCCGCTTCGCGGTTCAGCTTTGTCGCATTCGATTGGCAGGAACAGTATAACATATTCTTCCCCTTCGCGCCATAGAAATTTCTGCATTCGCGCCGCGCTGCCAATATTGTGCGTTTTCTGACACTTTGCTGTGAATTGTATAACGAATTTATGATAAATAGTCTCCTGAAACGCCCAGGTTGTGATTGATTTATTTGTTAAAATACGTTATAATATAGTCAATCTTGTGTAAATGATTGACGCACGAGAGCTACGTCACCCATTTAGAAAGCATAGAAAGTAAGAAAGGAAGCGAAGTTTTTGAACGAAAAGTACAATGCACTCTTTACCCCGTGGAAGATCGGCAATGTAGAGATACCTAACCGTATCGTGCAGTGCTCCATGGGCGGCACTTCCCTCTTTGGCTGGCTGGAGCCCAACCATTTTGACAAGGAAGCCGCTTACTTCCTGCTCAACCGCGCCCGGGACGGCGTCGGTCTCATACTGCCCGGCATGCAGTGTGTCCGCGACACCATGGGCATCCCCGGTCGTCACTGGCTTTATCAGAATGACCGTATGTTCAAGCAGCTCAAGCCCTTTATGGATGAGTTTCACAAGACCGGCTCCAAGCTCTTTATCCAGCTCGCCGCCGGCTTTGGTCGCTCCATGGCCATCAACGGCTGGATGACCGTTCTTGCAAAGAACGACCTTCTCAACAAGCTCGCATCCCCCATTGTTGACGTTCAGTACTGCTGCGCGTCCGCGTCCGCCACGCCCAACCGCTGGGCGGAGGACGTGAAGAGCCGCCCCATGACCGTCAAGGAGATCCACGAAATGGTCGAGGCCTTCGGCAAGACCGCAAAGCGCCTGCGCGAGGCCGGCGTCGATGGCGTTGAGATCCACGCCGTGCACGAGGGCTATCTGCTCGACCAGTTCACCATGAAAAACTGGAACTTCCGCACCGACGAATACGGCGGATCCTTCGAAAACCGCTTCCGCTTCCCCGTCGAGATCGTGCAGTGCATCAAGAGATACGCCGGCGAAGACTTTCCCGTCTCCCTGCGC
>DJEW01000039.1:0-38755 GCA_002431965.1 Clostridiales bacterium UBA5888
TCGATGTGGAAAAGCCCCACCGCTCCGTTGGACGCAGTCGCCGCGCCGAAGTCCTTGAGATAGGTGCAAGCCTCGTCGTCCAGCTCAGTGCCCAGCCACTTGTCGAGTCCCTTGACATACGGGACCTCCTCCATGACCTTCATGCCGATGGCGGAGCCGAGAAGCTGCGCCTCCGGCTTCTTTTCGCATCTGACCTCGATCACCCATGTCGCCTTGCGCCCCTCGTCGGTCAGCAGGCCGAATTCCGGCACAAACCCCGCGATAGAGCCCATCAGCTCTATCATGCCGGAGTTGCGGTTGCAGCGCGCGCCGAGCACGGAGTTGGCGTACACCACGGCGGACGACTCCGCCCAGCTGAGTATGTCGCCCTTATTGGGCTTATTGCCCATCTGGTCAACGTAGCAGGTGCAGGAGTAGGCATCGTCGCCGGCAATGCCCAGCTTTTTCAGCTGCTCTTCAAACCTCGCCTGCTCGGTGTACATTATCTTCTCGAAAACAATGTCCTCCAGAAAGCTCGTGGGAACGTTCTTATCCAGCGGGCGCGGGTCGGCGGTGAACTTCTGCATCGTGGTCAGTCCGGCGTCGATAAGGCGGTCAAAGAGGTCGTACACGGGCTTGAGCGCCGCGAGACCGTAGGATATGACCGTGTGCCCCTCCTTGCTGGTGACCGGCACCATACGCTCCGCCCCAAAGGTGTCGCCGTACATGACGAGGGTCTTCATGACCTTTGCCATCATTTCGCCCTTTTCGCCGTTGAGCAGAGCCTGCTGTTCGGGTGTAAGCTTCAAAATACCACTTCCTTAAAAAATATTGAAATATTTCCATCTGACGATATTTTAACACATTGCCGGGCAATAAACAATACTTAATCCGGCGCAACCGCCAAAATAAAATTCATCCCTGCGCCGGGCGGCGCAGGGATGCCCTGTACTTTTTCTGTTGCATCAGACATCGGGGCTGACGGGCGCGCCGTCCGCGCCGATGGCGTACACCGCGGGGGCAAGCTCCGCGCCGTCATAAACAATGCCGCTGCTGCCGTCAAAGTACAGCTCCGGCGTGCCGCAGTCATGGATATTGCAGTTTGTGAACACCGCATCCGTGCAGTCCGTCAGATTCACCGCGCACGCCGAGCAGTCGTATATCTCCGTGTCGCGGACATCCAGACCCCGGCTTGTGTCGGCCTGTATGCCGACCGTGCCGCAGCCGTATAGGCGGCAGCCGGCAATGCTTATATCACTGCACCCATCGAAGCAGAGCACGCCGCCGGAGCATGAGCCGGGCTCCTCCGTGTGCCCGGCGGTGAAGCCGCTGAGCGTCACGCCGGTGCAGGAAGAGAGTCTGATAACATTTGCATAGCGCGGCGCAGTGGTGATCTCCACATCGCCGTCGGCTTTTATCGCGAGGTTGCTGACGCCGGATATTTCAAGCTCATACCCGTCGTAGGCTTCGCTCCACATATAGCCCGCGCCCGCGCCCTCAGCGCCGTAATCTGCCGCCGAGGTCAGGTCGTACCTCCCCGCGCGCACGGTGATAACGGTGTTGGAGCCTATCGCCCCCAAAAGCTCGTCAACGGAAGCGACCGTGACCAGCCGCAGCGCGCCGGGGCGGGTGTTTCCGCATTGGGCGCGGTCTGCGCCGCACCGGCTTCACCTGCACCAGTACCACCGCCGGCGCTCGGCGAGTCCGCAGCGTCTGCCCCGGCGGTCCTATCCCCCATATCCGCCGCATTTGCATCCGTCTCGGCGCTGCCGTATGCGCGCGGAAACTCATTATCGTCCTCCCCTGCCGCGCCGGTGAAGCGCGCGCTGCCGTAGGGGCGCGCGGTCTGCGCCGGTATTGCGTCTGGCAGCGTCTCCGCCGTGCCGACCGGGATCAGCCCCGGCAGCGGCACGACAAAGCGCAGCAGCACCACGAGCCACGCGAGGTAATAGAACACGCCCGGCAGGCGTTTGCCGAAAACGCGCCGCACGAGTATAAGAAAAAGCCCCATGAGCGTGGCGCTCACGCCGAGGAAGAGAAGCGTTGTCAAAGCGCCGGTCATGTCTCCCCGCCCTTCCTGAACATTGTGCGAAGCTCTTCAATGTCGTTCTCGCTCAGCTCGTCCGACTGCACCAGCGCCGCAACAAGGCTCTTCGCACTGCCGCGGTAGAGGCGGCGTATCAGCCGCTCCGTCGCCCAGTCGTTGTATTCCTTTTCGGACACCAGCGGCGCATAGTAGAACGCCCCCCGCTTCTCCTGCGCCACAGCGCCCTTGGCGACAAGGCGCTGTATAAGTGTTTTTATGGTCGTCGCCTCCCAGCCGCGCTTTTCCTGAATTGCGCGGCGTATCTCCCCGACGGGCAGCGCCGTGCGCGCGTCCCACAGCACGCGCATTACCTCCAGCTCGCTGTCGCTTATCCTTTCCGCAAGATTCTCCATATCTGCCGCTCTCCCGTCATTTTAGTGCATATCCGGGTAAACGTACTCGACGAGCTTGCCGCCCTCGAAGGTATAATCAAGGCTCTTGAGAGTCTCGCCGTCATAGCTGACGCTGCTGTCCGCTATGACAAGCTCCGGCGTGCCGCAGTGGTGGATATTGCAGTTTGTGAACGCCACGTCGCTGCAGGTGTAAAGACTTGCGGCGGAGTAGGAGCAGTCGTATATCTCCGTGTCGTTGACCGCTATGCCGCGGCTGTTGTCCGCAGTGACGCCGACCGTGCCGCAGCCGAAGATGCGGCTTCTGTCAACGGTCACGCTGTCGCACTGAGAGAAGTTCAGCACCCCGCCGGAGCACTCGCCCGGCTCCTCGGTGTGCCCCAGCGTCACATTGGAGATCCCTATATATGCGCAGCCGGAGAAGGTCAGCACATCGGCATAGCGCGGCACAGCGGAGATCGTCGCGTTCACGCCCTCCGCGCCGATTATCCGGAGGTTCTCCACCCCGTATATCACAAGCTCCGGGCCGTCGAAGTTCTCCACCCAGCCGTACCACTCTCCGCCTGCGCCGCCGTACACTGTGGCAGCGGAGAGGTCATACAGCTCCGCGTCGAGGTATATGGCCGTGTCGGGCGCGATGGCGGCGAGCAGCTCATCCACCGTGGAGACATGGATCTCGCGCACGCCGTCGGCATTGACCGTCACGTCAAGATCGACCTCCGGCGCGGACGCGGTCTCAGGCAGGGTGTATTCTGCCTCGGCGCGCTCCATTGCAAAAAGCTTGTCCTGCGTCAGCTCCTCTCCGTCTGCGGTGACGGCCGTGCCGTCGGTATACTCGCTGTAGAGCAGCGGGAAGTATATCCCGCCTTCAAATTTGCATTTATCGACGGTGACGCTCTCGCCCGTTATCTCGAAGAGACCGCGCTCAAATGCGGTGCTGCCGTTCACGCCGCAGCCGAGCAAAGCAGCGCCGTGGGTCGATGACGCGCCGAAGAGCGCCGCGCCGGTGCAATTACGTATATCCGTGTTCACCACGGCAAAGCCGGTGGTAGTGTCGGCAGAGAAGATCGCAGAGAAGCCGCTCAGCCCGCAGTCGAACACGTCGCAGCGCTCCACGCGCACATCCGTGCTCTGGCTGGAAACGACCGCGCTCTCCGAGCAGTCGAAGATGGACGAGTCGGAGACATATACATTGCGGCAGGTGTACGCCTGCACGCCGACCGTGCCGCAGCCGTAGAGCGAGCACGCGCTTATCTTCGCGCCGTTCACGCTGTCAAGCAGCACCACGCCGCCCGCGCACACGCCCGGCTCTTCCGTATGCCCGACCGTCATGCCGTGCAGCACAAGGTCGGAGCAGCTTTCAAAGCGCAGAACATTTGCGTATCTCGGCACGGCGGAGATCGTCACCTTCGCGCCGTCTGCTGCAACGATGGCGAGGTTTTTCACGCCGGAAATTATAAGCTCAAACGCCGTGCCGGTGTAGCCCTCGGTCTCCATGTCGTACACCTCTTCCCAGCGGTAGCGCGCGCCGTCCGCCGCCGCGCCGTAGTCGGCCGCGGTTGAGAGATCGTAGTTCCCCTCGGCAAGGATTATCTTCGTGTCGTCGCCGATGGCAGCGAGCAGCTCATCCACCGCAGAGACCTCCACGACGTTCGCCCACGAGCCGTCAGCATCCGTCTCCGCCGCAGGCGGCATCGGCGTGGGCGGAACGTCGGAGAGCGCCGCGTCCGTAGCATCCGTTGTCTCTCCCGCCGCACCGCACCCGGCGAGCGCAAGAAGCATGACCAGGGCAAGGATAAAGCACAATGTTTTTTTCATTTTCATTCCTCCGTAGCTTTTTTCGCAGTCAGCTGATAATACTGACGTAATTTTCCTCATTTCTGTTTCCTGAACCGCAGTTTTTTCTTTTTTGCCTTGTCCGGACTACGTCTGTCATCTATCCGCAATATACCACATCAGACTACACTTGTCAACCGCATTGCGCCGAAAATATGAATAATCTGAAATATTGCGCCGCGCCGGTCAGGAAATGTTGAAATTATGCAGGATTGTGGTATAATACTCAATTATGAAAACAATTACTTTGGAGGCGTATGCTTAATGGCAAAGAAACAGTTCAAAGCGGAGTCTAAGCGTCTTTTGGATCTGATGATAAACTCCATCTACACAAATAAGGAGATTTTCCTCCGTGAGATCATATCAAATGCGTCCGACGCGATAGACAAGCTCTGCTATCTGTCGCTGACGGACGGCTCCGTCGGGCTAAGCCGCGATGATTTCAAAATCGAAATCATCGCCGATAAGGCTGCGCGCACCCTCACCGTGCGCGACAACGGCATCGGCATGACCGCCGAGGAGGCGGAGAACAATCTCGGCGTTATCGCAAAAAGCGGCTCGCTCCAGTTCAAGGGCGAGATGGACGCGGAAAAGAGCGAGGACGAGAATCTTTCCATCATCGGTCAGTTCGGCGTCGGGTTTTATTCGGCGTTCATGGTTGCCGACGAGGTGACGGTGCTCTCCCGCAGGTTCGGCGAGGACAAGGGCGTGAAGTGGGTCAGCCGCGGCGCGGACGGGTACACCGTCACGGAATACGACAAGGACACCGTCGGCACTGACGTTATCATGCACATAAAGCCCGATACGGACGAGGAGATCTACGGCACTTATCTGGAGACGTGGAAGCTCAAAGCGCTGGTGAAGAAATACTCCGACTATGTCCGCTGGCCGATAAAAATGAACATCGAGCATCAGGAGCGCGTTGAGACCGGCGAGAAAAACGACGACGGCACGCCCAAGTACGAATACAAAATGGTCACCGAGAACGAGACCGTCAACAGCATGATCCCCATCTGGCAGCGCTCGAAGAGCGAGGTCACGGATGACGACTGCATCGCTTTCTATAAAGAAAAGAATCACGAGCGCAAGGATCCCTGCGCGCTCATACGCATAAACGCCGAAGGCGCGGTGAGCTATAAGGCGCTGCTCTTCATCCCGGGCGAGGAGAACGAGAACGCCTTCACCGGCGACAACCGGGGCGGCATCACGCTTTACTCCAACGGCGTGATGATAATGGAAAAGTGCGACAAGCTTGTGCACGATTACTTTGAGTTCGTCAAAGGCGTGGTGGACTCTCCCGACCTCTCGCTCAATATCTCGCGCGAGATTCTGCAGCATGACAGGCAGCTGCGCATAATCGGGCAGAACCTTGAAAAGCGCATCAAGGGCGAGCTTGAAAAGCTCATGCGCGACGACAAGCCCAAGTATGAGGAGTTCTTCAAGAATTTCGGCGTGCACCTCAAGTGCGGCGTGTGCGACGAGTACGGGCGCTATAAGGACTTCCTGCGCGACCTGCTGATATTCTACACATCCGAGGACAGGCAGATAACGCTCAAGGAATATGTTGAGAATATGCCAGAAAGCCAGAAGGCGATATACTTTGCCTCCGCCGACTCCGTAAAGCACGCGATGAGCCTGCCCCAGTGCAAGGAGGTCAAAAACCGCGGGTATGAGCTGATATATCTCACAAGCCCGCTGGACGAAATGGTGCTGGAGGCGCTGCGCGACCAGGACGGCAAACCCTTCTGCAACGTCGTGACGGACGATCTCGGCTTCGACACCGAGGAAGAAAAGAAAGCCGCCGAGGAGCGCGACGTTGAAAACAAAGATTTTCTTGACTTTGTCAAAACCGCCGTCGGCAATGACGTGACGAAGGTGCGCCTTTCCAACAAGCTTGCGGATATGCCGTGCGCGCTGACGACCGAGGGCGGCATCACGCTGGAAATGGAGAAATACTTCCGCCGCGGACCGAGCGAGGAGATGCGCAAGGTGCGCGCCAACCGCGTGCTGGAGCTCAACCCCTCTCATCCCGCCGTCGCCGCTTTGAAGAGCGCCTATGAAAACGACACCGAGAAAGCGACGCATCTTGCAAAGGTGCTGGAGACTCTCGCGGAGATGATGGCCGGGGTCGAGGTCGAAGACCCGGCGGAGTTTGTCAAGCTCGTGAGCGAGCTGTTCTGACAGCGTCAGTACACAGTATAGTTAACACCGATTCGGAGAAACTACTTTTATGAAAAAACGGCTTGGGATCTACATTCACATACCGTTCTGCGCCAGCAAGTGCTCGTATTGCGACTTTTATTCGCTGCAAGGCTGCGAGCACCTCATGCCCGACTATCAGGATGCGCTCATTGAGCACATCAACGAGTCCTCCGCCGCGATAAAAAGCTACGAGGTTGACACCGTGTATTTCGGCGGCGGCACGCCCAGCTTCTATGGGGCGGAGCGCATCGCAGAGATATTCAACGCCCTCAAGCTCAACGGCAATGTGCGCATGGACGCGGAGGTCACGGTCGAGTGCAATCCCGACAGCATGAGCCTTGCCGAGCTCAAGACCCTCCGGCAGGAGGGCGTGAACCGCCTTTCCATCGGCATACAGGCGACCGACAACGATCTTCTCAAGCTCATCGGCCGCCGCCACAACTTCCAGCAGGCGGTCAACGCCGTGCGCGATGCGCGCCGCGCCGGGTTTGACAACATCAGCGTCGATCTCATGTACGGTCTGCCCAGCCAGCGCAAAAGCGACTGGGCGGACACGCTCGCGCGCATCATCGAGCTGCACCCGGAGCATATATCCTGCTATGCTCTCAAGCTCGAGCCGGGAACGCGGATGTACCGGGAGTATCTTGGCTCTGCAATCATGCCCGACGACGACGAGCAGGCGGATATGTACTCTTATGCCGCGGAAATGCTCCAGCGCTACGGGTATATGCACTATGAGGTCTCCAACTTCTGCGCGCCGGGCTTCCCCTCGCGCCACAACATAAAGTACTGGAATCTTGACGATTACATGGGCTTCGGTCCGGGGGCGCATTCGTGCATCGGAAATCTGCGCTACAGCTACGTGCGCGATCTCAAGCAGTACATTGCCGGCGTGTTCCGCAATCTCAGCATCGTCGATGAGTATAAAAACATCGACCCGCTCGAGCGTGCGGTGGAATATGTGATGCTCGCCATGCGCACGGCGCGCGGCATATCCGAGCATGACTACCGCGTGCGCTGCCAGTGCGACTGGAAGCCTATCGAGCGCACGCTCCTCGCCTTTGAACGCAAGGGCTGGGCGGAGCGCAACGGCGAGCGCTGGCATTTCACGGTGCCGGGCTTTCTCATCTCCAACCAGCTCATCGGCATCCTTCTGGAGGTGCAGGCGTCCGGGCGGCTGGAGGGCACGCCGTGGCTGACGGAGGACGAGCCGCCGAAACCGAAGGATCCTGATCTGCCTCTGGGCGAGGACGAGCTTTTCACCCAAATGTACGAAGAACACACCGCCAGGTAAATAAAACCACGCGATCAATGAGGGTATGCAGTGAGAGAAAACAAAAAGAAAAAGACCGGCAGATATGTGAGCAAGCACGCCGCCCCCGAAAAGCAGGGCAAAAAGCCCCGACGCACGGAGGAGGAATATCAGCCGAGCATGATAGAATCCGTTGAGCTGCCGCGGATGCGCAGGCGCCGCGAGCAGGAGGGCGCAGAGCGCGATGCGCGCGATGCCGCGCACGGTGCGGACTTGCAGAGCGGCGGCGCTGACCCTGACGGTCACGGTGAGGCGGAAAATGCTGCGGAAAACGGATTTCCCGGCGATTGGGACACGGACGATGCCGCGGAGGAGACTGCGGAGGAGACCTCACGCCGCGCCGCAAAGCACGACCGCAGCCGCCGAGTGAAAATAACGCTGAGCGTCATCGCGTGCATCCTGCTGCTGCTCGGCGGCGCAGTGACTGCTGCGGGATACATGGTCACAAAAAGCGCATCCAACCTTCCCAACGTCTACGTCGGCGGCGTGTTCGTCGGCGGGATGGATAAAGACAGCGCCAAGAGCGCCATAGAGGCGAGCGGCTGGGACGAGAAGGCGAAAACTCCGCTGACCGTCACGCTCATGGGCAGAACGAAGATCGAAATTGCCCAGTACGCCTCCGGCGCGATGCATACCGTCGATGAAGCGGCGGACGCCGCCTATGCCTATGGGCACACCGGCAACTGGTATGCCAATCTTCTTGACTGCGTCAAGAGCTATCTGCGCCCGGTCGAGGTCAACAGCGCAAGCATAGTGTATGATGAGGAATATATCCGCACCCAGTGTGAAGAGGGCATAAAAAGCCTTGAGAAAGAGCTTGGCGACGGCGGTTATAAAATAGATAAGGAAAATTCGCTTTTGTGCATGGTCAAGGGCGCGGGCGAGCTGAAGTTTGACCTTGCGGACATGACCGCCGTGATAGTTGACGCGCTCAAGGACGGCAAGACGGAGATCGACTACGACTATATAACCTCCGCCCCGAAGATGCCCGACTTTCAGAAGATACATGACGATCTCGCGGCAGAGCCTGCGGATGCCCATTTCTCCGACGACGGAAAGTTCACGGTCATTGACGATGTTGAGGGCTGCGACTTCGACGTGGCAGAGGCGGAGGACATCTGGACGGCGGCAGAGCCCGCGGCGGATGTGGAGATACCCATCAAGCTGACGTTTCCGGAGGTCACGGGCGACTATCTGCGCTCGCTTCTCTACCGTGACGTGCTCGGCGCAATGACGACCTACTTCCCCAAGAGCAATGAAAACCGCATCAGCAACATTCAGCTCGCGTGCAGCAAGATAGAAGGCACGATCCTCTACCCCGGCGACGTATTCTCGTATAACGACGCGCTCGGCGAGCGCACGGAGGCGGCGGGCTTCAAGATGGCGGGCGCGTACTCCAACGGCGAGGTCGTTGAGGAGCTTGGCGGCGGCATATGCCAGGTCTCGTCCACGCTCTACAGCGCCATGCTTTACGCCTACCGCGTCAACACCGTGCAGCGCGTTCCGCACTACTTCCCCGTGGACTACCTTGAAAAGGGCTACGACGCAACGGTCAGCTGGCCGAAGCCGGACTTCAAATTCAGAAACGACACCGATTATCCCATCAAGATCGTCACTCACTGCAACGCCGAGGAAAAAAGCCTCACCATAGAGATAATGGGCACAAACCTTGACGGAACGTATATCCAGCTCACCAAGGACACCTATACGTATAATAGTGAGAAGTACCCCTGGATCATGGAGGGCTACGGCGTGCAGGTGCATCGGCACGTGTTCGACGCAAACGGCATGCAGATAGACCAGATCGACGAGATATACGACGTTTACCACACCCACGAAGCGACCGAGCAGATAAAGGCGCTCGACGCGCAGGCAGCAGCGGAGGCGGCGGCCGGCGGCGGCGAGGCTGCCACGGGCTGAGGCACGCTAGAGAAAAGAGAAATTTATTTTGGCAGCGCCGCATAACGCGGCACAATGCGCGGCGCTGTCTTTGAGAAAGGGAGACTGCAATGGAAAAGAAGACCTTTTATATCACCACGCCGATATACTACCCCTCGGACAAGCTGCATATCGGGCATACCTACTGCACTGTCGCAACCGACGCCATCGCCCGCTACAAGCGCCTGTGCGGCTATGACGTGATGTTCCTCACCGGCACGGACGAGCACGGGCAGAAAATAGAGGAGAAGGCAAAGGCGGCGGGCGTAACGCCGCAGGAGTTTGTGGACAGGATAGTCACGGGCGAGAACGGCATTCTCGACCTGTGGAAGCTCATGAACATCTCCAATGACCGCTTCATCCGCACCACGGACGATTATCACGTTGAGTCCGTGCAGCGCATCTTCCGGAAGATGTACGAAAAGGGCGACATTTATAAGGGCGCATACAAGGGCAAATACTGCACCCCGTGCGAGAGCTTCTGGACGGAGAGCCAGCTTGTCAACGGCAAGTGCCCCGACTGCGGGCGCGAGGTGCACGACGCGGAGGAGGAGGCTTATTTCTTCCGTCTCTCAAAGTACGCCAAGCCCGTGCAGGAGCTGCTGGAGACCGGCACGTTCCTCACGCCGCCCAGCCGCGTCAACGAAATGATAAACAACTTCATCAAGCCCGGTCTTGAAGACCTGTGCGTGTCGCGCACGAGCTTCAGCTGGGGCATTCCCGTGGATTTTGACCCCGGTCACGTCGTGTACGTGTGGGTCGACGCCCTCTCCAACTACATCACCGCCCTCGGCTATTTGAATGAGAAGTACCATGATTACGAAAAGTACTGGCCGGCGGATGTGCACATCGTCGGCAAGGAGATCGTGCGCTTTCACTCCATCATCTGGCCGGCAATGCTCATGAGCCTTGAGCAGCCCCTGCCCAAGCGCGTTTACGGGCACGGCTGGCTCGTCATCGACGGCGGCAAGATGAGTAAATCCAAGGGCAACGTTGTTGACCCGTACCTGCTGGCGGATAAATTCGGCGTGGACGCGCTGCGCTTTTTCCTGCTGCGCACGTTCCCGTTCGGCTCGGACGGCAACTTCTCCAACGAGCTTCTTATAAGCACCATCAACACAGACCTTGCCAACGACCTCGGCAACCTCGTCTCCCGCACGACCGCCATGGTCGAAAAATACTTCGGCGGCACGCTCATCCCCGAGCGCGAGAGCGACCCGATGGATGAAGAGCTTATCTCCCTCATCCGCTCCACCAAGGCGCTCTACGCCGCGCAGATGGACGAGTTCCAGCTGCATCTCGCGCTTGAAGAGGTGTTCAGGCTCATCCAGCGCGCGAATAAATACATCGACGAGACCGCGCCCTGGGTGCTCGCGCGCGACGAGGCGAAGAAGCCGCGCCTTGCAAGCGTGATGTATAACCTTCTTGAGGCGCTGCGCGCAGCGCTCACGATGCTCACGCCGTTCATGCCCGCAAGCTGCGAAAAGGCCTTCGCTCAGATCGGCGCGGAGAAAGAACATACCACATGGGATCACGCCGGGGAATACGGCGTGCTGCCCGCGACGGTGAGCGTCCGCAAGGGCGAAACGCTCTTCCCGCGCATCGACGCGGCGAAGATGCTCGCCGAGCTTGAGGAGCTTGAAAAGGCGGCGAAAGGTCCGCAGGTCAAGGTCAACCCCGTGCTGCCCGACGTGACGATCGACGAGTTTGCAAAGTGCGACATGCGCGTGTGCAAGGTGCTTACGTGCGAGGCGGTCAAAAAGTCCGAAAAGCTTCTGAAATTCACGCTCGACGACGGCAGCGGCACCGAGCGCACCATTCTCTCCGGCATTCATAAGTTCTATGAGCCGGAGCAGCTCGTCGGCAAGACCGTCGTCGCCATCCTCAACCTCCCGCCGCGCAAGATGATGGGGCAGATGTCCAACGGCATGCTGCTCTCCGCCGTGCGTGAGGTTGACGGCAAGGAAGAGCTGCACCTCGTCATGCTCGACGACAGCGTCCCCGCCGGCGCACAGCTGTGCTGATATACGAATGAAATACGCAAAGCCCGGCTCATCCAGAAACGGATGAGCCGGGCTGCTGTTTTTGCGATGTGCCTTTACTTGTCGAGGTAGGTCTTCACCAGCTCGCCCATCAGCTCGTCGCGGTCGATGCGCGTGATAAGCGTGCGGGCGTTGTTGTAATTTGTGATGTAGGTCGGGTCCTCGGAGAGTATATAGCCCACTATCTGGTTTATCGGGTTGTAGCCCTTGACCATGAGGGAGTTATACACAGACGAAAGGACTTCCTTCATCGCGGTCTTGCTGTCCAGCGCCTCGAACTTTCGTGTTTCATCTGCCATGATGTCCCCTCCGTTCTCATCTTTTCTGACATTATTATACCAGATTCAAGCTGCAAGTAAAGTCGAAAAAGGGGTAAATTGATTAAATTTTCATTAAGTCAGCGCCGCGCAATGCATCTGCGGCGTCTGACAAGAAAATTCTGTTCTCAGCGTATCACAGCGCCGTACTTCTCGCGCAGGGCGGAGAGCACATTGCGCACGGTCTCGTCGGCGTGATCGTCGGTGAGCGTCTGATCGTCGGCGCGCATCGTCAGCGAGAACGCCACGGACTTCATGCCCTCGGCAATGTGATGCCCGGTGTAGACGTCAAAGAGCGTGCAGTCCTTGAGATACTGCCCGCCGGAGGCGAGGATGCAGTCCGTCAGCTCGCCGACGGTAATGTCGGACGAGCACACCACGGCGATGTCGCGCGTGACGGACGGGAATTTCGGCAGCGGCTTATACACGGGAGTGCCGCCCTTGACGCTGCACAGCGCGTCGAAGCTCAGCTCCGCGGCGTAAAGCTCGGCGTCCACACCGTAGTTCTTGGCGACCTCGGGGTGTATCTGCCCGAACACGCCGATATACTCCTCGCCCACGTAGACCTTCGCGCAGCGTCCGGGGTGATAGGAAGCATTATCATGCTCCGCGACGAACCTTGCCTTCGGCGTGTTGAGCGCGCGCAGCAGCGCCTCCACCCAGCCCTTGACCGCAAAGAAGCTCACGCCTGCGCCGTATGCGCCCATGGAGACGATCTTCGGCTCGTTTGCAAGCCCATCTTCGCGCTTGAGGTATATCTTGCCTATCTCGTAGAGCGCGGCGGACTTGTTGCGGAAATTATAGTTGCGGGTGAGTATCTCCAGCATGGACGGAAGGACGGTTGTGCGCATGATAGACGTGTCCTCGCCGAGTGGGTTGAGTATGCGCAGCGAATCGCGCAGAGGCGAGTCGGCAGGCATACGGATCTTGTCATAATAGCTGGGGCTTATGAACGAATAGGTGATTATTTCGTCCAGACCCATGGCGCGCAGCGTCTGACCGACGGTACGTTCCGCCAGCTGCGTGGGGTTAAAGCCGCCGCAGGTGCTGATCGCGCCGGTAAAGCGCGTGGGTATCTCGTTGTAGCCGTAAAAGCGCGCGACCTCCTCTGCAATGTCGGAGTAATGCTCCACATCGCCGCGCCACGACGGGACGAAAATGGTGTCCCCTTCAAGCGTGAAGCCGAGATCCAGAAGTATCTTTCGCATGGTGGATTCGTTTATATCCGTGCCGAGCAGCGCGTTTATCTTCTCCGGCTCGAGCTTGACGGTGGTGGTTGTCAGGGGTCTGGGCACAACGTCGATCACACCCTCCACGACCTCGCCCGCGCCGAGCATCTCCACCAGCTCGCACGCACGCTCAACGGCAGCGTAGGTGTTCTTGATGTCCAATCCCTTCTCAAAGCGCGACGACGCATCCGTGCGCATGCCGAGCGCGGTTGCAGTGCGCCGGACGGAGGGGCCGTTGAAATTCGCGCTCTCGAAGAGCACCATGGCGGTGTCGCCGATGATCTCGCTGTTCTCGCCGCCCATTACGCCCGCCACGGCGACGGGCTTATCGGTGTCGCAGATGCACAGCATGCTCGGCGTGAGCCTGCGCTCCGTTCCGTCAAGCGTGCGGATGCTCTCGCCCTCGCGGGCGCAGCGCACGTGTATCTCGTTATTGCCTACGCATGCAAAGTCGAACGCATGCATCGGCTGACCGTACTCGAGCATGACATAGTTTGTAATATCGACAATATTGTTTATCGGGCGCATGCCGGCGTTGCGGATACGCTCGCGCATCCACTCCGGGCTGGGGGCGATCTTCACGTTTTTGACCATGCGCGCGGTGTAGCGCGGGCAGAGGTCAGGCTCGTCGATGAATATCCTGGCAAGCTCGTTTATGTCTCCGCCCGCCTTCGCCTCGACGACCGGCTCATGCAGCTGCAGCTTCTTGCCGAACGTCACCGCCGCCTCGCGTGCGAGACCTATCACGCACAGGCAGTCCGGGCGGTTGGGAGTTATCTCAAATTCAACGATGTGATCGTCCATGCCGATGAGCGCGCCGACGTCGTCGCCGGGCTTGCAGTCCTCATGCAGCACGAAGATGCCGTCGGGGATGCAGTGGGGGAACTCCTCCTGCTTTGCGTGCAGGTCGGCAAGGGTGCAGATCCTGCCGCTTGTGTTGTCATAGGCGACCATATCCCCGATGTGGATATTCTGGCAGTCGCATATGGTCTGCCCGATGCGGCTGCCGCCGTCAAGCTCGACCTTCCAGAGGTTTACGCCGTATTCCTCCACATTCGTCACCTCCGCGGCGACGACCGTGCCGAATATCTTGTCGCCGGCGGCAATGTCCGGCGTGATGGAAGGCTTCTCCGGGTCAATGGGATGGTAGTCGCCAAGTATGGCGGCGGCCTTTATCTCGCCGTAGGGGTAGTCGTGCGTCGTCAGCCCAAGCTCCCTGAGCGAGCAGAGCATCCCGTCCGACTCCACGCCGCGCAGCTTGCCGCGCGTGATCTTCGCCCCGTTGGGGAGAAGGGAGTTATGAAGCGCCGCGGGCACAAGATCGCCCACATGGACGTTCCATGCGCCTGTGCAGATCTGCACCGGCTCTTCTCCCCCGGCGTCTATCTTTGTCACGAGCATATGGTCGGAATTGGGGTGCTTTTCTATCGAGAGAATGCGCCCGACCCTGACGTTTCTGATTTTGCTGCTCAGATCCTCCGTGATCTCTACCTTCGAGCCGGAAACGGTCATCGCCTCGGCAAAGGTGCGGTCGTCATACTTATCAATGGGCAGCTCAACGAACTCGTTGAGCCATTTTCTTGAAAGCTGCATCTTGTATATTCCCTCCTACATCAAAACTGCTCAAGGAAGCGCGTGTCGTTCTCGAATATGAGGCGCATATCGTTTATCTTATACTCGCCCAGAGCAAGGCGCTCCAGCCCCATGCCGAACGCCCAGCCGGAGTACACGTCCGGGTCTATGCCGCACCCGGCAAGCACCTTCGGGTGCACCATGCCCGCGCCAAGCACCTCTATCCAGCCCTCTCCCTTGCACGTGGGGCAGCCCTTGCCGCCGCACTTGTGGCACTGGATGTCCAGCTCGCAGCTGGGCTCGGTGAACGGGAAGTGGTGCGGGCGGAAGCGCGTGACCGTGCCCTTGCCGTATATCTTCTCCACGACGAGGTTGAGCGTCGCCTTCAGATCCGCCATCGTCACGCCCTTGTCAACGACCAGACCCTCTATCTGATGGAACATCGGGGAGTGCGTCGCGTCGACCTCATCCTTGCGGTAGACGCGCCCCGGCGCGAGCACGCGGATGGGCAGCGGGCGCGTCTCCATCGCGTGTACCTGCATGTTCGAGGTCTGCGTGCGCAGCAGCACACGGCTGTCCGGAGTGAAATAAAAGGTGTCCGTCCACTCGCGCGATGGATGCCCCTCGTCAATATTTAGCTTTGTGAAGTTATAATCCGCCAGCTCCACCTCGGGTCCGTCGAGTATCTCGAAGCCCATGCCGATGAAAATATCCTTTATCTGGTCGAGGACGTTATACATCGGGTGCTTATGTCCCATGCGGTGCGCCTCACCCGGCAGCGTCACGTCCACGGTCTCGCTTTCGAGCTTACGCTCCATAAGCTTCTCCGTGAGATCCGCCTTGCGCTCGTCAATGGCTCTTTCTATGTCCGCGCGCAGCTGGTTGGCCAGCTGCCCCATGACGGGGCGCTCCTCGGCGGAGAGCTTGCCCATCTGGCGCAGTATTGAGGTCAGCTCGCCCTTTTTGCCGAGATATTTAACGCGCAGCGACTCCAAAACCTCAACATTGTCGCAGTCACGAATAGCTTTGATAGAGGCGTCTCTCAGCCCCTGCATCAGTTCTCTCATTGCTTCACACTCCTGAAATGTAAAAAAATAAGCCTCCGCCCCGAAAAGGGACGAAAGCATGACTTCCGCGGTACCACCCGGATTCGGCACACCGTGCCGCACTCTGAAGGTCTCTAACGCGACCCGCGCGCCGGGGATTAACCGGATGCTCCAGGGCGAACCAAGCGAATACGCGCCAAGGGGCTTACAGCCGGCGACCCCTCTTCTCTGCCGCGCGTTGAGACGCTATTTTCCCATTCATTGCACAGATGATAATATCACGCTTTTCCCCGCTTGGCAAGGGGTATTTTGCACTTTTTGCGCAAAATACCGGGAAAAGCCGTCCAAATGAGATTTGACTATTCATTGCAGAGTGATTATAATAAATTTATGCGCATATGGTGTGGTACAACCTATATGAAACGGAGACCGCACCATGAAAAAACTGTATCTGGCAATTCTGCTTTGTCTGTGCATCCCTCTCACCGCCTGCGGCGGCACTGCCGCGCGCACAGGGTTTGACGCGCTGTCGGCGAAAATGCAGAACGCCTCCGCGCTCAGCTTTGAAGCGCGTATCCGCGCCGAGTATGACGACAGCACGGCGGAGTTTACCCTTGCCTATGCCGAAAAGGACGGCGAGAGCACCGTCACCGTTATTTCCCCGGACATAATCCGCGGTGTGAGCGCGCACGTGAAAAGTGGGGAGACCGCGCTGGAGTATGACGGCGTGATGCTCGACACCGGGTCCCTCGATTCGTTCGGGCTGTCGCCGATGTCGGCGCTGCCGCTGCTGACGCAGACGCTTCGCACGGGGTATCTCGACAGCGCATGGGATGACGGCGAAATGCGCTGCGCCATGCTTGTGCCGTCGGACGGCGTGAGCGTTGAGGTGCATATGGACAAATACACCGATACCCCGCTCACCGCGGAAATATCCTCCGACGGGCGCGTGCGCGTGTTCGCAGAGATCACGGGCTGGACGCTGACGGACGGCGCGGCGGAAGAAAAGTCAACCGAGGAATAGCTTATGAACGATTTGCAAAAGAGAACCTGGGCGGAGATAAGCCTTGAAAACCTCCGCCATAACTATGAGGCGATACGCGCCGCCCTGCCCGACTCATGCCGATTTCTCGGCGTTGTGAAGGCGGACGCTTACGGTCACGGCGCGCTCGCCGTGGCAAGACTGCTTGAGAGCGTGGGGGCGGACTATCTTGCGGTGTCGTGCCTGGACGAAGCGCTGGAGCTTCGCCGCGGCGGCATTGCCATGCCCATACTCATTCTCGGGCACACGCCGCATGAATATGTCGGCACGCTCATTGAAAACGGCATCACCCAGACCGTCACCTGCCTTGCCAAAGCATTGGAATACTCCGAGGAGGCATCCAGGCTCGGCGGACGGCTGAAAATACATATCAAGCTTGACACCGGCATGTCCCGTCTCGGCTTTCTCGTAAATGGGGAGCATTTTGACGAGGGTGTGGACAATATTATCCGTTCCTGCTCGCTCCCCGGTCTGGAGAGCGAGGGGATATACACGCATTTCGCCGTGTCGGATGAGCCGGGCGATGATGCCGAAGCATACACACGCGCGCAGTTTGCGCTCTTCATGCGCGTTGTGGCAGCTCTGAAGGAGCGCGGCGGCATCGAGTTTGTCATACGCCACTGTGCCAACTCCGGCGCCGTGGCGAGATACCCGGAAATGGCGCTGGACATGGTGCGCCCGGGGCTTCTTTTGTACGGCTACGGCGATACTGCCGGTCGGCTGGGGCTTTTGCCGTGCATGCGCCTTGTCACCACCGTCAGCACCATCAAGTTCTATGAGCCCGGCACGTCCGTCAGCTATGGACGGCGCTATATCACCGAGCGGCGCACACGCATGGGCGTGCTCGGCATCGGGTACGCCGACGGGCTGCCGCGACTTATCTCGAATAAATGCGCGTTCTACGCCGGGGGCGGCTTTGCCCCACAGCGCGGCAGCATCTGCATGGATATGTGCATGGTCGATCTGACGGATCTGCCGCAGGTTGACGTCGGCAGCGAGGTGGAGATCTTCGGGCGTATGAACGACATATATAAGCTCTCCGACGCGGCGCAGACCATCCCGTATGAGCTTTTGTGCGCCGTGTCCAAACGCGTGCCAAGGGTATATAAGGAATTTTAAAAAATGGGCGGAACGCACCGAAACCACTCGGTGCGCTCCGCTTTTTCGGCAAAAAGCTTGTAATGTGTGGAATTAAATGATATACTGTTTTTATGTGCGGTCTTGTCGCCGTAAGGTCGCCGAACTAAGATTTTTCGATTCAGGAAGGGTGGTTTCCGCTTGAGCGACTTCAACACGCTGAAAAAAGCGGCGCGCAGATCCGACCCCGGCTTGCCTGCATACAAGCTTGCGGTCATCGGCAACTGTGCAACTCAGCACATATCCACAGCGATAAAGGGCGAGGCGTTTCTGCGCGGCTTGTCTATCGATGTTTTTGATGCGGACTATGACCAGATCGACGCGCAGACCATGGACGCCGGATCAGAGCTGTACGCTTTCGCGCCCAACGCCGTTTTGCTGATAATGTGCACAGAAAAACTGTATGAGAGCTTTTGCTCCACCCCTGTGGAGAAGCGCTCATCCTTTGCCGACGATACCGCCGCGCGCATAAGGATGTACTGGACGCTTATATCCTCAAAGCTTCAGACCAATATCCTGCAGTTTTCTTTCGCTTATCTCAACGACGGCAGCATGGGCAATTACGCTCTGCGCGAGCCGTGCTCCTTCCCATACCAACTTTCGAAGCTCAGCTTTCTGCTGTGTCAGTCCGCCGCCGAGAATAAAGGCGTCTTTCTTGTGGATATAAACGCCGTCCAAAGCCGGCTCGGCACGACGCGCTTCAAGGACGACAAGCTTTACTATGTTGCAAAAATGCCCTTTTCGCTGGAGGCGCTGCCGCACCTTGCCGAGCAGACCGTGAACATGATAACGGCGCTGCGCGGCAGCATAAAAAAATGTGTTATCGTCGATCTTGACAACACGCTGTGGGGCGGCGTCATCGGCGACGACGGGCTCGACGGGATTGAGATCGGTGAGCTTGGTACCGGGCACGCCTTTTCCGAATTTCAGCTGTACCTAAAGGAGCTGAAAAAGCGCGGCATCATTCTCGCCGTGTGCAGCAAGAACAATGAGGACACCGCAAAGCTCCCGTTTGAAAAGCATCCGGAAATGGTGCTGCGGCTTGAAGATTTCGCGCTCTTCGTGGCAAACTGGCAGGACAAAGCCTCCAACATACGCTTTATTCAGCAGACGCTCAACATAGGGATGGACAGCATCGTCTTCCTCGATGACAACCCGTTTGAACGCGGTGTTGTCCGCTCTCTGATCCCGGACATCACCGTGCCTGAGCTTCCAGACGATCCCGCGCTGTACCTTGACTACATACGCGGCCTTGACCTCTTTGAAACGGCGTCCTTCTCCTCTGCGGATGCAGACAGAACAGAGCAGTACCGTCAGGAGGCGGACCGCAGCGCCCTGGTGGCAAAATTTACAAGTTATGACGAATATCTCCGCGCGCTTGAGATGAGTGCACAGGCTGCGCCCTTCGATAAATTCCACTATCCGCGCATCGCTCAGCTGACACAGCGCTCAAATCAGTTCAACCTGCGCACCGTGAGATACACCGAAAGCGAGATAGAGTCCGTTGCAAACGACGACAGCCACATCACAAGATACTACTGTCTGCACGATAAATACGGTGATTACGGGCTTATCAGCGTCGTCATCATGGACAGGCGCGACGACGCCTCCCTCTTTATCA
Organism: Clostridiales bacterium UBA5888; assembly: GCA_002431965.1. Lineage (GTDB taxonomy): Bacteria > Bacillota > Clostridia > Oscillospirales > Oscillospiraceae > Limivicinus. Next base: position 19,710 of record DJEW01000039.1, read on the forward strand.
GCGAGTGGCTGATGAGCTGCCGCGTGCTAAAGCGCGGCATGGAGGAGTTCATTGTCAATGACATTATCCGCACAGCCAGCCAATGCGGCTGCACGAAGGTTATCGGCGAATACATCCCGTCTCCGAAGAACGCCATGGTCGCGGATCTTTACGAGCGCATGGGCTTTGAAAAATGCGGCGGATACTACATCGCGGATGTATCCACATATAAAATGCACAAAACAAATATTACGGAGGAATCAACATGAGCAGAGATGAAGTTTTTGCGGCACTCGACGAGGTTTTTCAGGACGAATTTGACGATGACACCCTCCATGTGACGGACGCCACGACCGCCGACGATATTGAGGATTGGGACAGCCTTGAGCATATCAACCTTGTCGTCGCTGTGGAGCGCCGCTTCGGTATAAAGTTTACAATGGGCGAAGTCACCGGCATGAAAAATGTCGGCGAGATGGTGGACATTATTCTTCAGCGCGCAAAATAAGGTATGTTTACGATAACGTCATTTGCGTTCTTCGTGTTTGTCGCCGCGGCGCTGGCGCTTTATTACGTGTTTCCGCGGCGCGGACAGTGGGTCGTGCTGTTTGCGTTCAGCCTGGCGTTCGTCTTCTTCTCTTCCGGTCCTGCCGCGTTTTTTTATGTTGCGGCGGATGTGGCGGCGGTGTATCTGGGCACGGTGCTGACGGAGCGCACGGACGATCCGCGCCGCAGGACGCTCTTTACCGCGCTCTCTGTCATAGTCGTGGTTGTCGTGCTGTTCCTGCTCAAATACAGCGCCAATATGCTTGAATACTTCGGCGGTATGCCTGACACCGCGCCCATTCCCGCTGCTCTGCGCAGCCTGGCTGCACCTATCGGCATAAGCTACTTTTCGCTTTCCGCCATCGGGTATATTCTGGATGTCAACTGGCGTACCTGCCGTGCAGAGCGCAATCCGCTGCGCCTCGCGCTGCTCATCCTGTGGTTTCCCGCGCTTGTCTGCGGTCCCATCACGCGCTATGGCGACCTCTCTGAAACTCTTTTCGCAGCGCACCGTTTTGACTATGAAAAGTTTAAATCCGGTGCATATCGGATGCTGTACGGGCTTTTCAAAAAGCTCGTTATCGCAAACCGTCTCGCAATTTTTACCGGCACGGTTTTTTCACCCGTTTTCAACGAATACAAGGGGCTTTTCATCCCGACCGCCGCGCTTTTGTACGCATTTCAGATATATGCGGATTTCTCCGGCTGTATGGATATAATGCTGGGCGTGTCCGAAATGCTTCAGATACGTATGCCCGAAAACTTCCGGCAGCCGTTCTTCTCCCAAAGCCTGTCCGAATTCTGGCGCAGATGGCATATTACCCTCGGTCAGTGGGCAAAGGATTATGTGATGTATCCGCTTTTGAAAAGCCGCGCTTTTGTTGCACTCGGCGATCACGGCAAAAGGCTTCTCGGCAAAAAAACCGGCAAAAAGCTGCCGACTTATCTGGGCATGCTTGTTTTGTGGCTGGTTATCGGGCTCTGGCACGGCGGAACACCGAAGTATATCTTCGCCTGCGGTATCCTGCTGTGGTTTTTCATCGTCGGCGGGCAGATCTGCCAGCCGCTGTTTGATAGGCTCAGCACACTTCTGCATGTTGACAAAAGTCTGTTCGGCTACCGGCTCTTCGCCTCTCTGAGAACGCTTTTCCTCATGTGCGTGACGTGGATATTCTTTAATGCGCAGTCCGTTGCGCATGGGGTATGGATGCTGAAAAACTCCATTTCTGCCCACAATTGGTGGATCTTTTTTGACGGCAGCCTGTACGAATTCGGCATGACGCAGAAGGATTTCACTGTTGCATTCATTTCTTTCATTATCGTGCTCTGTGTGAGCATTGCACAGGAGAAGGGCATAGATATGCGCGAAGAATTTGAAAAGCAGCAGCTTGTTTTCAAATGGATCGTGCTTTTGGGCGGTATATTTGCGATAATGGTGTTCGGAATATACGGTCCCGGCTATAACGCGGCAGACTTTATATACAGAGGATGATGCTATGAGTAAAACAACTCGGCTTCTGCGCTTTGTCTGCTTTGCGCTCATATTTTTTCTTCTGTTCTCGGGCATATCGACACTGCTGGTGTTCAAAAACTATCAGTGGAAGGATTTTCACGGATTTTACTCCGAAAAGCGTAATTCCCTTGATATATTATATCTCGGCGGAAGCGCGTGCTACATGTCGTGGTCGCCATATGAGGCATGGCAGGATAACGCATACACCTCCTATGCGCTCGGCGTTAGCAGCATGGTGTCTTTCTGCTATGAGCCTCTTATCAGCGAGGCTCTGACATACCAGACACCGCAGCTTCTCATCATCGACGTGCGCCCGTTTGTCTATACATATCAGAATCCTTCATCAGCGGTCACATCGGCGATAACCTTCAACAGCTCTCTCCTGCCGCTGTCAGTCAACCGGCTGCCGGTCGCCGTCAGAAGCTATGGGCTATATAAGCAGGTCGTTGCCGACGGCGCCTGGTCTGGCTCTGACGAAACATTTATGTCCCTGCTGCTCGACATCAGCCGTTTTCATTCTATGTGGCAAAAATTGGACGAAAGCTATTTCCCTCCGGGCGCAGATTCCCTGCAATATAACTATTCAAAGGGTTTCCATGGCGTTGCAGACGCGAATTCTGTTGCGCTGCGGGATAATTCCGCCGTCACCGCCGTCAGAGAGACAAATGCCTCCGCCTTGTCGGATCTGCTGTCGCTTCTGGATTACCTTGACCGCAAGGGCACAGACGCGCTGTTCGTCGTCGCGCCGTCCGCTGAAACTGCTGCGCAGAAAGAAGAATATAATTACCTCGCCTCTGTTGTCGAATCGAGGGGTTACGGATTTCTCGATGCCAACGATCATATCTCGGAAATGGCATTGAACGGCGATGCTGATTTCTGGAATGAAGACCACTTGAACATCTTCGGCGCAGAAAAATACACCGCATTCCTCTCCGATTATATAAGCCGCCGCTATACGCTTAAAAACGATCATTCCGCCGCAGTGAACGCGGATTGGTCAACGGGGTGCGACGCTTGGCTTCGCGTCTCCGCTGCCATCAAGGCGCATGAGTTCAGCGTCGAGGACGGCACCATGGTGAGGGGTTGACCCGGTGCTTGTATTTTACAAAGAAAGGTCGGTCTAATGAAGGCAAAAACGCGAAACCTTATTCGCTTTATCTGCTTTGTCCTTATTCTTATGCTCCTTTATTCCTCCGTGTCCTGCCTGTTTATTCCCAAGGACGATGAATGGAAAAACTTCCGAGGACTATATGCCGAGAGCAGAAACTCGCTGGACATTATTTATCTCGGCGGCAGCGTATGCATTGTCTCGTGGATGCCCTATGAAAGCTGGAGTGAGAGCGGGCTGACCTCCTATGCTTTTGGCAAAAGCAATTTTCCATCGTTCGCTTATGAACCGGTTATAAAGGAAGCTCTGTCGCGTCAAAGCCCACAGCTGCTTGTCATTGACGCGCGCCCGTTCGTATACACCTATACCGAACTGCACGACGACGTTCTTAGCGCAGTTCCGCTCATCTCCTGCCTGAAAGCCTTCTCACCGAACCGCCCCCCATTGCCAGAATATGCTATGACATATATTCGAACGAGGTAGCGGAGGGAGATCGTGAGACCTCGTTTGAGACCTTTGCATCTATTTTTTTTGACATCGTCAGATATCATATCAACTGGAGTTCATTGGATAGTTCATTTTTCCCAAATGTTGAGAACTCCCTTCCGCGCAATTACTCCAAGGGGTTTCTTGAAGTCGCTCGCCATAAGGCGTTGACGCTGCGCGACAATTCCGGCGTAATTTCATCGAAAGCCGTGAACCCCCGCGCAGAGTCCGACCTTACAGCGCTGCTGGATTATCTGGACAGAATCGGCATGGATGCGCTCTTTGTCGTTGCACCCTACGATGAACGTGCCGGTGAGAAAGCGCAGTATAACTATCTTGCCGGTATTATTGAAGACCGCGGGCAGCGCTTTGTCGATTTCAACGATTTTACCGATGAAATCGGCATTGACAGCAATAAGGATTTTTACAACGCCAACCATCTGTCCGTTTTCGGCGCGGAGAAGTACACCGCATATCTAAGCGGCTATATAAAGGAAAACTACAGCATTCAAAGCGTTCATTCGGATGCCGTGACCAGCAGCTGGGAGCGCGGCTATCCGCTGTGGAGCGAGAGGCTGAGCGCGCTGAAGGGTTCTGTCGCCGCGCTTATAGCCGAGGAAGATAAAGGAGACAGCAGCAATGAGTGAATATATAAGCTTCGGCACATGGAAGCTCCCATACGAAGACACGGCGGATATTATTTCAAACGCCGTTGCCGCCGGATTCCGGCACTTTGACACTGCCGCCGCCTATGCGAACGAATCCGCAGTTGGCGATGGGCTGCTCTCATGCGGTATGCCGCGCGAGGCGCTTTTCGTTTCCGGGAAGCTGTGGACAACAAAGCGCGGTTTTGAAGCCGCCATGAAATCCTGTAAAAAGTCCCTGCGCAATCTGCGCCTTGATTATTTTGACCAGTATCTCATACACTGGCCCGCAACGGCGGCAACGGATGACGATTGGGCAGAAATAAACCGCGAGACGTGGGGCGCGCTTGAGCAGTTGAAAAAAGACGGCTGGGTGCGGCGCATCGGTGTGTGCAACTGCAGTGTGCGTGAGCTTGAAGCCCTCATTGACGGCGCGGAAATCGCGCCTGAAATAAACCAGCTGGAATTTCATCCCGGCTTCATGCAGGCGGAGAGCGTGGAATTCTGCAAGGCGCGCGGCATTTCCCTTGAAGCGTGGAGCGCGCTGGGGCACGGCAGTCTCCTGACTGACCCAACCGTTTTGAGCATTGCCGAAAGTCTTGACCGCACGCCGGCGCAGGTGATTTTGCGTTGGTGTCTTGAAAAAGGGATCAGTCCAATAACCAAAACCGTTTCACCGCAGCGGATGCGTGAAAATCTCGACGTGTCCGGATTTAAGCTGGATGCGGCGGTCATTGCGGCGCTCGACAATATAAATGGCGGCGCTTCCGTCAACTATGACGAATTTTTAAAAAGGAGCTGATGGCAGCAATGGGCAGATATGAACATGACCTTTCAACTCTCCGCAAGGACATTTTTCTGACGGCTTACCGCAGTGGAATGGCGCATCTTGCGTCAGCCTTCTCCTGTGTGGAGATAATTTACGCGCTATACTGCCGCAACGCCATGCGCCACGACCCCGCACATCCGGATTGGTCGGAGCGCGACAGATTCATCCTCAGCAAGGGACACGGCAGTCTCGCACTTTACACGGTGCTGTGCAAGTCCGGGTATTTTGGCATGGATACACTTGCCGGCTTCTGCACGCCAGACACCGCGCTCGGCGGTGAACCGAGTCTCTGCGTCCCGCTGGGTATAGAGGCGTCCACCGGCTCTCTGGGGCATGGGCTGTCGCTGGGCGTCGGCATGGCGCTGGCGTTCAAGGCAGACGGGACGTCACAGCGTGTGTTTGTGCTCCTTGGCGACGGCGAGTGCGAGGAAGGCTCCGTATGGGAGGCTGTGATGTCCGCGGCAAAGTACGGGCTTGATAATCTCACCGTGATAATCGACAACAACCACATTCAGAAGATGGATACGCTGGAAAATGTGATGGGAATAAAAGACTGGCAGCAGCGCTTTGAAGCATTCGGCTGGGCGTGTACGCGCACGGATGGGCACGATGTCGACAGCCTTGTGACCGCTCTTGCCGCTCAGACCGGCGGCGGTCGTCCGCACGTGCTCATCGCCGACACAGTTAAGGGCAAGGGGCTCAGCCTCATGGAGAATAATCCCGCATGGCACTGGCGCATGCCCAACAGGCGCGAGCTGAAGGTTTTCATGAAAGAGCTTGACATTACAGAGGAGGAGCTGGCACAATGCAAAGAGCATATATAAGCGCGCTGTATTCGCTGATGCAGCAGGATAAGCGTGTCGTCTCGCTGCTTTCTGACAGCGGCACGGATTATGACGAGCTCATGGCGCGCGAAATGCCGCAGCAGTGCTATAACTTCGGCATTTCCGAGCAGAACAAGCTCGGCATCGCCGCGGGCATGGCCATGTGCGGCAAGATCCCGTTCGTATACACTTCCGGCGCATTCCTCGCTTTTCGCGGATATGAGTTCATCCGCAACGATGTATGCTATCAAAACCAGAACGTTAAGATCGTCGGCATGGGCAGCGGCACATCGTGGCGCACTCTCGGTCCGTCGCACCATACGACCGAGGATCTCGCGGCGCTGCGCGCCATACCGAATCTTTCCGTTCTCTCTCCCGCAACGCCTGTGGAAGCCGCAGAATGCGTCCGCGCTGCGTATGAGCACACAGGTCCCGTATATATCCGCCTCGGCATGGGCGGAGAGCCGGAGTACTTTGATGCCGGGCATACTGTTGCTTTCGGCAGGTCAACCAGGCTTGCAGACGGGAGCGCGGCGGCGGTCTTCTGCACCGGAAGCATTCTGGGCGAGGTCATGGCAAGCCGCGGCATTCTTCTCGCGCAGGGCATAGACATCAGCGTTTACAACGTATGCTCAATAAAGCCTTTTGACGCTGCGGCGCTGCTGGAGGCCGCCGGTAAATGCAACCGCATCTTCACCGTGGAGGAGCACAGTATATCCGGTGGGCTGGGGGGCGCAGCAGCGGAGATCCTTGCCGGGGTCGAAAGCCCCGCAGTGCTGACCCGTATCGGTCTTGATGACCGTTTCGCCAAGGGCTACGGCAGTCAGGAGGAAGTGCGCCGCAAAAATGGGCTTGATGCAGAGAGCATTGCGGAAACAATCTGGGGGCGTATAAATGGCTGACGTTTGCGTGTATACCTTTGATGAGCTATCCGTGGGGCAGTCGGCGCAATTCGACGCTTCCGTCACCGAGGAAATGCTTGATGCCTTCTGTCGGCTGAGCGGCGATGTCAATCCTCTGCACTGCGACGCGGCATATGCCCGCTCTCTCGGGCACCCGGGCAGGGTCGTGTACGGAATGCTGACCGCCTCGCTGTACTCCACGCTCGCCGGCGTATATCTTCCGGGTAAATACTGCCTTCTGCACGAGGTTGACAGCTCGTTCAATCTGCCGGTATACATAGGCGACGGTCTGCACGTCTCCGGTGTTATTAAGGAAAAAAACGATGTGTTCCGCTTTGTCGTGATAAAAGCCACGATAACAAATCAGCGCGGGCAAAAGGTTTCGCGCGCGACGATCCGCGCCGGTGTGACCGCACCCGCGCCATCCGAAACCGCACTGTAAGGCATACTGTAAGGCATGCATACTGATGGGCTGTCTCCATGAAGAGGCAGCCCATTTCCCTACCCTATCGCGTGATTTGTTCCTGCGGTGAAGTACACGCCGCCGGGGTGCCCATAGGATGCATGCTCGATATACATCTGCCCGTACTTTTTGTCCGTCTCGTCGATGGCCGTGCCGTTTCGCTGCCAGTAGAGCTCTATTATCCTTGTGTCCTCCATGCTCATGCCTCCTTTGTGTCTTTGTGTCGAGTTTTTGTCTCTCTGCCATATAAGACGTATTTCGTCCCCCGCGCGTCGCATTTTGGGTGGCATGTTCCGCAAATACATACCCCCATGTAATATATACACTTGGCTTTTTGCGCAAAGTCTGATATATTTGTGTCAAGAAAGTGTTAAGGATTTGACTTTCAGAATACATATCTACGGAGGTGCAGTTATGAGCAGTGTTTCCGCGGTTATCATGGCAGTTTACGGCGCGTTGGTGTTCGTGTGCGTATGCCTCGGCATAAAGGATTCCGCCAAGGCGGAGTAAGCGCGCGCAATTTCATATTGTATGCAAAAAAGCCTGCGGTTTTGCCGCAGGCTTTAGACTGTAGACAAAGCTGTCGTCAGTGCACAGAAATGCATGGGGAGAGTGCAGAGAGGGGATGGGAATCCCCTTTCTGCGTTCAATCCATGCTTATTCAGGAGTATTTTTGAATACTCCTGAATAAGTGCTCAAGGCGTCGGACTTTGTCGACGCCTTGAAGCCTGCGGTTTTCCCGCAGGCTTTTGTTGCTTCAGTTCTCTGCTTCCGGGGGAATATCGCCAACGCCGTTGAGAACAAGACGGGGGCGGTATGGGAATTTTCTGATGTCGGCGCGGTCGGTCACACCTGAGAGGACAAGCACCGTGTCAAGACCGGTCTCTATGCCGGCGACCATGTCCGTGTCCATCCTGTCGCCTATCATAACGGCGTCCTCTGAATGCACGCCGAGTATGCGCAGACCCGTGCGCATCATGAGGGGGTTTGGCTTGCCGACAAAATATGCGTTCTGCCCGGTCGCCATCTCTATCGGCGCGATCATCGCGCGGCAGGCAGGGATCAGCCCCTCCTCCGACGGACCTGTGAGGTCGCTGTTCGTGCCGATGAGCTTTGCGCCCTTAAGCACAAGGCGCACCGCCTTGACAATGTTTTCGTAATTATACGTGTTGCCCTCGCCGATGATGACATAGTCGGGGTCAACGTCGTTCATGGTTATCCCCGCGTCGTGCAGCGCCATAATAAGCCCCGCGCCGCCGATGACGTAGGCAGAGCAGCCGGGCGCCTGCTTGCTGATGAATTTTGCGGTCGCAAGGGCGCTGGTGTAAAAATGGCTTTCGTCCACGTCCAGTCCCATACGCCCCAGCTTCTGCTGAAGCTCCTTCGGCGAGCGCTCGGATGAGTTTGTGAGGAAGAGAAAATTCTTGTTCTCCCTGTACAGCCACTCCACAAATTCCTTCACCCCCGGCAAAAGCCTGTTGCCATGGTAGATAACGCCGTCCATGTCGCAGATAAAGCCCTTTTTGCTTCTGAGTTCTTCCATATTCCTTTTTCCTCACCTTTTCATCTTGTTTCTACACTCTTTTTTCTCATTATACATAAGTCCCATGCATAAATCAAGGGCGGCAATGCATATTTGCGTTGTCGCCCTCGAAAATATTGCAGACTTATTGCAGCGGAAATATTACACGTATCGTCGTGCCCTCACCCTCAGCGCTTTCAAGCTCGATCTTCGCGTGGTGGTACGCCGCCGCGTGCTTGACGATGGACAGACCCAGCCCCGTGCCGCCGGAAGCTTTTGAGTGGCTCTTATCCACACGGTAAAAGCGCTCAAATATACGGCTCTGATGCTCCGGCGCGATGCCGATGCCCGTGTCTGCGACCGTGAGCACCGCGGCGTTATCACGTCGCTCCACCGTCACGCGCACGCTGCCGCCGTCCTTATTGTACTTTATGGCATTGTCCGTGAGATTATAGACTATCTCGTATACAAGCCGCCTTACACCGTTTATCTCCGCGCTTTCGCCCTCGGCGCTGAGCGTTACGTTCTTCGATGCCGCCTCGCTCGCAAGGCTTTCGACTGCGGACTTTGCCTCGGCAAGAATGTCAAAGCGCTCCTCGGGCAGCTCGTCGCCCTCGTCAAGCTGAGAAAGGCGGATAATATCGCCTATAAGCGTGACAAGGCGCGCCGCCTCAGTGTGGATATGCCCGACGAAGCGCGGAATATCCTCGGGCTTTACCATGCCCTTTTCGATAAGCTCCGCACTGCCGATGATGCCCTGCAGGGGCGTTTTCAGCTCGTGCGAGACGTTCGCCGTGAACTCGCGCCTGTTACGCTCGGCGTACTCCTGCTCGGTTATATCAAAGGCAAGGATAACTGTGCCTGCGGTATCGCCGCCGGATTGGATGCGGCTTATATCAAACTGATACTCGCGCCCGCCGCGCGGCATCCGTATCTCGCTGTGTCCGGTTTCAGCCGCTTTTTCCACGGCGGCAGACATATCGTGGCTGCGCTCAACGGTGAGGAAATCCGCCCCGACGCAGTCGCCGTCCACGGCGAAAAGCTCCCGCGCGGCAGCATTTATGCTCAGCACTGCGCCGTGGTTATCCAGCAGCACAAGCCCTTCTTTCATGCTTCCCGTCACCTGCGAGAATTCGTCCGTGCGCCGGCGCAGCTCGCATATCTGCGTTTCTATTTCTCTGTGCTGGGCATTTATGCGCTTGAGAAGCGGAGTAAGCTCCTCATACACGTCGTTTTCAAGCGGGTGGTCAAGGTCGAGTGTGTTGAGCGGCTCCACTATACGGCGCGACACGCGCCCTGCGAGCACGCCCGAGAGTATCAGCGCCGCGGCGAGCACAACAAGCATCGGCTGTATCATACCCATCGCGAGCACAGCCGCCGTCTGGCGGCTGACAGATATTCTCAGCACGCTGCCGTCCGAGAGGCGGCGTGCTGAATATATGGTTTTCTGCAAAAGCGTTGAGGAGTATCGTGTGCTGTCGCCGTAACCGGTCTTGAGCGCCTCCTCGACCTCTTCGCGGTCGGCGTGGTTTTCAAGGCTCTGCGCATCACGGCTCGTGTCGTATATTACAGTGCCGTCTGCCGCTATCCACGTCAGCCGGCAGCTTTCCGCCCTGAGCTTTTCAAGATATTCCGTGCCGTCCGCCTCCACTGCGACCGCGGCAAGCCCCAGCTCGTCGCTCAGCTCGTTTTTCTGCACGCCGCCGAAGTATTCATACAGCACTCCTATGATTATCACCGCCGCAGCAACCAGCACAATGCCAGCCACAAGCACGGTTGAGGCGAATATCTTTCGTGTCATTTATCCACCTCCAGCCGGTATCCGACATTGCGCACTGTCTGTATCATTCCGCCGTATACGCCAAGCTTCTGGCGCAGGGTGCGGATATGCATGTCCACTGTGCGCGATTCGCCGCAGTAGTCCATGCCCCATATCTCGTTGAAGAGCTGGTCGCGCGTGAACGCAGTCCCGGGATGCGCCATGAAGAGCTTCAAAAGCTCATACTCCTTGTAAGTCAGCTCCACGCGTGCGCCGCCCGCCGTGACTATGTGCCCGTCAAGGTCGATGCTCACCCCGCCCGCGCTGAGCGTTTTGCCATCCGTGCGGCGGCAGCGGCGCAGCACGGCCTTCACGCATGATACAAGCTCCATCACGCCGAAGGGCTTAGTAAGATAGTAGTCCGCGCCGAGATCGAGCCCGAGCACCTTGTCGTACTCCGCTCCGCGCGCCGTCGCCATAACCACGGGTATATCGCGGTACTCCGCCGACGCGCGCATACGCCGCAGCAGCTCTATACCGTCTATGCCCGGCAGCATCACGTCCAGCACGACAAGCTCCGGCTTCTCATGCGCGAGCGCTTCCCAGAATTCCGTTCCGTCGGCAAAGCCGCGAGCTTCAAATCCGGTCGTCTGAAGCGTGTATACCTCTATGTCGCGTATGCTCGCGTCGTCTTCAACGCACCATATCATACCCTTCACTTCCTTTTGGTTAATCGCTTTGGTTAATCGCTGTTATGAACGCCCGTTATCGAGAATATTACCCACTCGGCAATGTTCGTGGCATGGTCGCCGATGCGCTCGAAGTATTTTGCAATCATCAGCACATCCAGCGCATACTCCCCATCGTCAGGGTCGTGGGCAATGCTGCCGATAAGACGGCGCTTTATATCGTCAAAATATCTATCGACCGTGTCGTCGTCGGCAATGACCTTTTCCGCAAGCGCCGTGTCGCACCGGACATAAGCGTCCACGCTCTCCGTCACCATTTTTATCACTGCCTTTGCCATCTCGCGCAGCAGGTCGTCGTTCTCGGCAGTGTGCCCGTCAAGAAAGGTGACGATCTCTGCAATGTCCTCCGCCTGATCGCCTATGCGCTCCATATCGGTTATCATCTTCAGCGCTGCGGAGATCTGGCGCAGGTCGCGCGCCACCGGCTGCTGCTGCAAAAGGAGCTTGAGACACATGCTCTCGATCGTGCGCTCCTTCTGGTCTATCTCCTCATCAAGCGGGGCGACGCGGCGGGCAAGCTCCGCGTCCTGATCCGTCAGCGCCTTTGAAGCGAGGGCAATAACCTCCTCGCACAGTGCGCCCATCTCTATCAGCTCTCTGTTGAGCAGCGCAAGCTGCTCGTCAAAACGGCTTCTCATGTGTATCCTCCCTCCGTTATCAGCCGAAGCGTCCGGTGATGTAGTCCTCGGTGCGCTTATCCACAGGCTGCGCGAACAGCTTTTCCGTCTCGTTGCACTCTATCAGCTCCCCGAGGAGGAAGAATGCAGTGTAGTCCGATATACGCGCCGCCTGCTGCATATTATGCGTCACGATGACGATGGTGTAGCGCTCCTTGAGCGTCATCGCCAGCTCCTCGATCTTTGACGTGGAGATCGGGTCGAGCGCGCTTGTCGGCTCGTCCATGAGCAGCACCTCCGGCTCGACGGCGAGCGCGCGGGCAATGCAGAGCCTCTGCTGCTGTCCGCCGGAGAGACCGAGCGCGTTTTTCTTCAGTCTGTCCTTCACCTCGTCCCATATAGCCGCGTCGCGCAGTGCGCGTTCGACAATATCGTCGAGCATTGCCCGGCTCTTCACGCCGTGTGTGCGCGGACCGTAGGCAATGTTGTCGTATATGCTCATGGGGAACGGATTCGGCTTCTGGAACACCATGCCGATCTCGCGCCGCAGCGAATTCACGTCCATTGCGCCGTCAAATATGTTTTCCCCTTTATAGCGTACATCGCCCGTTATCTTCACATCCGGTATGAGGTCGTTCATGCGGTTGAGCGTTTTCAGGAAAGTCGACTTGCCGCAGCCGGACGGTCCTATAAGCGCAGTTATGCTCTTTTCCGGTATGTTGATATTTATGTCTTTGAGCGCCTGATGCGCTCCGTACCACAGGCACAGATCCTTTACGGTAATTATATCACTCATTATTTCAGTGTGCCGCCGTTGCTTTCAAAGCGACATCCTCCGTCTCAATATTTCCTCGAACGCCAGCCCGTACCAGTGTCCCGGCTGCCGCCGCGCCGTTTCCTGTATGCACTCGTCGCAGAACTCCGCCGCCGCGGTGAACGCCGCCTCCGGCGCTCTGCCGCGCATCAGCCCGCCGCACAGCGCGGAGGTGAAAACATCCCCCGTTCCGTGCATCACAGCGCTCTGCCATGGGCGATAAAATTCCGTGCGTATACCGCCCAGCCGCGCTTCATAGCCGACCTCGCCGCCCCGGCGCATCCCGGTGATGATGATGTTCTCCGCACCGAGCTTATTGCCGAGTATATTTATAAGCGTGTCCGCGTCCGCGTCCATCGAAAGCCCCGCGAGCAGCGCCGCCTCCGTGTGGTTGGGAGTTATAAAGTCCGCACCAACGGCGAGAGCGCGCATCGCATCAATGTATTCGTCCGTAAAGCAGTCATAGAGTGCGCCGTTGTCACCGAGCACGGGGTCAATGACGGCGGCGCAGTCCCTTCCGCCGAAATCGCGGATAAACTGCCGAGCTATATATATCTGCTCAACCGAGCTGAAAAAGCCCGTGTATATGCAGTCAAATCTGACGTTCATGCGTTTCCAGTGCGCGGCAAATTCGCGCATCTGGGGCGTCATATCATGAATAACATAGTCTTCAAAGCCGCCCGTATGTGTGGACAGCACCGCGGTCGGAAGCGCGACCCCCTCTACGCCGAAGGCGGAGACTATCGGCAGCGCCACGCTCAGCGAGCATTTGCCGATGCACGAGAGGTCGTTTATAAGCGCCGCGCGCTTCATTCCGGTCGCGTTGATGTCCTTCATAAGCTGTTTTTCCTTTTGAAGCCTTTCTCAACGAGCATGGTGGCGGCGTTTATGAGGAGGGCAAGGATCATCAGTATCGCGGCGATGGCAAATGCCACTTCAAATTCGCCCTGCTCCTTGGCGTACACATACAGCGCCACGGTCAGCGTCGCCCCGGCGCTCGTCAGCCCGTCAAAGAATCCGTTGAGCGCGTGGGCAAACCCGGCTGTGAAAAGCAGCGCCGCCGACTCGCCCAGCACGCGCCCGATGGCGAGGATGCACCCCGTGACTATGCCGTCCACGCAGCCGGGCAGCACAACGGTGCTGATAACGCGCCATTTGCCCGCGCCCAGCCCGAACGCCCCCTCGCGGTAGCTCTGCGGCACGGTCTTCAGACTCTCCTGCGTCGTGCGCATGATCGTTGGCAGGTTCATTATAACAAGAGTAAGCGCTCCTGCCAAGAGGGAAGTTTGCATGCCGAGAAATTGGCAGAAGAAAAGCATGCCCACAAGTCCGTATATGATCGACGGTATACCGGAGAGCGTCTCCGCCGCGTACTCTATCGCCGCGACAAGGCGGTGATTCGTGGCATACTCCGTGAGGTATATCGCCGCACCCACGCCGATGGGCAGCACAATAAAGAGCGTCGCAACGACGATGTAGAGCGTATTGAGTATATCCGGCAGTATGCCGATGCTGTCGGAGAGATAGCTGGGCTTTGTTGAAAGAAGCTTCCATGTCACATTCGGCAGGCCCTTGGCAAGCACATACACTATGAGGAAGATCACGAGCGCCGCCGTCAGCACAACGGCTATGCCCATCAGCGTGTGCATCAGAGCGATGTATGCCTTGCGGCGGGTCGAAATATTGCCTTTTTCCATGTCAATTCTCCTTCCCGTGCTTCAAAAGCGCATTGAGCAGCGCGTTTATCAGCATGATGAACAAAAACAGCACCAGCGCGATGGAAAAGAGCGCCTGCCGCTGCAAGCCGGAGGAATACGACATTTCACTTGCCACGGCGGTCGTAAGAAAGCGGACGCTCTCGAAAAGCTTCGGCATGTTCGGCACGTTGCCCGACACCATCATCACCGCCATCGCTTCGCCTATCGCGCGCCCCACGCCGAGCACCACTGCTGCGGCAATGCCGCTGCGCGCGGCGGGAACCGACACGCGGAAGTACGTCTCTATAGGCGTTGCGCCCAGAGCAAGCGACGCATCCTCATACTCCTTCGGCACTGCCTCCAGCGCCGTCACCGAAACCTTCACGATGCTCGGCAGAATCATCACTGCCAGCACGATGATCGCGGCGAGAAGGCTTGAGCCGTCAGGCACATTAAAGATCTTTCTTATCCCCGGCACGAGTATCAGCATGCCGACAAGACCGTATACAACCGAGGGGATGCCGGCAAGAAGGCTTATTGCCGAGCCGAGCGCGCTTTTTATCTGCGGCGGTGCGAGCTTGGCGAGGTACACCGCCGTGAGAAAGCCTATCGGCACGCCGATGGCGATAGCGCCCGCCGTGCCGTAAATGCTGGTGAGTATGAACGGAAGTATGCCGTAGCTTGGCTCGGCGGCGGTGGATGCCCACGTCTTTCCGAAGAGGAACGGCACAATTCCTATCTCGCGTATGGCAGGAATGCCGGAAATGACAAGATATACCGTTATAAGCAGCACACACCCGACCGTCACGAGTCCCAGCACGGCGAACAGTCCATGTATTAAGTTTTCAATGACCCGCGCTCTGTTTTTCATTTGTTGCTTTTCCTTTCATACGCGAGAGCAGGACGGCTTTCGCCGTCCCGTTCTCCGAAGTATGCTGTTTTATCAGCCGTTGACTGCGACTGCACCGGCAGCGGCGATGATGGGCGCTGCGTCTGCGGAAATTGCGAAGTCATAGAAAGCCTGAGCCGCGTCGGAGAGCTTCACGCCGCTCTTCGTCACAAGGACGAACGGGCGCTGCACAACGTAGCTGCCGTCCTTGACGGTCTCCTCGGTCGGGGCGATGCCGCCGACGGTGAGAGCCTTGACGTTATCCTTGAGAGCTGCGAGGGAGGCATAACCGATAGCATCGGGGTTGTTGGCAACGGTGGTGATGACGTCGCCGGTGGAGGTCAGCTCCTGACGGTACTTGCAGGCGTCCTTCGTGCCGGTGATGGACTCGAAGCCGTCTCTCGTGCCGCTGCCGGCCTCACGGCCGATGAGGACGATCTCAGCGTCATTGCCGCCGACATCCTTCCAGTTGGTTATCTCGCCGGTGTAGATCTTGGCGATGGTCTCGATGTCGAGATCGGCAACGGGGTTCTCGGGGTTGACAATGATTGCGATGCCGTCGAGGGCGAGCACGGTCTCTTCAAGGCCGCTGGCCTTCTCGTCGTCCTTGAGCGCACGGCTGGAAAGACCGATGTCGCAGCGTCCCTCGCTCACGGCGGTGATGCCGGAGCCGGAGCCGGTGGGGTTATAAGTGAAGGTCACGCCCTTGTTGGCTTCCATGAAGGATTCGCCAAGTGCGCCGATGACCTTCTCCATGGAGGTGGAGCCGTCGGTGGCGACGGTGCCGCTCAGCTCTGCGGGAGCTTCGGTTGCCGCGGGGGCTTCGCTCGCTGCAGGAGCTTCGGTTGCTGCGGGGGCTTCGGTCGCCGCCGGAGCTGCGGTGCTGCCGCAGGCGGTGAACAGTGCCAGCGCCATGACAAGTGCCAGAACTATGCTTATTGTCTTTTTCATTTCTGTTTCTCCTTTTATACTTACATTCGTTTCCGGGGTTCTGTTCCCCATAGCCAGCTGCAAGCTTTTGCTTTCTGACTACGTTTATCAATATACCCTTCAAGTGTAAAAATAAAAATCTTCACTGCGTAAAATCCGTGTAAAAGCACATGCTGTCCGCATATATTTCTTCTTTAGCGCCTAAAATCGCTAATGCTTTGCGGTAAATTTTATGGGTATGACGTTTCCCGGCTTTTTCAGTCATAATTCTTATATATCCGTATTTTTTGTGCAAATTTACCGCCATCAGCCTATTGACAAATGAATTTTGCTGTGGTATATTCACGCCATACTCGGAAAGGAAGCCGATGATAACGATGAAGCTTTTCCGCTGCATTGCAGGCCGATATTATTATTGCTATTACTTTTATTTTCAGAAAGTAATGGCGATTTGTGATGCACACAACCGGATTTATGCTTGATCGGCGCTGTCGGCTCTCTTTACTGAGCTGCTTTGACCGTGATGGGTATTCGCCGTGTGGACCACAAGTCCGCACGGTTTTTGCTTTTGAGCAACCACTGAACAAAGTGCTTACTCGGATATTTCTTCCCTTCACGGACAGACAATATTTAAGAAAAGAAACCACTGGAGGAATCGAAAATGAAGAAGAAAAATCTGCTCTCCGCTGTTTTGACCGTTGTTCTGGCGCTTGCAATGTGCCTGAGTCTCGCCGCGTGCGGCTCTTCCGCCGCCCCGGCTGCAACCGAAGCGCCCGCCGCCGATGCTGCCCCGGCTGAGGTCGAAGCCACTGCCGACGGCGCTGATGTTGACACTGACAAGGTGTTCACCGTCGGTATCTGCCAGCTCGTGCAGCATGAGGCGCTTGACGCTGCGACGCAGGGCTTCATGGACACACTGAAGGAAAAGTTCGGCGACAAGGTCGTTTTTGACGTGCAGAACGCCGCCGGCGACAGCGCCGCATGCAGCACCATCGTCAACTCCTTTGTATCCAAGAACGTCGATCTCATCCTTGCCAACGCCACCCCGGCGCTCGCCGCCGCTTACAACGCAACGTCCGAAATCCCTATCCTTGGCACTGCCGTCACGGAGTACGGCGTTGCCCTCGGCATTGACGATTTTACCGGCACCGTCGGCGGCAACGTCTCCGGCACATCCGACCTTGCTCCGCTTGATGAGCAGGCTGACATGATCATTGAGCTCTTCCCCGATGCCAAAAACGTCGGTCTTCTCTACTGCTCTGCCGAGCCCAACTCCGAGTATCAGGTGAAGGTCGTCGAGGAAGCGCTGGCCGCCAAGGGCGTCGCCTGCACTCGCTACTCCTTTGCTGACACCAATGACGTCGCCTCCGTGACCACCAAGGCCGCCGCCGACTCTGACGTTATCTACATCCCCACCGATAATACCGCCGCCTCCTGCACCGAAACCATCGGCAACATCGTCCTCAGCGCGAAGACCCCCGTCATCGCCGGCGAGGTCGGCATCTGCCGCGGCTGCGGCGTGGCGACGCTGTCCATCAGCTACTACAACCTCGGCGTGACCACCGGCGAGATGGCAGTAAAGATCCTCACCGGCGAGGCGGACATCTCCACCATGCCCATCGAGTACGACAACAACCCTGTCAGGATGTACAACCCCACCGTCTGCGAGGAGCTTGGCATCCCCGCCCCCGAGGGCTACGAGCCTCTGAGCTGAACGCTCGCCTCTTATTGTAAATAGAACGAATACTAAAAGGACAGGTGTGAAATATGCTTATTGATTTGCTCGGCGCATTGCCAGGCGCTGTCGCGCAGGGTCTCATATGGGGCGTTATGGCCATCGGCGTGTACATTACCTATAAGATACTCGACATTGCGGACCTCACCGTTGACGGCACGATCTGCACGGGCGCGGCGGTATGCACGATGCTCATTCTCGCGGGCGTGAACCCGTGGGTGTCCGTTCTGCTTGCACTGCTTGCCGGCATGCTCGCCGGCGCGGTCACCGGCATGCTCCACATCCTGCTCGGTATACCGGCGATCCTCGCCGGTATACTCACCCAGATGATACTCTGGTCGGCAAACCTCAAGATCCTGGGCAAGGCCAACCAGGCTCTCTCCGCGCGCTCCACCCCCGTCATTCTCTCGCAGATGGACATTCCCTCAGCGCTCACCGTGCTTGTGATCG
This sequence comes from Clostridiales bacterium UBA5888, assembly GCA_002431965.1. Lineage (GTDB taxonomy): Bacteria > Bacillota > Clostridia > Oscillospirales > Oscillospiraceae > Limivicinus. The sequence goes on from DJEW01000039.1 coordinate 38,166, forward strand.
CCGCCGTCGTGCTTATCGCGCTGCTCTATTGGTTCTTCGGCACGGAGCTTGGCTGCGCCATCCGCGCCACGGGCTGCAACCCTGTCATGAGCCGCGCCCAGGGCATCAACACAAACACCGCAAAGCTCCTCGGGCTTGCGATCTCCAACGGCATCGTCGCCCTCTCCGGCGCGCTGCTGTGCCAGTATCAGGGATACACGGACATCAACATGGGGCGCGGCGCAGTCGTCATCGGGCTTGCCGCCGTCGTGATCGGCGAGGCGCTCGTCTCGCGCCTTTCGCAGAATTTTGCCGTGCGCCTTGCTGGCGTAGTCGTCGGCGCGATCGTCTATTACCTTGTGTATCAGACCATCATCTTCGTCGGCTTCGACACCGACCTTCTTAAGATGTTCTCGGCCATCGTCGTCGCGGCGTTTCTGGGCATTCCGTATCTGAAAAAGAAGCATATCAGGGGGGTAAAAAGCCATGCTTGAGCTAAGACATATAACCAAGGTCTTCAACCGCGGAACGGTTGACGAGAAGGTCGCGCTCAACGACCTCTCGCTCACGCTCAACGACGGCGACTTTGTCACCGTTATCGGCGGCAACGG
>DJEW01000039.1:38802-120444 GCA_002431965.1 Clostridiales bacterium UBA5888
GCGGGCAAAAGCACCATGCAGAACGCCATCTGCGGCACATGGCAGCCCGATGAAGGGCAGATCATCCTCGACGGCATCGACGTGACCTCCCTGCCGGAGCATAAGCGCGCCAAGTACCTCGGGCGCGTGTATCAGGACCCTATGATGGGCACGGCAGCCGGGATGCAGATAGAAGAAAACCTCGCTCTCGCGGCGCGGCGCGGCAAGCCGAGAACCCTGCGCCCCATGATAACGCGCGATGAGCGCGAGAGCTACCGTCAGCTTCTTGAGGAGCTGGGGCTGGGGCTGGAATCACGCCTTTCCACGAAAGTGGGTACGCTCTCCGGCGGGCAGCGTCAGGCGCTGACGCTGCTGATGGCAACGCTGCAAAGCCCGAAGCTGCTGCTGCTTGACGAGCACACCGCCGCGCTCGACCCCAAGACCGCCGCGCGCGTGATGGAGCTGACAGACAAGATCGTCAACGAGACGAAGCTCACAACGCTTATGATCACCCACAATATGCGCGACGCCATCAACTATGGCAACCGTCTTATCATGCTGCACGACGGGCGCGTCATTCTTGACATTTCCGGCGAGGACAAGGCAAGGCTCACCGTGCCGGAGCTTCTGGAGATGTTCTCCAAGGCGAGCGGCAACGAATTTGCCGACGACCGCGCCATACTGTCGTAAGGCTTTCAGAGTATAAAAAAAGAACCCCGGTCGGGGTTCTTTTTTTTGCGGTATATTCACGCCTCATGGCTGCCTTTGCCGTGCTTTTTTTCCCAGCGGCGGCGGCCCTGTACGCGGATCGCCTCCTCGGCGTCGTCGCGCCAGCGGGGCAGCACGTCCTCTTCAAGCTTGCGCTTGCCGACGACGGCGTACTTCACGGCGTACACCAGCGCCGTCACGCACGGCAGCACCAGCGCCGCCGCGCCAATGAGCAGCAGCAGCGCCGCCCTGTCCTCCACACCGCGCGCGGCGTTCTCCCAGTATGGGTATATCACGCCCCGCGTCTGCATGGAGCGCGTACCGAAGCCCTTTATGAGCTTCCACAGATTCTCCGTTTTAAAACGCTCGGTGTTATTGATGATCTCGCCGCGTCCGATGGGGAATTTCTCCTGCACTACGCCGACGGCGAAGTTTTTGACCGGGTTCGGCAGCACGACCTCATAGCACTGTATGCCGGTGGACGCGGACGCGGCGGAAGCCGCTGCCGCCGCAGTGCCGTCGCCCGCGGCGGCACTGTCCGCGCCAGAGGAAGAGTTGAGCGTGACCCATGCGTCGTAGGAAATGAATATCCCCATGCCGTCGGTATACGCCCTCTTCGTGGCAAAGTCCTGCTCGCGCTCGATAACGCCCGCAACCACGAACGGCACGCCGTTTATTTTGAACGTCATGCCCTGTATATCCGTTCCGCCGAACAAAAGCCACGCGGTCTCCTCGTCGAGCAGCGCCCTGTCCTGCATGAGATCGTCGGCGGTGATGTAGCTGCCGCTGATGAGCGTTATGGGATGGAAGGAGAAAAACTCCCCGCCCACCGCCGTGGCGTATACATCGCCCTTGCCCAGCGCGCTCGACACGCTCACCTTGGCGCTGCAGCTCCATGCATCGGCGGTGAGCGCATCGTCGGTGTCAACGTCGAGCGCCGCCTCGTGCAGCTTCGTTGCCATCGCCTCGCGGAACGCGCCTATCTGACTGAGCGTGACCGTCTCATCGACAGGGATAAAGCAGCTGACCTGTACATACTCAATGTCGCTTCCGCCGCGCCAGCGCTCCGCCTCCAGCTGGCTCGGCAGCAGGCGCGAGAGCCGGTGTATGCCCAGAAAGCACCCCAGCGCCGCCAGCAGCAGCACAAGATCCGCGGCAAAGAGTATTAACTTTTTCTTTCCGAGCCTGCGGACAAATTCTTTCATATGCTTTTCGTCAAAATCAGTTCTCCGCGTCGGCAAGCCGCACCATGTCGCCGTTGGCGACCGGGGCGGAGGACGTGGTTATCACATAATCGCCGTTGCTGAGATCGGCGGTGACGGCGGAATTCGTGTCGTCCGCGGCGAGCACCTCAATTGCGACGCGCTTTGCAATATAGCGGTTGCCGAGGGGGGAGTTCTTCGCCGTCACGGCGAGCACGAAGCTGCCGTTGGAGTCGGTGCGGATGGCGCTGTTGGGGATGATGGTGTCGTAATTTGCGCTCTTCTGCCCGACGGAGAGCGTGACCTCCGAGCCGGAGGTTACGTCGCCCTCAAGGTCAAAGGTGAGGGTCTTGTTGGTCATGGGGTTTTTCTTGTCGGTCTGGATGGTGGCAAGCGTCGCGACTATCTTGTTGCCCCAGTAGTAGTTGCTTATCGTCGCCGTGTCGCCGACGTGCAGGCGCTTTGCCTGATCGTTCGTGACGGAGAAGCTGACGGTGTAGCCCTGATCGGGCACCTCGATGGAGGCGAGGATGTCGTCCTTGACGACGCTGTCGCCCGCGGTGCAGTTGACCTCCGTCACCGTGCCGGAGACATTGGCGGTGATGGTGTTCTCATCGCCCTCGCCGCTGAGCTTCTTTATCTTCTCCTGCTGGCGCTTTATCTTGTTGGAGATAGAGGAAAGCCCGGCAGAGGCGGAGGCAATGGAGCGATCCTGCTGTGCCGCAGCCATGTTAAGCGCAGCCATGCTTGCATTATATGCTTCTATTGCCTGATCTCTCTTCTCCCGTAGTTCGTTCAACCCGGAAGAATCAACGCCGTAGGTTTTAAGCTGCGTCTCTATCGCCTTGAGTTTTAATTGCTGCGTACTTACAAAATATTGCAAACCGGTAATATAATTCAGTCTGGCAGCCGCTACCTGAAGAGTTATTGCGCTGCCATTTTTATCTATGCCCTTTAATTCTTCAATTTGCTCATTTTTCAGATCGTTTTCCTTTTTAACCAGTTCTTGCCACGCATTGTATGCCTTTTTTACTTCTTCTTCTGTTGGAACTTTTTCCTCTCCCGCCTGTGTACCAACTGTGACAAAGGGTCTGAACAGAGTGCCTTGTGCTAATTCAGTCGAAGAATTGACCTCTGTGCTTTCAACTTTTTCTTTCTCGCCGTCTTGCTTATTTTCAGCAGTGCCAGTTCCAGTTCCAGTGCCCGATGTTCCGCCGGGCGGCGTTGGAGTTGGCTCAGGTGTTGGTGTCACTAATATCTGGCTTGTGTATTCTGCGTATACCTTATTGTAATAACTTTCTGCCTCCGCCACTTGTCCTGCTATCAGGGAAAGCACGAGCTGCTGTGCCTCAAGCTGCTGATTTGCGGTGGCAACATTCTGCTCTACTGCCTGTTTTTCTTTTAATAAATCTTGGACTTCCTTAGAAGAACCCGCGTTTTCATATTCCTTGCTTGCATCGTCATATGCCTTTTCCGCCGCTGTCATGGCTCTTCTCGCCTGCTCTACGGCATTGCGCTCAGTAACAAAGCTGTCCGCCAGCGGCACGCTCAGTGCCGACTGCGCGTACTGGGTCTGCAGATCTTCCAGCGCTATCATCGCTTCCTCAAGCTCTGTTGAGTCCGCCGCGCCCAGCACGAACAGCACGTCCCCCGCGTTGACCTCCTGCCCCGCCTTCACCGCGACCTTGCCGATGGTCATGTTGGACTTCGCCTTGACCTTGTGGTTGCCGACGGCGGTGACCGTGCCCGTGCCGCGCACCTTGGCGGTTATCGTGCCGTTGGAGACCATGCTCGTGGCGACCTCGGGCAGGGAATGGTTCATGATGGTGTTGGAAAAGAAGGTGAGCAGAAGCAGCACCACCAGAAACACTATCGCCGCATCCTTGACCCATGCTCTGTTTTTCGGTTTTGTTTCCATTTCTATACCTCGCTTATTGCTGCGTATCTCTGTCCTCAGCCCTTGACGCTGCCGGAGTTGGCAATACCCTCGACAAGGTACTCCTCCCCATGCAAGAACAAAAGCAGCGTCGGGATCATGTACACCGTTGCCATTGCAAACGCCAGCCCTATCTCGCCGGAGTTTATCGACGAGAGGAACACGCTCAGCGGCTGCTTGTCCGCATCGTCGAGCAGGATAAGCGGCTGCTCGACCATGTTCCAGTAATCTATAAACACAAGTATCGCTATCGAATACAGCGCCGAGCGGCACTGCGGAAGGCATATCTTCGTGAATATATCCCACTCGCCCGCGCCGTCCACCTTTGCCGCCTCGATGAGCGCATACGGAATGCGCCGCATGAACTTTGTCAGCAAAAACACGGAAAACGGCGCGAACATGCCCGGCAGGATGATCGCCCAGCGCGTGTTCAGAAGCCCCAGCCAATCGCTGACAAGGTAGTTGGGGACGAGCGTCACCTGATACGGCATGAGCATCAGAATGACGTAAAAGAAAAATATCCCGCTTCTCACCCTGCCGCGCCAGCGCGTGAACGAATACGCCGCAACGGAGGCGATGCCCACCTGCAAAATAACGATGGGCACGACAAGGATAATGCTGTTCCAGAATTTCAGCAGATACTCCGGGGATTTTATAAGACCCGTGATATACTGAGAGAGCGTCACCTTATCCGGGATGAACTTGAGATTGACCGTCTTGGAGACGTAGCCGCCGGACGTCGTGGAAAAGATCATGCCGTAATTTGCCTTTATCTCCGACTCGGACATGAAAGAATTCGTGATCGTCAGCACCGTCGGCAAAAGAAAGAGCACCGCAAAAACAAGGCACAGCAGAAACATCACGCCGCGGCTGAAATAGCGTTTTTTCTTCATCCCTCCACGTCCTTTCCGAACCAGTCCTCCGCCTTGAACAAAAGGGCGATCAGCAGCACCATCACAAGCGCCATCACGACTGCCGCGGCGGAGAGCTTCTGATAATCCAGTGACTTGAAGGTGTTGTTCATAAAGTGCTGGAGCATATAAAGCGTCTCATAAGGGTAATCCCCGGTGAGAAGATACACCTCACGGAAGACCTTGAACGAGTTGATGAGCGAGAGGATGGTGACAAAAAGCACCGTCGGCGAGAGGTAGCGCAGCTTTATGGCGAAGAATTTATACGCCTCGCTCGCGCCCTCAACGTCCGCGACCTCAAGAAGCTCCTTGGGGATGTTCGCCAGCCCCGCCATGAAAAGTATCATGAAATAGCCGAGGTTTTTCCACAGAAAGAGGATGACGACGACCGCCTGACTGTGATCTGACTGAAGCCAGTCTATCTTATCTGCGCCGAAGAGCATCAAAAACTCATTCACCGTGCCGTTGAAGTTGAAAAGCACCTGCCATATCAGCACGACCGACGCCACCGGCACCATCATCGGGCTGAGAAAGAACGTGCGGAACTGCGACTTCATCGGGATGCGGCATTCCAGCATCAGTGCCAGCCCCAGCGACAGCACCACCGCCAGCGGCACCGCCCACGCGGAAAATGTGAGCGTATTCTTTGCGGCGAGGAGGAACGCGGAGTTGTCAAAAAGCTTGACAAAGTTCTCGAGAAACACAAAATTGCGCGAGCCGACCCCATCGATGACAGAATAGTACACCACCACGCCGAACGGCACGATGAAAAACACCGCCACGCCCAGAAGGCTCGGCGAGAGGAAGCACATGCTCTGCAAAAAGTCCTTACCCTTTTCATTCAGTTGTAGTTTGCGACTTTTCATACCGAATCATCCAGACGTCTGCCTGCCAGATATTGATCGAAATTTACGCTATATATTGTACAACACAAGGCAGAATATTTCAATATGTATAATTCCTGCCAAGGTTTAATCCTCGTTTAAAATGGGGCGCGTTCGGAAACGCGCCCCATATACGTTTTTGCTTTTTCAGCGGCAGCGCCGCTGTGCGGTGTAATCCCGCGTCAGCCTGAGCGAGGGTCTGCCCGCTCGCTTACCGCTGCTCGTTGACGTAGATATTCGCCTTGCTCTGCACGAGCTTTGCCACGTCCTCGGCGGTCTTCTGCCCTGAGAAGTACGCCTGCGACTGCTCCTTGACAATGTCAAATATCGCATCGGAGCTGAAATCATAAAGTGCGGTGGTGGAGGTGATGACGGAGTACAGCTCGTCCGCCTGCTCCTGCGTGAGGGCGTAGAAGTCTATCACGCCGTTTGCCGTGCCGAAGCTCATACGCGCCAGGGGGATCTTGTTGCCGTCCTCGTCGAGCTTATAGTTGCCGTTTGCATCCTTTTCGTACTCGGGCGTCATGGCTTTCTTTATGCGCTCGTTATATGCGCTGATATTGGAGGGGATGCTGTAAGCATTGGCCTCGTCCATCTGGTATTTTTCAGTGAAGAACTGCCTGAGGAACTCCCACGCGACGTCCTGATGCTCGCTCTTGGCGGAGATGGCATAGCCCGAGTCGATGCTGATGAGGTTGCCGGGCGTGCCGTCTGCGGTCGGATAGCCGATATACGTGGCGTCGCCGCCGAAGTACGAGTCATTATAGAACACGCTCTCGATGGAGTAGATGCTGCCCTGCATGAGCATCTGCCGCCCCTCGGCTATACGGGTCTGGGTGTCGTCCTCGGCGGTGTACTCGTAGTTTTCATAATCGAAGCTCTCCGGGAACTGCGCGGCAAACGCCAGCAGCTCGGCAAACTCTTCGCTGTCGAAATTGCACTCGCCCGTGCTCCAGTTGACAAAGTCCTTCATGTCAAGGCTCAGGCAGGTGCGCAGTATATCGTCGCGCGTGGTGTACACATCGAACGCTTCGCAGCCCTCCGGCATGGAGGCGAGCGCGGCGTTGAACTCGTCATACGTCCAGCCCGGCTCCTCGCCGACGACGGACGCCGCGCCTATCACGGTGATAAGCCCGAAGCTGGACACGGTGGAGTAAAGCCCGCCGTTCACCTCAAGCGCCGCAAGCACGTTGGGGAAGAAATCCTCCCTGCCGAACTCGCTGTCCGCATCTATGAGCGGATAGAGATCCGCCAGCAGCCCCTTGGAGGCAAGCTGGTTGTACGGCATGCCGTTGAGGTCGATGATGTCTGGGACATTGCCGGCAAGCAGCTCGGTGGTGAGCTTGGTCTGCCCGGCGGAGTAGTCGTCCTCGGTGTTGAACTCGGAATAATCCTTGACGACGATGCGGTAATTATCGTTCTTGCGGTTGAAGGAGACGATCTGGTCGCGCACCTCCCAGCCGAGGTACTGCGTTGCGAGGGTTATCTCCTCCTTGTGCGGCACGCTGTCGTACGGCACAAGGCTTATCGTTGCAAGGGTGACGGTATAGGTCCCGTTGACGTTGTCATAGTCGTTTATGACGGTGATGATGCTGCCGTCGCCGCGCACCTGAATGCTGGAGGCGTTATCGCCGTTGATGTCGCAGTTTATCCAGTTGAAGAGCTTGACGTTTTCCTTCGTGTCGAACTTATAGCCGTAGAAATTGACGCCGTTGGTGTAATAAACGTCATAGTCCCCGCCGCCGGCGGTCAGGCTGTACGCGCCCGTGGGAAGGGTCAGCGCTTCGCCGAAGGTCTTGCTCTCAACGTCTATCGGGCGCAGCTGCATTCCCTCTTCGCCCCACATCGTTGCGGCAACACGTCCGTCGCCGAGGCGGACGAGCGAGTCGATATATCCGCCGTCACCGTTCGGGATCGTGGCTGTGACGGTGCCGTCGAGCGCGATGATGTAAACGCCCGCGTCACCGGGGATGAAAACGTTGTCGTTTTCGTCAACAATTATGCTGTAGGTGTAAAGCCCTGCGCTATCCGCATCATCCCCAAGCTCGATCTTTGCCGTGCTCAGCTCGTTGCCGTCCTTGTCGAGCGCGCGGATGTAGTATGCGTTTTCATACTGGGTGTAGTTATAGTACTCATCGTCGGTCGTGGTGAGGTCGTCCGGACCGTCGTACCAGGAGGCGTAGGTGTTCTCGACGAGGATGAGCTTGCCCTCAGAGCCTGCGCCCATTCCGGAAATGTCCGAGCCGGAGTAGTAGTCGCGGAGCTTTGAGGTGTCAACGGAAGCGGCGTCGATCTCCGCCGCCTGCTCGGCTGCCGCCGCGGCGGTCTCGGTCGTCGTGACAGCCTCTGCGGGCACGGCCTCGGCAGTGTCGCCGTCGGGCACGACGCCGACGGTGTCGCCCATGGGCTTATAGTTTACAAGCTCGCTCACCGTGCCGGAAAAATCGACAAAGTAGAGCTTGTTCTGGTAAATGTCGTACTCGCCGTCGTAGCTGGCGGGCTCGTCCTCCGGGTGCTCGCGCTCGCCGACCTTTTCATAGCTTGTGGCATAAAAGCCGTTGTCGGTGTAAAGCCGGGGGTTGAGATACTGCTTGCTGTCGGAGATTATTTCGTTGAATTCGGTGTTGTAGACGTACTCCGGGGTCTCCTCGTCAGTGCCGGATGTGCCGCCGGCGCTGTCTTTTGTGCCGCTGCTGCCGCAGGCAGCGAGCGACAGAGCCATCACCAGTGCGAGCAGCGCCGCCGTGAGTCTCTTGATCTTCTTCATCGTTCTGTCCTCCTTGGTGTTTTTCACTTATCTCATGATGCGCCATGCGCGGGGGTATTTATACATCACCCGGGCATTATTCTGCCCTTTCCTTATTGTAGACGCATATGGCAGGAAAAAGTTCTCCTTTTGTGCGAGATTATGCGAAAATTTTTCCCGCTGAATTTGCCCTGCAGCCGCCTTTAATCAGATACGCGCGCATCTGCGCGCGGGCACTCTTTTCCTTGCCGCCGCAAGGCTTCCCTGTACTAATCAATATAGTACAGTCGCAGTATACCGCGCCGCAGCGTGCTTGTCAACCAAAATCGCCGCGGTCATGCGCCGCGGCGGTCATGGTTTACACATTGTCAATAATTCGCGCCGTTTCAGATGAGCTTGTCTGTCTCGCGCTCGGAGTAAACGGGTATGCCGAGTGCGCGCAGGCGCTCCGTCGCCGTGCCGTCGCCGGGAATAAGCACGCCGGAAAACGTTCCGTCGTATATCTCGCCGCTGCCGCAGGATGGGGAATTTGCCTTCATCAGCGCGGCGGCGCAGCCAAACCGGCGGGCGAGGGCTTCCGTTGTGTCCGCGCCCTTTGCATACTCCGCCGTCACGTCCCGCCCGGATCTTGACAGCACCCGCGCGCCCACGCGCTCGCTCGGCTCGCGCGGAATGGGCAGCCCGCCCGCAGTCTCCGGGCAGACGGGGATAAGGTCGTATTTTCTGCGCAGCGCCGCAAGCGTTGCAGCGTCAAGGCGGTTATTTCCGCCGCTGTATTTGCAGTCGTTCCCAAGAAGGCACGAGCTGATAAGAAGCTTTTTCACAATATACCCCTCCGCTGATTGCAGAAAATGATGCACCGCGGCGCATCATTTTCTCATTGCGGTGCCCAGAATCGCGCCGCAGATGCCGCCCACGATGTGCGTGAGCTGCGATATGTTGTCCCTGAGCGTCACGCCGTCAACTATCTCCCCGCCGATATACAAAACCAGCACGAGAATGAGCGTGAGCGGTATGCACCCGTTCTTCATCCCGGCGAGAGAGCTCATCACTATCATCATGAATACTATCCCCGACGCGCCGAGCAGAGCCGTCCCCGGGAAGAAAAGCCACTGCACCATGCCGGACACCAGCGCCGTGATGAATATCGCCCAGAAGAGCGGTCTGCTGCCGTAGCGCTCCTCAAGCGCCGGACCTATGACGAGTATCATCATTATGTTGCCGATATAGTGGGAATAGCTGCTGTGCCCCAGAACGTGCAGCACAAAGCGCGGATACGTCAGCAGATCCGCCGGCGACGAGCGGTACACGGAGAAAAGCTTCACCGTCGTCCATCCGCCCGTGAGCTTGCCGAGGATGAGCGCGGCAAGGCTCAAAAGCGCGAAAGTCAGCACCACCGGGGAATTATACTGTATTTTTACAACACGCTTGTTCATGTCCGCTCACCGCGCGCCGTGAGCGCGCCCTCGTATGCCGCGCGGGTGCGCTCGTCAAAGCACACCATGCGCACGCGCTCTATCTCGCCGTGTACGGCGAGATAGTCTGATATCGTGTCCACGGCGATCTTCGCCGCCTTGTCCAGCGGGAAGTGGTACACCCCCGTGCTGATGGACGGAAAGTCCACGGTTTTGCAGGCGTATTCGCTTGCAAGCTCAAGGCACGAGCGATAGCACGAGGCAAGCTTTTCCGCCTCGCCGTTTCCGCCGCCGTGCCACACGGGTCCGGGGGTATGTATGACGTATTTTGCCGGCAGGCGGTAGCCCTTTGTTATTTTCGCCTTACCCGTTTCGCAGCCGTGCAGCGTCCGGCACTCCGCCAGAAGCTCCGGTCCTGCGGCGCGGTGTATCGCGCCGTCAACCCCGCCGCCGCCGAGCAGCGAGCAGTTGGCGGCGTTGACGATGGCGTCCGCCGCCTGCCTGGTAATATCGCCCTTTATGATCTCAAGTCTGCTCATAGTTTCAGTCCTCCGTGAGCGTTACCGTTACCTTGCCGTCCTCGGCGGAAAGTGCGATGTTCTTTATATTCTCGCCGTGCTTTTCGATTATCTTCTCCGCCACGACGTCCTCTATCTCCTTCTGGATCAGGCGGCGGAGGTTGCGTGCGCCGTAGGTGACGGAGTATCCCTTCTCCACAAGGTAGCCGATGAGCGCCGCGTCCCAGGTGAGCGTCTGCCCGCGCTCGGCGAGCACGTCGCGCACCTCGCCCAGCATGAGCGCCGCGATGCCGCGGAAGTTCTCCTCCGTGAGCTGGTTGAAGCAGATGACCTCATCCACACGGTTGATAAACTCCGGACGGAGGAATTCGTTGAGCGCTTTCATGGTGCGCTCGCGCGTCATGTCGCTGAGGGTGCCGCCAAAGCCGACCGAGCCTGTCTTTGTGCTGCTGCCGGCGTTTGTGGTCATGACGATGACGGTGTTTTCAAAGTTGACCGTTCTGCCCTGCGCGTCGGTGATGCGCCCGTCGTCGAGTATCTGCAAAAGGATATTCATCACGTCCGGATGCGCCTTTTCTATCTCGTCAAAGAGCACCACGCTGTACGGCTTGCGGCGTATCTTCTCGGTGAGCTGCCCCGCCTCGTCGTACCCCACGTAGCCCGGGGGAGATCCGATGATGCGCGAGACGGAGAATTTCTCCATAAACTCCGACATATCAAGCCGGATGAGCGATTCCGGCGAATCGAACATATCTTCGGCAAGGCGCTTTACAAGCTCCGTCTTGCCAACGCCCGTGCCGCCGACGAAGATGAAGCTCACGGGCTTGCGCTTGACCTTCAGCCCCACGCGGCTGCGCTTTATCGCGGCGCACACGGCGTTTATCGCCTCGTCCTGACCGACGATGTGCGCTTTGAGACGTTCATCGAGCTTTGCAAGGCGCTCATACTCGTCCTCGCGGATGCTCGCGGCGGGGATCTTTGTCCACAGCTCTATGATGCGCGCGAGATTATCCATCGTCAGCGCCGGGCGTTCGCGGTGCTGCAGCGCGTCTATCTCCTGCTGAAGCTTCATTTCCCTGCTCCTCAGCTCCGCAATGCAGGCGTAGCGCTTGTCGAGCATTTCATCGTTCATTTCAATGCCCGCCGGCGCGTCTGCGGATTCCAGCCCCTCCCGCTCGTGGCGGATGTTCGCCAGATCCCGCTCGTCGAGCATGAGCTTATTGGTGCTTTCATCCTTCAGATTGACGTCGGAGCATGCCTCGTCGATAAGGTCTATCGCCTTGTCGGGCAGGAAACGGTCAGTGATGTACCGCTCGCTGAGCATGACCGCCTGACGGCACATTTCATCGGAAATACGCACGCCGTGGTAGTCCTCATAATAATGCGCGATGCCGCGCAGTATTTTTACGCTGTCCTCCAGCGACGGCTCGTTGACCGTGACCGGCTGGAAGCGGCGCTCCAGGGCGGAATCCTTTTCGATGTGCTTGCGGTATTCGGCGAACGTCGTCGCGCCGATGACCTGTATCTCGCCGCGTGAGAGCGCGGGCTTGAGTATGTTCGCGGCGTTCATGCTGCCCTCGGCGTCGCCCGCGCCGACGATGTTGTGTACCTCGTCGATGACAAGGATGATATTGCCCTGCCTGCGTATCTCCTCGATAAGCCCCTTCATGCGGCTTTCAAACTGCCCGCGAAACTGCGTGCCCGCGACGAGCGCCGTCAGATCGAGCAGGAAAACCTGCTTGTCCTGAAGCTTGAACGGCACCGTGCCCATGGCGATGCGCTGCGCCAGCCCCTCGGCTATCGCCGTCTTGCCGACGCCCGGCTCGCCTATGAGGCAGGGGTTGTTTTTCTGGCGGCGGTTGAGGATCTGGATAACCCGTTCAAGCTCCTCCTCGCGCCCTATCATCGCGTCGAGCTTACCCTCGCGGGCGCGCTGGGTAAGATCTATGCAGTAATTGTCGAGAAATTTCCGTTTTCCCTTGGGCGGCGCGGAATTCGGCGCATCCTGCCGCGGCTTGTCCTGCGGCGCGGAGGCGCTGCCCTCCTGAGCGCCGTTTTGTCCTCCCGGTCCGCCGAAAAGACGGCTGAGGAACGGGAAGGTCGCGGTCTTGCCGTCGTCATCCCCGCCGTTCTCGTCTCCGTCCATCGCCAGCAGATCCTCCACGCCGTTCATGGCGTTGAGCATATCGCCGGAGATGTTGTCAAGGTCTTCATCGGAGATGCCCATTTTGTTTATCACATCGTCCACGGGCTTTATGTGCAGCTCGCGGGCGCATTTGAGGCAGAGCCCTTCATTTTTCGTCTGCCCGTTTTCTATCTTTGTAATGAATATGATCGCCACGTTTTTACCGCAGCGGGAACACAGTGTAGGCTGCATATTGTAACTCCATTCTGCCGTTAACGGCAATAAAAGCTGGAAATAAATGTTCAAAGAAGCGTGCCGGTGAGAAAATCAAACGCGAGGAAGAAACGGGCAAGCGTTGTTTCGGCAAGGGTGGTTCTGCCGATGACAAGCCCCATAAAGCTCAGAAGCCAGCACACAAGCACGCAGTAGATGAATCCCTTTATAAACCCGACCACCGCGCCGCCTATCTCGTCAAGGTTTTCCATGTTCGGCAGCCTCAGCGAGAGATTGCCTACGTTTGCGATGGCGATGAGGAATATGAGGATCATAAGAAAGCCCAGCGCCGCGCCGCCGACATATGTCGCCGTGTCGCCGATGACAGTGACTACCGCGTCCGTCATGTCCATGCCGTCCGCGCTTGCCATGTCCACCGCCTTGTTGGCCAGCTTTTCCGCCGTGCGCGAGTAAAACCCGACGCTCAGCAGGCATTCATAAGCATAGTCGTACTTGAGCGAGCTGTCCTGCGCGATTATATCCTCCACGGAGTAATCGCTGTCGCCGTAGCCCATGCTTTCCAGCACCGCGTCGCGGTTGGTCTGCGAATCGACATATCCGTCGATAAACGGCTCAAGCGCGGGGACGACCTCCTGCGAGTACGCAGATGAGAGTAAGCTGCCCCCGAAAAGCGCCACGACGATCGCAAGTATGCCCGCAATGCCTCCGACAAGCCCGCGCTTGTACCCGTTCCACGTGCACAGCGCGATTATTATCAGCAATATGATGTCAATTACAGCTTTCATATGTGATCTCACCCTTTATATGTATTCGCCGGCTTCCCGGCGCACGCATCTTTTGTTTGATATATTTCCGCATACAATATCATAGCACTAATTTGTGAACAAATATATATAGTATGCCAGACAATTTTTAGCCTGAATGTCTCAGGCGTATTCCCCTCCGCCGTCCTTATCCTCTGCAAACAGCGCGCCCGCCGCGCCGTCGTACCACACGCGGTTGAGGTACAGCCCCTGCGGCGGCATCGTCGGTCCGGTGAGGCGCCTGTCGCCGATGGCAAGGAGTGCGGGTATCTCCTCCGGCTCAAGCTTGCCGTAGGAGGCGTACACCATCGTGCCGACCATTGCCCGGCACATGTTGTAGAGAAAGCCGTCTGCGCAGACGGACACCGTTATCATGTCCCCCTCGCGCTCGGCGCGGCACCAGTGCACCGTGCGCACCGTGGTCTTTGTCTCCGTCCCGAGCGAGCGCACCGCGCGGAAATCGTGCGTTCCCTCGAACGCGCGCGCCGCCGCGCTCATGCGCGCCATGTCCAGCCGCTGCGGGTAGAAGCATACGCGTTTTTCCAGAAACGGGTCTCTTATATTACTATTCAGTATTTTGTAGATATATTCTTTTTTTATGCACGAGGATATGGCGTTGAAGTTCTCCTCCGCCTCCACTGCCGCGCACACGGCAATGTCGCCGGGCAGGCGCGAGTTGACGGCGAGAGGGAAGCGGTCTGTCGGTATGGCGCAGTCGGTTTTGAAGTTGGCGCAGTAGCGCAGCGCGTGAACCCCAGCGTCCGTGCGCCCGCAGCCGACCGTGCGCACGGTGTGCCCGCATATTTTCGTCAGCGCTTCATCGAGCGTCTGCGCGACGGTGACGTCGTTTTTCTGCACCTGCCAGCCGTGGTAGCGGCTGCCGTCGTACTTCAGGCGCAGGGCAATGTTTCTCGTCATACGCCGTATTTTTTCATCACGAACATCGCCGCAAGAAACGCCGCGCCCACCGCCAGCGCGATGAAATCGCGCGGAGCAAAATGCGGCTGCTTCATGCGCGTCCTGCCCTCGCCGCCGTGGTAGCAGCGGCTCTCCATCGCCACGGCCAGCTCGTCCGCCCGGCGGAAGGCCGACACGAACAGCGGCACCATCACCGGCAGCAGCGCCTTCGCCCGGTCGATGAGGCTGCCCGTCTCAAAGTCCGCGCCGCGCGCCTTTTGGGCGGACATTATCTTGTCCGTCTCCTCAATGAGCGTGGGGATGAATCTGAGCGCCATGCTCATCATCATCGTCATCTCGTGCACCGGCACCTTTATCTTTTTGAGCGGGTTCATCAGCTTTTCCAGCCCGTCCGTCAGCGCGATGGGGCTGGTGGTGTAGGTCAGAAGAAACGTGCCCGTGATCAAAAGCACGATGCGCAGTATCATCTGCACGGCGCGCGCGATGCCCTCCCACGTGATCACCCAGCCGGGGATGACCGGCGTGCCCTCGGTATAGAAAATGTTCAGAAGCGCCGTGAGCACGATGATAAAGAGCATGGGCTTCAGCCCTTTGAAGATGTTCTTCACCGAAATGTGCGACAGAAGCATGCATGCCGCCGTCGCCAGCGTCACCGCGCCGTATGACGCCCAGCCCGCCGCCTGAAAAAGCCCCACGATGTACACGACGACAAGTATGAGCTTCGTGCGCGCGTCGAGCCGGTGCACCACCGTGTCGCCCGGGAAAAACTGACCGAGAGTAACGTCCTTCAGCATGCGCCCGCCCCCTTTGCCGCAATAATGGCAGCCTTGAGCTGGCTGTGGGTGTATATCGCATCCGGCAGCGCCACGCCGCGCAAGCGCAGCTCCATGGCGATCTCCGTTGCGTGCGGCACGTCCAGCCCTATCTCCGTCAGCCGCGCGGGATCAGCAAACACCGTGTCCGGCGCGCCGTCCATTACTATTCTGCCGCGGTCAAAAACAAGTATCCGCTCGGCAAGGCGCGCCACGTCGTCCATATTGTGGCTTATCACGATGACGGTCGCGCCGGTCTTGGCGCGATAGGCGAGAATGTTGCCGAGTATCTGGCGGCAGCCGATGGGGTCAAGCCCTGCGGTCGGCTCGTCGAGAACGAGCACGCCCGGACGCATGGCAATCACGCCCGCGATGGCGACGCGGCGCTTCTGCCCGCCCGAAAGCTCCAGCGGCGAGCGCTCAAAAAGCGCCTCATCCACGCTGACAAAGCCCGCCGCCTCGCGCACGCGCGCGTCGATCTCCTCCTCGGGAAGCTTGAGATTTCGCGGTCCGAAGGCGATGTCCTTATATACGGTCTCCTCAAAAAGCTGATACTCCGGGTACTGGAACACAAGCCCGACCTCGCCCTTGACCGCCTTGCGGGCGTATTTGTCGGCGTTTATGTCCTTCCCGCCGACGTATATTTTTCCCTCTGTCGGCGCCAGCAGCGCGTCCAGATGCTGTATAAAGGTCGATTTGCCGGAGCCTGTGCGCCCGATGATGCCGACAAGCTGCCCCTGCGGTATCTCAAGGTCTATCCCGTCCAGCGCAGCCTTTTCAAACGGAGTCCCCGCGCTGTAAACGTGGCGAAGCCCCTCCACTCTGATCTCTGCCATTATATATCCTCTGTATTATTTCAAACTCTGCGCGATTTTCTCCGCGCATTCTGCCGCTGTGAGCGCGTCCAGCGGCAGTTTGAACCCCGCCTCACTGTCCAGCTCATACAGCAGCCTTGTCGTCTCAGGCACGCTCAGCCCTTCCCGGTCCATCATCTCCACATCGGAAAACACTTTGCCCGGCGTACCGTCGGCGACGATGCGGCCGTTGGACATGACGATGAGCCTGTCGGCGTTTATGCACTCGTCCATGTGGTGCGTGATGAGCACCACGGTCATGCCCTCCTCGCGGCACAGGCGCGTCACAGTGGAGATGACCTCCTGCCGCCCCTGCGGGTCGAGCATCGCCGTCGGCTCGTCAAGGGCGATTATCTCCGGCTGCATGGCGAGTATACCCGCTATCGCCACGCGCTGCTTCTGCCCGCCGGACAAAAGGTGCGGCGCGTGCTCACGCAGCTCATACATTCCCACCTGCTTTAAGGCAGTGTCCACGCGGCGGCGTATCTCCTCCGGCGGCACGCCGAGGTTTTCCGGCGCAAACGCCACATCGTCCTCCACAACGTTCGCAACGATCTGATTGTCCGGGTTCTGAAACACCATGCCAACGCGGCGGCGCACATCCAGCAGCCGCGTCTCGTCGGCGGTGTCCAGCCCGTCAATAAGCACCTGCCCCTCATCGGGGACAAGTATCGCATTCATATGCTTTGCCAGCGTTGACTTGCCGGAGCCGTTATGCCCCAGCACCGCCACGAACTGACCGCGCTCTATATCCAGATCTATCCCGCAAAGGCTCTCCAGCTCGTCTCCGGGATAGGTATAATGCACGTTTTTAAAACTGATTACAGGCATCCGTATCCTCCATGCGCCATATCGCCGCGCGGCTCAGCGCCGCTGCCAGCGGCACGTCGCACCGCACGGCAGGGCAAGCCCCGTGTCCGTCACCGGCAGCCCCAGCTCCTGCGCGTCGGAGCTTCCGCCGAATTTCTTTGTGAATATGCTCTCCGTGACATAGCTCAGCACCGAGGCTGACAGCCCCGTGGTGTAGGAGTTGATGAGCACGAAAAGCGGATCTTCCGACAGCACGCCCGCACAAAGCGACACAAACCCCCACAGATTCGTCTCCAGCTTCCACACCTCGCCGCCCGGACCGCGCCCGTAGGACGGGGGATCCATAATGATCGCGTCATAGCGGTGTCCGCGGCGTATCTCGCGCTCGACGAATTTGGCGCAGTCGTCCACGATCCAGCGTATCGGCGCTTCCGACAGCCCGGACGCGGCGGCGTTGTCCTTGCCCCATGCGACCATGCCCTTTGCCGCGTCCACGTGGCACACGCTCGCCCCTGCCTTCGCGCAGGCGACCGTCGCCGCGCCGGTGTAGCCAAAGAGATTGAGGACGCTTATGGGGCGTCCGGCGGCGCGAATCTGTGCCATTGCCCAGTCCCAGTTTGCCGCCTGCTCCGGGAAAAGTCCCGTGTGCTTGAAGTTCATCGGCTTGACGTTGAACGTCAGCTCGCCATAGCGTATTTTCCAGTTCTCCGGCAGGCGGCCCTTGTCCCAGCTTCCGCCGCCGCTCTCGCTGCGGCGATAGCGCGCGTCGCGGTCGTTCCAGTGCACGTTGCGGCGCGGGGTATCCCAAATCGCCTGCGGGTCCGGGCGCACAAGGTAATACTTTCCCCAGCGCTCCAGCTTCTCGCCCCTGGAGCAGTCTATAAGCTCAAAATCCTGCCATTTATCAGAGATCCACATATGCTTCTCCACACTCATATAGTAAGACATGATATTTTATCATTAAACCCTCCGCCGGTCAACCGTAAAAGCCGATGAAAAAGCACAAAGCAAATGCCCCCGTATCAGAAGATACAAAGGCATTTGCTTTCAGCCTGAAGTGTCATCTGCCGCTTGCGCCCCTGGCGATTATAAAGATGCCCGCCAGCATTTCGCCGACAGACAGCCCCAGCAGAACCCCCGAGAAAAAATCCCTGGCATCCGAGCCGCCCAGAGTATGCGACAGCGCCTGCATGGCAATTCCCATAACGATAAGAACAACGCCGATCATCATCGTCCTCTGCTTTTCCAGCTCCTGTGTCCTTCTCAGCAGGTCAAGTATCTGTTCTTCATCGTACACGCGAACGCTTTTATCCTCGCCTTCCTCGCCGTCCATCAATTCGGAAACCGATACCTTCAATTCCTCGCACAGGTTTTTTACCACGGTATAGTCGGGCATGCATTTCCCCGTTTCCCACTTTGAAACTGTTTTGTTTGAAACGCCCAGGTGCTCGGCAAGCTGCTCCTGGGTCAGATTCAGTTCCCTGCGCTTTTTTGCAATAAACTTTCCCGTTCTGATCTGATCCATTTTATAATCTCCTTTGCTTCATCGTTATAGGGCGTGATAAAAATAACATCCGCACCTGCCGGATTCCATCCCTTATACGGCGAATATGAGGGGAACTGCGCCGCTCCATCCATGTGCGGCAATAAAGGGCGCATACGGGCAAAGCTCTTTTATGAACGCTGCGTCAGACGCATCATGCGTCTTGCATCATGCGTCTTATTATAGAGATCTCAGCTCAATGGCAATTGAAGTAATAAAGCGCGGTGCTGTCGGTCAGCACGGTGTCGCACTTTCCGGAGTAAAGATATTCAAAGCACTCCGTCGTGCCTCCGGCAAGGCGCGTTATCTGCCCCAGGCGTTTTTTCAGCCGCGGATCCGTGTCGAGCGCCTCCATCGCCTCCGGTGTGGAGCACATCGCCATGTTCCGCCCGCTGAGGCGCAGCCTGTTCCACACGCCGGAGCCGCTGCGCGTTGCAATGACAATGTCATTGTGCACATACGGTCCGTACTGCGTGAAGCGGTGCGCCTCCACATCCGCCTGGTCAAGCGCGATGCCGCCCCAGGCGCAGTCGATGTTGCCGGAGGACAGCTCAATATACACGTTCTCCTTTTCTATCGGCTGCATCTTGAGCGTCCAGCCCAGCCGCTCGCACACCGCCATCGCCAGCTCCACGTCAAAACCCCAATAGCTGTCGTTGGAGATGTACGCCATGGGGAAGGAGTTGACGTCCAGCCCGATGGTGAAATCCTGCACCGCGGGGGCGGCAAGCTCACTGAGGGCATCGGCGCGTTTGTCGAAGTTGATTATCCGATCCCCGAACCATTTCGTCGCCAGCTCGTCCACCTTGCCCTCCGCCGCGAGCGTCTCTATCGCCGCGGTGACATAGAAATATATGGGGTCGTCGTTTCGGAAAGCGAGCGAATAGTCCTGCGAGACAAGCGTCTGCACGGATTTCACGCCGTAGCCCGTGCTGCCGCCGCACGCGGCGGCAGAGCCTGCGAGCGCGAGAACAAGCAGTATACATATGATTCTTTTTTTTATGGTGTTCATAGGCTTCATATCCTGTTTTTGCGTTTCAGTGCCGCGGCTTATAGCCGCCGCCTCCGCACTCTCCGCGTCCGCCGCGGGAAGCGGTCTTCGCGGCATTTATCTTTTTTATGCTCACAATGCCTGATACGGCAAGCGCTGTCACAATAATGAGCGCGGCCGTTAATTTTATCAGCAGCTCACGCCGCGCCGCGTCACGCTGCGCTTTCTCCTGCGCGGTGCGTGCATCCCTGTCGCGCTGTGCCTGCTCGGCAGCCTGTCTGTCCGCCTCCTCCTGTGCAAGCCGCGCTTCCTCCGCGCGCGCCGCCTCTTCCTGCGCGGCCTTTTCCTCCGCCTCGCGCACGGTCTCGGCTTTTTCCGCCGTGTAGGATGTGAGCTTGTCGTCCAGCGTGAGCGTGTAGTCTACAAACATCTTCGCCGCGTTGCCTATGACCTCCTCCGCCCCCTCGACGTTTTCCATCATGACCGTGAGGATGACGGGATTCGGCGTGTAGATTATGCCGGTCGTGCCGTTCCACTCATTATAGCTGCCGTACTTCTGGGCAATGACAAGATTCGGGTCTGTGCAGAGGTGAAAATAATCCACGGGCTGAGCGCGCTTGAGACAGTCTATGATATTGGGAAAACGCTCCGGGTCGTTATAAAGCGTGGTCATGACGTCGTTCATGAAGCGCACGGTGAAATAGCTGTAATCAATGAAGTCCGGGTCATAGTAATCATCCGGCAGGGAGGAAAACTGCTTGTACATTTCTCGCGCCTCCTCGTCCGTGCCGAGGTAGTTGAGCATGAGATGTGCATAGTCATTGTTGGAGTAGACAAGGATGCTCTCCTCCGCCTTGGCAAGCGTAATGCCCTTTATGTCCGTCTCCTGCGTCAGCTCGCCGTTATATTCCTGCTGGGCAAGTATCATCATCAGCGGCACCTTATACATGCTGGCGCTGTAATACCAGGTGTCCGGATTATAAAACCACGTCTCCCCGGTGGCAAGGTATGTATACGCAAAGCTTATGCGCTCTGCGCGCACGTTGTGGGACGACCATTCGCTTATGAAATCCTCCGTCATCCGTTCAAGAGCGTCGGGGTCAAATATAGTCATGTCCACAGCGGCAGAGGCTGCCTCAAGGGTATTTTCAGGCTTTTCCGCATCGTCGGCATAAGCCGTCATCGCAGGCGCTGCGGCAAGCGCCAGCGCAGTCAGCGCCGAGACGGTCATTTTCAACAGCTTTCTCATCGGTTCGTCTCCCCTGGTGAGCATTATCATAGAATCAGTTATATTAAAATTCAGGAAGAATTATGGGCCTCCCGCGGCGGGATGTGAAAAAGCCGCCGGAATTGGCGGCTTTTTCACGCATTATAGGCTCTTTGTTTATCCGCCGTATTCGCAGATATACGCCATCTTGCCGCCGTACCACTGCGGGAATTCCGCGCAGGGGTCATTGCGGCTGTCGTTATAGTACCAGCCGCGGTTGTTCCACAGCAGCACGTAGTCCTCTGCCGCCCCATCGGAGGAATCGACATATGAGGGTTCGCCCTTTGCCCACTGCTCATACGGTGCGGTAGAGCCGTCGTCCCATACCATTTTGCCGTTCTCGCGATGTCCGCCGATCCAGATCATCGTCATTCCGTCGCTCTCGGCAAGCTCGACAAGCTTGTTGAACTCGTCCGCGTCATTGGGCACTGCAAGGTGCCCGCCCCTTTCGGCGCACTTCTTCTGCGCATCGGTCCAGCTTATATCTTCAATGAACAGCTCATACCGGTGCTCCCCGTCTGCGGGGGCTGCGGTGGTCTCCGCTGCGCCCGTGCCGTCCTCCGCTGCCGCCGCACCGGGCACATAAGGCGTTACGCCGGCGTCCGGCGTTATGGGCAGAAGCTCATCCTCCGGCACGACATGCTCCGTCGGCAGCACGGTCTCCGCCGGCGTCTCCGCGTCCTGCGCGTCCCCGGCGTTCACCTGTGCGGTCACGGCGGGGCTGTCTGTCGCCTGCGCGCCGTTGAGCGCCGCCATGCTGCGGTTAAGATTCTTTATCACGGCGTTGAATATTATCGCCGCTATCACCAGCACCGCGCACAGCACCAGTATGACTGCAACGGGTCTTCTTCTGCGTTTTTTTACCTCTTCCTCCATACGGCGCTCCTTTTCCATGTTCCTTGTGTATTGTACGACCGGGGTTATCTCCGGCTGCCTGCTCAGCACCACGGGCTCAAGTTCCGGATTCTTTTCCACATAAAGCTTCGCCACTCGCGGCTGTGCCGCATCCGGTGCAGGCGTCGGACGGCGCAGCTCTGCGCTGTTGTTTTCAGCCTCGCGCGCGACCTCCGCCGCAAGGGCGAAATCGTCCGCCGGCGCGCCTTCGTCCGGCGTCTCTGCGGCAGGCGCGGGGGCGTCGCCCTCCGGGGCGGATCCCGTCTGCTGCTCCGCAGCCGCCGCCTCTGGCGCGGTCGTCTCCTCCTGCTCCGGCAGGGGCTGATCCTCGTCGCGCTCGATTATGCCGACCATCATCCGCTCAATATCGCTCAGCTCGTCATCGTTTTTGTTGAATATCGTCTCCGCGCTCGGCGCGCCGTTGAGATAAAGGTTTTTCAGGCAGCTCTCCGCCATTGCGCGCAGCTCGTCCATGCTCTGGTATCGCTCCGCCGCTTTGAAGCGCGTCGCCTTTTTTATGATGGCGCCTAGCCGGCGGCCTGCCGCGGCGGGAATGGGAAAATCGTCCCCGCCCATGCGCCGCAGCTGCGCGTCCCTGCACTCTCCGTCAAAGGGGAGATGCCCGCCGCTGACGGCGTAGTAGAGCAGCATGCCAATGGCGTACACATCGGATGCAGGCGTCGGACGGTGATTCCAATAAAGCTCCGGCGGAAGAAATTCCAGCTCCTGTCCCATCCAGTCCGCCCTCGACGCGCTGCCTACGGCAACGTTTCCGTCCTCGTCGATGCTTATATTTTCGGGATATATGCCCCCGTGATATACGCCCGCACCCACGTCGCTTTTGATGCGCTCGCAGAGCTTAACTGTAAATTCGCACAGCTGCTGGCGGTCAAAGCTTATCAAGCTCGCGCCGACAGCCCTTTCCGGGTCAAACCTGGTTTTTTCCACGGTGAGCCTCCTCTCGCCCAGAGTCCGCAAAAACTGTCATGCTAAGGCAGCACCGCACAATACGTCTGCGGCATTGCCTTAATAATATTATGTTAACACACCGTTTTTGATTCGTCAATGAAAACTCTTTTTTTGTATAATTTTTTTACAATTGGTCGGTCTGTGTCCTATCGCTGCATTTTCTCCGCAAGCTTTTCCATCTGGTCGGCATAGCGGGCAAGCTCCTTGTTTGCCCTGCCCTCAAGCATGCGGCTGACGCGCAGCAGTTTCTCCGCCGCTGCAATAAGGCGCTCGAACACCGGGTTGACACGGCGCGCCTTCGTCTTTTCGATTGCCCTGCCCTCCGTTATGCGCACAAATTCACCGCGCAGAAGGTCAAAGCACGTGCCGCTGTATGGGGCGCAGGCGTTGTAGCCCAGCTCATTTTTGAGGCAGGCGGCAAAGCTGTCCGCCGCGTCCGGGTCGCCGTGGTTGATGAATACGAGTTCCGGCTTGTTATCAAAGCCCTTGAGCCACGCGATAAGCCCGCCCTTGTCCGCATGTCCGCTGACGCCTGGCAGCACGTCGATCTGCGCGTTCACTGCGATCTCCTCGCCGAGGAGCTTGATTTTCTTTGCCCCGTCTGCAAGCATGCGTCCGACCGTGCCGACCGCCTGATACCCGACGAAAAGCACCATGGTCTCTTTTTTCCAGAGGTTGTGCTTGAGATGGTGGCGGATACGCCCCGCGTCGCACATACCGCTCGCGGAGATTATCACCTTTGGGACGGGGTCGTCGTTTATCGCCTTGGATTCCTCCTGCGACACGGTCAGCTTCAGCCCGGGAAAAACAAGCGGGTTCACGCCGGAGCGTATCAGCGCGCGCATCTCGTCGTCTACAAACTGCGTGTCGCACTGCAGGAAAACGCGCGTCGCCTCCACGGCGAGCGGGCTGTCCACGTACACGGGAAAGTCCCCATGTCCGCGCACAAGACCGCGCTCCTTTATCTCGCGTATGAAATACAGCATCTCCTGCGTGCGCCCGACGGCGAACGACGGGATAATGAGGTTTCCGCCGCGGTCAAGCACGGTCTGGATGCGCGCTGCCAGCTCTGTTACATAGTCTGCGCGCACCGCGTCGTGATACCTGTCGCCGTAGGTAGACTCCATCACAAGATATTCCGTGTCCTTCACGTGCTGCGGGTCGCACAGTATGGGCTGACCGGTATTGCCGATGTCGCCGGAGAATGTGATCTTCCGCGTCTCGCCGTTTTCCGTCAGCCATATCTCTATCGCCGCCGAGCCGAGAAGATGCCCCACGTCCGTCAGGCGTATGGTGACGCTCTCGTTTATCTGGATGCGCTCGCCGTAGGAGCACGGGCGCATGAGCTTGAGCGCGCCCTCCGCGTCCTCCATGTCGTACAGCGGCTCTGCGGGCGGCTCGCCCCGGCGCTCCCCCTTGCGGGTTTTCCACTCCGCGTCGGACATCTGGATGTTCGCGCAGTCGCGCAGCATTATCTCGCAGAGCGCGCATGTTGCGCCGCTTGCATATATCAGCCCGCGGTAGCCGTGCTTATAGAGCAGCGGCAGCTTGCCGGAGTGATCGATGTGCGCATGCGTCAAAAGCACAAAGTCCAGCTCTCCCGCCGCGACGGGGAGCGGTTCATTGACAAAAAGATCCTTCCCCTGCTCCATGCCGCAGTCAACGATGCCCTTTTTGTCGCCGACCTCTATGTAGGTCATGCTGCCGGTGACTTCGTGCGCCGCGCCCAGGAATGTTATCTTCATACGCTGCCGTCCTTTCTTGTTATATGACGAAAGCCCGGCATGTTCTGTTCCGGGTTTTCGTCGTTTTTTTTACATTTCAAAGAGGTTTATCTGGTTGCTCTCCGGCATGTCGCCGAGCGCGCCCAGCTCCCTGAGCGCGTCAAGATGGGTCTGGCTGACCTTGGGGCAGGCAGCGCCGAGCTCCTGCACGGAGATGAACGTTTTCCCCAGCGTTTTCACGCGGGCAAGGTCGATGGCGGCCGTCTCGCCGAGGCCGGGAATGGACACGAACGGCGGGCGGAGCCTCCCGTCGGAGGTGATGGCAAAGCGTGTCGCCTCGGACTCATAGAGATCTATCGGCGCGAACTCGAACCCTCGCATATTGAACTCATACACCGCCTCCAGCGTCACGAGAAGATCCTCCTCGTTTGCCGAGAGCGGGCGCTTTTTCATGTTGTTTATGTTGCGGCGCACCTCGTCCGCGCCGCCGCACATGAGCTTCGCGTCGAAGCCGCCCTTCTGACTGCGCCGGTAGAAGTACGCCGAATAGAACGCGAGGGGCTTGTGCACCTTGAACCATGCAATGCGGAACGCCATCATCACATATGCCACGGCATGCGCCTTCGGGAAGAGATATGCAATCTTGCGGCAGGACTCGATATACCACTCCGGTACGCCGCGCTCGCGCATCTGCTGCTCCGCGTCGCCCGGGAACTCCCCGCTCTTTTTCACCTTGCCCTTGCGCACCGCCTCCATCGTCTTGAACGCAAGTGCCGGAGCCATGCCCACGGAAATGAGGTATATCATAATATCGTCGCGGCAGCCCACCGCCTCGTTGACCGTTGCCGTGCCGCTTGTGACAAGGTCGCGGATGTTGCCGGCCCACACGTCCGTGCCATGGCTGAAGCCGGAAAGACGGATGAGCGTGTCAAACTGCTTTGGCTGTGTGTCAACAAGCATCTGGCGGGTGAACGGCGTGCCGAACTCCGGCACGCCAATCGAGCCGGTCTTGCCGATGATGGGGTCGTCGTCCGGCAGCCCCAGCGCCGCGGGCGAGGTGAAAATGGACATGGTCTCAGGATCCGACAGCGAGATCTCCTTTGCGTCCACCCGCTCGCCCAGCTGCTCGGAGAGATCCTCCATCATGCGTATCATCGTCGGGTCATCATGCCCAAGCTCGTCGAGCTTGAGGAGGTTTGCCTCCATGCAGTGGTATTCAAAATGCGTGGTGATTATATCGCTGTTGGGGTCGTCCGCAGGATGCTGCACGGGGCAGAAATCCGTGATGTCCTTGTCCTGCGGCACAACGACAAGCCCGCCCGGGTGCTGCCCCGTCGTGCGCTTTATGCCGACAAGCCCCTGCGCGAGGCGGTTCTCCTCCGCCTTGCTCGCTTTTATGCCGCGCTCCTCAAGATACTTTTTCACGTAGCCGTAGGCGGTCTTCTCCGCGAGCGTGCCGATCGTACCGGCGCGGAAGACATGGTCCGAGCCGAAGAGCGTCTCCGTGTATTTATGCGCCTTCGCCTGATACTCGCCGGAGAAGTTGAGGTCTATATCCGGGGTCTTCTCGTTGCCGGGGAAGCCCAGAAACGTCTCGAACGGGATGTTGAATCCGTCCCGGCGCATACGCGCGCCGCATTCGGGGCAGTCCTTTTCCGGCATGTCCGCGCCGCAGCCGTAGCTGCCGTCAAGTATGAACTCGCTGTGGCGGCACTTCGGGCAGACGTAGTGCGGCGGGAGGGAGTTGACCTCCGTAATGCCGGACATGTACGCCACGATCGACGAGCCGACCGACCCGCGTGAGCCGACGAGGTAGCCGTTTTCAAGCGAGTTTTCCACAAGCTTCTGCGCGGACATGTATATAACGTCGTAATTATGGTCAAGTATGGTGTTGAGCTCGACGTCCACGCGCTCCTGCACCAGCTTCGGCGGATTATCGCCGTAGATGCGGTGCATCTTGTCATACACAAGGGTCTTGAGCTGCTCTGCGGAGTTTTCTATCCGCGGCGGGAACAGCTCCTTCGGCAGAAGCTCTATCTCCTCCACCTGATCGGCGATGGCGCGGGTGTTGGTGATGACGACCTCCCTTGCCGTCTCCTCGCCGAGATACATGAATTCCTGCACCATCTCGTCCGTCGTTCGGAAGAAGATCGGGCAGCCGCGGTCCGCGTCGGAGAATTTTTTCGCCGCTTGGAGGATCTTGCGGTACTGCTCGTCCTCCGCGTCCATAAAGTGCACGTCCGACGCGGCGATCACGGGCTTATTGAGCTTTCTTCCAAGATTGAGTATCGTGCGGTTATAATCCTCCAGTACGCTTCTGTCACGCACTTTGCCGTTATCTATGAGAAAAGCGTTGTTGCATATCGGCTGTATCTCAAGATAGTCGTAGAACGACGCTATCTTTTCCAGCTCTCTTGCGCCCGCCCCCTTCATCACCGCGCTGTAAAGCTCGCCCATGCCGCAGGCAGAGCCGACAAGAATGCCCTCCCGGTGCTGTATGAGCAGGCTTTTGGGTATATTGGGCGTGCGGTGAAAGTGCTTGAGGTAGGACTGCGAGATCATTTCATAGAGATTTTTCAGCCCGGTGCGGTTTTTTACCAGAAGCACCATATGATAGGTCTTGGCAATATCCGTGCGGCGGAGGGAATGATAGATGCGCTCAATATCGTCCACAGTCTTTGCGCCCTGCGCGCGCAGCATCGGGATGAACTTGTCCATCATCCGCGCCACGACCATGGCGTCGTCTGAGGCGCGGTGGTGGTTGAACTGCGGCAGACCGAGGTGGTTTGACACAATGTCCAGCTTGAAGCGCTTGAGCTCCGGCAAAAGCGCCTGCGCAAGCGCGAGCGTGTCCATAAACACCGGCGAAAAGCGCAGCCCCTGCCGGTTCGCCGCCGCCGTCATGAATCCCACGTCGAAATGCGCGTTGTGCGCGATTATGGGGCGATCTCCCACAAAGTCCATGAACATTTCCATGGCGGTCTTCTCTTCGGGCGCGCCGGCGACGTCGCTGTCGCGTATGCCGGTGAGCTTTGTGATGTCGGGCGGGATGTGCATTTTCGGGTCTACAAAGGTGTTGAATTCCTTTATAACGTTCCCGCCGGAAAAGAGCACCGCGCCGATCTCCGTCATGCGGTCGTTCATGGCGTTTAGCCCCGTTGTCTCTATGTCGAACGCCACAAACTCCGCGTCAAGCGGAAGGCTCGACTTTCCGATGACGGCGCTGTTGCCGTCCATATCGTTGTAATAGTACGCTTCGAGACCGTAAATTATCTTCACGCCCTCTTTTTTACCGGCTTTCCACATATCCGGGAACGCCTGCGCAACGCCGTGATCCGTCACGGCGACGGCGGGCATGCCCCAGTACGCCGCGCGCTTGACGACGGCGGCGGGATCGGTGAGCGCATCCATCGCGGAAAACCGGGTGTGCAGATGCAGCTCCACGCGCTTTTCCGGCGCGTTGTCGGGGCGGACGGTTTTCTTCGTGCGCGCAATGTTCCGCGGGTCCATGACAAGGTCGTCGTCGTACTTTGAATATATTATCTCGCCCTGCACGGTCAGATGATCGCCCACGGCGACGGCGGCGATGACTCTCTTGTCGTCGTCCGCGCGGAAATAGCGCGACACGCGCACGGAGTTTGTGCGATCCGTCATGTCAAAGCACAGCACGCCTCCGCCGTTTTGCAGGGTGCGGCTCGTCACGGCGACAACGTCGCCCTCTATGGTTATTTTCCCGGATTCAAGCGTGACAGTGCTCATTGGAACGCTCTTCTGCTTTATTGCCCTGCCGTAGAGCACATCCCCGGCAATGCTGCCTCCGGCACTCTTTGGTGCGCCGGGCGCGGCCGGCGCCGGGCGCGGCGCGGTCTTCGGCGCGGGGTAGTCCGCGTCTATCACAGCGGAGCTGAGCGCAAACACCCGGCGGATATGCTCGCCGAGCTGCACGTTCTCCGCCGGGGACGGCATCGCGGCAAACCACGCGGACACGGTCATGCATTTTGTCTGCGCCTCTATCCGCACTTCCTTGACGTAAGCCTTGTCCAGTCCCCCGGCATAGCCCGAGAGCGCCTCGCATTCGGGGAATATCGTGAGAAAGGGGGTATGCTGCTCGCTCATGTTTTCTCTCCGCCGTCGCTCTCTATGAGCGCTATGAGCGCATCGCACAGCTCGTCATACGGATATGTACCCAGCACCTGCCCTTTTTTGAACAGTATGCCCTTGTTCTTCCCGCCCGCTATGCCGTAATCCGCCTCGCGCGCCTCGCCAGGACCGTTGACGACGCAGCCCATCACCGCAACGGTGATGTCCCTGTCTATATCGCGCACAAGGCTCTCCACGCGGCCGGCAAGCGAGATGAGGTCTATCTCCGTCCTTCCGCAGGTCGGGCAGGACACAAAGCGCACGCCGCCCCGGCGCACGCCCGCAGCCTTCAGGATGGCAATGCCTGTGCTGACCTCGCGCACGGGGTCGGCGGTGAGCGACACGCGCACCGTGTTGCCGATCCCCTCGCACAAAAGCGTGCCTATGCCGACGGCGGACTGGATAGTGCCGTTCCACTCCGTGCCCGTCTCGGTCACGCCGAGATGCAGCGGATAGTCAAAGCGCTCCGCCGCCATGCGGTAGGACGCGACAGTCAGCGGCACGGAGGACGCCTTCATTGAAAGGCAGATGTCGTGAAAATCAAACTTCTCCAGCAGCGCGGCGTGTCCCGCGGCGCTCTCCACCATCGCCTCCGGGCAGGGATGCCCGTACTTCTCCAGAAGCCGCGGCTCAAGGCTGCCCGCATTCACGCCGATGCGTATGGGTATATTTCTCGCGCGGCAGGCGTCGGCGACGGCTTTCACGTTCTCCTCGCCACCGATGTTGCCGGGGTTGATGCGTATTTTGTCTATGCCGCGCGCGGCGGCTTCCAGTGCAAGGCGGTAATCAAAATGTATGTCCGCCACAAGCGGCATATCCACCCGCTCCTTTATCGCTGAAACGGCGCGCGCCGACGCCATATCGGGGATGGCAATGCGCACAATGTCGCACCCGGCAGCCTTCATCGCCTTTATCTGCGCCGCGGTCGCCTCCACATCCCATGTCTTTGTGTTGCACATCGACTGCACGGACACGTCCGCGCCGCCGCCCACGGCGACGCCGCCCACGTTTATTTTTCTTGTTGCGTCTCTTTTATTGTTCATTTTGTCACTATCCTGACTATATCATTGAACATCACGTATGCCATAAGCGCCAGCAGCAGCACCATGCCTGCGGCGTGTATATAGCCCTCATACTTCGGGTCAAGATGCTTTTTCGTTATCCGCTCTATCACCCACGTCACAAGAAGCAGAAAAACTCTCCCGCCGTCGAGCGCGGGTATGGGCAGCATATTCATTATTGCAAGATTGACCGCGATGAACGCGCCGAGATAGAGAATATCCAGTATCGCGTCCGTCGTACTCGCCGCGCTTTCGCCCGTCTGCGCCATCATGTCTACGATGCCGACGGGACCGGCCATGTCGTTGACCGTCACCTGTCCTTCAAAAAGCTGCTCCAGCCCCATCCAGACCCAGCGCGAAAACTCCATGGTCGTGTTCCATGAATAGCGCAGCTTGTTTATAAGCGTTCCCTCGTCATAGCCGAAGTAAAACCCGTACATTTTCCGCTCCTGCCCCTCGTACTCCACGGGGACGAGCCTGAAATCCTCCAGCTCCACGCGCTTTCCGTCGCGGCGTACAACGATGTCATACGTTCCGTCGCCGCGCGAGAGAAAATCGGCAATGTCGCTGTATTGGTAGATGCGCCGCCCGTCGATGCTGAGTATCCTGTCGCCCGCCTGAAATCCGTCCGCGCCCTCATAAGGGCAGCCGTCCATAAACCCCTCTATGACCGGGGCGCGAAAGCCCGTGGCGGAGGCGTATATGCAAAGGACGATCACAAGCCCCAGCACAAAATTCATGAACGATCCCGCCGCGAGGATGATAAGCCGCTTCCAGACGCTCTGGCTCGTGAAAGCGCGCGGGTCGTCGGACGCTTCGTCCTCCCCCGCCATGGCGCAGAAGCCGCCTACGGGCACGGCGCGCAGAGAATAGAGCGTTTCGCCCTTCTGCTTTTTCACAAGCGCCGGTCCCATGCCGATGGCGAATTCCTCCACCCGCACGCCGCAGAGCTTTGCGGCGGTAAAGTGCCCGAATTCATGAACGGCGATGAGCACGCCGAAGAGAAGTATTGCAAGAAGAATGTAGATAATGGTCATAAATCAAAGCTCTCCATAGGGTCAGCGGAAAAGTCCGGCAAGCGTCAGTTGCTGCCGTACTTTTCCTTTACAAAGCGCCGCGCCGCAGCGTCCGCGCCGATTATCGCGTCAAGATCCGCGCCGTGGATGACGCCGACGGCTTCTATTGCCTCCGCCGCGCAGTCATAAATGCGGTTGTAGCCGAGCTTATGGTCAAGAAACAGCCGCACCGCCTCCTCGTTCGCCGCGCTCATCACGCAGCCCGCGGTACCGCCCGTGCGCGCTGCATCCATCGCCAGCGCAAGACATGGGGTGTTCACAAGATCGGGGGCGAAAAAGCTGAGGTCGGCGAGATTATAAAAGTCGAGCCGGTCGCACACGGCGTCCACGCGCTCAGGGTAGCTGAGCGCGAGCTGGATCGGCAGGCGCATATCCTGCGCGCCAAGCTGGGCTATCACCGTGCCGTCAACAAGCTCTACCATAGAGTGTATGACGCTCTGCGGGTGGATTACCACCTGTATATCGTCCGGGCTGACGGAAAAGAGGTGCATCGCCTCTATAAACTCAAGCCCCTTGTTCATCATCGTCGCGCTGTCTACGGATATTTTCGCGCCCATATTCCAGTTGGGGTGCTTGACCGCCTGCTCGGGCGTAACGTTCTCCAGCTCCGCTCGCGCCTTGCCGCGGAACGGTCCGCCGCTGCCCGTCAGCAGGAGCTTTTTCACTTCGCTCTTCCCGCGCCCCATGAGGCACTGGAAGATGGCGGAGTGCTCGGAATCGACGGGGACGATCTCCGCCCCGCGTTCCGCCGCGCGCTTCATGACGATCTCGCCCGCGCACACAAGCGTCTCCTTATTTGCCAGCGCGATGCGCTTTTTCGCGTCTATCGCGGCAAGCGTCGGGCGCAGCCCGATGGCGCCGGACACGGCGGTGACGACGCAGTCCGCCGCGTCGAGCGTCGCCGCCTCAATAAGCCCTTCTATGCCCGAGCCGACGCGGATATCCGTATCCGCCACGGCGATTCTGAAATCCTTTGCGGCGCGCTCATCGTACACGGCGACGAATTGCGGCTTGAGCCGCCGCGCCTGCTCTTCCAGCAGCGTCACGCTCCTCGACGCCGCCAGCGCCGCCACGGGCATACCCATATGCTCCGCCACATCGACGCTCTGCCGCCCGATGGAGCCGGTGCTGCCCAGTATTGAAACGGATCTTACCATTTTCATCTCTCCTTCACGGATTCTTTACGCCGCCGTAGCGCCGGTCGCGGCGCTGAAACTCGGCGATGGCGCGCTCAAGCTCGTCGGCGGTGAAGTCCGGCCAGAGCACGTCTGTGAAATAGAACTCGGAATAGGCGCACTGCCAGAGCAGAAAGTTTGATATGCGCATCTCCCCGCCCGGTCTGATGAGCAGATCCGGATCCGGTATACCCGCAGAGTACAGATACGCGCCGAAGCCCTCCTCCGTCAGCTCGCCCCGGGCGCGCCCTGCGGCATAATCCTCGGCGTAGCGGCGCGCCGCGTGGACGATCTCGTCCCTCCCGCCGTAGTTGAGGCAGATGTTCGCCTGAAATCCGTCGTAGTGCGCGCTTATCTCATTTGTGCGCGCTATCTCCGCCTGAAGCTCCGGCGAGAGCGCCGCCGCATCGCCAAGCACGCGCATTTTTATTTTATCCCGCTCCATCGTGGCTATCGCCTCTTTGAGGTATTTGTCCAGAAGCTTCATGATGGTCCCGACTTCCTCGGGCGGGCGTTTCCAGTTCTCGGTCGAAAAGGCGTAGACCGTCAGATAGTCCACGCCGATATTTTTGCAGTAGGTCGCAATGCGCCGGAACGTCTCCGCCCCTGCGGCATGACCCGCCGTGCGCGGCAGCCCGCGCTTTTTTGCCCAGCGCCCGTTGCCGTCGAGTATTATTGCAATATGACGGGGGAGACCGGATCTCTCCCGCTCCCCCGCCTTAACGGTTCCCGCCATTATGTTCCTCCATCCAGGTCAGATCTCGGTCAGCTCTTTATCCTTCTTGTCGGTTATCTTGTCTATCTCTTTAGTATAATCGTCGGTAAGCTTCTGGATGTCCTTCTCGGCTATTTTGTAGTCGTCCTCCGTTATCGCGGACGCCTTCTGCTGCTTTTTGAATTTGTCTATCGCGTCGCGGCGGATATTGCGTATGGCAATCTTCGCCTCCTCGCCGTACTTTCTCGTCTGCCTGACAAGCTCCTTGCGGCGCTCCTCCGTCAGCGGCGGAAACACCAGGCGCAGCATGCGCCCGTCATTCTGCGGGTTTATGCCGAGATCCGAGGCGAGGATCGCCTTTTCTATGCCCTTGAGCACGGAAGCGTCCCACGGCTGGATAACCAGGGAGCGCGGATCGGGAGAGGCGATGGACGCGACCTGCTGTATGGGCGTGGGCGAGCCGTAGTAGTCAACCTCGATCTGATCGAGCACGGAAGCGTTGGCGCGCCCGGCGCGGATCGTGGCAAGCTGAGCATCCAGCGCCTCGCAGGTTTTCTTCATTTTGCTTTCAAATTCCTGATAGTCAGACATGGTTTTACCTCCGTTATATTATTGCAT
This sequence comes from Clostridiales bacterium UBA5888, assembly GCA_002431965.1. Lineage (GTDB taxonomy): Bacteria > Bacillota > Clostridia > Oscillospirales > Oscillospiraceae > Limivicinus. Next base: position 71,831 of record DJEW01000039.1, read on the forward strand.
ATCGTTTTTTGTCGTTTGTTAACCTGAACGGTCAATGGTGTAAACTTTTTATTTCACCGTCGTCCCCAGCTTTTCTCCCGCGAGCACCCGCCCGATATTCTCCGGCTCTGCCAGCGCAAAGACGATGAGGGGAATGCCGTTATCCATGGCAAGGCTCGTTGCGGTGGAGTCCATCACCGCAAGGTGGCGCGAGAGCACCTCGTCATAGCTTATCTCGTCAAACTTCACGGCAGAAGGATCGCGCCTGGGGTCGGCGGAATATACGCCGTCTATATTTTTTGCAAGAAGTATCGCGTCGGCGCTTATCTCCGCCGCACGCAGCGCCGCCGCAGTGTCCGTGGAGAAAAACGGCATACCCGTTCCGCAGCCGAACAGCACTATCTTCCCGCTCTCAAGGTATTCTATCGCCTTATTCGTGTCGTAGCGCTCGCCAACGCCCTGAATGTCCACCGCGGTCATCACGCGCGCGTCCGCGCCGAGCTGCCTGAACACATCCGCCACGGCAAGGCAGTTCATCGCCGTTGCGAGCATGCCCATTCTGTCCGCGCTCACGCGCTCCACATGCCCCGCTCCGTCCTTCACGCCGCGCCAGAAGTTGCCCCCGCCGATGACGATGCCGACCTGCACGCCGCGCTCTGCGCAGTCTCTGACAGCAGCGCACACGCGCGTGACAAAGTCAAAGTCAAACCCGGTCTTTTTCTCTGCCGCGAGCGCTTCCCCGCTGATCTTGATAAGTACGCGCTTATATATGCTGTTCATCGTTCTCTTCCTCGCTTATTCCGTATATCCCTATATATCCAGTATGCCCAGTATAACTATGCCCGCAACCACAACGGCGATGGAAATATAGTGCTTCAGCGAGAGCTTTTCCTTCAGGAATATCCGCCCCCACAGCACGGACGCCACGCAGTAGGAAGAAATTATGGGCGCTGCAAAGGCGACGTGCTTTGTGTCTGCAAGCGCATATATATAGAAAAACTGACCGATGGTCTCAAACACTGCGCCCGTATACTTCGGCGCCTCCTGCCGGAAAAGAAGCTTCTGCTTCTTCACGCCCAGCACGTACACGGCGCACACAATGCCCGCAATAAGGAACGTCAGCTCATACGCGACGTTCGCCGAATCCTCGTCAAGCACCTCCAGCACGCGGCTGTCGGCAAATGTGCCCAGCGCGTCGAGCAGGCAGTATATCACGGGGATAGCAATGGCGAGCCAGCTTTTGGCGTAGTGATGATTTGATGCGTCCTGCCGCGCACGGCGCAGGTCTTCATCCTCGTTCGCCTCCGTTATGCCAAGCGCCACAACGCCCACGCACACCAGCGCCACCGCCACAAGTGCAAGCGGCGGAAGATCGTCGCTTATGCCGGCAGTCGCAAACGTCAGCACCGCCACGACCGCGCCGGAGCTGTTGCAGATGGGCGAGGATATGGAAAGCTCGATATATCTCAGCCCCAGATAGCCTATCGCCATGGAGCTTATGTACAAAAGCGACACCGGCAGATATGTCAGCAGCACCGTGCCGTTTATCTCCACCCCGCCGATAAATATCTCATATGCAGCGTGCAGCCCCATCACAACGCCGACCGCCGTCACCATTTTCAGCGGACCGTACTTATCAGAGGCGTCCTGACAGCCGATCTTGGAGAAAAGATCGGACCCGCTCCAGCACAGCAGTGCTATAATCGCAAACCAAAACCACATAACCTAATGCACCCTTTTCCCATTTTCGATTTCAAATGCCGGCACTGCGCCAGCTTCACATATTTTGCTTTACGATTTTACCACAGTATGTTTCTTTTGACAATTCCCAAATGACAAAATATATGACCCGCGCCGTGCTATGATTTCTGCATGAAAGTTATCTACATAGACACTCTCTTTCTTCTCAACCTTGCCATCGACTATGCACTGACGGTGATGTGCGCGCAGGTGTGCGGCGTGAGGCTGCGGCGCGTGCGATATGCGCTCGCCGCGGCAGTGGGGGCGATGTACGCTGCGGCGGTATATCTGCCGGGGCTTGACTGGCTCGGACGCGCACCGGTAAAGCTCGCCGCCGGGGTGATCATGGCGCTCGTCGCTTTTGGCGGTGAGGAGCGCCCCTTTCGCTGCGCCGCGGTGTTTTTCGCGGTGGCGGCTGCCTTCGGCGGCTTCATCTGGGCGCTGACTCTCGCGGGCGGTTATCCCGCTTTTGATATGCGCACTCTCGTTGCCGCCTTCGCGCTGTGCTATGTGCTGCTGCGCGCAGTGTTCTCCGGGCGCGTCAGGCTCGCCGAACGGGCGCGCGTCAATGTTGAGCTGACGCTTGGGGCGCGCACAACGCAGTTTATCGCCCTTGTCGATACCGGCAACGACCTCACCGACCCCATCAGCGCCATGCCGGTGATGGTGCTGTGTCCTCACGCCGCCGCGCCGCTTCTCGGCGCGAACGCCGCGCTTCTGGAGCTGGATGCCGTCGCCTTCGTGGAGACCGCCGCGGACATTCCCGAGCTTTGCGGACGGCTGCGGCTCATCCCGTATTCAGCCGTCGGAGGCGGCGGCGTGCTGGCGGCGTTCCGCCCGGACAAAGCCGTTGTAGACGGCGAGGAGCGCGTGCTGCTCGCCGCGGTTTCGCCCCATGTGTCCGGCGACGGATATGAGGGCGTGATCTGAGGCGGCGCTGCCCTGATATTGCGAAAGGAGTCTCCCATGCTTTGTAAACCGCAAATTCTCTTCCTGCGCGAGCATATTCTGTCCATCCTCGGCATTGCCCCTCCGCCGGTTTTTTACATCGGCGGCAGCGACACACTGCCGCCGCCCCTTCCCCGCGCCGACGAGGAGCGCGCGGTACGCTGCGCGGAGGAGGGCGATGAGGACGCGAAAAAGCTCCTCATCGAACATAACCTGCGTCTCGTGGTGTACATCTCCAAGCGCTTTGAAAACACCGGCGTCAACATTGAGGATCTCATCTCCATCGGCACGATCGGGCTTATAAAGGCGGTGAACACCTTCAATTCGTCAAAAAACATCAAGCTTGCCACCTATGCCTCGCGCTGCATCGAAAACGAGATCCTCATGTATCTGCGCAAGATAAGCTCTCAGCGCACGGAGATAAGCTTTGACGAGCCTCTCAACACCGACTGGGACGGAAACGAGCTTCTGCTTTCCGACATACTCGGCACGGACGAGGATGAAGTCGCCCGTCCGCTTGAGGACGATGCCGACCGGCAGATGCTCATGCAGGCGATCTCCACCCTCGGCGAGCGCGAGCGCAGCATCATCCTCATGCGCTTCGGTCTTTCCTCCGGGCACGAGTATACGCAAAAGCAGGTCGCCGACATTATGGGCATTTCCCAAAGCTATATAAGCCGCCTTGAAAAGCGCATTATAGAGCAGCTCCGCCGGGAGATAATGAAGCTTATGCAGGTATGAAAAAAAACACCCTGACCGGGTGTTTTTTTTCATTGTTCCTTATATGCCACTATATATTTGCCTATATGCTCAAACGTGAAGCCAGACTCCTCAAGTATGCCGAGGCTGTCCCCTTCCGGGATGATATAGGCAGCGTTATCCTCCGGTCTATAAGGGTCGTCCCAGAAGCGAAAGCGGTCAAAGCTCAGCACGTGAAGATACGCCGCAGGATAATAGAGATATTCCACCGTGTCGCGGAAGGTCGTGACGGGGGTCTTCGTATAGAAGAGCACCTTGGTGTAAAATTCATTCTCGTCGAGGTAGACAATGTCTCCCTTCTCGCAGGCGAGCGCCAGCGCATCCTCCAGCCCATATGAAAAGTGCGACAAAAGCTCCTCATCCTGCGCATAATCCGTGAAGTAGTAGCTTTCAAATCCCACAAAAAGCACAAGATACACAGCCGCCAGCGCGCCCAGCACCGGCCGCCAGCTCAGCCTTGAAAGAAAGTACGCCCCCAGCGCCGCCATTATGACAAGCGGGATGAAAAGCATATTGAATCTTGTGACATTGCCCTTCATGAGGATGAGCTGCGGCAGGCACACGATGAGCTGCACCGGCAGCAGCGCCGCGCGGCAGAATTTTCGCCGGCGCGCCGCCGCAGCAAGCCGCGCGATACACCCCGCCAGCCCCAAAACCGCAAGCGGCATGGTGATGCGGTAGAAGAGTCCGTACCTTCTCGGGCTGCTCCATATCCAGCCGTCGTCCTGCTCGATGAAGATGGATTTGAATATCTCCAGCTTGCGCGCCTTCTCGTCGAAGGATATTTCCCCCGTGCGCATATAAAGAAGCTTCGGCACGGAGAAGAGCGGCGTTCGTATCTCGTCGATATACCCATAATTGACAAGCAGAAACAGCAGCAGCGGCGCCGCCATCACAAAAAGGATGATCACGAACAGCGCCAGATGGCGGGTGAGCCTTATCTTCTTGTAAGCCATGCAGTAGATAAGCTGCACCGCGAGCATCACCGGCACATATATCCACACCGTCGCGTAGGTGTAAAGGCTCAGCCCGTACATCACCGCCGACAGCGGCAGCAGCCGCGGATCGTCCAGCGCCGCAACGAAGAAATACAGCCCGAAGAGCAAAAAACCCGGTGCGAGATTGGACTCAAGCCCCCAGCGGGACATGATGATATGCCATGGGCAGATTGCGAGCATGAACATTGCAAAAAGCCCCGCCCGCTCGTTCACCGTCCGGCGCACAAGAAGATATGTCACCCATATGCTCAGACATGCGGCGATGAGCTGCGGCAGGCGTATCACCCACGGCTTGAGCCCGAAAACGGCGATAAACGGCATCATCAGGTACGTCTCAAGCGCGTTCATGCCGCTGCCCCACGCCGTGAGGTACACGGGGTTATGGTATCCTGCCGTGTCTATGCCGTAGTTCATCAGCGCCCACGCCTCGTATCCCGCGAACGCCTCGTCCTGGTTTATCCCGTTCGGCACAAGTCCGAAGAGATACGCCCGCGCGAAAACGCCCATTGCGAGTATCAGCCAGAAGAGTGCGCGGCATGTGCCCCGGCGCGAGAAAAAGGCATTATATTTTCCTGTAAAATTTTCGAGCATAGACCACTCCGGTTAAAAGTTTTTATATCGGGATTATACTCCATGTGCCGCGGCAATGCAACATCACGTTATTCACAGCTTTGAATTGAACTTTTCTGACAGATATGGTATGCTGGCACTGTTCAGGATGTAAATGTTATAATATGAGGCGCATCGCATAATGCGGCAGATGCCGCTGGCGTATTGTGCGGTGCTGCCCTGAAATGCAGGAGGCAGACCATGAGCCGGCAGGAAGCGCTTGATCAATACGCCCGCGCGCTGCGCGCGGGGCAGAAATATTATAAAGCCGCAGTAAGCCGCGGCGGCTACCCGTACCCGCTCGTGCTGGACGATATTCTTGACGAGACGGCAATAGCCGGCCGGGCGAGCATAGGGCTTGTGAACATCCCCTCGGAGCTTATCGTCGGGACGAAGACAGCCGGGCGCGTGTCCGCGCTGGCGGGAAATTTCATGCCGCTTCTGGATGAGGCGACGGAGTTTGCCGCAAAGTGGATAAGCCTGTGCGAGGCGCACCTGAGCGAGGAAGGCATACGCGACCCCATCAAATGCTTCGAGTATATGGGCAAATTCTATGTGCAGGAGGGCAACAAGCGCGTCAGCGTCCTCAAAAGCTACGACGCGCCCGCCATTCCCGGCTCTGTCACGCGCATAGTGCCGGAATATTCCGCCGACCATGAGGTGCAGGTATACTACGAGTTCATGCACTTTTATCAGCTCTCCAGGCTCTACACCGTCTCATTCCGCCACCGCGGGCAGTACGCGCGTCTTCAGGCGCTGCTCGGCTTTGACGACGACCATATCTGGACGGACAGCGAGCGGCTGAGCTTTTCCGCCGGTTTTTCGCACTTCCGGCAGGCATACGACAGGCTCAACACCGAGCGTCTGGACGTGACGGCGGCGGAGGCACTGCTGGTCTGGCTTCAGGTGTACCCCTTCTCCGAGATAAAGGAGCACACCCAGCCTGAGCTTGCAAAAACCATCACCGCAATATGGTCGGACATAAAGGCGCTCACCGAGTCGCACCCTATCGAGGTCAGCACAGAGCCGGAGGAGCACAGCAAAGGCTTTCTCTCCAAGCTGATAAGCGCGGCGCATCCGGAGCATCTGAGCGTCGCTTTCATCTATGCCTACGACCCTCAGCGCAGCGCATGGACGCTCGCGCACGATCACGGGCGCAGATACCTTGAGGAGCGTCTGCCGGGCAAGGTGAGCGTTAAGGTCTTCCCCGCCTACAACGGCGATTTTTATGGTGCGATGACCGATGCCGTCAATGAAGGCGCGCAGGTCATATTCGCCACGACGCCGCACATGATCGACGCCTGCCGCCGCGTCGCGGCGGAGCACAGCGGCGTAAAGGTGCTCAACTGCGCGCTCTCCCTGCCGTACACGGGCGTGCGGATGTACTATGCGCGCATATACGAGGGCAAATTCATCACCGGCGCCATCGCCGGGGCTATGGCGGAGAGCGATACCGTCGGGTATATCTCCAATTATCCCATCTTCGGCGTGCCGGCAAGTGTGAACGCCTTTGCACTCGGCGTGCGTCTGACAAATCCCCGGGCGCGCGTGAAGCTGCGCTGGACGTGCACCCCCGGCGATCCTCTGGCGGATTTTCTCTCGGAGGGCGTCACAGTCATCTCCAACCGCGACGCCACCAACCCCGTCAAGGCTCACTGGGCGCTGGAATGGGGCACGTATAAGCTTGAGCCTGACGGCTCGATGCTGCCGCTGGCAGCGCCGTGCTGGCACTGGGGTCGGTTTTATGAGAAAGTCATAAAAAGCATATTCTCCGGCGGCTGGGGCGACGCGCCCGACAGCCGCGCCATCAACTACTGGTGGGGCATGGACAGCGGCGTTATCGACGTGCAGCTCAGCCCCGAGCTGCCCGACGGCGTGCACACGCTGGCGGATATACTGAAAAAGGGTCTCGTAAGCGGCGCTGTCTCCCCGTTCTCCACGCGCATCGTCGATCAGAACGGCATTCTTCGCTGCGACGGGGAGCACGAGCTGAGCGCGGAGGAGATAATGAAAATGGACTGGCTTTGCGATAATGTGGACGGCGCTCTGCCGGACTTTGATTCGCTTCTGCCGCGCTCTCAGGGGCTCGTGCGGCTGCTGGGCATATACAGAAATAATCTCCCGCCGGAAAAGGAGGCGAAGCAGCTTTGAAGATCCTCACCGTATCTGACGAGGAAAGCCCGTATCTCTGGGATTATTATAAGCCCGGGCGGCTTGCCGGGATCGATCTCATCCTCTCCGCGGGCGATCTCAGGGCAAGCTATCTGACTTTTCTTGTCACGATGTCAAACCGCCCGCTTCTATACGTGCACGGCAACCACGACGGCTCTTACGCCGTCAATCCGCCTGAGGGCTGCGACTCGGTAGACGACAGGCTCGTCACCGTGAACGGTCTGCGCATTCTCGGCCTCGGCGGCAGCCAGATGTACTCGCGCGGTCCTCATCAGTATACAGAGCGCCAGATGCAGCGGCGCATACAGCGCCTTTCGCTGAAAATACGGCTCGCGGGCGGCGTGGACATCGTGCTGGCGCATGCGCCGGTGCGCGGCTACGGCGATGAGGACAATATCACCCACCGCGGCTTTGAGGCGTTCATCCCGCTTCTGGACAAGTACCGTCCGCGCTACTTCATCCACGGGCACGTCCACAAAAGCTACGCCGGCGCTTCGTTTGAGCGCGTGCGCCGTTATGGCGGCACGCTGCTCATCAACGCATCCGAGCGCTACATACTCGATACGGACGTGCTTTAAAGCGCAAACATCCCCCGGAAACCCGGGGGATGTGCTTTTATATGATACTTTATGCCGTAATGCTTCCGACAGCATCATTCAACGCGGCCGAACTGGCAGTCGTTGTTGCCGGAGGTGGTGATCCACATCTCGAGCATGTTGATGGGGTCGTTGAAGTCGGCAAGCCAGCCTTCGCGCGCGAAGTCAAAGTTGCCGGCCTTGCGCTCTTCGAGGAAGACGTTCCAGTCAACGGACTGGATGGTCATCTGGATGCCGAGAGCGGCGAAGTCCTGCTGCATGGACTCGGCGACTGCGACGTGTCCGGTGCCGTTGTTGGTGAGATACTCAACAGAAATGGGCGTCTCGTCGGAGAGCATGCCGTCCTCGTCGAACTTGTAGCCGGCAGCCTTCAGCAGGGTGCGGGCTTCCTCAAGAGTGCCCTCGTAATCGTCGTTGATTGCGTAGGGATCGAAGTAGCCCTGATCGACGACCTCGGTCTTGAAGATGCCGCCGTTGCCGTCAGCCATGCCGTAGGGAATGAATGCGTTCGCGGGGAGCTGACCGCACTGGGCGATGTTCTCCACGATGTAGTCGCGGTCAACAAGGATGTTGAACGCCTTGCGCATGCAGGCTGCCTGCTCGGGGGTCTTGTCGGCGAACAGCTCGCTCTTGCAGTTGAACGCGGCGTAGTAGGTGCCGAGGTTATCGACAATGTAAAACTCGGGAGTGCCGATGAGACCTGCGATCTCGTCGGTGGGAACGGTGTCGATCATATCGACGTCGCCGGCATTGTAGGCGGCGAAGATTGCGGTGTCGTCAGCGGAGAGCATGAACTCAAGCTTCTCAACCTTGACGTTGTCAGCGCCGTACCAGTACGGGTTCTTCTCATAGGTCATGGAGACGTCGTGATCCCATGCGGTGCAGACGAACGGACCGTTGCTGACAAAGCCCGCATCCTGGCACCATGCGCCGGGAGAGGTCTCCCAGTCGGTTGCCGCCTCGACGGAGGACTGCTTTACGGGGAAGAAGGTGGGGAACGCCATGAGGTCTTCAATGTAAGCGCAGGGGGCGCTGAGAGTGAAGGTAAGGGTGGTGGCGTCGGTCGCGGTGACGGCGAGGTCATCGGGGTAGCCGGCAAAGCTCTGGAACATGTAGCCGTAGTCTGCGGCAGTCTTGGTGGCGGCTGCGCGCTTCCAGGAATACTCGAAGTCCGCAGCGGTCAGGTCGGAGCCGTCGCTCCACTTGAGACCGTCGCGCAGGGTGACGGTGAAGGTCAGCCCGTCGTCGGAGACGGTGTAGCCGGTGGCGCAGGCAGGCTCGGTCTTGCCGTCTGCGTTGTAGGTGTAAAGACCGGAGAAGCTTGCGGCAGCGAGGCACGCGCCGTCAACGGAGCTGTTGAGCGCGGGGTCGAGGTACGCAGGCTCGGAAGCGAGGTTGAGGCGGAACGTGTCGGAGCCGTTGTTCATGGTAACGTTCTGGAAGAACTTCGTGCCGAACACGTTGGAGTACATGCCGTCAACATAGTCCTTGAGCATGTACAGGTCGTTGTAGTAGTAGAAAGGCAGGATGCAGAAGTTGGACATGAGGATGTCCTCCGCGTCGTGCATCATCTCGGTGCGCTTGGCAAAGTCGGTCTCTGCCTTGATGTCGGCGATGAGCTGATCGTACTGATCCCAGTCATTCAGCGGATCGATGAATGCGTCGCTGACAAGCTCGGACGCATCGGGGGTCTCCTCTTCGGCGGTGTCTGCCGCAGGAGCTTCGGTTGCCGCAGGAGCGGCGCTCTGTCCGCAGGCGCACAGTGCGAACACCATGACCAGCGCAAGAAGCAGTGCTAGTAGTTTTTTCATGTTTTTCCTCCTTTTTGTTTTATACCGACCCTCTTTCCGTTGAGCATCGGCACTAAATCTCTCTCGCTCTTTCCCTCCTCACTCTCGCGTTGCGGGGAAACGGGCTTGAAAGAGATCTAACATTTCCGTGCGCCGCGTCCTTATTTATTCAGGCACGCGACGAAGTGACCGCCGCCGCGGTCTGTGAGCGGGGGGCATTCCGCGGCGCACTGCTCCGTGGCATAGCGGCAGCGGGTGCGGAACGGGCAGCCGGACGGCATATTCAGCGGGCTTGGCACGTCGCCCGTCAGCACTATGCGCTGGCGCGAGCGCGCGATCTCCGGGTCGGGGATCGGCACGGCGGAAAGCAGCGACTGCGTATACGGGTGGACAGGGTGGTCGTTGAGCTCGTCCGCATCCGCGATCTCCACGATGCGCCCCAGGTACATGACGGCGATGCGCCGGGAGATATGGTGCACGACCAGAAGATCGTGCGCGATGAAAAGGTACGCCACGCCAAGCTTCTCCTGAAGCTCCTCGAACATATTGATGACCTGCGCCTGAATGGAGACGTCCAGCGCCGAGACCGGCTCGTCGCAGACGATGAACTTCGGATCGACCGCGAGCGCGCGGGCGATGCCGATGCGCTGGCGCTGTCCGCCGGAAAATTCGTGGGCATAGCGCGTTGCGTGCTCGGAGTTGAGCCCGACAAGCTCCATCAGCTCAAGTATTTTCTCGCGCCGCTCCCTGCGGTTGGAATAAAGGCGGTGCACATCCAGCGGCTCTCCGATGATGTCCTCGACCGTCATGCGCGGGTCGAGCGAGGAATACGGATCCTGAAAGACCATCTGCATCTTGCGGCGGTAGGGCAGCATGTTCGCGTGCACCTTTTTGCCCATGACGGGCTTTCCGTTCGCGTCGAGTAACGGTTTTCCGTTTGCATCGTACTGCTCGCCGCTGTCAAAGATAACGTCCCCGTCGAAGGTCACGCGCCCGGCGGTCGGGGTGTAAAGCTGCAAAAGCGTGCGCCCGACGGTCGTCTTGCCGCAGCCGGACTCACCCACGAGACCCAGCGTCTCTCCCTGACCGATGGTAAAGGAGACGTCATCGACCGCCTTGAGCGGCACCGTCCTGCCGAAGCCGGCGTTTATGGGGAAATACTGCTTGAGATGCTCAACGCGCAGCAATTCACCGCTCATACCTGTGCTCCCCCTTTCTCCAGCTCTTTTTTCACATTCATCCAGCAGGCTGCATAGTGGTTGTCGTTTATGACCATCTCCTCCGGCTGCTGCTCAAGGCAGATTTTCATCGCCTCGTCGCAGCGCGAGCAGAACGCGCAGCCCGCCGGGAGGTTGAGGATGTTGATGGGCGTACCGGCAATGGGGATGAGCTTTTGCTTCATGTTGTTGACGTTCGGTATCGAGCGCAGAAGCCCCTTGGTGTACTCATGCCTGGAGTTGTAGAATATCTCATCCGCCGTGCCGCGCTCACAGATGTGCCCGCCGTACATGACGATGATGTTATCGCACATATCGGCAATGACTCCCAGATCATGCGTCACGAGGATGACCGCCATGCCCATTTTTTTCTGGAGATCGGCGATAAGCTCAAGTATCTGCGCCTGGATGGTCACATCAAGCGCGGTGGTCGGCTCGTCTGCTATGAGTATATCCGGCTCGCAGGCAAGAGCCATTGCGATCATGACGCGCTGGCGCATACCGCCGGACAGCTCAAAGGGGTACTGCCTGATGCGCTTTGCCGGCTCGTTTATGCCGACAAGCTCCAGCATTTCAATGGCGCGCGCCCTGGCGGCGGCGCCGCGCTTGTCTGTGTGCAGCTCTATCGCCTCGCGCAGCTGGCTGCCGACGGTGAACACGGGGTTGAGGCTTGTCATGGGATCCTGAAACACTATGGAGCAGCACTTGCCGCGAAAGCCGCTCATCTGGCGCTCGCTCCATTTCGTGATGTCTTCCCCTCTGTAGAGGATGCTGCCGTGCGTTATTTTGCCTGTGTCGGCAAGGATCTGCATAATGGAGTACGCCGTGACGCTCTTGCCCGAGCCTGACTCGCCCACTATGCCGAGCACCTCGCCGGGGTCGAGGTTGAATGACACGCCGTTGACGGCGTGAACCTCGCCGGAATCCGTGAAAAAGGAGGTGTGCAGATCCTGCACGCTTAAAAGATGTTCACTCATATCTATCACCTCTTCAGCTTCGGGTCGAAAGCGTCGCGCAGCCCATCGCCGAGCAGATTCAGGCTCAGCACGATCAGGCAGATCATCAGCGCCGGGAACACAAGCTTATAGGGGTAGCTCTGCAGCCCAACGCGCGCCGCGTTTGCAAGCGAACCCAAAGACGGCATGGGCGCGCGCACGCCAAGCCCGACAAAGCTCAGATAGCTTTCCGTAAAAATGGCGGAGGGCACCTGAAGCGCGGTGGATATAATGATCACTGAAAGGCAGTTGGGCAGAATGTGCTTGCGGATGATGCGCGAGGGCTTTGCGCCGATCGAGCGCGCGGCAAGGATATACTCGTTCTCCTTTATGGTGAGTATCTGCCCGCGGATAAGACGCGCCATACCCACCCAGTAAAGCAGCCCGAAAACGATAAATATCGAGATCATGTTCGTGCCGAGCGCGGCGAGTATTCCGCTTGTAAGCTTGAGCCTCTGATCGAGCACGACCGAGAGCAATATCACGATGAGCATGTCCGGCAGCGAGTAGATAATATCGACAATGCGCATCATTATAAGATCCGTCCTGCCTCCGACATACCCGGAAATGCTGCCGTACAGCAACCCGATGATAAGCACGATTATGCTTGCGAACACGCCCACGAAAAGCGATACGCGCGTGCCGTATACGACGCGGATAAAATAGTCGCGGCACTGCTCGTCCGTGCCGAAGATATGCGGGAAGCGCTCCCCTCCGGCGTCAATATATTTCTGCTCCGCCTCGCTGTACGTGAACGGAGCAAGGTTTTTCGCGCCCTTGTCACGCTTGCCGTTGACGGAGAGTATCTCCTCATAGCCATACGGAACTACCATGGGGGCAACGATGATGGTGATAAAGATGCACAGGAGTATTATCATGCTCATCACGGCGAGGGGGTTTTTCATGAGCTTGCGCATGCCGTCCTTAAAGAAGGAACGGCTCTCGCTCATGACGTCCTGCTGCTGCTTTTCCTCGTCGCTGACCTTTTCAAATTTGCCGAGGTCTATCTGCGCGCTGAGGATCTGTTTTTTTGGCGTTTTGCCGGGATCGTATGTATTCTTGTTGTCCATTCGGCTCTGGTCTCCTCAGTCAAGTTTTATGCGCGGATCAACGGCCTTGTAAAGCAGGTCGCAGATGAGATTCGCCACGACCATCAGCGTCGCAAGGAAGATGGTCGTCGCCATAATGAGAGTATAGTCGCGGTTGGTTATCGCGGCGACGAACTTGCTGCCGATGCCGCCGACGGTGAAGATGGTCTCAACGACCATGGAGCCGGTAATGATATAGGCGATCTGCGGACCGGCGTAAGTGATTATGGGGATGAGGGAATTGCGCAGCGCATGCTTGAAAATGACCTTGCCGCGCGGAACGCCCTTTGCCTTCGCCGTGCGTATGTAATCCTGACTCAGCGCGTCGAGCATGCTGGTTTTGGCAAGGCGGGTGGTATACGCCATGGGGTAGGCTGCCAGCGAGATAACAGGGAGAGTATAGTGCACCTCCGTCGCGCTCCAAACCGGCACCCAGCCCAGCTTTATCGCAAACACCAGAAGCAGGAGCGTCGCCAGCACAAAGCTTGGCACCGCGGTGAAAAGCGTCGAGAAAAAGACGATGAGCCGGTCAGGCAGCTTGTTGCGCATGAGCGCCGCAGCGGAGCCAAAGACCGTGCCGCAGATCAAAGCGATCGTGATCGCCATGAGACCGAGCTTGGCGGAAATCGGGAACGACTCCCCTATGATGACGGCGATGTCGCGCCCGTTTTTCAGCGACACGCCGAAATCCCCGTGCAGAAGATTATTCATATAGAGCAGATATTGCTCAAAAAGTGGCTTATTAAGGTTATATCGTGTCTCCAAAGCCTTGATGGTCGCCTCATCCAGCGCTTTCTCGCGGTTGAAAGGACCGCCTGGGACCATATGCATGACAAAAAACGTGATAGCGCTGATGATAATGACCGTCAGTACCGCCAGCAATACACGCTTTATAATATATGACAGCGTTTTTGAGTTCATTTTTTCGCAACCGCTCCCTTTCCCTGCCGACCGGCATAAAGGCGCGTCACCTTTCCTTTGGAAAGGTGGCAAAGGGCGCCCTTTGCCAATCAGTTTACGGGCGGTGAAGTTCGCACCGCCCAATTTTATATTTGTTTCAACATTATATATTATGCGGATGCTTTTTTCAACTGAATTTTGTCAGTTTGATGCATTTTGTTGAAAATGTCACAAGACCGCCCGATAGTTGGGCGGTCTTGCCGGTTCGGCTTTTATTTGCAGTTTTTATTTGCTCAGACCGAATCTGGCGTATGCCCACGGCATTTCCGCGTCGGTCAGCTCTTTTACGCGCACCTCGCCGCCGTCAAACTCCTTGTAGATATGCCCGTCGAGCGTGATGCGCCCGGTGGGCGTCTTGAGAGAGAACATCTCGGCGCGGGTAAACGGCGACCTGGGGCTTTTTTCGCAGTACAGGCACAGTGCGTCATAGTCCTGCGGCAGCTGCGGCTCGGTCGTGAACGAGTAGAACCTGCGCCACTCGCCGCGGTGCCTGTCCATCAGCACCCAGCCGAGCGCGCCGTCGGTGTCAAAGCGGTAGCACTCGTCAAACTGCGCCTGCTCCACGCCCTCCACGAGCCGCACCGGGTATCGCGGGCAGACCTCGCCTATGCCGACGTCGCAGCACCACACCCCGTCCAGCGCGACGGCCTTCATCACGCGGTGACGGCGCATGGGTATTTCGCTCTCTCCGCGCAGATAGCGCGCTGCATATTCCGTCACGCCGTAGCCCAGCTCGCGCAGCAGCCACGCAAAAAGCCCGTTCAGCTCAAAGCAGAAGCCGCCCTTGCCCTCCTCCACGATCTTTTTATAGAGGTCGTCCACATCCAGCGAAAGCGGAATGCCGCGGATGATGTCAAGATTTTCATATGGGATATGCGTGCAGTGCGCAAATTGCAGCTCATGCAGCAGCGCCGAGTCGGGCGCGATATGCGCCGGCAGCTCAAGCCCCATGCGTTCAAAATACTTCTTTATTCTTTCTCTTTGCACTTTGCGCTTATCTCCTCCAGAATTTCCATAACCGTCAAAAGCTGACTGCGCGTGACATAGGGCGAGGGCTTATTCTCCCGCGCGCAGGCAAGAAAGTGCATCAGCTCGTTATAATACCAGCCGCACGGCGGCACGTTCACGCCGGTGGAGATCATCACATCGTCCGCAGTGTCGTATACGCGCGGCTCATGACCGAACTGATATGCCGTGAGATGCTCGCCGTCGTTTATCATCATGCCGTTTTCAAAGTATACGCGCCAGCGCGCCGTCCACGGAATGGGCGCGTTGAACCACGCCGCCTCGCCCGCGACGTTGAGCGCGCCGAAGCTGTAGCTTATCCGGAACTGCTCCGGGTAGCTCTTCCCCTCGCCGCGGCAGGATGAAAACGTGAAGCCTTCGGGCTTGCCGAAGAGGGAGACAATGACGTCCAGATCATGTATGTGCAGGTCATACGGCAGCAGCCCCGACTTCTTCTCATCAAAAAGCCATCCGCCGCTCGCCCAGCCCGGGCAGGCGGAAAGGCGCTCGAAGCAGCCGTCCAGCGGTCTGCCGAATTCCCCGCTCTTTACCGCCTCGCGCAAAAAGCCGACCTCCTTTGTGAATTGCAGCACCTGCGCGATGTAAAGCTGCACGCCTCGGCGCTCCGCCTCGTCGAGCATTTCCTTTGCATCCATCACAGAGAGCGCTATGGGCTTTTCGCAGATGGTGTGCTTGCCGAGAGAAAGGCTCTCCATGACGTTGTCATGGTGCATATACGTGGGGGTGCATATATCGACAACGTCAATGTCGCAATCGTTGACCATGGCGGTTATCGACGGGTAGCACGGCACGCCCCATTCCTTTGCCGCCTCCTGCGAGCGCGGGGAATGCCCCACGGCTGCAGCGACGGTGCAGCCCTCTATCTGCTGAAGATTTGCATAGTGCACCTTGCCCATGCCGCCCGTGCCGACAAGGCCTATGTTGAGATTTTTCATATGTCTTTCCCTTTTTACAGCTCGAAGCCCTGTGCGCGCATATACGCCGCAGAGTCTGCAACCGCCTGGTTGACCTCCGCAAGATCCTTTGCGCCCGCCTGCGTAAATTCTATCTCAATGGAATACGGGCTCATGTTGTGCGCCTCGTCCATTAGCCTGAAGAGCCTGGGGAAATCTATATAGCCCTTGCCGAGCGCAGGGAAGTTCCACTCCTTATGTCCGCCCGCCTTATCCTTGAGATGAACATAGCCGATCTTGTCAATGCAGGCGGCAAAGTCCTCCGGCACATCCACATCGCCGTAGAAGACGGCGTTTGCGGTGTCGTAGTTGATGAGCACGCGCGGCGAGCCGACAAGCTCCACGATCTCCTTGAGGACGCGCCCCGTGCCGTGATCGCCGTGCACCTCGAGCACAAGCTTCATGTCGTAGCGCTCAAGATAATCGGTAAAGCCCTTTATGTGCTCTGCCACAACCGAGTTTGAGGCGACTGCCTTGTCCTCAAGGTGCGCCTCGCCTATGGACGAGACTATATACTCGCTGCCGAAGAAATGCGCAAGGCGGATATTGTCCTCAAAGTCGCGGATGCGCGCGGTGTCCATGAGGTTTGTGTGCCCGCTCATGGCAAAGGGGATAAGCCCGTACTTATCCAGCATATCCTGCGCGCGCAGCAGGCTGCGGAAGCTCTGGTCGGGGAAAACATGCTCCGTCCAGCCCTTGGTTGCGGTCAGCTCGATGTACCTGAAGCCCGCCGCCTTTATCCCGGCCGCCGCTTCCTCCAGCGTGTAGCCGTGGTAGCAGTTCGAGTTTACGGCAATAATGCGTTTTTTCATTGTCCCCACCTCACACGGTTATGAAGTTGTCAAGATAGTGCTTGGACTGGCGGATGGACTTGAGAATATCCTCCCGGCAGCTCTCAAACGCCTTGTCCTCCACCTCTATGACGGCGCAGCCGTTGAAGCGGATGTCGTTGAGCGCGGAGATGAACGCCGCCCAGTTCACATCGCCCAGCCCGGGGATCTTCGGGGACATATAGTCCAGCGGGTATGCCAGCACGCCGCACTCGGCAAGCCTTTCGGGATAGAGCTTGATGTCCTTGAAGTGGATGTGGAAAATGCGGTCCTTGAATTCGTATATCGTTTTGATGTAGTCAAGCTGCTGCCAGACGTAGTGGCTCGGGTCGAAGTTCAGCCCGAAGTTTTCAGACGGGATGATCTCTAAAAGGCGGCGGTAGATCGCCGGGGTGCACATGAGGTTCTGCCCGCCCGGCCACTGGTCAGCGCCGAAGAGCATCGGGCAGTTTTCTATTGCAACCCTGACGTTGTTCTCCTCCGCGAGTTTTATAAGCCCCGGCCATATCTCCCTGAAAAGCTCAATGTTCTCTTCGACAGTCTTGTGCTGGTCGCGCCCGATGAACGTCGTCACCATGCCCACGCCGAGCTTGTTCGAAGCCCTGATGAGTGCCTTGAGGTGCTCTATCGCGGCGGTGCGCCTGGTAATGTCGGGATCCATGGTGTTTGGATAGAACGCAAGGGAGGATATGGTCATGCCCTTTTTTTCTACATAGTTCTTCACGTACTTTGCGTACTCATCGTCCGCGAGTACGCGCTCTGCGTCTATATGGCTGACGCCGGCATAGCGGCGCTCTGCCTTGCCCGCAGGCCAGCATGCGACCTCAAGGCACTCAAAGCCCATCTCCGCCGCGGTGTCAACGGCTTCCTCGAAGCTCCACCCGTCCAGTATGGCGGTGAGCAGACCGAATTTCATCATAGCTCAGATTCTCCTTTTCGTAATATGATAAACGTTCACTTGTTCTCGGGTATCTCTATCGCCGCGCCCATCTCGGACGAGCGTATGGAGGCAAACACAGCGCGCATGGCGCAAAGCGCATCCTCGCCGGTGACGGCGGGCGCGGTGTGGTTTTTGAGGCAGTCTATCCATGCGTCTATAACGCCGGACTTCGTCTGGTTGTCGTTGGTCTGTATCTTCTCAACGTCGTACATTTCGCGCGTACCGTCGGCAAGAGTGACGACGATGGAGTGCGCGGGGTCGTCGTATATCCGCATTATGCCCTTTGTGCCGTAGAGCACGGTGGAGTTATCCTCCGCGCCGTAGAACGTCCAGCTTGCGGTCATCGTGCCGACGGCGCCGCCGGACATTTCGTATATGCACATGGCGTTGTCGTCCACGCCGATAAGCTCCCCGTTCTCGCCGCGCTTGTCCAGCGTTGCGACCTTCGCCGTCGTGCGCACAACGCGCTCGCCGGTGAGGTAATGGATGAGGTCGGTCTTGTGCACGCCGAGATCCGCCATCGCGCCCATCGCCGCCTTGCTCTTGTCGAAAAACCAGGTGTTCTTTCCGGGGTTGATGCTCCATGTCTCGGGACCGCCGTGTCCGAACGTCGTGCGGAAGGTGATGATGCGCCCGATCTCGCCCGCGTCGATGAGAGCCTTTGCCTTGACATGCGCCTTTGCAAAGCGCTGGTTATGCGCTATCATGAGCGTTCTGCCCGTCTCCTTTGCAGCCTTGACCATCGCCTCGCAGTCCTCCAGCGTGATAGCCATGGGCTTCTCGCACAGCACGTTTTTGCCTGCGCGCATCGCCTTTATGGCAAGCTCCGCATGGGCGTAGTTTGCCGCGCACACGCTCACAGCGTCGATCTCAGGATCGGCGAGCAGCTCCTCTGGCGTATCGTACACCCTGCCGCCGTACTTTGCAGCCATATCCTCCGCGCGCTTTCTCGTCGGGTTATAAAACGCCGCCAGCTCGCAGTCCGGATTTGCCGCATACTCCGGGATATGCCGCACCTGTGCGATCTTCCCGCAGCCCAAAATGCCTACTCTTATCATGATCCGTCTCCTTTCGAAAATTGATGCCGCAGATGCAGCTTGCGGCACTGCCTTTATAGTCACAGTGCGAGGGAGGTTTTCTTCTCCCCCGCACCTACGGTCTATACTATATATATTATATATATTATATCAGACGTTGTCCTTCTTCTGCAAGAGCACCGCGAAGATAATTATCGCACCCTTGATGGCGTCGCACAGGAACGTCGGCACGCCGACGGAGTTGAGGATGTTGTTCATCACGCCCATGATGAGCATACCTATGAACGCGCCCACAAGGCTGCCCCTGCCGCCGGCCATTGACGTGCCGCCGACGATGACCGCCGCTATTGCGTCCATCTCATAGCCCGATCCTGCGTTGGCGTAGTCCATCGAGCCTATGCGCGACACATAGATGATCGCGCCGATGGCGCACATGATGCCGCAGAGGGCGTAGATGCGGCGCTTGACGGAGTTGACGTTGATGCCGGAGAGCTTCGCCGCGCGCTCGTTCGAGCCGATGGCGATGGTCTGGCGACCGAAAGCGGTCTTCTTGAAGATGATGTGCATTATAACGACGATCACGAGCCAGTAGAGTATCGGGAGGATGACCTGACCGCCGATCTTTGCGGAGGCGATGAGCTTGAAGCCGTCTGGAACGGTGGGGTTAAAGGTCTTTGTCACCTGCTGCGTGACGGAACGGAATATCTTCATCGTGCCAAGCGTTGCGATGAACGGAGGGAGCTTGCCGTAAGCGACGAGCGAGCCGTTGAGCGTGCCGAGGAGATAACCCACGGCAATGGTGACCACGCAGGCGATGGCGTAGGCAGGCGCGCCCGTGATGCCCATGCCGGCAAGAAGCCCGTTCGTCGGCTCGATGAGGTACATCAGAATAGCGCCCAGCGCGCACAGCATGGAGCCGACGGAAAGGTCGATGCCGCCGGAAATGATGATAAAGCACATGCCCAGCGCTATAACGCCGGCATAGGTGTTGTTTCTCAGAATATTCAGCCACGCCATGCCCATCTTGCTGAACATCGCGCCGAAAGAGCCGCCGTTTATATGCATGACGACAGCCTGAATAAGCACCATCACCAACAGTGCAAACAGGGTGGACACCATGTGGTTGCGCGACCACAGCTCCTTGACCTTCGCGCCGAAGGCGTTGTTGTTTTCCAGTTTCTTAGCTTCCATTTTCAGTCTTTCTCCCCCTTGTTCTGATTGCCGCCCGTGGCAAGATACATGATGTTATGCTCGTTCATATCCGCGCCGCTGACCTCGCCGACCTGATGTCCGTGGAACATGACGATGCTCCTGTCGCACACACGGATTATCTCCTGCGCCTCTGACGAGAGCACGATCACTGCCACGCCCTGCGCCGCAAGGCGGTGGATAATGCCGTATATTTCTTCCTTCGCGCCGACGTCCACGCCCTGCGTCGGATTGTCGAGTATAAGCACCTTGGGGTCGCTCATGAGCCACTTTGCCAGCACGACCTTCTGCTGGTTGCCGCCGGAGAGGCTCGTTATCGGGTCGGACTTTGTGCCCATTTTTATTCTCAACTCCTCCATCTGTGTGGAGAAGAGCCTGTCCTGCTTGTCAAAATCAATAAAGAAGCGATGCTTTATCATCTTCGGCAGCTCCACGATCGAGCCGTTGTCGATGATGCTCATGTCCTTGAGTATCGCGTTTTCCTTGCGGTTGCGCGGAAGATAGGCGATTCCCTCATCCAGCGCCTGATATGTATTGGCGATATGCACCTGTCTGCCGCAGAGCGTCACAGTGCCGGTATACGCCTTGCCCATTGCGCCGAACACGCTCTGGAAAAGCTCGCTGCGCCCGTCGCCGAGAAGACCGGTCACGCCGAGCACCTCGCCGGCGTGCACGGAAAGGGATATGTTCTCAAAATTCTTCCCGTCGCTCAGCCCCTCCAGCCGCAGCACCTCGTCGCCAAGCTTTACCTCGCGCGCGAGCACCTCGGTGTTGACCTCATGCCCGACCATGTAAGCGGCGAGCTTTCTCGTGTCGGTGTCCTTCACTGCGCCCGCAGCCACCATTTTGCCGTCGCGCAGCACGGTGTAGCGGTCGCATATCTCCATGACCTCGCCAAGCTTGTGGGAGATGAAGATAATGCCGACGCCCTGCTCGCGCAGCGTGCGCATCATGGCGAAAACGCGCTGTATCTCCGGCTCTGTGAGGGATGTGGTCGGCTCGTCCATGATGATTATGGACGCCTCCTGCATCAAAGCGCGGCAGATCTCGACGATCTGCTTGTACGACGCATCAAGATCGCGCACCATCGTGCGCGGGTCGAGGTCGATGTTCATCTTCGCAAAAAGCTCCGCCGTTTTCTCCTGCATCGTCTTCGCATCGAGAAACGCGCCTTTCTTCGGCAAATGCGTGATGAACATATTCTCATAGATCGTAAGGTCGTTGATGAGGTTAAGCTCCTGGTGGATGAAGCCTATGCCCGCGTCAAGCGAATCGACCGGAGAGAGGAACGTGCGCTCCTTGCCGTCGATGACGATCTTTCCGCTGTCCGCCTGCAAAACGCCGCCGAGGATATTCATCAGCGTGGATTTGCCCGCGCCGTTCTCGCCGAGCAGCGCGCATATCTCGCCCGTGGCGAGGTTGAAGTCCACATCGTCCAGGACGTTGTTTGCGCCGAAGGACTTGTAGATGTTCTGCATGGAGAGGTTCAAGTTATCACATCCAGTTATAGATTTCATGCATACTCCGCACAGAGCCGCCGCCGCGTCTCCCCGGCGCCGCCTCTCTGCGGAAAAGGGGCTATGGCTATAAAGCCATAGCCCCCTGAGCTTTTGCTTGTTTGTTGCGAATCAGTAGACAGTGTTCTCCGGATCGAGGTACTCTGCAACGTTGTCAGCGGAAACGATGGTGGTGGGGATAACGACAACGGACTCAGGAGTCTCGCCGTGGAGGATGTCGATAGCGGTCTGGATGGCGTCCTCAACCATGGCCGGGCTGTAGAGAGCGGAGGCAAGGCCAAGACCCGCATACTGCTCGTCCGCGATCAGCTTGAAGTAAGCCTGGCATCCGCCGCCGCCGGTGATGGCCTTGATGTCGGTGCGGCCGGCCTCGGTGATGGCAGTGATGCAGCCCATGGAGGTCTCATCGTCCATGGAGAACACGGCATCGATCTGGGGATGCTGCTCAAGAGCGTCTGCCATTGCGGCAAGACCCTTATCCTGTGCGAAGCTCTCGAGGGTCATCTCGAAGATGTTGGACTCGTCGTAGTTGATCTCCTTGAGGTAGTCATAGAAGCCCTGCTTGCGCAGCTCGCAGATGGAGCCGGAAGAAGGAACGTCCATAACGGCGATGACAGCAGCATCGCCGACCTTCTCGGTGATGTACTTGGCGCACTGGTAGCCCATGTCGTAGTTGTCGCCGGTGACCTTGTAGATGCCCTGGCAGTCAACGTCAACGTCGAAGTTGACAACGGGGATACCCTGGTCGATGATCGCCTGCATAGCGGTCTCCATGCCGGACCACTGCGGCCAGGACACGATGACGCTTGCGCCCCATGCCACGAGATCGTCAAGAGCGGTGGTCATGCTGGCGGCATCGGAAGAGGTGATTATCTTGTACTCAAGGCCGTTATCCTTGCAGTACTTCTCGGCGTAGTAAGCAACGCCGGCGACCCAGCCGTGGGTCACGTCGGGGGCAGCGATACCGACCTTGACGGACTCGGCGGCAGCCTCATCAGCGGCAGGGGTTGCTTCCTCTGCGGCGGGAGCTTCCGTTGCTGCGGGAGCATCAGTTGCCGCGGGAGCGGCCTGCTGACCGCAGGCGCACAGCGCGAAGACCATGCACAGTGCGAGCATCAGTGCGAGAAACTTTTTCATTCTGGTTTTTCCTCCATAAAATTTTTGTATATTCAAAGGCTTTCGCCTGAGAATCGCTGTACAGCGAGGCGTCGTTCATGTGCATTTTGCACATGAACGAAACGCGGCCGCGTTTCGTTTGCCCCTCCGGGCTGTATATTTTCGGCACGAACTGCCGTTTTATCCTTGGTTTTTCATCCTTTTGAATATCTTGCGGCAATTTTTGTGCTGTTTTTGTCCGTTTTTCTGTCGCTTTGCACTGAATTTACATTTTCGTAACAACCGTAATATAGCACAATCATGCCGAAGTGTCAATAAAGATATGTCAAAACTTTTGCTTTTTAAGCGGATTTTACACGCATTTTACAACATGTCCAAACCGCTTGCAGCGCCCCGTGGAAAATGTTTTTAAGGCAGCGCCGGATGCTGCGGCGCTGCCCTGAGCATACGGCTGTTCAGTTTGCTTTTTCCTTCGGCGTCTCCCATGCGAGGTATACGCCGTTGAATTTATCCGCCTTGTCTTTATCCGTGAACGTCACGCTCATCGAGTCTGTCAGCACAAGCTCCTCGTTCACCGTGATGAGACTGCGCCCGTCGCGGTGCGGGTCTTTTATCGCGGTGATCCTGGGTATGTTGTAGAGTATATCGTCTGCGATCACCTTCGCATCCTCGCGCACGACGTCATACCCGCAGTCGAGCATCAGCACGCCCTTGAAGCCGCCCTCGCCTATGCCTGCTTCGGCGGCGGTGACGGTGAAGGTCACGTCGTCCTCGCGGATGAATTTTTCGACCGGGATATAAAGCATGTTGTCAAAGCGCGCCGCTTCGGCGCTGAGCGGAGCGATGTCCTCCATCTTGCCGGTGTCCGCGGCTACGTTCTCGTCGATAATATCGCGAACGGTCTCAAAATATATCTGCTGCCCCTTGTCGTTTGGGTGCACTCCGTCCGCCAGCGCCTCAAAGAAGCCCTGCTGTCCCAGCGCGTAGTACGGCGCGAACGTGTCCGCCACCGGAATGCCGTAATACCCGCACACGCTCTCCAGCGCCTGCATGCGCGGCGTGTGCCCGCCCTCGGTCGCTTCAAGCACATATATTATCGCGCAGTCCGGGTTTTTCAGATGTATCGCGCGCGCAAGCGCTTCAAAATAAACCGCAAAATCCTCGTTCGGGTCGTCGTACCCGTAGCAGAGCACCGCAAGGTCGCAGTCCGCCGCCGTGTCGCCGTCCTTGACGGTCAGCATGTCCGGGAAAAGGCTGTTGCCCGCGCCGGAGAGGTTCTCCACCGTCATGCCGGCAGAATACTTCTCCTCCACATAATCCTTCAGGAGATTCTGCCACATTGTTCCCTCGCCGCTCGCGCCGCAGCCGCTGATGACAGAGTCGCCCATTATGAGCATCTTCACATCATAGCCGTTGGCGAGCTTCTGATAGAAGCTGTACTTCTTTGCCTCCTCTGCGCGCTTTGTGCGCTCCGCCTCCACGCGCTCGGCTTCCTCCTGCGCGCGCTGTTCATCGGCCTCCGCCTGCGCCGCTGCCGCCTGCGCCGCCGCCTCATCTGCGGCGGCGTCGGTCTGCTCCGCGCTCTGCGCCGGGGTAAGCTCTCCGCGCTCAAGCCTTGCCTGCCGCGCCTGCAGAACGATTATAAACGCCAGCGCCGCAGCAAGCGCAGCAAGCACCGCGGCAAGCGCTATTTTCACCGCCGGGCTGTAATTCGGCTTTTCATGCTTTTTTCTCATTGCCCCATCCCTCTCATTTTCGGTATACGGTCTATACAATATAGTATAATATTACCTCACCTGACGACATAAGGCAACAGGATTTTTGTGCGATGCCGCAGCCCGGGCAGTCTTTCCAGACAGAAAAAAGACCTGCAACTCATAAGAATTGCAGGTCTCTGTGGTGGACGATACAAGACTCGAACTTGTGACCTCCCGCACGTCAAGCGGATGCGCTACCAGCTGCGCCAATCGTCCTTTTTGTTTCAAGCAAGGGGTATTTTACACTATGTGCCGCCGGTTGTCAAGTGTTTTTTTGCCGCTTTTCCGTCCGGGCGCGCGCAGCAAAAAAGGAAGCGCTCACGCGCTCCCTTTTTTGCTTTGAAGTTAATTTAATCCACGCAGTAGATCGTGACGGTCTGCTGCACGCCGAAGGCTTCCACCGTAAGCTTCACGCCGCCGGCGATCGTGCCGATGATCGCAACCTCGCAGCTCTGCGTGTCATCGCTCGGCGTAAGCTTGAGCACCGTGTCATCGCTGACGGACCATGTGAATTTCACGCCCTCGACCGTCATCGGATACGGCACGGCAGTCAGCGGCACGACCTCGTTCTGGCTCAGATGCATCGTGAACTCGGTGACCGTATTTTCATAGTTCTTGATCTCTATCTTCTCCAGCGTCGGGGTCGGGGTCGGCGCGGCAGTCGGCGCTGTCTCAATGCTGGGGACGTTATTTGTCGCCGCGACCGGCGGCGTCACCTTTGTTTCCACCTGGTCCGCGCTGTCAAGGCTTGTCGATACCATGACTATGACCGCAAGGATAACTGCAACTACCAATATCAAACCAAAAATCATTTGCCACTTTGTGTTTGTCTCTGCCCGCTCATAGGAGGCAGTCCCTCTGACCGTCCCCGGGGTGGTGCCGGGCGTTCTGGAGCTTTGCGTAACTCTGCGCGTGCCGCAGTTGGGACAACGGCTGCGCATCGACGAAAACGTCTCCCCGCACCGGCGGCATTTAACTTCAGGAATCATGCCCATTTACAAGTTCCTCCTCATTCTGCCCCTCAGCTGGCAGGCAGAGCCGGGATGTGTTTTTCTCCGGCGGACAGCGCCCATCATGCCGACAGGGCAATAGAATCGCTTATAAATAATACATCTTATTGTGCTTTTCGTCAAGTCTTGCGGTACACTTTTAGGCAAATTGGGGCAATTTTTAGGTCTTAATTCCCCACCAAGCCCCCAATTTCCGCTTGTTTCGCATCCGCAGCACGGGTATAATTGTGCATTTTTACGTATCCGCCGCCACTTCGACATGTCCTGCACATCCGCACACCGAATGCATTTCTGCTTGAAAAAAACGGTCTCCAATGCTATACTGGAGTTCTGTAAAAGCCAAAAGAAAAGACACAAGAACTTTCGAATGGAGCTTTCACCATGTCCAAAAACATCACCCGCATCGTGCTCACAGGCGGTCCCGCCGCCGGGAAGACCACGCTTATCAGCCGCATACTCAAGGAATTCAAGGCGGAGGACGGCTGGCGCGTCATCATCATCCCGGAAACCTCGACGGAGCTTATCTCCGGCTTTGGGATAAAGCCGTTCGGCAATTGCGTGACAATGGAGGATTTTCAATACTTCGTCATATCCGACCAGCTGCACAAGGAGAAGCTGGCTCTCGCCGCGGCGGAGCTTGTGCCGGAGGAAAATGTGCTCATCGTTTACGACCGCGCCGTGCTCGACGACAAGGCGTATGTCAGCGACGAGCAGTTCGCCCTCACGCTCTCGCACTTCGGCAAAACCGAGGACGAGATCCTGCGCGGGTACGACGCGGTGCTGCATCTTGTCAGCTGTGCCAAGGGGGCGGAGTTTGCGTATAACTTCGGCAACGTGGCGCGCTATGAGGACGTCGCCACCGCGCGGCAGATGGACGAGCGCACGCTGCGCGCGTGGAGCCGTCACCCGAATCTTCACATCATCGACAACTCCGTTGATTTTGACGACAAGCTCAACCGCGCGATGAGCGCGATTTTCTCCATCGTCGGGCAGCCGGCGCCGCAGGCGGAAAAGCGCAAATACCTCATCTCCATGCCGGATACCGCGATGCTCACCGGCAAGCTCGGCGCGGTCGCGGTGGACATGATGCAGACCTATCTCACGCCGACAAAGCCGAATGTCGAGCGCCGTATACGTCAGCAGCGCAGCGGCAGCGAATATCTTTATTTTTACACGGAGAAGCGCATCGGCGAGGACGGGCAGCGCTGGGTGACGGAGCGCCCCATTTCCGAAAAGGAGTATATCGCGTATCTGATGGAGGGCGACGTGACCCTGCACAGCGTGCGCAAGACGAAGTACCGCTTCAGTCTCGGCGGTCGGCGCATGGAGATCGACATTTACCCGTTTTCCCGCGAGAAGGCCGTGATGTTCATATACGGTCCGCCGTCCGGGCACGCCGCCATACCCGACGGCATACACATTCTCCGCGACGTCACAGGCGCGCCGGAATACAAAAACCGGCAGCTTGCCAGAACGCAGACACTGTAAATAAATATGCATCCTATACATAAGACCGCCCCGCGCAGAAATCGATCCTGCACGGGGCGGTCTTGCCGTCATGCGCCGAACACTATCTCGCCCACGCGGTGTATTCCCCAGCGGAGATAGGCGAGCTTATACATCATTTCCGTCTTTTTTATTGAGAAAAAGTGCTCTAAGAAAACCTTCATATTACGGCTTGCATCTATTATGTTTCTTATGTTTCTGTACAGTAATTTTTCCGTCTCCATCCCATATGTCAGCACTTCGCCGCCGCTGCCGCGGAAGATCGCCGTGTCGGCGTTCACGCCGTCCGTTACGGTGACCTCGCAGCTTTCGCCCCGCGGGCATTCAACAACGACGCTCTCCCCGTCGGCATACGCGCGGCAGCCGTCGCCGCCGGTGCAGCTTATTTCATATGCGCCCGCCTCTGCGGAGCAGCCGTAGGTGTAGAGCGAAAAGCGCTCCGTTCCGGACGGGTCGATATAGTAGTCATATACAAAATCGCCGTCGGCGTTCATCAGCTTCACAAAGCTCACCCCGGCGTCAAACGCGCCGGAATACGCCTCTGTCTCGGTCAGACCCGGCTCATCGCCGTCATATTTGGTTATCTGCACCGTGAAGGAGCGCACATTGTCTTCATCCGTCTCTATCACCGTCTCCGAGCCGAGCGGTGAAAGGCTGCCGGTATTCACAGAATCGCCGTTATCGAAGCTTATGACCGCATCAAGGATGTTGCGCTGCGGGCTTGGATCGTCATACAGCTTTATGCGCCGTATGCTCTGCGGCGTGTCAAACGTGACTGTTATCTCCTTGTCCGGATCGTCTGCGCCGCCATGCCATATGCCGGTGACATTGTTCGCCGCGTCCAGCACGTTTGACGTGTCGCCGAGCAGAAAATCCGTGAGCGCTCCGGCGTCTCCGGACGAAGCCGTAACCTGTGCGTCATAGCACAGGGAGGTTGTCTCCCGCCGCCAGAACACCTTATCGCCGCTGACTATCTGCCCCACTCTCTCCGCCTCGTCCTGCGACTTGTGCTCAAGCGCAGCCCTGAAAATCCGGGAGGACAGCATGGAGTGCGACAGCGAACCCACCGACACCGGCATGCGCACGCGCTCGCCCCAGTCATATATCCCCGGCGCGAACGCGCGGAGTCCTTCCCCCGGGTTGACCGTCGATTTTATGTTCAGCTGATAAAAATCATCCGGCGCATAGTATGCCGTGCTGTATGCAAAGCCCTTGTACACAAGCGGCTTATAATCTGTGTCACGCAGTATCTCGCCCACTGCTCTGTCAAAAAGCAGCGCCGTGAGCTGATGATCCTGATGTATATCACAGTCCACGCCGTAGATAACGTCCGGTCTGTATTCGAGAATAACATCCCGTATATCCTCGAGAATGTTCTGCCGCGTGTACGCCCGCCCCTCGCGGAACGGCGGATGCCCGGCATAAGTGCAGGTATACGAATGCCCCGCATTTGAAGTGACCTGTTTGTCCGTATTGTATATGGGAACGCCGTTTTCATCCGTGCACCCATCGCCATAGCCGAGGAAAATAATATGCTCCTCATCCACGCCCAGCACCGCAAGCGCGTTTATCGCCTCTCCAAGGCGCTGCTCCGCCGGAACGCGGCAGTCGCCGTTCGTGGCATAGACGACATACACCTCGCTGCCGTAGCGGATGTACTCCTCCATCACGCCCCCGGCAAGGTTTATCTCATCATCCTGATGCGGCACGACGACCATCACCTTTTTATCGGCGTACAGCGCCTCCTTGCCGTTATCGGCCTCGCGGTACACGGCGGAGCGTGCATACAGCAGCACTTCCGCCGCCATCCCGACCGTCAGCAGGGCGCAGAGCACCCCTCCCCAGCGGCACATCCGCCCGGAGAGATCCGGCATGAAAAATGCCGACGCAAAGCCCGCCGCTGCGGCTGCCGCCGTCAGCCAGGCGGGAAGCAGCCCATGCATGAAAACTCCCGCCAGCAGCGCGGCAAGGCATATTTCCAGCACAAACAGCATCGTGAGGAGTATTCTTCGCAGCATATGTTTTCTCATTTACAACGCCCCCATCAATCTTATGCGGTGCTGCCTTAATTACGGATTCATCGTGTAGTTCGGCGCTTCCCTGGTGATGTAAATATCGTGCGGGTGGCTCTCCTTGAGACCTGCGGAGGTTATGCGCACAAATCTGCTCTTCGTGCGAAGCTCCTCAATATTATGCGCGCCGCAGTAGCCCATGCCGGAGCGCAGACCGCCCATCATCTGGTATACGGTCTCGGACACTGCTCCCCGGTAGGGCACGCGCCCCTCGACGCCCTCCGGGACGAGCTTTTTGTTGTTCTGCTGGAAGTAGCGGTCGCGGCTGCCCTTCTGCATCGCGCCGAGGCTGCCCATGCCGCGGTACACCTTGAACTGCCGTCCCTGATAAACCTCGGTCTCGCCGGGCGCTTCGTCGCAGCCTGCGAGCATCGACCCCATCATCACGACCCTGCCGCCCGCGGCGATAGCCTTGACGATGTCGCCGGAATACTTGACGCCGCCGTCGGCAATGACGGGAACGCCGTACCTGTCCGCAATCTCCGCGCACTGCATGATCGCCGTGACCTGCGGCACGCCTATGCCCGCGACGACGCGCGTTGTGCAGATGGATCCCGGACCTATGCCGACCTTGACGCAGTCCGCCCCCGCGCGGATGAGCGCCTGCGCCGCCTCGGGCGTTGCGATGTTGCCGGCGACAAGCTGAATATCGGGGAAGCGCTCCTTCACTCTCGCCACGCTGCGCATGATGTTTGCCGAGTGACCGTGCGCACTGTCAAGCACGAGCACGTCCGCCCCCGCGCCGATGAGCGCGCCGCTGCGGTCAAGCACGTCCGCCGTCGCGCCGATCGCCGCCGCGCAAAGCAGCCGCCCCGCCGCGTCCTTGGCGGAGTTGGGGTACTTGAGCACCTTTTCAATGTCCTTTATCGTGATAAGCCCCTTGAGACGGAAGTCTTTATCGACTATAGGCAGCTTTTCAATGCGGTTTTTCCGGAGGATGTCCTTCGCCTCGTCAAGCGTCGTGCCCTCAAGCCCGGTGATAAGACCGGTCTTTGTCATGACCTCGTCGATACGGCGGGACATATCGGTCTCAAACTTCATGTCGCGGTTGGTGATGATGCCGATGAGGCGGCCGTCCGCATCGACTATGGGCACGCCGGAGATACGGAACTTTGCCATGAGCGCGTCCGCGTCGCCGAGGGTGTTGTCCGCGTGGAGTGAGAACGGATCCGTGATGACGCCGTTTTCCGAGCGCTTTACCATGTCCACCTGCTCCGCCTGCGTGTCGATGCTCATGTTCTTGTGTATGACGCCGATGCCGCCCTCGCGCGCAATGGCGATCGCCATGCGGTACTCCGTCACAGTGTCCATCGCCGCGCTCATCACCGGGATATTGAGCCGGATGCGCTTTGTGAGCTGCGTGGAGAGATCGACATCCGCCGGGAGCACGTCGCTCTCCGCCGGGACGAGCAGCACGTCGTCAAATGTCAGCCCCTCGCCGGCAAAACGCTGTGAATAGAGTTCATTGAGACCCATACCGTAACCTCCGTATGTATAAATTTTCGCCATTATAACAGATTCCCCGGCAAAGTCAAGTGACAGCTTCCGCCTGCCGCCCGTGCTCGCGCGCGTAGTAGAAAATATACTGCTGGGCAAGCCCCGCGTATTCGCCGAGAGACGCCGGGTCGAAGTCCGGCGGGAAGTGCTCGCGCAGGGCGCGGCGCATCCACACGTCTACCGGGAACGCCTCTATATGGTTCAGCCCGAACAGCGCCACGCAGTTGGCGACCTTCTCCCCCACGCCGCTGAGCTTCAAAAGCTCGCGCTTTGCATCGGTATAGCCGCATTCCGTGAGCGCCTTGAGATCAAGCCCGCCGTCCGCCACGGCGCGGGCAGCCGAGAGTATGTACGATGCGCGGTAGCCGCAGCGCAGCATGGCAAGATCCTCTTCACCAAGCGGCGCGAGCGCCGCCGCCGATGGAAACGTATAATACTCCTCGCCGTCAAGCTCCGCGCGCTCGCCGTAAGCCTCGCACAGGCGCTCTACAATGCCCTTTATCCTTTTGATGTTGTTGCACTGCGATATGATGAACGAGCAAAGCGCCTCCCACGGCTCCTGCCGCAGTATGCGTATCCCCTGCCCGAACGCCGCGCACTCGGCGAGATATTCTCCCCCCGCAAAGCCGCGGCTTATCTCCGCATAGTCGCGCCCAAGATCAAAGTATTCCCGCCACAGCGCCTCCGGCGCGGCGGAGCGTATGTAAACCTCGCCGCCCTCCGTCCACATGCGCGCCGGATAACCGCGCACAACGCCCCGGTATACGCCGTTTTCATCGGCGTTCCAGCGGAAGCACTGCCCGCACTCAAAGGTTTTTACCATGTCCAGCTCCCCGCATGATGCAAGGCGCAGCGTTTTTGCCTGAGACACGCGCTCACGTCCTTCTCCTTCGGATATACATATAATATAGACCATGCGCCGCGGCTTTTCAAGCGGCGATATTATTTATCCCCCGGGTTCAGTAAACCCGGGGGATGACGTATCACTGATATATCAATCCTTTTGTTTTCCGTTCCGCGGCACTCTTTTTCTTATCAACAGCAGCGCCGCGGCTGATGCGACCGCCGCAGATGCAATAAACAGCGCCAGCGGCAGCGCAAGCTCTGCCTCGTCGCCGGTTCTGGGGTTTCGCCAGTCGTACCACCGCAGGCGCGGTATGACCGTTGCGGCGAGCGTAGTCTCCCGCGTGGCGGCAGCGTCCAGATAATACCGCGTGCATCCGGCGCAGTACCAGTATTCAATGTTGCCGTCCGCAAGGTACGTCGCGCCGCGCGCCGGCACATGCCGCAGGTCGGAGTGATTCTTCGGGTCGAGCGCGCCGTACTCCGCGCCGCACACCTCGCACTTTGCTTTGTTGGCGCAGGTCGCCGTGCCGCCGGTGTGCGCCGCCTTCTCTCCCTTTTCGCCGCAGGCGCAGAGCTTCCAGTGCTCGTTGGCGTCGCTCTGCCATGTGCCGGCGAATTTATGGCTGACGGTCACGGTGTATGATGCCGCGGCGGCGGTATACTCATCCGTTTCCGGCGCTGAGGCGGTAATTGTTGCCGTGCCGGGCTTGAGCGCCGTAACAACGCCGGTTGTGCGGTCAACGGATGCAACGACGGGATCGCTGCTCGTATAGGTCAGCGCCGCGCCGGAGGTGCAGCTGCCCGTGCGCGTGAGCGTCTCCCTGCAGCCGAGGGATGCCTCGGCAGTGTCGAGCGTGACGGTCGGCACCGCTTTTGTGATCTCGGGATAGGTGAGGACAATTGACAGCTTTCTCCCATCGTCACTGACCTTACCGTTTTCGGCAAACGCCACCGTCACATCGGCTCTGCGGTTTGCATCGATGAAAGTGTTAGTTCCCAATATCCACGTATACACACTCACATCCGACGGATCAAAAGTCCCGTCAAAGTGCCGGAAATCGTCATCATTGGAGGGGATAGTCGCGTACAGATCAAGCGTGAGCTTCGGCTCGTCCCCTGCCGCCCACTTTTTATCGGCGTTGTTATACCCGGACCACACCCCGCCGCTGTTGTTATCGCCGACATAAAACAACGTATCTGGCTGCCGGTGTACGTCTTCATCCTTTCCGTCAGCTCCGGCAGCGACTGTCTTCCCCAGCGCAGGCTCGTTCAAAACGGCGAGCTTTACCTCCACGGACTCTATGCGCTGGGATATGCCGATGTATGTATCGTTCCCATTGTTCGGCGTCCTGCATTTCAGGGCAAATTTACCGTTTTCATCGTCCGACAGCTCGAATTTGTTGACTATATCCTCTGCCGACCCTTTCGGCACCTTGATAAGCTTCTCGCCGCGCTCAAGCCTTCCGGGCACGAGCGTGATGGGCTTTCCTCCATCACTAATGGTAATGCTGCCGGTGACGGTTGCATTATTGTCCTGTATGGTCACCCTGTTGCCTTCGCCCGTCGCGGTCAGGTCATTTGTAGAGAAGCTTCCGTTGATTCCGGCATTGCCGCCGAGCGTGATGCTTTCCGCATCGGTTACAGTTCCGTTGATAACCGCACTGCTTAAAATAACGTTCTGAACACCCTGCACTGATATTCTGCCTGACGCGCCGCAGTTTTGCAGTTTAAGTGTACATGCGGAAGCGCCCGTGTTGGGCTTGATCAAAGAGTCGTCAGAAAAAGCGACGTTATCAAGCGTCAGCGTTGTTCCGCTGTTAATATAGATCGGTGAACCACCGCCGCTGCTGAGTGTAAATGCTTTCTCGGCATTGCTTTTGATGGTGACATTCTTGCTGTATATCACGTTTCCAGCGCTTATATCGGACAGCAGTATCACCGTCCCGCCGTCGCTGACCCTTTTCAGCGCTTCCCTCAGCGTATCGACCGGCGCATTTTCATCATTGCCAAGCGCACTTTCGCTGCCGGTCGCCGACACATATACCGTGTCAAACGCCGCCGCGGCAACCTGTGCGGTTGCGTCGCTGATGCTGTATGTACCGCTGCTGCTGCGCATGCAGTATGGTGCTTTAATTTGCACTGTCAGTTTTAGCGTGCCGGAACTTGTCAGCAAGGGGTTTGGGTCAGTGCTGTAGGTTGAGCTGCTGTTTAACGTCCATTTGAAATCGAATACATCGCTCAGATCTACACCTGATACAATATTGTTGAATGTCGGGTTGACATTTTCGCCGACCTTCATGTCTGCCCGCAGTGTCACGGACGGACATACCGCCTCGTCTTCGGTAATATTTATGCTGTAATCCTTACCTGCCGCACCTTTCAGCATGCCTTGCGGTACCCTGCCATACTTCACGTACACATTTCCGGCAGTTTGCATTTGCCCGCCGCCGCTGGTCGATGCGTTCCACAAGCAGCTGCCGCTGCTGCAACTGACATATATCGTCCCGTTGTTGACGATGCTGCCGCTGACACTTCTTGCATCTCCCGCCTGAGTGCTTATCTTAAACTGCGCATTTTCCTGTATCTCAAGCTGACCTGGAGCAAATGAAGCCCTGTATCCGCCCCATGTAAACGAGCACCCGCTTGATACGGTTATTTTTTTCGCTGGCGCGTTGATACTTCCGGTGTAGCTGACGTCTGTTTTAATAACAATGTCAGTAACACTGTCTTTCTTCAGCGCATCTCCTAATTCCTTTTCATTCTTAACCTCCGTGCTCCCGTTCGCCGCCGCCGCGAGCACTACAGGCGCATACATCCCGCACTGCTCGACCGCTGCGCCCTCCGCGCCGCAGATCGGGCATTCCGCGTTGACGCTGCCCTCCGCGCAGGGGGCGGTGCAGCTGCACACCGGCGTCTCCGGCGCAGGCGGCACAGCGCCGCCCGTCTCGCTCTCCGGCTCTGCCGGGGGAGCGGGCTGCTCCGAAGGCTGTGCGGCAGGCTGTTCCGCGCCATGAACCGGCTGCTCCGTCTGCGCCGGCGTGGCGAGCGGCGGCTCCGTCGCGGCAGGCTTATCCTCCGGCTGCACGGATTCGGTCGGCTGCGGCTCTGCCGTGTCCGTGCCCTCCGCCCATGCCGCGCCCGGCAGCAGCGGCAGACACATCACCATCGCCAGCAGCCCGCATAAAAGCTTCCTTTTCATTTTTCTCCTCCTCATTCTATGTGTGTTTGTATATAAGGCTTATCATGTCCGCAGGTACTGCCTGCGGACAAAGGGAGCGCTCCCTTTGATTTTTCTGCTCATCTCTGTTTCTGCTTTTGTTCGCACTCAATTTTGAATTTATTATACCACAGCCTACCCGCATTTGCAATCGAAAACGCACCCGCGCCCTGTATTGATTTTTATCCGTCCGTTATGGTATAATTTTTTGATATTTTTCCGCATCGCAACCAAAAACAAGGTCGGAGGACATTTCATGTCAGCTATTCTGTGGACCGTCATCCGCGTTCTGGCGCTGGGCAGCGCGCTTGTGCTGCTGCCGCTGGGCGCGGGGTATGTTTTCTTTCACCGGGGCGAGTTTGACCGCGGGCTCATCTACCTTTTCGGCGTGTGCGCCGTGCTCGCGCTCTTTGAGGTGGTGTATCTGCCGTTTTTTGTGATCGGGCAGACGCTGTCGGCAATGACGGCGGTTTATTTCGTGCTCGTCACGGCGGCGGCAATGCTGGGCTTCTTCCTCAACTCCAGGCATCCCAAGCCCCCCGTCGAGCGCAGGGCGCTGTCAAAGCGGGAGAAGGTGTTTCTCCTTGCCGCCGTGCTCGTCGCGGCGTGGCAGATCGCGCGCACAACGTTCGGCGCGGGCACATGGAACATTGACGACGCATGGTATCTCGGGCTTGCCAACACTGCGCTCTATACCGACGACATCATGCGCACCGACCCCACCACAGGCTTTCCCTATAACTACTTTGAGCACATGGGCGAATACCTGACCTATGTGTTCTCCCCATGGCCGCTTTACCTGGCGATCTTCTCCCGGCTGTTCTCGCTGCCGGTGCTCGTGCTCGCGCGCACGGTGCTGCCGGGCTTTTTCATCGTGCTTTTCTACTACGTCGTTTACCGGCTGGCGCTCTTTTTCTTCCGGGGCGCGCGCGAAAAGGCGCTGTTCGCCCTCGCCGGGCTCAGCGTATTTTACGAAATATGCGCCGTGGCGATGAATCTGCGCTATACGTGGATAATATGCTACCCATGGACGGGCAAGGCGTTCGGGCCGAGCATCATCTGCCCGCTCGCGCTCTTTTTCTTCCTCCTTCTTGAGGATGAGCGCGGCGCGCAGCGCCGCCGCGGGCTGTGGCTCGGGATATTTCTTGCCAACGCTGCGGGGTGCATGGTCGCGTCGAGCAGCGCGGAGGTGTCGCTGATGCTGCTGGGCTGCTGGGGGCTTGTTTACCTCATCCGCACGCGCGACTGGGGCGTAATATGGAAGCTTGCGCTCTGCGTCACGCCGAGCCTCGCCCTGATGGGCGCGCACTTCATGCTGTGAGAGGGGGCTGAAGCGAACAATGCTTGAAAGTCTTAGAGTTATTATGGAAGAGACCGCCTCGGTCTACCGTCTGGGCACGCTGGATGGGCGGCTATTCATCCCGTTCGTCATCTGCTGCATGTATCTGCTGCTCTCCCCGGCGGAGGAGGACAAGCGCGCGCGGGAGTATTTCGTCTACCCGTCGCTCGTGCTGTGCCTTTTCATCTTCAACCCCGTCTTCATCCACTATATGATAAAATTCATGCTCGACCCGGAGCGCGTCGTGCGCATATTCTGGCCGCTGCCCATCGGCGGGGTGATCGTCTACTGCGTCATCCGCGCGTTTTATGCGCTGCGCGGAAGATGGAAGCGCGCGGTGCTGCTCGCTGCGGCGGTGCTGACGCTGCTGCTCGTCTCCGACGGCAACCATGCGGGCATCTCGTTTTCGCGCGCGGATAACCCCGAAAAGCTCATCAAGGGCGCGAAGGAGGTCTGCGACACCATATATAATCTCGCGGGCGAGCGCGAAAAGCGCGTGCTCGTGCCGAAAAACCTCTTCTTCTGGATACGCGGGTACGACCCCTTCATCCTCACGCCGTACCAGCACAAGGCGGAATTCATGTATGACGACAACGGCGCGTTCGACAGTGAAACGACCGGCGAAAAGGCGCTCGAAGCGGAGTGCGAGTTCATCGTCGTCCCCGGCGTTGCGCCTGAGTACTGCACGCTCGGCGACTATGGCTACACCCTCGCCGCAGCAGTCCCCGGAGAGGACTGCATCTACTATATATACTGGAATGATACGCCGGTGCAGAGCCCGGTTCAATAACAAAACCTGCGCCGTTAACAGGGTGGACACTCTGTTAACGGCGCAGGCGCATTATGCGGCGCTGTTAATATACCATGCCGGTGAAAACATCCTCGACCGGCATGCCGTTGACCTTCTGGCTGCCGGGCTTGCCGCTGACATACAGGCGGCAGTACACTCCTTCGTCCGTGACCATATCCACCGCGCCTGCACCGTCGCTTCTGAGAAAGCTCAGCCGCGTGCCGGGGCTGAAGGTCTCTGCGGCAAAGGTGCCGCTGCCGGCGGCGTCTATCGTTGCGGTGACAAGCTGGCTTTTGAGCGTGAGCGGCTGCGCGCCGTAGAGCTGATAGTACGCATCTGCCGACACGGGCATACCGTCCTCGCCGGTGGAATAGGTTTTGATGCCGGTGAGCGTGCCGAGATACTGGATGCGCGTGCCCAGCACGAACGAGCCGGGGTCTGTCAGCAGCGGCACGCCCGGGCATACCGAGGCGTACCCTGCGGCGTACAGGCTGCTCTCATACAGCATTCCCACAAGGCTCGCGCCGGTGCGGTCAAGCCTGTACACGCTTATGTATCCGTACCCCGTGAGGTTCTGCGCGCTGATGAAAAGAAAGCTCTTCGCGCCGCCGCTGATGCACACGGTGTACGCGGTGCAGTCGGTCATGGGGGTGTTGGCGGTGTACTCTCTGCCGTTGACGCTTATGGTGAGCCTTTCGATGCTCACGCCGTCCTCGGCATACTCGCGGTCAATATATATGTCGTCCTCCGCTCCGTCGCCGTTGAGGTCGTAGTCCATGCATCTCCACTGCGTGAACGGCACGACATAGCTCAGCGGCGCGGCGGTGTAATACTCGCTGAAAACGCCGGGATTTGCATCAAAGCGGACGGAGCAGTTCATTTCCCCGTCGTCAAAATCCGACAGCTCTCCCGCGGCGAAAAAGAAGCTCACCCCCTGGTAATCCAGCGTCCACGTGAGGGACGCCGGATCGCTGAAACAGGCGTTGAGCGCATCCTCCAGCGTTTCAAACCCCGCATCAGGGTATTTATTTCTCAGTGTCGTCTCCAGCACCGCGCGCAGCTGCGCCATGTTGAGCGCAACGTCGCTCAAGGAGAGGACGCGCCCGGTCGCGGTGTCGAGGTTTGTGCTGTAATAATAGTAATTGCCGTGCACTCCGCCGGAAAAGCTTGTCATGCTGTATAGTATGCTGACGGCGCGGCTGTCGGCGCGCGGCAGCGTGAGATCGTCATAGCGGTAGAACATCTCAAACGGCGCGGCGGCGTCTTCGCCGGCGTCGGGCGCGGCGGTCCCGGCGTTCTCCGCTGCGGCACGGCGGTCATAGTCATCCGCGGCGGCAGAGAGAAGCTGCCCATAGGCGGTGGTACTGTTGGCCGCGCCGTCGCTGTTGAGCGAGGCAAGTGCAGCGGCAAGCTTGGGGTAAGCCGCCGCGTCCTCCGCGCCGAGAGAAAGCGCGGGGTATTTCACGGTGCACAGCGTCGTGCCCTCCCGCTCCTCGCTGAGCGTTTCCGTGGATTTGTAGAAATCAAGCACGCTGACGTCCGGCGCGGCGGTCCCGGAGGGCACATCCGCGTCAGCGGAGATCGGCTCCGGCGTGGGCGTGGGCGACGCCGCGGACGGCGCGCCGCAGGCGCACAGCAGCGCGGCGGCAAACGCAAGCATTGCGGAAATTGTTTTTTTCATATCGCACCTCGGTATTGTGCAGATTCTGCGAGGGCAGTGATCGTGAGGCTATTTCTTTTCTATTATATTATTCCTCCGTGCGTTTTTCCATAGCGGATTTGTAAATGATAAAACCGCGCCGTATTATAGACTCCGTTTTTTGCAAAATATTGCGCCGATCGGAAGATCTGCTGCCGGCGGCTGTCACTCCGCCGGCAGTATCACGCTGAACGTGCTGCCCTGACCGGGCGCGCTCTCCACGGCGACTGTGCCGCCGTGAAACTGCGCTATTTCCTTCACCATCGCAAGCCCCAGCCCCGTGCCGCCGTCCTCGCCGCGCGATGCGTCCGCCTGCCAGAAGCGCTGCCATATTTTTTCCTGATCCTCCGGTGCGATGCCTATTCCGTCGTCCTTCACCGTCAGCACCGCTTTATCCCCGGCGCGGTGCAGCGCCACATCAATATGTCCGCCCTCGCGCCCGTACTTATAGGCGTTTTGCAGAAGGTTCTGCACCACGCGCGACATGAGCGCGTGGTTGTATTCCATCTCAACGCCCGGTTCTATATCCGCGGCAAGCGTTATGCCGCGCGCGTCGGCGGGGACAAACTCCCCGCAGCAGGAGGCGACAAACTCGCTCAGATCGCCCCGGCGCAGGGGATAGCGCTCCGTCCCCTGCTGCATGCGCGTAAGGCTCAGAAGCGACTGCACAAGCTCGCTCATCGCGCGCCCCTGCTCCTCGATCACGGCGACAGAGCCGAGGAAGTCCTCGCGCGTCTTATCCTTGCGCTTTGCGCGGTCGCACTCGGCAAGGATCACCGTTATCGGCGTTCTCAGCTCGTGCGAAGCGTCGGAGGCGAACTGGCGCTCGGTAAGGAACGACTGCTCAAGGCGGTCAAGCATCTTGTCGAACGCCGCGCTCAGCCGCCGCATCTCGCTCGATCCGCGCCGCATATTCACGCGGCGGGATATATCGTCCCCATCGGAAATGCCGTTGGCGGCGTCTATTATCCTGTCCATAGGGCGAAACGCCCCCCACGCGATCAGCCAGCCGCCGCCCACGGACAGCACAAGTATCGCGGGCAGGAGCGTCACGGTGAGGATCAGTATGGTGTGCATGAGCCCGGAGTTGTCCGTCGTGGGTATCATCCCGCGCACCCATATGTCCGTCACATACATGTCCACAAGCGCGTCGTAAACATACAGCTCCTCACCCCCGGCGCGCACCGTGCGTATCTCATTCGCTTCCAGCGGGAGGTCAACATCCCACTTTTCGTGCGCCGCGCCGCACAGCAGCGCCCCGGATCCGTCATACACATTGCAGTACACGCCGCGTTTGTAGAGATCCAGCTCCTCCCACTCAAACCGTCCCTTGTCAAATTCAATGTTTTCCGCGTTTTTCAGCACGACCTTTACAAGTCTCCCCGCGGGATCGTCCGTGACCGACGCGCCGTTTATCACCAGCACGAACACCAGCACCATCGCCGCCAGCAGCAGCACCATCAGCGTTATCCACAGCGTCACTCTCAGCTTTGCCGACATGTGCGCGTCACTCCTCCTTCAGCACCCATCCCGTGCCCCACACCGTGTGTATGAGCTTTTTTGAAAAGCCCGTGTCCATCTTCCTTCTCAGATACCCGACGTAAACGTCCACCACGTTCGTCCCGCCCTCGTACTCGTAGTTCCAGAGATTGTTTTCTATCATTTCCCGCGAGAGGACGACGCCGCGGTTGCGCACCATGTATTCCAGCAGTGCAAATTCCTTCTGCGTCAGGTCTATGCTCTTTCCCGCCCGCTCTGCCGTGCGCGCGGACACGTCAAGCGTGAGATCGCCGACGGAGTAGACGTTGGAGCGGTTGCCGGTGTACTTGCGCGTCATGACATGCACCACGGCGATAAGCTCCTTGAAATCAAAGGGCTTTGTGAGATAGTAGTCTCCTCCGCTCTCAAGCCCCTCCACCCGGTCGGCGACGCTGTCGCGCGCCGTCAGAAACAGCACCGGAGTGTGGTTGCCGCCGCGCCTAAGCCGCCGCACCAGCTCCAGCCCGTCCAGCTTCGGCAGCATGATGTCGAGTATCACAACGTCATACACCGCCGTCAGCGCATAGTCCAGCGCATCCGCGCCGTTGAAGCAGCTGTCCACGCTGTATCCCTCGTCCTCCATTGCCTCCGTGATTATCCTGTTGAGGTTTTTTTCGTCCTCTACGACCAGAATCCGCATGTTTTCTCGCTCCTGTCGTTTTTTTATCACATTGTAACCGGGAAAATTAAATTTTCTTTAAATCTTTTCTTAAAATATCATATTATCCTATGCTCGTAAAGCAAAATGAGAGGAGAAAATGAAATGAACAAGACTGTTAAAACCGTACTTATAATATTCCTCGCCCTTGTTATCCTCGCCCTTGCCATCGGCGGGTACTTCATCTGGCGGCATAACGCCTCCTACATCGGCAGTCGCGCCGCGGAAGAGATCGCCATCGCCGACACGGGTCTCAGCGCCGCGCAGATAAAGGACATAGATTCCGAGTTTGAGCATAACCGCTACTCCGCGTGGTACGATGTGGACATTGACACCTTCGGCATGGACTATGAATACATCATCGACGCGCGCACCGGTGAGATCCTCAGCAGTGCGTCCGAGATCGACTGAGCGCCGTCACGATATGCAAAGGATCTTTCGCCTTTTCATATACCCTTTATGTACTTTGCTTCCATTTCCCTTGTGCATCACCTCAACGAAAGACGTCCGGACCGCACGGTTCGGACGTCTTTCGTATGCCTTCTTATTTTCCGTATCCGCTGAGAAACTGCTTTGTGCGCTCCTCCTGCGGGTTTTCAAATACCTGTGCTGGCGAACCCTGCTCGACGATGCAGCCGCCGTCCATAAAGAGCACCCTGTCGGACACCGCCCTGGCAAAGCTCATCTCGTGCGTCACGACCACCATCGTCATCCTCTCGCTTGCCAGCTGCTTTATTACGCCCAGCACCTCGCCCGTCAGCTCCGGGTCGAGCGCGCTCGTCGGCTCGTCGAAGAACAGCACCTCGGGCGTGAGCGCAAGGGCGCGGGCAATGGCGACGCGCTGCTGCTGTCCGCCGGAGAGCTGGTGCGGATA
The DNA here is from genome assembly GCA_002431965.1 of Clostridiales bacterium UBA5888. Classification (GTDB taxonomy): domain Bacteria; phylum Bacillota; class Clostridia; order Oscillospirales; family Oscillospiraceae; genus Limivicinus. The sequence goes on from DJEW01000039.1 coordinate 113,114, forward strand.
AAAGCCCAGCTTGTCCCCCAGCCCGACGCGGCGCAGCAGCTCCTCGCTCCTCTGCTCAATGGCGGCGTTTATCGCGCGCTTATCCGCGCGGTAGTCCGCGCGGCTTTTTGCCTGCAGCTTCGGCGCGAGGGCGACGTTTTCCAGCGCCGTGTACTGCGGAAAAAGGTTGAAGCTCTGGAACACCAGCCCGAAGTGCAGCCGGCTGCGGCGTATCTCGTCCTCGGAGAGCTTATGCTCCTCCAGCGAGGAATACAGCACGTCCCCGCCGACCCTGATGCTGCCGGAATCCGGCATTTCAAGAAAATTCATGCATCTGAGCAGCGTCGTCTTGCCGCCGCCGGACGGACCTATAACAGACAGCGTCTCTCCGCGCTCCATGGAAAAGCTGATGCCCTTGAGCACCTCAAGCTCGTCAAAGCTCTTGCGCAGATCCTTTACTTCCAGCAAAGCCATGTCCCGTCCTCCTTAAACCCTGAAATAGTCCAGCCGCTTTTCAAGCCTGCCCAGCAGCAGCGTGAGTATGCCGCTGAATGCAAGGTAATACACGCCCGTGAAGAACAGCGGCCATATGATGCCGGCAGATTTGATGAACGCCTGCCCGTTCCACATCACCTCGTACACCGCGATGACACGCACAAGCGACGTGTCCTTCACAAGGGTGATGACCTCGTTGCCCATCGGGGGGACGATGCGCTTTATGACCTGCATAAGCGTCACGCGGAAGAATATCTGCGTGTTGGTCATGCCAAGCACCTGCCCCGCCTCGCGCTGTCCGCGCGGAACGCCCTCGATGCCGCCGCGGAATATCTCGGAGAAATAGCAGGCATAGTTGAAGATGAACGCGACCATCGCCGCGACAAAGCGCCCGCTCGCGCCGCTGCCCCACCAGTTGCTGCCCAGCACGATGCCCGGTCCGTAATAGATGAGCAGAAGCTGCAGCATCAGCGGCGTGCCGCGGATGACCCACACAACAAGCTTGACGAAATAATTGAGCGGCTTGAAGCGGCTCATAGAGCCGAGGGAAATGATAAGCCCCAGGGGGATCGCGCCCAGAAGCGTGAGCGCGAATATCTCAAGAGACTTCAAAAAGCCCAGAGACAGAGATTCGAGAACGGTCTGGAACATGATAAACCTCTTATGTATCTATAATTTCTTTCGTTATTATGAACTTCGGTATTATGAACGCCCGAAGCAGAGAGGGCGCTACGCCCTCTCTGCTTTTGGTGTAAAAGCTCTTCTGATTTACTTTGCGATGATGGATTCCTGCACGCCGTAGGTTTTGGCGATCTCCATGAGGCTGCCGTCCTTGCAGGATGCGGCGAAGAACTCGTTGAGCTTTGTCGCAAGGTCGCTGCCGGTGCGGAAGCCGACGCCGTACTCCTCGCTCGTGAGCTGCACGGTGTAGCTCAGATCGGGGTAGCTCGTCCCCTCGCCGATCATTGCGCCCGCCATCAGAAGATCGATGACGCATGCGTCGGCAGTGCCCGCCTCGACCTCCATCAGCGCGGAGGACTGGCTCTGCACGGCGGTGGGCTCGATGCCAAGCTCCTTGACGGCGGCTTCACCGGCAGAACCGGCTTCCACCGCGAACGCCAGCCCGGAAAGACTGTCTGCGGTCTGGTACTTGTCGGCAACGTCAGCCTTCACTACCACGACCTGCGCATTGTTGCAGTAAGGCTCGGAGCACGCCATGGAGCTTGTGACCTCCGGCGTGAGAGTCATGCCGTTCCACACGCAGTCAATGCTCTTGTTGTTCAGCTCAAGGATCTTGTTGTCCCAGTCTATCTCGACAAACTCGGCTGTCACGCCAAGAGACTCTGCAAAAGCCTTCGCGGTGTCTGCGTCAAAGCCTATCCACTCGCCGGAGTCGTCCTTGTAGTCCATCGGGGCAAAATCCGTAATGCCGACTATCAGCGTGCCCTTGCCCTGAACATAGGCAAGATCGCTCTCTGCGGCGGCGGGAGCTGCGCTCTGTCCGCAGGCGCACAGCGCAAACACCGTCGCAAGCGTGAGAAGCATGGAAAGTATCTTTTTCATTTTCTTGTCCTCCATTTCAAATACCGAAATTCGATTTTTCTTCTGGTTTGTTAGTGCACTGCTATAATAGCACATTAGCGAAATAAAGCAAGAGCTTTTTGCTTTATTCTCTGTGCATTTTTTGCACAGCGTTTTTCTGTGGGTTTGCGTCACAGGTGTTTAATTCCTAGTCAGACTGTGGTATATTGAATGTATTGCGACGGCGCCGGGGCGGCAGCGCGGCGGCGTCTCATAAAAGGAAGGACAGGCACAATGAATGTTACAACCAAAGGGCGCTACGCCCTGCGCGTGATGCTCGACCTCGCGCAGCATCAGGATGAGGGCTTCGTCTCCCTCAAGACCATTGCCGAGCGGCAGAAGGTCTCCATGAAGTATCTCGAGATAATCGTCAGCAGTCTGAAAAAGGCCGGGCTTGTGGAAAGCACGCGCGGCAAAGAGGGCGGGTACCGGCTGACAAAGCCCGCATCGGATTACCGCGTGGGGGATATTCTCCGCTGCATTGAGGATAACCTCGCCCCGGTCGCGTGCATCCGCAGCGGCAGCATCCACTGCGAGCGCGCCGCCGAATGCATGACGGTTCCGATGTGGATGGAGCTCGACGAGATCACAAACGGCTATCTCGACACGGTTACTCTCGCCGATCTGCTCTCCGGCGACCGGTGGAGAAAATAAATATACGTCTGCGCCAATGTGCGCCGCTTTCAGCGGCGCACAGCTTGTCAAAAAAGTCCTCACAGGACTTTTTTGACCGCGCTTTCCGCCGAGCATTTTGAAAGCGTTCAAAATGCTGTCACCGAAAGCCTTGATAATTCAAGGCTTTCGACGGCGGTTTATCCGATTTGAGGCGGGCCTTGCCCCCTCAAGCTCCCCCGCTGCTCAGCTATCTGGCTTTAATGCTTTGTTTTTTTGACAGTCTCTGCGCCGCTTTCAGCGGCGCACTTATTTTTTTCAAAAACCTCTTGACAAAGCTGTATGGCTGTGTTATTGTACTAATCGCTTAATACAATGACACAGGAGGTGTGATGATGGAATGGCAGTTTGACAGCAATATGCCGATCTACACTCAGCTTGTGGACAAGATAAAGCTCGCCATCGTCTCGGGCGAATATACGCGCGGGCAGCGGCTTTCGGCGGTGCGCGACCTCGCCGCAGAGGCGGGCGTGAACCCCAACACCATGCAGCGCGCCTTTCAGGAGCTTGAGCGGCTTGGACTTGTATACACACAGCGGAGCAGCGGAAGATTTGTGACGGAGGATGAAAGCGTGATAGAAGCGGCGAAGAAAGCGCTGGCAGAGGAGAGCATACGCTCGTTCATGGATTCCATGCGGCGCATAGGCTACACGAGAGAGGACATTATAAGGCTGCTTGAGAGCGGCGAGAGGGAGGACAGCAATGGCAACACTTGAATGCAAAGATCTCACTAAGCGTTACGGCAGGGTGACTGCGCTCGACAGCGTCAGTTTCGCGGTTGAGCCGGGGCGTGTGGTCGGGCTTTTGGGACCGAACGGCAGCGGCAAGACCACGCTCATAAAGCTGGCAAACGGGCTGCTCGCCCCGACATCCGGCGAGGTGCTCATCTGCGGGCAGCGCCCTTCCCCGGCGACAAAGGCGGTCGTGAGCTATCTGCCCGACAAGCTGCATCTGCCGGAGTGGATGAACACCGAGAAGCTCATGGACATGTACGCCGACTTCTATGCGGACTTTGACCGCGCGCGGTGCACTGATATGCTCTCGCGCCTTGCGCTCTCTCCGAAGCAGAAGCTCTCGCAGATGTCCAAGGGCACGCGGGAGAAGGTGCAGCTCATTCTTGTGATGAGCCGCCGCGCGAAGCTTTATCTTCTCGACGAACCTATAGGCGGTGTGGATCCCGCCACGCGCGACTTTATCCTTGACACAATTATTAAAAACTACGACCCCGACGCCTCGGTCGTTATCTCCACACACCTCATAAGCGATGTGGAGAACGTCCTTGACGAGGTGATATTCGTCAATCAGGGCAAAATAGTGCTCCAGTCCGGTGTGGACGAAATCAGAGAAAAATACGGCAAGAGCGTTGACGCTCTTTTCAGGGAGGTATTCAAATGCTAGGCAAACTTATCAAGCAGGAACTTCGCGCGACAGGCCGCGTCATGCTGCCGCTGATCGCGGCGGTGCTGGTGCTGGCGATACTGGCCGGCATATCGGTCATGATGCTTGACCGTGAGCAAAACTACGGATTTCTGACCGTGGTCTTCGTTCTCATCATGATTATCTTCACGGTGTGCGTGTTCGCCGTGTGCGTGACGGCGCTCGTCGTCATGATAGAGCGCTTCTATAAAAATCTTCTCGGCAGCGAGGGTTATCTGATGTTCACCCTGCCGGTGAGCGTGGACGCGCTCGTGTGGGCAAAGCTCATAGTATCCTTCTTGTGGTTTGCCGTCACGGCTGTCGTCGTGGCGCTGGCATGGGTGCTGGTGGCCGCGGTGAGCGCAAGCTACGCCTTCACCGCCGAGGATGCCGCATTTATCGGCAGCATGGTGCATGAGATGATCGCGCGCCTCGGCGCGGGCAATGTCGCCGCCATGGCGCTTGAAGCGCTTGCTGCGCTGTTTCTGATCTCCGTGTCCACCTGCCTGCACTTCTACTTTGCCATGTCGATCGGGCAGAGCTTTGCCAATCACAAGGCGGTATGGAGCGTCGTGTTCTATTTTGTGATAGGCGTCGGCGTGTCCGTGCTCTCAAGCGCCGCGCTCGGATCATTGAGCGCGTATGGGCTGCTCGACGGTTTCCATATAACGGTCAATAACCTCACGGCATCTATGCACATTGTGCTCATCGCCAATGCCCTCATCGCCGCCGTGCTCAGCGCGATCTTCTACTTCCCGACCACAGCACTGCTGAAAAAGAAGCTCAACCTCGCGTAAGGCATACACATTATCTTAATCGCCTTAATCGCCGCGCTCAGCCGGGCGCGGCGATATTTTTAACCGACAAAAGCCCCGGAAGCGATCGCTTCCGGGGCTTTGGCACGCCGTAAGGGATTCGAACCCCTGACCTTCTGGTCCGTAGATCGAAAAAGCTCTTCTCACGCTCTTTCACCGTTTGCCAAAACCATTGATTTTACTCGGCTTTTTGCACGTGCGCTTGTCATATCTTCCCGTATCTTTTGGCGCACACGCATATCCTTGTGCGCTAAATGTGCGCCAAATTTTCGGACGCTTTTTCCGCTCTCGCTCTTGCAATCTGTCGGAAGCTATGATATGCTGTCGACGGTGCGAAAGCACTAGGGCGCTGCAAGGCAACGGTAGGCGGTTAGCTCCCTGTACTTACGGGGGCAGCTTCTTGCCCCCTGATCTGAAAGGGGGGCTGCTCATGAGTACGAACGAAGTTCTCCAACTTTGCTTAGTAATCATTGGTATTTGCAACCTGTTCATACAGGCAAGTAAAAAGAAGTAACCGCCGTTCCCTCGATAAGACCGGCGATTACTTCAAAAGCTATCTAGGGAGCTGACCGTCAACCGGCAGCGCCTTTTTGTACACTCATTATACCGCCCGCTCGGTGCTTTTGTCAAGCGCTGAGACAGGCTTTTCTTTTGCTCCGGAATAGGAACCGGCGGCGTGCTGGAGGCTGCCGCGAGCGGGAGTCAGCGCAGAAAAGCCCCGCCGCACGTCCGTCCTGCCGCGTCTGCACGTGTGTCACGTCTCGGCGGCACTCTGCATACCTGAGAGCGGGCGCGGCTCATGCGGCCTTGTGGCGCGTCCTGCGCCGTCCTGCCTAATCTGATAGCGCCATGAGCGGGAGCCAAGGGCAAAACCCGAAAGCGTATTCGGATTTACTCGCCCTGCTCGATATAGCCGAGGAGCGGGCACAAAAAACAGGAAGCACTTTGCCACCCCCGCCAATAAGGGGCAGAGGGGAGTGCTTCCATGTGTTTATTATAAGGCCCCAGACGCCATCTGTCAAGCCATGAGCAGGAGCGGTTTCACTCCCGCTCGCTTTTGTCGCGCTCAATCTGGTTATCGATCGCACGCCTGATGAAGCCATTCACACTTTCGCCCATGCTCTCGGCATGAGCCTTGATAATCTCTTTTTTCCCTTTGGGGACAAGCATTTCCATGCGGTCGTAGTTTGCACGCTTATACTTGTTTACTGCGTCTTGCTGCGCTTTCGAAATCGGCATATTCTATTCTCCCTTTCCGCAGGGGCGCTTTTTCTGTCTGCGCCTCTTTTCCACTGTACACAGCATAGCACAAGGTGTATATGTACGTCAATATACATTCTGCACGAATATATGTACGAAAATATAGTAACCTTGCCATATTGACTATGTACGGAAATAGATATATAATCAAATCACAGTTAAGGAAGAGATAAACAGCCGGAAACAGACGGGAAACGGCCCCGAAACAGACTCTGGAATCTCCCCGAAACCAAAGCCCCGTGAACTGCTGAAACGCACAGGAACCGGCCTTGAAACAATTCAGGAGCGGGAAAAAGAAAAGGAGAATATAACATGAGCACACAGGAAATCGAAAGAAAGATCAGGCTGCTGCGCGAAATGCAGCGCATGGCGGAGGAGGCACAGGCCGAAGCCGACGCACTCAAGGACGAAATAAAAGCGTATATGGGCGATTCTGAAGAGCTTTACGCCGGTGAGTACAAAGTTACGTGGAAGCCCGTGGAGAGCTCCAGAATCGACACGGCGGCCTTGAAAAAGGCTCTCCCGGAGCTTGCGGCGCAGTTCACCAAAACCGCGACCACCCGCCGCTTCTGCATCGCATGAGAAAAGCCCCTTGCCTGAACGCCGACCAAAGCAACAGGCAAAGAGCTTATAAGGCCACCCGGAGCGGGTGTATATAGATTATATCGCACCCGCTCCATTACGTCAAGGAGGATCATAGACATGACAGAATCTTTTATCCAGAATACCCCGGTGTCGGCAGCCCCGTCTGCGGAAGAGCAGGAGCGGGAAGCGGAGATCGAGAAGATATACAGGCTGCTCCAGCTCTTGAGCCTGAAGAAGCTTCAAAATCTGTATTTCCTTGTGCTGTATATGTGAGAGGAGGCAGGATAATGAGCTATTACAGAACCTGCCCGAAGTGTGGGGCGACACTTGACCCCGGCGAGAAATGCGAGTGCGAACGGGAGCCGGTGCGCTCCGAAGCTGACATACTGAGAGCGGAGATAACCCGGCTGATAAAGACCGCCGATATACAGAGCCTCCGCGAGACTATCCCATACTTTGTGTAAACCTCCAGTGTGGTGTATAATAGGCACACAACACTGGAGGATTTAGTATGGCAAGAAAGAAACG
>DJEW01000017.1 GCA_002431965.1 Clostridiales bacterium UBA5888
CACAAAATTTGGGGTTGACCCGCCTCCCGCTATGTATGGCTTTCTGAACACATGAGGATCCCCGAAGCTCCCCCACGCGCGCGTATATACGCGGAACGTCAGGTTTTCTCAGGTTTTCCGCTCCGACTCTTGGTACTGTGCGTCTGGAGCAGCCCGCCTCCGCCGCTGATTGCGCAAGCGTGAAATATAGCCTCCAGAGCGGGTCAATTCCCGCTCTGATTTTTTCTTTTTTAGGGACTCCGATTTCTCCGGATTTATCTTGCCTCTTTACAACGCTCGAAGCCGTTCAAAACACTGGGCTTTTCCCGCTCGACCAGCTTCAAACTGTACGCGATTTCACGGATGAAATCTCCGTGCCACCGTTTGGCCGTTGCCGCGCTGACTCCGGATAGCTTCAGCGCCGCGCCGGGGAGGTTATACCGTGTGTTTGCCCAATACATCAGCCGTATAAGCTCCAGGCGCTGTTTTGCATCGCGCTTTCCCTTTGTGGCCTGTATGGCCTCTTCAACCGCGCGGCGCTCTGACACGCGCTGACAATTCGGATAGCGGTAAAGGATCAGTTTTATATAACCCCACCAATCATACCTCGGCTTGCTCATAGAATAACCTCCTGCATCAATGTCCCGCTCCGGGCAGACATCATAGCAGAGGGCATTTTACCCGGTCTTATACCGTTGACTCGAAGCTGAATATTTTCAGCGTCTCTTCCGGCTTGCCGTATACCGCACGGCGGCTGGTAAAGGAAACTTCGCTCGGAAGCCCGTCCTCACCCGGATTGAAAATGATATCCACATAATCTTCCCCGCAGTTTATGATTCCCTTTGCCATCTGGTAAAAATCCGATGCTGAGAGCGTGAATTTTCTGATATTGACTTCCATGATTAACCTCCAAAATCTTGTTATGTGGCCGTCTGTGGCCTCTCTGATCGTGTCTGTCTGCCGCGGTGCGGCGTGGTATCTCCCGCTCCGAGCGGGTATGTATGGCTGCTGTCGGCCTTTGAGCCGGGGTCAAAATACCGCACGTACTGAGACGCGCCCCGCGTATAAGGCGCTCTGTAAAGCAGCGTGCAGCCGCGGGGAACACGCATTTCTGACTCGGCATATCTGACGATCTCCACCGGCGCAGATACAGCAGGAGGCGTCAGATTGCGCGAGAGCGTGTATCTTTTGGCGTTCGGGATATAGCGCACCTGACGGATAAGGTATTGCGCAAGCGCTGTGAAATCGCCGTTTACATGGTACAGCTCCTCTTCCATGACAAAGCCCATCCGTGCCCACTTTGCCATACAAGCCTTGAGTGCAGCGCGGTTAATGATCACATGATGATGCAGTCGCACCGGCTTTCCCGTGTCTCCGTCCATGTCGGACGTGATCCCGATATAGCGAAGCTCGACAGCTCCGATGTCATATCGAACGCGGCGGACGAAGTTTTCAAGCTCTTTCTGTGCGGCCATAAAAAGCGCGTCTGCCTCGCTCTGGATACCGGCAGCCATGAGCTGCGCCGCTCTCGCTTGCAAGCGCTCATACCCCCGCTCCGAATAGGTGAGGAGTAAATGCACATCTTCGTCAGCGGAGAAATTGTTGTTCAGCCACCGGGCGAGCTTCCGCTCTGCATTGTCAGCTGCGCGGGAGGCGCGGGCGATCTCCTTCTTGCGCTCCCTCTTCGTTGTCCCTGCCGGAACGCGGGCGGGGAATTTGGTTTTCTCGACTATTCCGTTTTTGCAGATATATTTTCGGGTCAGCCATATCACCGCCGTACTGCTCATGCTCCCGCTCCTTTTCTGGTTTCGTCCTAAACCGTGCCGTTATCGAGATAGGAAGAAGCGCCGCCGCGCCGAGGCGAAATCCCGCTCCCTCGTGATCAAGGGAGCAGGATTTTCAAATCAGAAGCTGTCTATTCGCTGCTGGCCGGTCATTTTATCCAGCACATTCCCCAGCGCCGTAGCCGTGGCCGTGATCTCATGCAGACGGCCTTTGAGCGAACGCAGATACTCTTCAAGCTGGTTTGCGTCCTCGGCAATGTAATAGCCCGGTGTTTCTCCGGTCGACGCGCAGATCGGGACACCTGCGCAGCGCAGCTTCTGGATTCTCTTCGCGATTTCCCGCGGCGTAGAATCGAGCATTTTTGCCAGAACCGCCCCGGTGACGGGGCTGTCGGGGCCGAGCGGGATATAATCCCTAAGCTCCCCTTGCTCTGACATTGAGCTTGTGATATACTGATCAGCGGGAATTGCGATTTCTTCAAAGGGGTTTCGCGTTTCTCTGTCCCGCTCCGGTGTTGCCGCACCTGAGCGGGCTTTTTCTTTGTCGAGGCTCATTGCATCGCCTCCAGATGATCCGGTGTCGGAAACGGCACGATATTTGAGCCGTTCAGGAAGCTTTCCAGCACTTCAAGATTGACGAGGTACTTACCGCCGACACGCACCGCGGGGAGCTGCCCTGTCGTCACCAGACGCCGCAGCGCGGTCTTTGTGAGCGCCGTTTCTGGGTCCCGCTCCATGATCCATGCGTGCGCTTGGTCTAATGTCCTCATGCGCGGCATATCAAGACACCCCCTCGGCGGGCTGCTTTTCAGCCTCCGCCATTTTGGTGGCCTGACGCTCCCAATATCTCTTCTGTGCGGCCTTTACTTTCTCCGGGTTTTCCGCGTTCCACTTCCGTTTATACGCACGCCTCGCCTGTATTGCCGCTGCACTCATTGTTTCCACATCCATAATCGGACTCCTTTCTATTCTTTTTCTTGACTATATTCATAGCCTTTGCTATTATATTATCGTCTTATATCAATATTTTCAATTGATAATTAACTTTTTTTATTTGTTAATTGTGTTTTTCATGTCGGCAAAACTGCTCAGAAATCGGACATGATTGGACAACATCGGACAGCTGAAAGGAATTCCCATGCAACAAATTGATAAAACCCAAGTCAATCGTGTAAAACAGCTTATCAACACATACAACGAAGGCAAGCCGAAAAATGAACACTTAACGCAAAAAAAGCTCGCAGTTATCATCGACAGAACTCCGGAATCATTCAATCGCTCTCTAAAGCAAAACAATTTATCCAAAGCAAGTGCCGAAGCAATAGCCGAATTCTTTCATGTACGATTTCAATGGGTACTCGGATATGACGACTTCAAAACAGAGTCTGAATGTGTCATATCAGAAATAAATATTGCACGGTCTCGAATAGATGCCGTAAAAGTTTTGGCTTACATTGCAGGGTATGATGTCGTCCTGTTTTCCGATTGCAAGTATAATGACACACATACTATCGAAGAAACTGTTCAAGCTGTAAAAGAAGGTTATAAAATTTTAGATACAGCGAACGGGAATCTTCTGGCATATTGCGCTCCTGAGCGGTTTAATTTGATTTGTCAAGACATTTTAGAACTCACCGAGCAACGAATCAGAAGCTATATAAGGGAGGTAACACCTGATGGCGAACATAAAGAGTATTGACGGCAAGACCGGCCCGGCCTTCAAGCTCACAGTCACCAAAGGCCGCGATCTGGACGGAAAGCAGATACGCCATTACCGGACATGGATTCCCGCTCCCGGCATGACTGAAAGGCAGATGGAGAAAGCCGCCCTGCGCGCCGCTATGGACTTCGAGCGCGAGATTGAACTGGGCTATCAAGCTGACAGTCGGCAAAGCTTCGCCGAATATGCCGAGTACGTGCTTGACCTGAAGGAGCGGAGCGGGTGCAAGACGCGCACAGTGCTTTCATACCGGGAGCTGCTGCGCCGCATAAACCCGGTGATCGGACACATGAAGCTTGCGGACATCCGCCCGCTGCACCTAAACCGCTTTTATAAGTCTCTGGCAGCCGAGGGAGTGCGAAGAGCGGGCACGAAAGCCCGCCTGACCGGAGACATGGCCATCGTGCTGAAGGAGCGCAGAATGACCCACAAGGACGCAGCAGAGGCTGCGGGCATATCCCCGGCAACTGTGGACGCCATCTGTCTCGGACGCATGGTATCAAAGGAGTCGGCAGAAAAGCTATGTACCGGCCTGAAGCTCCCGCTCTCAAAGTATTTCGTAATGGAGCAGGACACGCGCCCGCTCTCAGGCAAAACAATACTGGAGTATCACCGCTGCATACACGCTATACTTGCTCAGGCGGAGCGGGAAATGCTTGTATCTTACAATGCGGCTGCAAAGGCGACACCGCCGAAGCCCGAACGCCGGGAGGTAAACTATTTCCAGCCTGAAGAGCTGCCGCGCATACTCGACGCGCTGGACGAAGAGCCTATCAAATGGCGCACGCTTGTGAATCTCCTCATTGTCACCGGCTGCCGCCGCGGGGAAATAGCCGCGCTCAAGTGGGCAAAGGTCGATTTCAAAAACAGCAAGATCACCGTAGACTCGACGCTGATATACACCCCTCAGACCGGCATACAGGAAAACGCCACCAAGACGCGGGACGTCCGTTATCTGAAGCTGCCCTCCGAGACTATGGCGCTGCTGAGGAGCTACCGGCAATGGTGGGTAGAGCTGCGCTTCAAGAACGGCGACCAATGGGCAGGGACTGATTACCTGTTTGTTCAGAACGACGGCAAGCCCATGAACCCGGACACGATCTCCGCTTGGGTCTCCGACTTCTCTGCACGCCGCGGGCTGCCGCACATCAACCCACACGCTTTCAGGCACACCGTGGCCTCCGTGCTTATCAACAACGGGCAGGACATCGTTACCGTCTCCCGGAGACTCGGCCACTCCCGCACATCTACCACGCTCGACATATACTCTCACCTTATCGCCGAGGCCGACGCCGACGCCAGCGAGTGCATAGCAAACTCACTTCTCCGCCGACAGGCGTAAGAGCGGGCGGCCTCCAGCATACAGGATCGGCAGAAAAGTAAAAACGGCTGCGCTCCTTTTCCGGAGTGCAGCCGTTTTTTCGGGCTTGTGCGCTAAATGTGCGCCAAATCGTGATTTTTGAGGAATGGCTATAAAAAGCCGTAAGCCTGTAACCATTGAGATTACAGGCTTTTTCGTGGCACGCCGTAAGGGATTCGAACCCCTGACCTTCTGGTCCGTAGCCAGACGCTCTATCCAGCTGAGCTAACGGCGCATATCTCATTTAAGAGCTTAGTTATATTAGCACAGCCGGAGGGGAATTGCAAGAGGTTTTTTAAATTTTTTTCGGAAATTCAGCCAAGTCCGTTTCCTGCTTACCAGCCCATTGCGTCGGAAATGGAGTCGGCGACCTCGCCCATGGTCTTGAGCGTTCTGCCGACAACGCTCTTCACGCCGTGTTTTCTCGGGCGCATCGCGAATGCCGCGCACCCGCCGACGATAAGTCCCATACCCATGCCCATGTAGAAGTTCTTCTTATTCATTTTCTGCCATCCTTTCGCAAATTTATATTGCGTGATTATTATGTGCATAAATGCATTGATTGCGCCATGTAAATTGTGGTACAATAAATGCGGTACCGTATTATGCGGCGCTGCCTAAATTTCGAGAAAAAGATTTTCTTATACGGAGGACAGGCTATGAGCGTTAAAATTCTGGCTGTCGGCGACGTCTGCGGGGAGCCCGGGCTGGATTTTCTGACCGCGCGCCTGCGCGACTACAAGCGTGAAGAGAACATCGCCTTCACCGTCGTCAACGGTGAGAACGCAAACGTCGTCGGCATCACGCCGAAGCAGGCGGACGCGCTGCTGCGCGCCGGGGCGGATGTGGTGACGCTTGGCAACCACACGTGGACGCGCACGGAGCTGCGCCCGTATCTTGAGGAGCGCCGGCGCATACTGCGCCCGGCAAACTTCGGTCCGCAATGTCCCGGCAAGGGCATCAATGTCTACTCCACGCCCTTTGGTAACGTGTGCGTGCTCAATCTGCTCGGGCGCTTCACGCTTGACACCAACACCGACAACCCCTTCGTCATTGCCGACGGCTATATGGCAGAGATAAAGGAAAAGATCATCCTTGTGGACTTTCACGCCGAGGGCACGAGCGAGAAGCGCGCGATGGGCTTCATGCTCGACGGGCGGGCGAGCGCCGTGTGGGGCACGCACACTCATGTGCAGACCTCGGACGCCTGCGTGCTGCCAAACGGCACGGGGTACATCACCGATCTCGGCATGACAGGTCCCATAAACTCCGTGCTCGGCATCGACCCGATGCAGAGCATCGGCAAATTCATGGGCGACCCGCCGCGGCGCTATGAGTCGGCAAAGGGCGCATGCATGATGGAGGGCTGTATATTTGACATTGACCCGGAGACAGGAAGATGTCTCAATGCGGAGGCGATAAGGCTGAAATGAGCACGCTGAGAATACTTCACACCGCGGATCTGCATCTCGACTCCCCGTTTGAAGGGCTGACGCGCGGCAAGGCGGCGATATGCCGCGCCGATCAGCGCCAGCTGCTCGGCCGTCTGGCGGAGCTTGCGCACACGGAAAGCGTTGACCTTGTGCTGCTTGCGGGCGACCTGCTTGACAGCGCAGGCATATATCTTGAAACCGGGGAGGAGCTTCTGCGGAGCTTGCAGAGCATGAGCGTGCCCGTGTTCATCGCTCCGGGAAATCACGACTGCTGCTCTCCACGCTCGCCGTACCTGCGCCTCAAGCTGCCCGGAAACGTCCATGTTTTCACCGGGAGCGAGATAAGCTGTGTCGAGCTGCCGGAGCTGCCAGCGCGCGTTTACGGCGCTGCATTTACGGACACAAGAAGCCCCGCGCTGCTCACAGGCTTCACGGCGGAGCGCACCGAGGGCATATTCAACCTGCTCTGCCTGCACGGCGAGGTCGGCGCGCCAGGCTCCCCCTACGACCCCATTACGGTTGACGAGCTTGCCGCCTCCGGCATGGACTATGCCGCGCTTGGGCACATTCACAAGGCGAGCGGGCTTATGCAGGCAGGCGAAACATACTATTCATGGCCGGGCTGCCCGGAGGGGCGCGGCTTTGACGAGACAGGCGAGAAAACCGTCAATATAGTCGAGCTTTGCGACGGCGGCTGCACGCTTGACACGGTCAGCATCGCCGCACGGCGCTACGAGGTGCTGAACGTGGATGTGACCGGCTCTGACCCGCTGCTTGCGATACACACGCTGCTGCCGGACGAGACCGTGCGCGATATTTACCGCATCGTGCTCACCGGCGAGACCGCGCAGGCGCCGGACGTCGCCCGGCTGTACGACAGCCTGTCGGAGCTGTTTTTCGACTTGCAGATACGCGACCGCACCCACCTGCGCCGCAGCGTATGGGAGCGCGCGGGCGAGGACAGTCTGCGCGGAATATTTCTTATGAAGCTGAAAAAGCTGTATGACGAGGCGCCGGACGAGACCGCGCGGGAGCGCGCCGAACAGGCGGCGCGCTGGGGGCTTGCGGCGCTGGACAACGCCGAGGAGGTGGTGCGCCATGAAGATAAATAAGCTGACCGCCTCGTTCGGCAAGCTTGAAAGCGAAACGCTGAGCTTTCACCCGGGTCTGAACGTCATATATGCGCCCAACGAGAGCGGCAAATCCACCTGGTGCGCGTTCATCCGCGCGATGCTCTACGGCGTCGATTCGTCAGAGCGCCAGCGCGCCGGCTATCTGCCCGACAAGCTGCGCTACGCCCCCTGGTCGGGCGCGCCGATGGAGGGAAGCATGGAGCTGACCTGCGACGGCTTTGACATAACCGTCACGCGCACAACGAAGGCAAAGGGCGCGCCGATGCGCGAGTTCTCCGCAACATATACGGACAGCAGCGTTCCCGTAGAGGGCGTGACCGGGGCGAACGCGGGCGAGATGCTGACCGGCGTGAGCCTGGATGTATTCTGCCGCAGCGCCTTCATCGCTCAGGGCACTGTCGCCGTGACGGGCAGCCCGGAGCTTGAGCGGCGCATAAGCTCCATCGTCTCCACCGGGGAGGAGCAGACCTCCTACACCGAGGCGGACGAGACGCTGCGCGCATGGCAGCGCAAGCGCCGCTTCAACCGGCGCGGCTACCTGCCGGAGCTGGAGGCGAAGATGGACGATGCCCAGCGTCTTCTGGGCACGATGGACGACACTGTTAACGAGATCTCCGCGCTGGAAAACCAGCTTGAAGAGAGCGGGGCGCGCTGCACTGCGCTTGAAAGCGCCGTGACCGACAGCCGCAAACGCCAGCGGCGGGAGTCGCTGGAAAAGCTGAGCGGCGGACGGGCGGAGCTTCGCGCCGCGGGCGAGGAGCACGACGGCGCGCTGGCGGAGCTTGCGCGGGCGAAGGACGCGCAGCGCGCAGGTCCCTTCGGCGCGATGAGCGCGGACGAGGCTGACGCGCGCGCGGCGGACGATCTTGCCAGGCTGGACGCTCTGCGTGCAAAGAGCCGCCGGAAGGGCACGCCCTGGGCGGCAATAATCTGCTTTATTCTCGCCGTTGCCGGCGCGGCGCTGTATACGCATCTTCAGTCTGCGGCGCTCATTGTGTTTGCCGCGCTCTTCTGCGCGGCGGCGGTCGTGCTGCTGATGCGCTTTTCAAAGCTCCGCCGTGCCGCGTCGGAGGCGTGCGAGGAGCGCCGCAGGATACTTGACGGCTACGGCGCGCGCTCATCGTCGGATATACGGCGCGCGCTTGAAACGCAGAGAGAGCTGTGCACTGCGCTGGAGAGCGCGCAGGAGGCGGAGCGGCGCACGCGCGAGGCGTATGAAGCCGCGCGCGAACGGCAGGAGCAGCTTGAGGAGGCCGCTCTGGGCGAGCTGGACTTCTCGGGCGGAAGCTCGGAAGCCGCGAAGCTCAGCCGGGAGCTTGCCTCCGAGCGGCAGAATGCCGAGGGCATCTCCGCAAAGATCGCATCCCTGCGCGGCAGGCTTGCCGCCGTGGGCGACCCGCTGGTGCTGGCAAGCGATCTCAAGTCCATGGAGGAGGAATACGACGAGCTGAACGACGAGTATGACGCGCTCGCCCTCGCGGCGGACACCCTGCGCAGTGCCGACAGCGAGCTGCAAAGCCGCTTCTCCCCGCAGCTGGGCAAGCTTGCGGCGCAGTACATGTCGTTCATGACCGGCGGGCGCTATTCCGACGTGCTGATCGACAGGGATTTTTCCGCCCGCACGAAAACGCAGGGCGACGCCGTCGCCCGTGACAGCGAGTATCTGAGCGCGGGAACGCTTGATCTGATGTACCTGGCAGTGCGTCTGGCGGTGTGCGAGCTTGCCATGCCCGCAGGCGAGACCTGCCCGCTGATAATCGACGACGCGCTCGTCAATCTGGACGAGGAACGGCTCAGGCAGGCAATGGCGCTGCTGCGTGAGCTTTCGCACCGGCGGCAGATCATACTCTTCACCTGCCGCGAGGTCCCGACAGGCAAATAGCGGAATATTCAACGCCCTCCCGCAAAACCGCGCGGGAGGGCAATCTTATGGCTTATTATATTTGTGTTTCGATATTTGTGTTTCGTCCGTGTCAGAGCGCCGTAAAAATCGAATCGTCGTTTTCTATCCAGTCGCTGACCATGGTGGTTTTGTATTCCGACGCGCTCACGCGGATGACGACGCGCTCTATCCCGGCGTTTATTATCTGCCGTTTGCACATTGAGCAGCTCATCGCATCGCCCAAAAGCTCATCCGTGCGCGCGTCGCGCCCGACAAGATACAGCGTCGCGCCTATCATATCCCGCCGCGAGGCGGAGATGATGGCGTTTGCCTCGGCGTGGACGCTGCGGCACAGCTCATAGCGTTCCCCGGAGGGTATGTTGAGCGTCTCGCGCGTGCACACGCCAAGATCGCTGCAATTACGGCGTCCGCGCGGCGCGCCGTTGTACCCGGTGGAGATTATCTCGTCGCTGCGCACGATTATCGCGCCGTATTTGCGTCTGAGGCAGGTGGAGCGCTCCAAAACGGAGTCGGCAATGTCGAGATAATAATTCTGCTTGCTGGTGCGGCTGTCCATAGCACGCCCTCCTGTGAGTGTGGTCTCTTGATCATTATATTCCATGCCCGGCGCAAAGGCAAGAAAAAGAGCGTTCTCATTATCTCAGCTTGTCAAAAAAAGTCC
>DJEW01000016.1:0-107826 GCA_002431965.1 Clostridiales bacterium UBA5888
GAAAGATTTGAGTAAGGATCAGGATATTTTTTGCATACCAGTCTATATGGTACCATTTTTATAAGAGTAAATGGTACTATTTATTGTTGAAAGCCTATATATCAAGTATTGTGAATTATTGGGTGCAAAGAACTGACAAGTACGTTCTGTCTGAGTGATAACCTAATTTATGGAAATATATGGGGCATCACATTCAAGCGAAAAGATACTCTGGGACAGGACAATGATAAATGTGATTTTTACAAGAATTAGGAAAACCGGAATTTATGGAGGAGAGCATATGGACTGGTTAAATATNNGCGTCCTGCGGAGCTTCATTCCCGGTCAGCAGAAGAAAACTGCCTGACCGAGAATGTTTCGTCACTTCGTTCCGTCAAGGTGGCTACACCCCCTTGCGCCGCTAAAGCGGCTATCCCCTGTGGACTTGCCGTCCGCAAACGGTTTTGACAAACCGTTCGCCGCCAGCAAGTTTGAAAGTAAACAAATCGGGATTTATGGAGGAGCATATGGACTGGGAGCATATGGACTGGTTAAATATATTCGGACTGATAATGATTGCAGTCATTATGATACCCAATATTATTTTTGCAATTAGATGCAAAGAGGGCTTTGAAAACAAATGGAGCAATAAATTTATTGAGGTTGCAGAACAGATAGGGAGGTTTGGCTGCTTTGGTTTTATGATAATTAACATTCCTGGAACATGGTTCGGGTGGTGGTCTGACGAAGCATTTGCCATATACCTTATTGTGGATACAATATTAGTAGTGTTGTATTGTGCAATTTGGATAATTTGCTTTAATAAGAGTAGCATATTCAGAGCACTGGCGCTATCTGTTATTCCTTCAGTTTTGTTCTTGTTTAGTGGAATTATGAGTCGGTCAATTCTTTTGCTTTTCGCAGCAATATTGTTTGCACCAAGCCATATTCTGCTTTCGTATAAAAACGCAAAATGATATTGGTTAAATTCCAGTTTGTCTAACTGAACACAAAAACCGAATACTGAAAATCAGACCGTTTACCCGCGCCGTGTGCGCACAAAGTCAGCGGTCTTTTTTATCCCCAAAATCAAAAAAAGGAGGTCAATCACAATGGCAAAGCCGAAAACCCTTGTCCAATGCGGTCGAACCGCCGTGTACAGGTCAGTGCGCACGGTGGTGTGAGAGGTCGGCTCTCTGATAGGAGGGTCTCCTACAATCATAAAACAGTTATTTTTATGATTAGGCTTTATTTTTTTTATATAACGTGGTAGAATACTCTGACATCATCTGAGGAGGATACATCATGGGTGAAAACTATATTACCTGCCAGGAAGCCAACGGCAGCATAAATATTTCCGAGGAAGTCATTTCTGCGCTTGTCAGGGCGGCAGTGACGCAGGTGGAAGGCGTTGCGGGGCTGTCAAACACCTCTGGTGCGGAGCTTGTGGAGCTTATCGGTATCAAGACGCTCTCCAAGGGGGTGAAGGTGCAGTTTGACGATGGAAAAATCATTGTCGATGCTATCATCACCGTGTCCTATGGGCACAACATCGTCGATGTTGCAAAGAACGTTCAGGACGAGGTCATGAGCGTTATACTCTCCGCAACGGGCATGGACAAGGCAGAGGTCAATGTTCATGTTTCCGGCGTGGCTTTCGACAAATAAAGCGCGGGGGATCTTGGGAATGACGAGGAGCACAGCAAGAGAGATAGCCATACAGCTTGGGTTTGCCGCAGCAAACGCAGGCATTGCCACGCAGGAGCTTATTGACGGCTTCTTTGATGAGGCGCATTACGCCACACTTGGCGCAGAGGATGAGCTTTACAGCGAATATCCTGACAAAAAGCAGATGGACTACATTATCCGTCTGACACAGCTCATGCACGATCATCGCGGTGAGGCGGACGGCTACATAGAGCGTTACGCCATGGGCTGGCGTCCGGAGCGTATCTCCAAGACTGCGCTTGCGGTGCTGCGCTGCGCCATATGCGAGATACTTTATATGGATGATGTTCCGGCTGCTGCCGCAATAAATGAGGCTGTCGAGCTGGACAAAGGCTATGATGAACCTGACGTTGTGTCATTTGTCAACGGCGTGCTGGGCGGCTTTATGCGTGGGGAGTTTCCAATAGAGCCTGCCGAGGATGAGCCGGATGCCGGCACCGGAACGGCGGAGACCGAGGCGTGAGCATGGAACGCCAGACACTTTCCGTCAGTCAGCTCAACAACAGAATAAAAGGGCTTATCGACGGAGACCCGGAGCTCAGCGAGGTCTGCGTTCGGGGAGAACTGTCCAATTACAAAATATATCCTTCCGGGCATCATTATTTCACACTCAAGGACGCTGAAAGCAGCATCCGCTGCGTCATGTTCAAAAGCAGCGCCGTCAAGCTGCGTTTTCGCCCTGAGAGCGGTATGGGTGTGACGGCATTCGGGCGCGTGAGCGTATATTCGCGCGACGGTGCGTATCAGCTCTACTGCAGCGCGCTCATGCCGGAGGGAACAGGCGATTTGCAGGTTGCGTTTGAACAGCTCAAGCGAAAGCTGGATGAAGAGGGGCTTTTTGCGCGCGAGCATAAAAAACCGCTTCCGCGCTTCCCGGAACGCATCGCAATTATAACATCATCAGCGGGGGCGGCGGTGCATGACATGATACGCATTCTCTCTCACCGCTGGCCGCTGACAAAGGTGATTTTGCTGCCGGTGCGCGTACAGGGTGCGGAAGCCCCGCCGGAGATCGTTGGCGCAATACGCTACGCCAATGAGTTCAATGTCGCAGACCTCATAATCACGGGACGCGGCGGGGGATCTATCGAGGATCTGTGGGCGTTCAATGATGAGCGCGTCGCCCGCGCTATCTACGCATCCGAGATCCCGGTCATCTCTGCCGTCGGACACGAGCCGGATGTAACAATATCTGACTATGTGGCCGATGCGCGCGCATCCACACCGTCGAACGCAGCGGAGATCGCCGTGCCTGACGCTGCCGAATTTGCGGACGCTCTGCGTTCGTACGAGATACGCTCGTCCCAGGCAATGGTCAAAAAGCTTGCCGCTCTGCGCGCAAGGCTGGATGGTATCAGCACAAAGCGCGTTATGCGCGACCCTTCTGCCGCCATAGACGATCGGCGCATCCTGCTTGACCGCTGCCGTGACCGCCTTATCGGCGCACAGGAGCATATAAATGCGGAGAAACGGCATGAGTATATCCGCCTGACTGCAGCACTCGACGCGATGAGCCCTCTCAAGGTGCTCTCACGCGGCTATGCAATTGTAAGCGGTGCGTCAGGTGATGTTATAAAAAGTATAAATGCCATTGATAAAGGGGACACGGTCTCCGTCAGGTTTTCTGACGGCACGGCTGACTGCGAGGTCGCCAATGTGAGACCGATGTAAATAGAAACGGAGGAGAGCGAATGGCGGCAAAAAAGCTGAGCTTTGAGGAGGCTGTTGCAAGGCTTGACGAGATAGTGAAGCACCTTGAAAACGGCGATCTCCCTCTCAGTGAATCGCTGACGATGTTCGAAGAGGGGACAAAGCTGATCGCTGAATGCACAAGGCTTCTTGACGAGGCCGAGCAGAAGGTTGTAAAGCTCAAGAAAGGAGCGGACAGGGCGCCCATTGAGCTGCCCTTTGAGGATAACGAGCAATGAATGACAGTGAATACAGAGCGCTTATTGATGCCGAGCTTGAAAAAAAGTTTGCCGGATGCGACAGCATGCCGCAGGCCGGGCTTTACGAAGCGATGCGGTATAGTCTCCTTGCGGGCGGAAAGCGCATACGCCCGATGCTGACGCTTGAATTCTGCCGGATAAGCGGCGGCGACATTTCATCGGCGATGCCGGTGGCGTGCGCTGTTGAAATGCTGCATACGTACAGTCTCATACACGATGATCTTCCTTGCATGGACAATGACGATCTGCGCCGCGGCAGACCCACCAACCACAAGGTTTACGGCGAGTGCGTGGCGACGCTTGCCGGTGATGCGCTGCAGGCGGAGGCCTTCCATACAATATTATCCTGCCCACTCCCGGCGGAGCGCAGAGCAGCCTGTGCGGAGATACTCTCCGGTGCGGTCGGCGCGGATGGTATGTGCGGCGGGCAGTATCTTGATATGCTTGGTGAAGGGCGCGCTCTCACAGATCAGGAGCTTACCGAGATCAACAGCCGCAAGACCGGAGCGCTTCTTGTCGCGGCATGCCAGATGGGCGTTGCCGCCGCCGGCGGCACAGTTGCGCAGCTTGATGCGGCAGGGCATTTCGGCGCTGCGCTGGGGCTTGCGTTTCAGATACGCGACGATATGCTTGACGTTCTCAGCAGCACGGAGGAGCTTGGAAAGCCGATAGGCTCGGATGCGCATGAGCATAAGAACACGTATATGGCGCTCATGGGCGAAAAGGGCTGCCGCGAAACGGTTGAACGGCTGACGGAGTTTGCAAAGGGCATTCTTTCCGAAGCCTTTGAGGACACGGAATTCCTCTGCGCGCTGGCTGACGCGCTGGCGACGAGAAAAAAATAAAAGCTTTCAGGTGCAGGGATTTTGAGTATTATAGAGAGAATAAACTCCACTGAGGATATAAAAAAGCTGAGCGAGAGCGAGCTGAACACGCTTTGTGCCGAAATCAGGGAGTTTCTGATAAAAAATGTTGCGCAAACCGGCGGGCATCTCGCCTCGAATCTGGGTACGGTCGAGCTGACGGTTGCGCTCCACAGGGTTTATGACACAAGGGTCGATCGCATCGTTTTTGATGTCGGTCATCAGAGCTATACGCATAAAATAATCACCGGACGCAGGGATGAATTTCCAACACTGCGCCAGCACGGAGGGCTTTCCGGCTTTCCAAAGCCTTACGAGAGCGATGACGACGCTTTCATCACCGGGCACGCTTCCACGTCCGTATCCGTTGCAACGGGCATGGCACGCGCACGTGCGTTCACAGGCAAGAAGTATGAGGTTGCCGCGGTAATCGGCGACGGAGCAATGACCGGCGGGCTTGCGTATGAGGGGTTGGAGGATGCCGCATCCTGCGGCGAGCCTATAGTTATCATTCTTAACGACAACAACATGTCCATCGGCGAAAATGTCGGAGGTATGTCGCGCCTTCTCGGCGCTATGCGCTATAAGCCGGCGTACATCAGC
Organism: Clostridiales bacterium UBA5888; assembly: GCA_002431965.1. GTDB lineage: Bacteria > Bacillota > Clostridia > Oscillospirales > Oscillospiraceae > Limivicinus. Next base: position 5,123 of record DJEW01000016.1, read on the forward strand.
TTCAAGCGCTGGTACAGGGCTGAATTTAAAAAGCTTCCGGCGCTGTACACGCTCAACCATCGCGTGAAGGAGTGGTTCAAGTCGTGGCTTCTTCCGGATAATACATTCAGCCAGATGGGCTTTGAATATCTCGGTCCTGTTGACGGGCATAATGTGCAGGCATTGGAGTCTGCAATCAGGCTGGCAAAGGATATGGAGCAGCCGGTCATCGTCCATGTGCTCACGAAAAAGGGCAAAGGCTGCTTTTATGCGGAGGATCACCCGGATAAATACCATGGCGTGGGACCTTTCGACCCGGAGACTGGTGTCGTCAATGAGTGCGGCGCAACATTTTCAGACCGCTTTGGTGATGATATGTGTGAGTTTGCCGCACGTGATGCCCGCCTCTGCGCAATCACAGCCGCAATGTGCTCCGGCACAGGTCTGAGCGGTTACGCCAGGGAGTTTCCCAAGCACTTTATTGACATCGGCATTGCCGAGGGACACGCTGCGGCGATGGCGGCGGGTATGGCAAAGCAGGGGGCGCTGCCGGTTTTTGCGGTCTATTCAAGCTTTTTGCAGCGCGCTTATGATATGCTCATCCATGATGTGGCGCTCCAGCGTCTGCATGTGGTTTTTGCCATTGACAGGGCAGGGCTTGTCGGCAACGACGGCGAGACCCATCACGGCGTTTTCGATGTCAGTTATCTTTCCACGGTTCCGGGCATGACTGTCATGTGCCCTGCAAGCTTTCAGGAGCTTCATGATATGCTTGAAGCCGCGATTTTTGATGAGGCCGGTCCTGTCGCGGTGCGTTATCCGCGCGGCGGCGAGGGCGAATATCGCGCCTCTCATGTCGAGCACGAGACTGTGCTGCGCGAAGGAAATGACATTACCATCGTATGCTACGGCACAATGGTGAATAATGCGCTTCAATGCGCGCGTATTCTTGAAAAGAGCGGTGTGAGCGCCGAAGTCATAAAAATCGGTATCATAAAACCGAATGAGTTTGAGAGCACGCTTGATTCGCTGAAAAAGACAGGCAGACTCATCATCCCGGAAGAGAGCTGCGCTCCCGGCTGTGTGGGCGAGCAGATATTGGCGCTCTGTGCGCAGCAGGGGATCGAACTGCGCGCGGCGCAGCTTATAAATCTGGGCGACGGCGTGATACCGCAGGGCAGCGTAGCGGAGCTCAGGCGCGATTATGGTCTTGACGCTCAGAGTATTGCCGACGCGGCATTACGAATCTGCAAAGCGGAGTGTTGTTTGCAATGAAAAAGCTCAGGCTTGATCAGCTTGTGTTCGACCTCGGGCTCACAGAGAGCCGCGAGCGTGCGAAAACCACGATAATGAGCGGCGTCGTCTTCGTCAACGGACAGCGTGCCGACAAGCCCGGCATGGCTGTCTCCCCAGACGTAAAGGTGGAGATCCACGGCGAGACATTGCCGTTTGTCAGCCGCGGCGGATATAAGCTCGACAAGGCGCTGCGCGTGTTCCCGGTTGATCCTGCCGGGAAGGTCTGCATCGACTGCGGCGCATCAACCGGCGGGTTTACCGATGTGCTGCTCCAGCATGGTGCGGCAAAGGTATATGCCGTCGACGTCGGCTACGGTCAGCTTGCGTGGAAGCTTCGACAGGATGAGCGTGTTGTGAATATGGAGCGCACAAACCTGCGCTATGTAACAAAGGAGCAGATACCCGAGGCGCTCGACCTTGCGGTGATGGATGTGTCGTTCATCTCCATAAAGCTGGTGCTTCCTGCTGTAAAGCAGCTTTTAAAAGACGGGGCGGATGTGATCTGCCTTATAAAGCCCCAGTTTGAAGCCGGGCGTGAGGAAGTCGGCAAGAAGGGCGTTGTGCGTGACCTCAAGGTTCATGAGGATGTCGTGCGCGGCATACTTGACTTTGCACCCACGATAGGTCTGAGTGCTGTCGGACTGGATTTTTCACCGATAAAGGGCCCCGAGGGCAATATTGAGTATATTTGCCACATGAAAAATGCGGCTGTGCCGCCCGGAGAGATCGATGTGCCGGCAGTCGTCGCTGCGTCGCACGAGGCGCTGTAACGCAAAAAATGAGGTGTACGGATATGATTGCAGTTTGTCCGAATCCGTTTCGTGATATTGGTATGCGCATCACTCAAGAGACAGTGCTAATGCTGAATGAGTCAGGGCATGAGACTGCCGTGTGCCCGATATTCGCCGAGGACGAGCCGGGCATAATCCCGGATGGCATAAAAACGCACAAGCTTGCTGATGTAGCGGGAAAATGCTCGCTTATCATTGTCATTGGCGGAGACGGAACGATATTGTCCGCGGCGCGGACACTGCACGATTATTCCGTGCCCATACTCGGCATAAACCTCGGCACAAAGGGGTTTATGACGGAGCTTGAGCCGGAGGATCTGCCGCTTGTCGTCAGAGCGGCTGAAGGCAATATGCCAGTGAGCCGGCGGATGAAACTTGATGTGTCGCTCCTGCGCGGCGGAGAAACGGTGTACTCCGACTGTGCGCTCAATGATGCGGTTATTCACGGCTATGGCGACTGCATTAAACTAACCGCCATGTGCGACGGGGATACCATCACGGCGTTTTCAGGCGACGGCATCGTCCTTGCAACGCCGACTGGTTCGACGGGGTATTCCATGTCTGCCGGCGGTCCCATAGTCGAGCCTGATGCAGAAAACCTGATTATTACTCCGATATGCGCGCATGTTATGGGTTCGCGTTCATTTGTGCTTGATCCGGTGCGCACAGTATCAGTGAAAACAGAGAAGCTGCACGGCAGACGTGCTTATCTCTCGGTTGACGGCAATCCGGTCTATGACCTTGCCAATGACGACATCATCACAGTCAGGCGCTCTGCAATGTACACCGCAATGGTGAATATGGGGTGCAAGAGTTTTTATGACATCGCTTACGAAAAACTGACATAAATTATATTTTCAGGAGGACTCGCAATGAAGCACGGCCGTCAGAGCGTAATTCTCGACATTATCTCGCAAAAGGATATTGAAACGCAGGCGCAGCTTATGGAGGCGCTGGCAGAGCGCGGAATAAAGAGCACACAGGCGACGCTTTCCCGCGATATAAAGGATATGCGCCTTGTCAAGGAGCTCGGTCCGCATGGCGGCTACCGTTATGTAGCCCCGAGCACGCAGGAGAAAGACGATCTCAGCCCACGGCTCAAGACGATCTTCCGCGAGAGTCTGGTCTCTTATGACGTCGCGCAGAATATTATCGTCATAAAAACGCTTCCGGGGCTTGCCTCGGCGTGCTGCTCCGCAATCGACAATATGGCGGTCGAAGGCGTCGTCGGCACACTTGCAGGGGATGACACCGCGTTTATCGCCATGCGCGACAATGAGGTTGCGCACCGGTTCTTCCACGAGATAGAGCTGTTGTTTTAACACCGGGATTCCCGGAGGGGACATGGGGTAATGCCGTATGCTTAATGAACTTCACATTGAGAATATAGCTGTAATTGAAAAGGCTGACATCAGCTTCGCGCCGGGACTTAATGTGCTCACCGGCGAAACCGGCGCGGGCAAATCCATCATCATAGACTCGATCGGCGCTGTCCTCGGTGAGAGAGTAAGCCGGGAGCTTGTGCGCCGCGGGGCAGAAAAAGGCGTCGTTACGGCGGTGTTTGATACTGCTGGAACGGAGACGTGGCTTGCCGACAATGAGATAGATGCTGATGACGGCGAGCTTATTTTGCAGCGGCGCATCAGCGCCGACGGTAAGAGCGGCTGCCGCATCTGCGGCGCGCCGGTAACGGCGGCGCAGATGAAGGAGCTTGCCGCCATGCTTGTGGATATTCATGGGCAGAACGATGGGCGGCAGCTCATGGATGAGCGCCGTCATATGCAGTATCTTGACAGCTTCGGAGCTCTCGCGCCCGATGTGGCGGCGTACCGCGCGGAATATGACAAATACTGCGCAATAAAGAAAGAAATCGACTCTCTCAGCATGGATGAGATAGAGAAAGAGCGGTTGAGCGACAGCCTGAAGTACCAGATACAGGAGCTTGAGCGCGCTGATATAAAGGCAGGGGAGAAGGAGGGGCTTATTGCGCGCCGTGACCTTCTCCGAAACAGCGAAAAACTGACAGAGGCGTTGGATGCGGCATTCTCCGCACTTTATGGAGGGGATGACAACGCAGTTTCCATGGCGCAGAACGCCGCCTACTACGCATCAAGAGCGTCTGCAATTGCGCCGGAGCTTGAGAGCGCCGCGAACGGTATAAATGACGCAGCGTTTGCCCTCTCCGACGCCGCAGAGACCATACGCGATTTCCGCGAGAGTCTCGATTTTTCGCCGGAGGAATATGACAGCCTTGAAAGCCGCATTTCGCTTCTGAACAAGCTTGAGCGCAAGTACGGCAAAAGCGAGGATGAGCTGCCGGCATATCTTGATGAGTGCAGAAAAAAACTTGATGATATCGAGTATGCCGGCGACAGGCTCATAAAGCTTGAGCGTGAACTTTCCGCCCAGCGGGATCAGTGCCTTTCTGCGGCAAAAAAGCTCGGCTTGAAGCGCCGCAAAAGGGCGGAGGAGCTGGAAGCGCGCATTGTCCGCGAGCTTCGGGAACTGAATATGCCATCTGTACGCTTTGCAGTGGAGTTTGTACCGGTTGAAAACGAGCAGGGTTTTGATGCGAATGGCGCGGAAAATGCGCGCTTCATCATGTCCGCAAACGCCGGTGAGGAGCTTGGACGGATAAGCAGGATCGCGTCCGGCGGTGAGCTGAGTCGTATTATGCTCGCTATGAAGAACGTCTTTGCCGAAAACGACAGTGTAGGCACGATGATATTTGATGAGATAGATACAGGCGTATCAGGTATTGCGGCGCAGCGCGTTGCGGAAAAGCTGTATACTGTGTCAAGGGGAAAGCAGGTCATGTGCGTGACGCATCTGCCGCAGATCGCCGCCATGGCGGACAGCCATTATCTTATCGCAAAGCACGAGCGCGGCGGCAGAACGTATACCCAGGTGACAGAGCTTGACCGCGAAGGCAGACGGCGCGAGCTTGCGCGGCTGCACGGCGGCGACTTTGTCACGGAGACAACGCTGGCCAGCGCGGAGGAGCAGATGGCTGCTGCGGAGCGCTTCAAGGCAAAGATAAAATAAGCAGCAGCGGGAAAGGGGGATCAGCATTGTGGGAATAAAGGAAGATGCTGCAAGACTGCATGAGTGCGGCTTCAACTGTGCGCAGAGTGTTCTTTGTGCCTGCGGCAAGTATACCGGTCTTGACGATAAAACAGCGCTGGCGGTATCCGGCGGGTTTGGCGGCGGCGTCCGCTGCGGCGAGATATGCGGCGCAATATCCGGCGCGGTTATGGCTATAGGTCTTGCAAACCCATTTACCGATGGGACGGATAGCGAAGCAAAGGACAAAATCGCACAGCTTACGAAGCAATGCACTGCGGATTTTAAGGAAAAGTACGGCAGCGTCCGCTGCGCGGATCTGAAGGCCGCCAATGTGAGCTGCGCCGAGCTTATTGAGCACGGTGCGGAGCTTGCGGAGATAATTATAAACGGAAACAAATAAAATAGCTGATTATACAGGAGAAAACCAAAATGGGTATTTACGAAGAACTTGTTGCACGCGGACTTATCGCGCAGGTGACGAACGAGGATGAGATAAGAGAGCTTGTCAACAACGGCAAGGCGACATTCTACATTGGCTTTGACTGCACGGCAGACTCTCTGCATGTTGGTCACTTTATGGCACTGTGCCTGATGAAGCGTCTGCAGATGGCCGGCAACAAGCCTATTGCACTTATTGGCGACGGCACTACTCTCATCGGCGATCCGTCCGGGCGCACCGATATGCGCAAGATGCTGACCAGAGAGGACATTGCCCATAACGCTGATTGCTTCAAACGTCAGATGGAGAAATTCATTGACTTCTCCGACGGCAAGGCGCTCATGCTGCACAATGCCGATTGGCTTGCCCCGCTCAATTACATTGACCTTCTGCGCGAGGTCGGCGCCTGCTTCTCCGTTAACAATATGCTTCGTGCCGAATGCTACAAGCAGCGCATGGAGAAGGGGCTGAGTTTTCTTGAGTTCAACTACATGATCATGCAGAGCTATGACTTTTACTACATGTTTCAGCATTACGGCTGCAATATGCAGTTTGGCGGCAACGACCAGTGGAGCAATATGCTTGGCGGCACGGAGCTTATACGCCGCAAGCTCGGCAAGGACGCGCACGCAATGACCATCACGCTTCTTTTGAATTCTGAGGGCAAGAAGATGGGCAAAACCGCAGCGGGCGCTGTGTGGCTCGACCCGAACAAGACCAGTCCTTATGATTTCTACCAGTACTGGCGCAATGTTGAAGATGCGGATGTTCTCAAGTGCATCCGTATGCTGACGTTCCTGCCGCTTGAGCAGATAGATGAGATGGACGGCTGGGAGGGCAGCCAGCTCAACCGCGCCAAGGAGATACTTGCCTACGAGCTGACCACGCTCGTCCATGGCGAGGAAGAGGCAAAAAAGGCGGAATCTTCCGCAAAAGCGCTGTTCGGCGGCGCCGGAGACGGTGAAAATATCCCCACGGTGGAGCTTGCTGAGAGCGATTTTGCCGAGGGCAGCATTGACATTATGACGCTGCTGGTGAAGTCCGGGCTCTGCACAACGAAGTCCGACGCGCGCCGCAATGTGCAGCAGGGCGGTATCACCGTCAATGACGACAAGGTCACGGACATTGCAAAGTCCTACACCTGTGACGATGTCAAAGCCGGACTTATTGTCCGCCGCGGCAAGAAGAGCTTTAAGAAGATAACCCTGGCATAAAGCTTTATTTGAGAATACTAAAAACTCCACCCATGCGATTGAGTGGAGTTTTTTGCATCTAAAAGCGCAATACTGGCGCGTTTGAATGGCATTATGACATTATTCCGGCAGCTTGCAGACATCTATCCATTCAAGCGCGTTGGAATACTTATAAAGCTCGTCCAGATCAAGCTCTATGGCGCTGCTGGCGCTGCCGACGGCGGGGAAAACGGTTTCGAACCGCTTGAGACTGACGTCAAGATACACCGGTATACCGTCGTTTATACCAAACGGGCATACACCGCCGACCGGGTGCCCCACAAGTTCAAGCACTTCGTCCGGCGATGGCATTTTCGCCTTGAAGTGAAACTTTTCCTTGAATTTATGGTTATCAATGCGTGCGTCGCCCGCGGCGAGAATGAGCATGCAGCCCATGTCGGATTTGAAAGACAGAGTTTTGGCGATGCGCGCGCCATCCACACCAAGTGCCTGCGCTGCAAGCTCAACCGTTGCAGACGACACGTCAAACTCTCTGACTCTATCCTCTATCCCAAGTGCGCGAAAGTACGCGCGTCCTTTTTCTATGGACATATTATATTATCTCCGTTCTGCCGCATCGGCGGCATATAATGTGTTTATTATCAACGTCTGCCGCCGCCACCGCCGGAGAAGCCTCCGCCTCCGTGACCGCTGCCGCCGCCGAAGCCTCCACCGAAGCCTCCTCCACGGCCTCCTCCGCCGCCAAAACCGCCGCCGAAGCCGCCGCCGTGCGGTGGACGGTCGTTCCAGTCGTGCCATCCGTGCCGACCGCCGCGCGAGAGGAACAGCAGCAGCCATGGCAGCCATGAGCCTCCGCCCCTGCCGCGACCGCCGCCGCCGAACACGGCGAGCAGAATGAGCACTATCACGCCGATACGCACGATCCGCTTTACAGCATATGAGATGCCATATGTGTTATAGTAGCCGTTCCCGGAGTAGCTGTTATTTACCTGCGCTGTACCGGCACCGGCAACACTGCTGCCGTACTCGTCATCGTACCATTTGAGCAGAGCATTGAAGAGCTTCGTTACGGCGGCGTCATAGTCGCCGTTATCAAAGTCTGTCCAGAAATACTCTTCCAGCATGGAATCCACGCGCTGCGTTGACAGCACAGAATTCAGCCCCAGCCCGTAAGCGAGCCATGCCTTGTTCTCCTGCACTGCGAGCAGGAGAAGCATGCCGTTGCTGTACTCTGCCGAGCCCACGCCCCAGGAGTTGAAGAGCTGGTAAGCGTAGGCATCTGTTGTCATGCCGTCAAGATATTCGACAGTGACAACGACAATCTGCGCTCCCTGACACTGCTGCTCAAGAGCGCCGTTGCAATCGATTATCATCTGCTCTGTGGTGCTGCTCAGCACGTTGGCATAATCTGCCGCGTAAAAGCTCTCGCTCTGTTCTACAACTGCAAACGCGGGCGAAGCGAGTGCGGCGCAAAGCACCAACGCCGCGAAAAATGATATAAAACCCCTTGCTTTCATATCACGCAAAGTATTCCGGACCGGTCACGCCGCAGAGCGAGGCGAAGAAATTTGCCGCTGCGTCAAGAGAGCTTCTGTACGAGCGCACGCTCTCATTATAGCCGGATTCGTCAATGACGCGCTGAGCATTCGTCACGGTATTCTCATACGCCTCTATACCCTCGCTTTCGCGTTCGGAGAGGGAAATGCTGTTGATTTCGTTCATGAACGGTATAAGCTGGGTGCACATGGCGCTGTAACTCAGATAAATGGAGCTGATGTTGTCATGCATGGTGGACAGACTAGACTTCAGCTCAGACGAAGCCATGGACAGCGCCGCAGTGCTGACGCCGTTGTTTGCCGCGACGGCGCACATGCCGTCGATTGCACCGATGATATTGTTGAGCTGGCTATAAATGCTGGGGTGCTTATAGCCGTCGTATATCACGCCGTCGTAAAATCCGTCAGTCACCTTCTGTGCATCCTTGCCGAGATTGACAGAGGCGGAGAGGAGGGTGGACGAGGCGACGAGAATAACAGCGAGAAATATTGCGGCAACAGGATTTTTCAATGCTTTCATTTAAGCCTCCTTATGGGGCGGGTCAGCCGTTCATCTCCAAGAGCTTCTGCCTGAGCTCATCCTCAATGCGGTTAAGCTCCGCCTCTGCCTGGGCACGTCCGGCGCGTCCTGCATCCTGAATTTGGCGCACCTCGTCGAGAGTCTTGATAAGTTCCTGATTCGTCTTTTTGAGCGTCTCAATGTCAACAAGGCCGCGCTCTGACTCTTTGGCGATGTTTACGCTGCCCTGGTGCAGTGCCTGAGCGTTTTGCATGAGGAGGGCGTTTGTGGTGTCGGTCACATTGCGCTGCGCCTTCATTGCCTGCTCGGAGTGGAACATAGAAAGACCCAGCACCATCTGATTTTTCCATAGGGGAATGGTATTGACAATTGATGAGCGAATCTTCTCGACCATAAGGCTGTCATTATTCTGGATGAGGCGGATCTGCGGCGCCATCTGCACGGAGATTTGCCGCGTAAGCTCAAGGTCGTGTATCTTTTTTTCGAAGCGTCCAATGAGATTTGCAAAATCGTTTGCTGCCTGTGCATCCTCTGGAAGACCGGTCTCCTGCGCGTGCTGCACATATTTGGGCAGCTCTTCATTGCGCAGCTTTTCAATTTTGACCTTGCCGGCAAGGATATACATGGTCAGCTCTTTCATGTACTCCTGGTTTTTGTCATACATCTTGTCCATCATGCTGATATCCTTCATCAGCGTGACCTCGTGCTTTTCCAACGCCTCCACTATTTTGTCGACATTGACCTCCGCCCTGTCAAACTGAGCCTTCATGGATGCTATGTCGTTCGTCGCCTTCCTGAAAAGCCCGAGCAGACCCTTTTTCTCCTCTTGTGTAAATTTCAGACCCTGAAGCTCAACGACAAGATCACCCAGCATATCGCCGACCTCGCCGAGGTCTTTGGTGCGCACGGTGCCGAGGGCTGCATCGGAAAATTCGGATATGTTTTTCTGCGCGGCAGAACCGTAGTTCATGACCTGTTCGGTGTTCGTGACGTCTATCTTCTCGGAAAAATCCAGCACTGCTGCCTGCTCCGCTGCGGACAGCGCGCTCAGATCCGGCTTTTCGGTCTTGGTCTCGACTGCGGCGGGGGCGGAAGCGTCCTTGACCGCGGGGGCTTCCTCAACTGCGGTCTGTGCCGCGGCGGGGGCGTTAGACTCGAGCGTGAGGCTTGGTATGGAGCTGGTTTGTTCGTTCATTGTAGAGTTCCTTTCTATTTTTTTATTGCGCCTGCGCGGTCTGCGAGGTATCGTCTTTTATGTCAAAATCCCTGCCGCCCGCGAGACCCTCTCTGGCGAGCATGGAGTTCATGACTTCAATATCGGTCTCAATATCGAGCGCCTGATTGGCAAAAAGCGAATCAAGCCGCTTTTTGTATGCCTCTATAACGGTATCGAGCATATCATTTATATTCTTCATGCTCTTATCCAGATTCTCGCCCTCAATGCCCTGCGAGCTCATACGGTCATAGGCGTTGAGAAGCTTTATTGTGGTTGGAAGGTAATAGTTGAGGAATTTTTTGATCTGGGGAATGTCAGACGGATCACTGACAGCATCCTGCGTGATCTTGTCTGTGATGCGCATTATCTCATTTATCTTCGCGCGCACGTCGGTATCTTTGATGGAAGCATAAAGACGCCCCATCTCGGCAAGCGCGCGGCTGCCCTCGGCAAGTATCGGATCTATTTCCGGACCGTAGCTCTTCTTTCTGGGAGAAGCCTTTGCGGCGGCGTCCGCCTCCGCCTGCTGCGCTGCACGCTCCGCATCCGCAGCTTTCTGCGCTTTTTTCTCACCGATGCTCCATACGCTCGCGCCCACAAGAGTGCTGACGACGAGCGCGGTAATAAGCGCCCATGTCTTGTAAAGCGGCAGCATAAGCGCCATTGCTATCCATGTGAAGGCAAAACCATATATATGCCCAACGCGCAGGGGCTTTTTGTTTTTCCTGACCAAAGTATTGTCCTCCGAGCTATTCTTCATTAGTTTATTTTATATCTAAATATTCTTCACGTCAATATTGCAATTGAACTATTTGTTGTAGTATAATAAAACGAATGTATGAGAGACCGTAACCTGATCAACAAGAGGAGCTGCATTATGATAAAGCTTGCCCCGTCAATACTGTCGGCGGATTTTGCACGTCTTGGTGAAGAGGTCGAGGATGTCAGGCGCGCCGGCGCGGACTGGCTGCATGTTGATGTTATGGACGGGCTTTTTGTCCCGAACATCTCCATTGGTGTTCCTGTGGTAAAGTCTCTGCGCCGCGCGACGGATATGTTTCTTGATGTGCACCTCATGATCGAACGCCCGGTGCGCTATGTTGAACGGTTTTGCGACGCCGGGGCAGATCTTGTCAACGTCCATATTGAGGCTGATACGCCGGAGAATATTCTTCTCGCAATCGACAGGGTGCATTCTGCTGGAAAACGCGCAGGCATCACGCTCAAGCCGCACACGGCGGCAGACGATGTTTTGCCGTTTCTCGAGCAGGTGGAGCTTGTGCTGATAATGACTGTCGAGCCGGGTTTCGGAGGACAGAGCTTTATGCGTGATCAGCTTGAAAAAATCGAAAAGGTGCGTGAGTACATCGATTGCATCAAGCCAGGGTGCGAGCTGGAGGCTGACGGCGGGATAAACGCGGACACTGCGCGTCTCGCAGTCGAAGCGGGCTGCACCGTCCTTGTTGCGGGCAGCGCAATCTTTGACAAACCTGACCGCGCCGCCGCCATTGCCGCTATTCGCGGCGAGTGATATCGCTTGGCTGTATCGGAGAATAAATTATGTCTTTTTTCCCTGCGTCGCTTGAAAACCTGATTGATAAATTTGCCGCGCTTCCCGGTATTGGGAAAAAGAGCGCCCAGCGGCTCGCATTTTATGTGCTGTCGCTGCCGGATGAAGAGGCAAGGTCTTTTGCCGACGCCATCACTACGGCAAAGTCCAGCGTACATTGCTGCAAGATATGTCAGAATCTCACCGAGGGTGAGATTTGCCAGATATGCGCGAGCGACAGACGTGATAAGTCCACCATCTGCGTTGTTTCCGAGCCGCGCGACGTGTTGAGCATTGAGCGTGGGAGAGAATATAACGGAACGTACCATGTGCTGCACGGCGTGCTTTCGCCGATGAGCCATGTAGGTCCGGAGGATATACGCATTAAGGAGCTTCTTGTACGCGCGGCAGAGCCGGGCGTGGAAGAGGTCATCATGGCGACGAACCCCGATACCGAGGGAGAAGCCACCGCAATGTATATCTCGCGCCTTCTGAAGCCGTTCGACATAAAGGTCACGCGCCTTGCCTACGGTATCCCTGTCGGCTCCAATCTCGAGTTTGCCGACGATGCGACCCTTAACCGTGCGCTCGAAGGACGCACTGAGATGTAATTTTGGCGTTTACGGGTATTTGCTGCATTATGTGCTAAAAATATCCGTTATCGGTTATACTTTCTGTGCATACATAAATAGGCAGCTGCAATGCTGCCGCCATAAATGGATGAGGTACACGTTGCAGGTCGTGCACCGGTTCGCTTATGGGCAAAAAATAAAAGAAGATAGGAGATAATATGATTTCTAAATTGAAAATAATTCCTCTTGGCGGTCTTGGTGAGATCGGCAAGAATATGACCGCGTTTGAATGCGGCACGGATATTATCATTGTCGACTGCGGCATGGGTTTTCCGGATGAGGATATGTACGGTATTGACATCGTCTTGCCGGACATAAGCTATCTGCGCGCAAATGCCGACCGTATACGCGGCATGATCCTCACCCATGGGCACGAGGATCATATCGGCGCTGTGCCTTATGTCCTTCGTGAGCTGGACATACCTATCTACACCATGCCTCTTACCGCCGCGCTTGTCGAGCTGAAGCTTGAGGAGTTTGATCTGCTGTACAATACACAGATATTCACAAAAAAAGTAGGCTCAGTGTTCCGCCTCGGCTGCTTCACGGTGGAGTTCATTCATGTCAACCACTCCATTCCGGATGCCGTCGCTCTGGCTATCGGCACGCCTCTTGGCACGGTCATCCACACCGGCGACTTCAAGATAGACGTCACGCCAATATCCGGCGGTATGTTTGACATTGCGCGCTTCGGGCAGCTTGGCAACGACGGCGTGCTCGCACTGCTGAGCGACTCCACAAACGTGGAAAAGCCCGGACATTCCGACTCGGAGCGCAAGGTCGGTGAGAGCTTTGACAAGCTCTTCATGGGCTGCGATAAGCGCATCATCATCACCACGTTTGCGTCCAATGTCCACAGATTGCAGCAGATCATCAATGTTGCCAACAAATACGGGCGCAAGGTCGGCATTACAGGGCGCAGCATGGAAAATGTCCTTCGTGTGGCATCTGTGCTGTCGTATATGGATATTCCCGATAATGTCATGATGGACATTGAGCACCTGAATAAGCTTCCAAAGAACAAGGTCGTTATCATCTCGACCGGCAGCCAGGGCGAGGCCATGTCCGCGCTTTACCGCATGGCATTTTCCGAGCATAAGCAGGTCACCGTTGACGCCGGCGACAGAGTTATCATTTCTGCCTCTGCCATACCCGGCAACGAGAACACCATCAGCCGCGTCATTGATGAGCTTTTCCACAAGGGTGCAGAGGTCATATACGATCGCCACACTGATCTGCACGTCTCCGGTCATGCCTCACAGGAAGAGCAGAAAATGGTTCTCGGGCTTGTCAGACCCAAGTATTTCATCCCCGTACACGGTGAGTACAGAATGCTTGTCAAGCATGCGGAGCTTGGGCGCATAATGGGCGTCAATCCCAAGAACATCGTCATCGCCGAAAACGGCAAGGTCATAGAAATCACAAAGAAATCCATAAAGTGCGAGGCAAGCGTGCCTGCCGGTGCTGTGCTTGTCGATGGCAGCGGCGTTGGCGAGGTCGGCAGCGTTGTTATGCGCGACAGGCACCGTCTCGCAGAGGACGGTATGGTCGTCGTGGTTATGCCGTTCTCGGCACACGATCATAAGATCCTTGCCGACCCTGAGATCGTGACGAGAGGCTTCATCTATGTCAAAGAGGCGGAGCATCTCATTGAGGAGCTCAAGCGAGTGACGCTGGAGTCTGTTGCATCGTGCGAGGCACAGCACATCAGTGATTTCACCAGCATAAAGAGCAAGGTGAAAAACAACATCTCCGGGTACCTCTACAAGACCACACGCCGCAGCCCCATGATACTGCCGGTCATTACTGAAATATAAGCGCGGCTGCAATATGAATATACAGATATTCGGCAAAAGCAAGTGCTTTGACACGAAGAAAGCCGAGCGATATTTCAAGGAGCGCAGGATAAAATATCAGTTTGTGGACGTGATAAAATACGGTATGAGCAGGGGAGAACTGAACTCCGTTAAAAATTCCGTCGGACTTGAGGCGATGATCGATACTGCAGATGAGGATTATCCCCTGGTGCAGTACCTCGCCTCTGCCGATGCAAAGCTCGACAAGCTGTACGAAATTCCATATCTCATCAAAACGCCAATTGTCCGCAACGGCAAGCAGGCGACTGTCGGCTACTGCCCGGACGTATGGAAAACATGGGAATAAAAAATTGCTGACCTCAAGGTCAGCAATTTTTATATGAAATATAGAATTATCAGATAAAATCAGATAAGATTAAGCACGAGAGTCAGCACGACGAACACGAGAGCAAACCATTTCGTCATCTTCGCAAGCTTCGCGTCAAGGGTTTTTGCCTTGCCTTTGGAAAAGAAAGTCTCTGCACCGCCGGAAATAGACCCAGAGAGACCGGCGCTCTTACCGCTCTGCATGAGCACGATAACGGTGACTGCGAGACCGGAAATGACCTGAAGAATGGTAAAAACAATAGTGAGCGTAGACATTTATTTCAATCCTTTCGATTTTATACGAATTAACAGCTTGACAAGTATAACATAAGCACACGTACAATTCAAGCGTTTTTTTCAATTGACCTCAGGAAATTCTGAGGATTATGAAGTGTTACGTCACGAAGAACGCACCGGAGTATTTGCACGCCGCCCCAAGATGAACGGCAGCCAGCGGTTTATGATATACGCCGGAATGATGAGCACAAGCGACAGCAGAAAAGTGAATACGACCGCAAAGACATTGGACGCAAGCACGTTTGAAAGCAAAGCAGAGTACAAAGGTGCGGCAAAGCGCCTGAGCATACCCTCAACGAATGAGAATACCTTTCCGTGCAGCGCGAAATAAACGAGCGTGTTCTGCCCGATGTAGCACATATATCGGTTGGAGGGAATAGCTTTACTGACCGCAAACGTTAGCATGATGCCAAGAATCGGTGTGATATACACCGCAAAAAGCGCGAACAGAGTCTCCGGCATATTTACAAAATAAGGAAGGTATATGATGAGCGCGTAGGAAGAGAAGAGTATCGCACGCCCAGTGCACGTGTTCAGGCGGTCAAAGCCCGTCTCCCAGCTCTCGCGGAACATATAGCCGAGAACCATGTAGAACATACCTTGGAATATGTATTCAATATGCCACGGGAGCGCCGCTGTTCCCCACGGGAGCAGGGACGGATCCATGTGTTTTGAATAGAACGTGTCCGCGTAAAAGAGCGCGAGCGCAATGAGCACAAACACAGTCCGCCTTGCGGGTGTGCTTTCCCTACGGCTGTACCACTCGATAAACACCCAGAATGGGATAAACGCCATAAACAGCGCTGCAACAAACCATATCTGATCGCCGTGTCCGCGAATTTGCAGCAGATTCCACCCCAGCTCCGTCCAGAAGCTGCCATGGTCGCTGAACGATACGAGCTGAGAGAGGGCAATGTCAAACACACTGAAAATGAGCCACGGGACAAAGAGCGTGCGCAGCTTTTTCACCATGAACGCGCCGAACGGCTGCCCGGCTTTGTGGGTGTACCCGGCGACTGCGAAAAAGCAGAGCACGAAAAACGGAGAGAAAAAGCAGCCGAGAACATCCGTTGTGCTCTCAAGATGCTCCAGCATCACCGCCATTATGCATATGTACTTTGCAATATCCAACCAAGCAATACGCTTCATGCATTCACGCTCCGAAAAAAATAGTTTTTCTTTACTTGTGCCGGACTGCCGGAGAGAATGGCTCTCCGGCTCCTGTGTCGGCATTCCTGAGCCGCGCCTCTTTTCCGCTTATCAGCGTAATCTTCCGGTCATATTTCATTTATTTATCCTCGCAATCTTTTTTCTCCATTACTGCCACGCTTTCAACATGGCACGTCCGTGGAAACATATCCACTGCGGTCACGGCTTTCAGCTCGTACCCAAGCTCAGCAAAGCGCAGAACATCCCGCGCGAGAGTTGCGGGGTTGCAGGAGACGTAGACCATGCGCTGCGGCTGCATCGCAGCGACAGCGGCAACGGCGCGTGCATCCATACCCTTGCGCGGCGGATCAACGACGATGACCTCCGGCTGCAGACCGCGCGCGGACAGCATTTCCGCCGCCTGTCCTGCGTCGGCACAGATAAATTCTGAGTTCGTGATGCTGTTTGCGGCGGCATTTTTCGTCGCATTATCAATGGCCTCCGGCACAATCTCCGCCCCTATGACACGGTGCGCACAGCGGGCAAGCGCAAGACTGATAGTACCTGCGCCGCAATAAAGGTCGAGAACCGTTGCATACGTGGATGGAGCGGCGTATTCAAGCGCCCTGGCGTAAAGCCGCTCCGCCTGCAGTGGGTTCACCTGAAAAAACGCCTGCGGAGAAATTTCAAACATATTTCCGCAGAGTGTGTCCATGATTCCGGCACGCCCCCAGAGCGTATGAAAATTCCCGGCGAGAACGGTGTTCCCGACGGTCTTATTGATGTTCAGCACAATCCCTGTCAGCTCCGGACAGGCGCTGCGCAGCGTATCAACAAGCGCACCGGTCGCCGCGCCGAAGCCTCGCGCGGCAATAATGCAGACGACTGCGTCAGCCGTATGTATCGCGCGGCGGCAGAATATATGCCGCACCGTACCTTTGCCGTTTGCCTCATCATAAGCGGAAATGCCATGCACCGCCATAAACGCCGTAACGGCGCTTGCCGCGCGGCGGCAAAGCTCGTCTTGAATAAGACAGTCGTCAACGGGGATAAGCTCATGGCTGCGTTCACGGTAAAAACCGGCGCACGGCTGACCATTGACCGCCGCGACAGCGAAAATGCCCTTGTTACGGTAACGCTCATAGCAGTCTGCGCCTATTATTTCCTCTGCGCGCACACTTTGCCGCCCTATATGCTCCAGTGCGTCATTCACACGCTCGAGCTTGAAGCGCAGCTCCTCATCATAGCTCATGTGCCACGTATCACATCCGCCGCACCTGCCAAAGTACGGGCATTCCGGCACACGCCGCTCCGGAGAGGGAACGATGAGCTGTTCTGGGCGTGCATATACCGCACTCGCCGTGACCTTGACAATGCGGATCTCCCACGTTTCGCCCACAATGGCGCGCGGAACGAACACGGCGCGCCCATCTATGCGGCAAACGCCGTAAGCCTCCGATGAATATCCCTCGATCACGACCGTGTATATATCATTTTTCTTCAAATTATTCATAAATAAAATAATATCACATTTTTAAGCACTTGGCAATTACGGAGCACAACAGTGTCAGGAAAACATTTTCTGTATATTTATAAAGAATGCACAGATAATACTAACGCTTGATAAATTCAGCTCAGATTTGGGAGGAAAAAGATGAAGAAAGTTATCGTTTATATCGTTATGACGTGCATACTGGCTCTTTCCCTGTGCGGCTGCGGCGCGGGTACGCCCGCCGATGCAGACATTGACAATGCCGTGCCTACGTCCATGCCGACTGCAACGTCAAAGGTTACGCCGCTCATTACACCTGATGCAGTAGACGGTGCCGTAACAGACACAGACGGCGTGATCGGCGATGAAACAGTGTCGCCCAGCACCTCCGTGACGGATGACGCTGCCAACACGGCAATCCCTGAAATCGGCACGGAGCCATCTGCCGCGCCCAAGAAATAAAAATATTTACAAATGAGCCTCATTTTCGAGGCTCATTGTCTATTTTGCCTCTTGTAATGGCGCGCCAGCCGCGCTATTATGGTTTATACCAGTAACAGGAGGTTATCATATGAGCTATATACCAACGCCTGAGCAGGCGGAAGAGCTGCTGAAGAGATATAATAAAGAGCCTTTCCACATTCAGCACGGCGAGACAGTGTCGAAGGTAATGGGCGAATTTGCCAAGGAGTATGACCCGGAAAACGTTGATTTCTGGCGCACAGTCGGCATGCTGCACGATATAGATTTTGAGCTGTATCCGGAGCAGCACTGCGTCAAGGCGAAAGAGATGCTGCGTGAGCTGGACATTGACGAAGATGTTATCCATGCCGTGATAAGCCACGGCTACGGCATATGCATTGATGTCAAGCCGGAGAAATACATGGAAAAGGTGCTTTTCGCCACGGACGAGCTGACGGGGCTTATCGGTGCCGTCGCACTCATGCGTCCGACCGGGCTTGACGGCATGGAGGTAAAGTCCGTGATGAAGAAGTTCAAGGACAAGAAGTTTGCCGCAGGGTGCTCGCGCGACGTTATCCGCCGCGGCGCGGAGATGATGGGTATGGATCTTAATGAACTCATTGCAAAGACCATCGACGCAATGCGCGCCTGATGCTGAGGATATACTACGCTGATGTGTCCGCGCTTGACCCGGAGAGAGAGTATACGCTGTCAAAATACCGATGTGAACGGCTGGCATGCGTCCGTCAGGGAGCATCGCGGCGCGGCGGGCTTGGCGCGGAGCTTCTTTTAAACCATGCGGTCAAAAACTGGCGGGACGGTTTCCCGCTCCCGCTCGATATTGTGACGCTTGAGCACGGCAAGCCTGCGCTGCGCGGCGGAGAATTTTTTATCGGGTTGTCGCATTCGGGCACATATGCCGCCGCCGCGGTGTGCGACAGAGATTTCGGGCTTGACCTACAACGGAATACGCCGCCGAACCCGGCGCTGGTCCGTAGATTTTTTGCCGCCGACGAGCAGAAGTACATCGCACAAGCAGAAAACGCCGAATATGCGTTCACAGAGATATGGTGCAAAAAGGAGAGCTATATAAAGGCTCTCGGCACTGGACTTGCGACCCCGTTGGCGTCATTTTCGGTAATCGGGATGCAAGGCATATGGCATTGTACGCTTGACGGTTATCATCTGGCTGTGTGCATCCCTTGCAGGGCGGTCATTCGACCTGACGTGATAGAAAAAACTGAGCTGCTTTGATGATGATAAGCAGCTCAGTTTTTCGCCAATTGACATATACTCGCCGTATACCCCGCATCACACCTCGTGACAAGGGTATACAGCAAGTTTACACGTTAAGACCGGCTTCAGCCATAGTGTTGCGGAGGAGGGCGAAATGCTCGTCGCTCATAGCTGTGAGCGGCAAGCGGAGGATGCCGGAGTCCATGCCGAGCATCTTCATCGCAGCTTTGACGGGAATGGGATTTGTCTCGATGAAGAGCGCCGAGAATAGTTTTGCATACTTTGCGTACAGCTCTGTCGCGTCTTTAAAGCTTCCGTCAAGACAGAGCTGGCATAGCTTTGACACCACGCCCGGCACGATGTTTGAAGCAACCGATATAACGCCGAGCGCCCCCAGCGCCATCATCGGCACGGTGTTGTCATCGTTTCCGCTCCATATGTACAGATCGTTTCCGCAGCGGCTGACGATCTCGCCTGCAAGGCTGAGGCTGCCGGAGGCTTCCTTTACGCCGACGATATTCGGGTGCGCGGCAAGCTCTTTGTATGTATCCGGAGCTATGCCTATACCTGTGCGGCTTGGTACATTATAAAGTATCATCGGAATGTCAACCCTGTCTGCAACATAGGTGAAATGCTCCACAAGACCCTTCTGTGTGGATTTGTTGTAGTATGGCGTAACCATGAGTATGCCGTCAGCGCCGGCGAAGCGGGCATTCTCTGCGTTTTTGAGCGCGGTTTCCGTGTTGTTGCTGCCGACGCCTACGATTACCTTCATGCGTGAATTATTTGCCCTTATCGCAAAGCGCACAAGCTCCTCATACTCATTGCGCGTGACGGTCGCGTTTTCGCCGGTTGTTCCGCACACAACGATGGCGGCGGTGCCGTTCTCGAACTGGAAGTCTATGTTCTTTCTCAGCTGCTCATAATCTATTCCATGCTCGTTGAACGGGGTGACAATAGCTGTGCATGAACCCTTAAAAACAGGCGTTTTGACCATAATGTGCCTCCTAGATGAAAAATATTTCGGCACTGAGAGGATATTCGTGGATTCCGCGCATTATGACCGGAGCGTTGAAAAACGCGGATCGGTCTGATATAATACAAAACACGGTTAAAGTGAATTCTATCGACGGAGCAGGAACTGATGAAAAAAACGGATTTTGATTTTTACCTCCCGGAGGAGCTTATCGCGCAGACACCTTTGGAGAAACGTGACGCATCACGCCTTCTTGTGCTTGACAAGGCGACCGGCGCTCTTGAACATCGGCATTTTTATGAGCTGCCGGAATTTCTCAACGAAGGCGACTGTCTTGTGCTGAACAATTCCCGCGTTCTGCCCGCAAGGCTGATCGGCACACGCGAGAGCGGCGGCGCGGTGGAGCTTGTGCTGCTGCGCGATCTGGGCGAGGGGCGCTGGGAGTGCCTGAGCCGACCGGGCAGGAAAACCAAACCGGGCACAAAGCTTGTTTTCGGAGGGGGAGAGCTGTCAGCAGAGGTTGAGAGCGTTGCCGAGGGCGGCAACAGGATCGTGCGCTTTGATTACGACGGGATATTCCTTGAGGTTCTGGAGCGGCTCGGCAAGATGCCGCTGCCGCCGTATATCAAGGAGGAGCTGGACGATCCGGAGCGCTATCAGACGGTCTACTCCCGGGAGCTTGGAAGTGCCGCCGCACCCACGGCGGGGCTGCATTTTACGCAGGAGCTGCTGGATCAGATAGCAGCAAAGGGCGTTAAGATATGCTACGTGACACTGCATGTCGGGCTTGGCACGTTCCGCCCTGTCAAGGAGGACGACATTGAGCAGCACGAGATGCACTCGGAATTCTGCATTGTACCGGAGGAGACGGCGCGGACGATAACCGAGACGAAGCGGCGCGGCGGCAGAGTTATCGCAGTGGGTACGACGTCGTGCCGGACGCTTGAGAGCTTTGCCAATGAGGACGGAACGGTCAATCCAAGCTCCGGCTGGACAGACATCTTCATCTATCCGGGCTATAGATTCAAGTGCATCGACGCACTGGTGACGAATTTTCATCTTCCGGAGAGCACGCTTATAATGCTCGTCTCGGCTCTTGCCGGGCGTGAGCATGTTTTGAACGCATATAGAATCGCCGTTGAGGAGCGTTACAGGTTTTTCTCATTCGGCGATGCCATGTTTATAAAGTAATATGTTTGTGAGGGGAAATATGTACAGGCTTTTGAAACAAGAAGGGCGCGCCCGGCGCGGCGAGCTTGAAACGCCGCACGGCGTTGTGCAGACCCCGGTGTTCATGAATGTGGGCACGCAGGGCGCAATAAAGGGCGCGCTGTCTGCGCGTGATCTGAAAGAGATCGGATGTCAGGTTGAGCTGTCGAACACCTACCACCTGCATGTGCGTCCCGGGGATGAGCTGATCAAGGAAATGGGCGGGCTGCACAAATTCATGACATGGGACGGACCGATACTCACGGACAGCGGCGGGTTTCAGATATTTTCGCTGGCAAAGCTGCGCAGGATAACTGAGGAGGGAGTGAAGTTCAACTCTCACGTTGACGGCCGCCATATTTTCATGGGACCGGAGGAGAGCATGCGCATTCAGTCCAATCTGGGCTCGGACATTGCCATGGCGTTTGACGAATGCATAAAAATACCGTCGCCGCGCGACTATGTGGAGCGTTCCTGCGCGCGCACCGTGCGCTGGCTGGAGCGGTGCAAGGCGGCGCTTGCGGACTATAACAGCCGCGATGATGCAGTCACCCCCGGGCAGATGCTCTTTGGCATAAATCAGGGCACGGTGTTCCACGATATACGCATAGAGCATATGAAGCGCATCGCGGAGCTTGACCTGCCGGGGTATGCCATAGGGGGACTCGCGGTAGGGGAGACGCACCGGGAAATGTACGACGCCATTGAGGCGGTCGAGGAATATATGCCGAAGAATAAGCCGCGCTATCTCATGGGAGTGGGCACGCCGGGCAACATCATTGAGAGCGTGTACCGCGGCGTTGATTTCTTTGACTGTGTCATGCCGGCACGAAACGGCAGACACGGGCATCTCTTCACGTGGAGCGGCATAATTAACATAAAAAACGAGAAGTATGCCAAGGACAGCGAACCGATAGATCCGCTGTGCGATTGCCCTGTGTGCCGCCGCTACTCGCGCGCATATGTGCGCCATCTCTTCAAGGCGGAGGAAATGCTCGCGATGCGCCTCGCAGTCGCACATAACCTGTATTTCTACAACAGCCTCACAAAGCGCATCCGCGAGTGCCTCGACAACGGCTGCTTCGACGCATTCAGACGGCAGTATACAGAAATTTTAGATAAACGCATATAAAATCTTGAAATTCTCACTTGCACCATGTATAATGGAGGCACTTTATTATTGGAGGTAAACCCTAAATGCTTTTCCTTTTTGATGCAAGCGCAGCGACTTCGGCCCAAGGCGGTTCTTCTATGATCCTTATGATCGTATTGATGTTTGCGATCTTCTATTTTCTTATAATCCGCCCCGAGAACAAAAAGAAGAAAAAGACAGAAGAGATGCGTAATTCTCTCTCTCTCGGCGATGAGATCACCACCATCGGCGGTTTGACCGGCAAGATCGTTCAGGTCACTGAGGATACCATCACTTTTGAGACCGGTGAAGACAGAGTCCGTATTCAGGCAAAGAAGTGGTCCATTTCCACCACCGCAAAGATGGAAGCCGCCGAGGCTGAAGCAAGAGCCAGCAAGGGTAAAAAGAAGTAATTCCCCACAGCTGCTGCAGAATTTTAATCTGAATGAAACGCACCCCCTGTTAATAGGATGTACTACATCTTGTTGAGAGGGGGCTTTTTATTTGAACAGATCTTTTGACTTGCCCGATGTGCAGTGCATAGCAACGGCAGTTGCTGCCTGGGGCATTTCCGCCGCACTGCTGACGCTGCTTGCCGCGCTGGCGGCAGCGCTTTTCTCTGTCCCGGCTGCCGCAATAGGGTATATCAGCTCGGCTCTGAGCTTTGCTGCGGCTCTTGCTGCGGGAAGATGCGCCATGCGCGGGCGGAAAACAGGCGCGCTGTACACCGGTCTTGTTGCCGGGGTTGTCATAACAACCATTGCGTTGACTCTGGGTTTTATAATTGCAGGCAGCGGCATTGCGGCGGACGGCGTGCTGAGCGTGGCGACTTTTACACTTGCCGGATGCCTTGCGGGCAGCGTGTTTTTTGTCGGCGGGCACGGCAAACAGAAGAGGAATAGAATGACGCAAAGAAAAACATGAAGGAGAGAGGCTATATGAACATGGATGTATTAACATAATCGCAAAAAATAATTTGTTTACTTTTGATATTATTTATTATCAATATCTTGGGGAACTGACGTCTAAAACGACAAAATGCCACAAAAAATTGTGATTAACAGGTAACAAGAGTTAACATAAAGAAAAAATATTTTGCAAAAAAGTAAAAAAAGACTTGATTTTTTTGCTTGCGTGTAATATATTGTTACCAGCGAGCAGTTATGTTAAGCAATTTCCTGATAGGACGATGGCAAGAGGGCGTGCAAGCGCAGAGCAACAGCATTCGGCCGCATAAGAACCTAGACATAATAAGGTTGCGTCAGCGGACGGAGCTTTGATATAGATAATTCTTTTTTCAGAGAGGGCGTTTACTATGCAGAACGCGGAAATCATTGAAATATTTGAGCGATACCTGACAGAGGATAAGAAAGCATCTGCCAACACCCTCAGCTCATATATGCGCGATATTCGCAAATACAGCGAGTATCTTGACACGCACACTGATGCGACCATAGTTACGGCGAACGATGAGGACGTTGGAGAGTACATCGACTATCTGCGCGCTTCCGGCAAATCCGTTGCGACAGTGTCCCGCAACATTGCGTCGCTCAAGTGCCTTTACACGCATTTGTGCATCAAGCAGATTATCCCTGTCAATCCTGCGCTAAAGCTTGTGCCTGACAAAAGCACTCAGAAGCTGCCTCAGATACTCACAAGCACTGAGGTCGAGACGCTGCTCAATCAGCCGCAGTGCATTGACGCAAAGGGCTATCGGGACAAGGCAATGCTTGAGCTTCTTTATGCTACCGGCATCCGCGTCACGGAGCTTATTGACCTTAATATCGATGATGTCAACCTGACCGCAGGTGTTATCCACTGCCAGAGCCGCAGCAAGGAACGCTTCATACCAATGTATCCCGCAGCAGTGAAAGCGGTGAGCGAGTACATAACGCTCGTCAGACCGCAGATGATTGCAACGCCGGATGAACCGTCGCTCTTCGTCAATGTCAGCGGCGAACGTATGTCCCGTCAGGGCTTTTGGAAGATAATAAAGTACTATCAGAAAAAAGCCGGCATTGAGAAGGACATTACACCGCATACCCTGCGTCATTCGTTTGCCGCGCATCTGCTCGAAAACGGCGCAGATATTCACGCTATACAGGAAATGCTTGGTCACGCCGATATATCCTCCACGCAGGTGTATTCCCATCTCATCAAAAAGCAGCTCAAGGACGTCTACAACAAGGCTCATCCCAGAGCTTAATCCCAAAACCCTGCACGGCTGCCGTGCAGGGTTTTGGTGTTTGCTGTTGCTATCAGAGCTGGGTTATGTTAAAATCATATAGTATGCAGCGAGGCAAAAACATCATGTGACGGTAAACGGAGGTTTTTGATGTGTATTTTGGGCATTGATCCCGGAATTGCAACAATAGGCTTTGGCGTGCTGGATTTTGAGGGGAAGGACTATAAGCTGCGCAGCTGCGGCGTTATAACGACCCCAGCGCACAACAGCCTTTCTGTCCGTCTGGAACAGATATACGATGATATGCTTCAGCTTTTGGAGCTTTTCAAGCCGGATGCGGTATCCATCGAGGAGCTTTTTTTCAACACAAATATCACAACCGGCATTTCCGTGGCGCATGGGCGCGGCGTGATCCTCCTTGCATGCCGTAAGGCGGGCGTCAGTGTTTATGAATATACGCCCCTTCAGGTAAAGCAGGCTGTTGTCGGTTATGGGCGCGCAGAAAAAAAGCAGGTCATGGACATGGTCAAGCGCATATGTGCGCTTCCTGCGCCGCCGAAACCGGACGATGCCGCAGATGCCGTTGCTCTCGCTATCTGCCACGCCAGAAGCGCAACATCCTTACTGTATAAAGGAGAGGGAGACGAATGCTCTACCATATAGACGGAACGGTTTCAGAGCTTGAGCCGAACCTCGCAGTCATCGACTGCGGCGGTATAGGCTTTGCGCTGAACATCACGGCGACAACCGCCGCTGCGCTAAAGCCCGGCACAAAGGCAAAGCTCTATGTTTTTGAAGCGATAGGGGAGACTAACTTTGACCTCTATGGCTTCATAGAAAAAAGCGAGAGACGCTGCTTCACCATGCTCACATCAGTGTCCGGTATTGGACCAAAGGCGGCGTTATCCATTCTTTCATATAATAGCCCCGAAGCGCTGGCGCTGGCAATAATGAACAACGACGAAAAGGCGCTCACCGTGGCTCCCGGTATCGGCAAGCGCATTGCTCAGCGCGTTATACTGGAGCTCAAGGACAAGATCGGCAAGGAGCTTGGCGCGCTCGATTACCAGCCAATACCCGGCGCGGCTGCCATCGAGAGCGGCGCCAGCGGAAATGTGGGCGATGCAATGACAGCCCTGTCCGTGCTTGGCTACAGCAGCGCGGAGGTTGCGCCGGTGCTGAAGAAGCTGGATGTGAGCGGCATGACGGCAGAGGAAATAATAAAGGCAGTGCTCAGGCACATGGTAAAGTGAGAATAAAGCATGAGTATCAGTTTTTCGGAAGACGTCAATGACGAAATGATAACCACGGCCGCGAGCCTCCCTGAGGATAATGCAGAGGGTTCGCTTCGCCCGCGCTCGATAACGGAATATATCGGGCAGGAGAAAGCCAAGGAAAACCTCAGCATATTCATCAACGCGGCAAAGATGCGCGGAGAGCCGCTGGATCATGTGCTGCTTCACGGTCCTCCGGGGTTGGGAAAGACGACGCTTGCGGCGATAATCGCAAACGAGATGGGTGTAAATATGCGCATTACTTCCGGGCCTGCGATAGAAAAACCGGGAGACCTTGTTGCGATGCTCACAAATCTCAGCGAGGGAGATATACTCTTTGTCGATGAGATACACCGGCTGAACCGCGCGTATGAAGAGATTCTTTATCCCGCAATGGAGGATTACGCCATTGATATAATACTCGGCAAAGGACCGTCGGCGAACTCCCTTCACCTTGATCTGCCGCACTTCACGCTCATAGGGGCAACGACGCGCTCAGGACAGCTTACAGCGCCGCTGCGTGACCGCTTTGGCGTGGCGCTCCGTCTGGAGCTGTACACCCCTGAGGAGCTGAAACGCATTGTGACGCGGTCGGCAGGCATCCTCGGGGTTGAGATCGAGCCGGAAGGCGCATATGAGATCGCATCGCGTTCGCGCGGCACACCAAGGATAGCCAACAGACTGCTGCGCCGCGTGCGCGACTATGCGCAGGTCAAGGCAAAGGGTGTGATCACAAAAGCCGTTGCGGACAAGGCGCTTCTCGCGCTTGAGGTTGACAGGCTCGGGCTGGATTCGCTTGACCGGCGCATGCTCAAAAGCATTATTGAATTCTATAACGGCGGACCAGTAGGGCTGGACACTCTCGCGGCGACGATAAATGAAGACGCTGTGACGATTGAGGATGTATATGAGCCGTATCTGCTGCAAAACGGCTTTCTCACTCGCACTCCCCGCGGCAGGTGTGTCACGCGCCGTGCGTATGAGCACCTTGGAATCGAGTATATGGGGCAGCAGCAGATGGACATTTGAGCAGGTAAACCCCGATTTTCGCATAATTCACTGGTATCTGTAAAAAAAATCGGGTATTGAACAAAAAAATGGTTGACTTTACGGCGGTCTGTTGTATAATATAACTTGATAGTTGTCATGGTTATATTTGTATTTATGTTTACAATTTGACCTGCATATCTCTTATAACCGTTTCCGCTTGATCACAAGCAACTTTCAATTGCCCTCTTTTGATCGGTGTCATTTGATTGCTTTGTTTATCCCGCAACGGACGCGGAACACTTTATGGCGACATCAGCGAAGAGCTGTTCGCAAAATACAGCCTAAAACGGCACATTTATCAAAAGAGAGGATTCAAGATGTACGAAGACAAGACCTTAGTTTGCAAAGAGTGTGGTAATGAGTTCGTTTTTACCGCCGGTGAGCAGGAGTTCTACGCAGAGCGCGGCTTCCAGAACGAGCCCCAGCGCTGCAAGGCCTGCCGTGACGCTCGCAAGAACGCCGCCCGCGGTCCGCGTGAGTTCTACACCGCAGTTTGCGCAGCTTGCGGCGGCGAGGCAAAGGTTCCTTTCGAGCCCAAGTCTGATCGCCCTGTCTACTGCAGCGAGTGCTTTGCTAAGATGAGAGAGCAGGCCTGATCGCCTGTGAGAAATTGGGGCGCTCCGGCGTCCCAATTTTATTATTGCTATGAAAGGTGAATGTTATGGAGATCACTAGAGAGACCTTAATTTCCGAGATCGTTGACAGCTGCCCGGAGGCTATGCCTGCATTTCAGGCAATTGGAATGCACTGCATGGGCTGCGCCCTCGCCAGCGGTGAAACTCTTGAGCAGGCCTGTGCTGCCCACGGCGTTGACCCGGATGAGTTTCTTGCCAGTCTCAAGGCATATCTCGAAACGCTCTGAGTCCAGATCGGATAGTGTAAAGGGGTGCGTATGAACGCACCCTATATTTATATACATATGAACAAACGACTTAAACTAATTTCAACGCTTATTCCTGCCGGCGTTGGCTTTGCGGACGTCGGCACTGATCATGGCTATCTCCCCGTGTATATGGCTAAAAGCGGTTACAATGGAAACATCATCGCCTCGGACCTTCGCCCGGATCCGCTCTCCTGCGCAATTGCAGCGGCACAGGAAGCACACGTCGAGGACACAATTAGCTTCCGCCTTTGCGACGGGCTGGACGGCATTGCGCCTGACGCGGTAGATACCATCGTCATTGCCGGCATGGGCGGGGACACAATCTGCGGTATACTCGACCGTGCTGAGTGGTGCATGGATGCGCGGTTTCTGCTTATATTGCAGCCTATGACAAAGGCGGAAATACTGCGTTATTGGCTGACGAACAACGGTTTCGCCATAACACAGGAGCACCTTGTGCGCGACGCAGGAGAAATATATCAGCTCATCACAACGCGCTTCGGCGGGGAAACCGCGCTTTGCGATGCAGAGCTTTTTACCGGCTGTTATCCGCTCGTGCGTAACCGCCCGCTCTTTCAGGAGCATCTTGACGAACAGATACGCCGTTTTGAGAAAGCGATTGCCGGTATGACCAGGGCGAGGCGCATAATAGGGCGCAGGACGCTGAACGAGGAGATTTTAAGGGAACTATATAAGATGCGTGAGGATATGCAGAAATGAGAACAACAGGTGAAATATATGATTATCTTAAAACGGTCGCACCGCTTGAGCTTCAGCTGGGATTCGATAATTCCGGCTTTCAGCTCGGTCGGCTCAGCGCAGAGGTCAACCGTGCGATGCTCGCACTGGATGTTACGCGGGAGGTCATTGACGAAGCATCTGTGTGCGGTGCGGAGCTTATAATTTCACACCACCCGCTCATATTTACCCCGGTAAGATGCATAAACGATGAAAAGCTCCTGCGTCTCGCCGAGCTCGGCATTTCGGTTATATCCATGCATACAAATCTTGATATAGCCGAGGGCGGGGTGAACGATGTGCTCATCTCGCTTATAGGCGCAAAGTGTGAAGGAGCGTTGGATGCAGACGGCTGCGGGCGCATTGGTCTGCTGCGGGAGGCAACGCCGCTTGATGCGTTTCTTCTGCATTGCAAAGCGGCGCTTGGCACGAACGGACTGCGCTATTACGATGCAGGGCGCGCGGTACACCGCGTTGCCGTCATGGGCGGTGCGGGCAGCGACAGCGTGCGCACGGCGTTTGAAAAGGACTGTGATACTTATCTCACGGCGGATATTAAATATCATCACTTTCTTGAGGCAAAGGAGCTTGGCATAAACCTCATTGACGGCGATCATTTCTGCACGGAAAACCCTGTCATCCCTGTTCTGGCAGAGAGACTGCGCGGTGAATTTCCGGATGTGGATTTCCGCGTGTCGCAGATACACAAACAGGTCATTTCGTTCATGTAAACGTACTGCGTGACTCTGCATATTCAGACCTCCGCTCTCATAGACTCGTACAAACGAGAACATGGGAGCGGAGGCTTTATCATTATGACTGATACCAACATATATCGGGATATTGCGGCACGAACGAACGGGGCTTTCATGCTCGGCGTTGTCGGTCCTGTGCGCACGGGAAAATCCACCTTCATCAAGCGTTTTATGGAGAAGCTTGTCATACCTCAGATCGACAACACATACATGCGTGAGCGCGCAAAGGATGAGCTGCCGCAAAGCGGTTCCGGAAAGACTATCATGACGGCAGAGCCGAAGTTCGTCCCAGAGGACGCGGTGACGATAAGCATCGACGAGAGCACCGAGGTGTCCGTGCGCCTTGTAGACTGCGTAGGCTATATGGTTGACGGAGCTGCCGGACAGTTCGAGGACGGAGCGGAGCGGCTTGTCACAACGCCCTGGTTCGACCATGAAGTGACGCTGACAGAAGCGGCTGAAAAGGGAACGCACAAAGTCATTGCCGAGCACTCGACAATTGGCATTGTTGTAACGTGCGACGGCAGCATATGTGACATCCCACGCGAGAGATACGCCGCACCGGAAGCACGTGTGATCAGCGAGCTTCAGCAGATAGGAAAGCCCTTTATCGTGCTCCTCAACAGCACCGACCCTCAGTCTGCATCGGCGCAGATACTCGCCGCAGATATTTCCGAGCAGTACGATGTCAGATGCATGTGCGTCAACTGCCTTGAACTGGATGAGACGGGTATTGCGGAAATCATCGGCTCTGTGCTGGAGGAATTCCCGATCAAGTCTATCGGCTTCTACCTGCCGGAATGGCTGGACGCGCTGCCGGATGACAACGCGCTCAAAACCGATATTTACGAAAAAATATGTGAATGCACTGCCGGCGCAGAGAAAATAAAGGACTGCGCAAGCGCGGCGGATAGACTGGCAGAGCAGGAAAATATCGGCAGCGTGAGAATAGACCGCCGCGATCTCGGATCGGGCGCGATAGGCGTGACAGTAGAGCTTCCGCGGTCTCTCTATTACCGGACTATCAGCGAACAGACTGGTATTGAGATCAAAAACGATGGCGACCTCATCTCCACGCTTGCAGAGATGAGCGAGGTAAAGCTTGATTATGACAAGCTCCGCACCGCGCTTGAGGATGTGCGCACGAAGGGATACGGCGTTGTAATGCCTGATTCCAGTCAGATGCAGCTTGAAGAGCCGCAGATTGTGCGTCAGGGCGGTAAGTACAGCGTGAAGCTCAAGGCGAGCGCGCCTGCGATACATATGCTGATGACAAATGTTGAGACGGAGGTCACGCCCGCGATAGGCAGCGAGACCGCATCCGAAGACATTATAAACTTTCTTCTGCAGGGCTTTGACGGCGACGTTAACCGTATCTGGCAGTCGAATATCTTCGGCAAATCGCTCTACGACATAGCGGAGGAGGGGTTGACGAGCAAGATAGAGGGGCTTCCGGAGAGTGCGAAAGCAAAGCTTCAGGAGACCTTGCAGAGGATAATAAACGAGGGGAGCGGAGGGCTTATCTGTATCCTGCTCTGAGCGGCATTATAATTGACTATAGCCGCGCGAGCATATATAATGAGGTGAATGAATGTCAAGGTCCTTTTTGGTTATCAGCAAAAAGCAGGTCGTCGGTGCAGTGACAGCGCTGGCTGTGTTTGCTGCGCTCTCGGCGTTCGCTGCGAATTTTGACCGCACAAAAGCCGTGTCCACAGCCGCACAGAATAACAAATATACCCTTGTGATAGACGCCGGGCACGGCGGCATCGACGGCGGAGCGATAGGCGCGGACGGTTCGCGCGAGAGCGACATCAACCTTGCCATCGCGCTGAGATTGCAGGCAGTTTCGTCATTTTGCGGACAGAACGCCGTCATGACGCGCACGGACGATGAAAGCCGAGCAGCCAACGCCCTTACATACAGTGAGCACGAGGAGCTTGTTTACCGCACGGATGTGGTCAAGGCTACGCCAAACCCGGTGCTTCTGAGCATACACCAGAACTTTTACCCCACGGCCCAGCCCAGCGGCGCTCAGGTACTCTATTCCGTAAACGGCAAGAGCGAGGCGTTAGGAAAGCTTATGCATCAAAATCTCGTCTCTGCGCTTGATCCGCAGAACAGGCGCGTCGCCGAGCCGGATAAAAATAAGCTCTATATTCTTTCAAACGTTGATTGCCCGGCGATACTTGTAGAGTGCGGCTTTGTTTCCAATCATTCCGATGTTACAAAGCTCACGGACAGCCGCTATCAGACCGCGCTGTCGACCGTGCTGTTGGCAACGTTCATTCAGTTCGAGAATTCAGCCCAATATACATAAATACGAGGAATTTATTATGGCAGCCAAACAAAAGACAATATACTGCTGTTCTGAATGTGGCAACGAGACTGCAAACTGGGCGGGCAAATGCCCTGCCTGCGGCGCATGGAACACACTCACAGAAGTCAGGCTCGACACATCCGGTACGCGCGGAAAATCAGCCGCGCGTACAGCGCGTAAAATCGTGAATGTAAAGAAAATGTCCGAGCTTGACATGACGGCGGAAATACGCTTTTCCACAGGCATATCGGAATTTGACCGCGTTCTCGGCGGAGGTGCGGTCGTCGGGGCGCTGGTGCTCGTCGGCGGCGCGCCCGGCATTGGCAAATCGACGCTGCTGCTGCAAATGTGCGGGAAAGTGGGCGGCAAACGCATTCTCTATGTCACCGGCGAAGAGAGCGAACGTCAGCTCAAGCTGCGTGCTGTGCGCCTCGGCGTTGACGGTGGGGAGATATATGTGCTTGCGGAAACGGATATTGACAGCATCACTGCCTCCATTGATGAGGTTCAGCCTGATATTGTTATCATCGATTCTATCCAGACCGTGTCCGATGCAGATATAAGCTCCGCCCCAGGCAGTATTACGCAGGTGCGCGAGTGCACCATGCGCCTTATGCGCGTGACGAAGGAAAAGGGACTGACAATGTTTGTTGTGGGGCACATCAACAAAGAGGGAAGTATTGCCGGACCCAAGGTGCTGGAGCACATGGTCGACTGCGTGCTCTATTTCGAGGGAGAGCGCAGCACAAGCTTTCGTATCCTGCGCGCAGCAAAGAACCGCTTTGGCTCTACAAATGAAATAGGCGTGTTTGAAATGGTGGACAATGGGCTAAAGTGCGTGGATAATCCGTCAGAAATGCTGCTGTCCGGACGACCGGAGGACAGTCCCGGCACATGCGTCGCCTGCGTGGTTGAGGGCACGCGCCCGATACTCGCGGAGGTTCAGGCGCTGCTGTGTCCTTCCGGGTACAATGCAGCACGCCGCAGCAATGGAATCGACTATAACCGCGCGGCGATGCTGCTGGCAGTGCTGGAAAAGCGCGGTGGGCTTCCGGTATCAAACTGCGATTCGTATATCAACGTCATCGGCGGGCTGTTTCTTGACGAGCCTGCTGCCGATCTCGCCACGATCCTTGCCATCGCGTCCAGTTACCTTGACCGTGCCCTCGGCGCTGACCTTGCAGCCATCGGCGAAGTCGGGCTGTCAGGTGAGATACGCTCCGTCAATGCGCTCAACCAGCGCCTTACAGAGATCTCGCGCCTCGGCTTCAAGCGCTGTGTTATTCCGGCGCATGTGCGCGGTGAGGTGAAGAGCTTTGAAGGGATGACGCTTATACCTGTAAACAATGTGCGCGAGGCGGTGCGCGCGGTGCTGGGCAAGAATGGCTGATTTTGTGCTGCGCGCGAACCTACCTGTGAGAGCGGAATGCGTTATTATTGGTGCAAAATATGCGCATTTACTGGCACAACCGCTGAAAAAGTGGGGAATTAAGCCTCTTTTCGTGCCAGATAATCCAAATATAGACGTTCGTCTGAGCGGACATGCCGATCTGTCAATTCTTCATGCGGGAGGGGAGAAGCTGTGGCTCTCACCATATCTGCAGGAGAGCGGGCTTGCCGCGCGGCTTGCGGAGTACGGCGCAGCACTGCATTATGCGGATATTGCCCAGAGCGCTGAGTATCCGCATGATGCGCAGCTGAATATTGCCGCACTTGACAGCGTGTTTATATATAACCCCAAGGTTTCTTATGCGCCGGCGGTCGAGCATCTGACCGGGACGCAAAAGATGCTCGGCGTCGCTGTGCGTCAGGGCTATGCCAGATGTTCAGTGCTTGCTGTAGATGAGCGCTCCATCGTCACGCAGGATGCCGGCATTGCCCGCGCCGCTCGGAACGCCGGGCTGGATGTGCTGGTAATTTCAGCTGGGCACGTTGCACTTGACGGGTTTGAATACGGCTTTCTCGGCGGTGCAGGCTTCAAGCTCACTGCAGATACTATGGCGTTCACCGGATTGCTCGATATGCACCCGGAAAAGCCGCGAATACTTGCTTTTCTAACAGAGCGCGGTATTAACACAGTGTATTTGACGGATCTGCCGGTGTTCGATATCGGCAGCGCAATACCGATAACTGAGAAAAAACTCCTTTGAAATTACGTCAAAGGAGTTTTTTCGAGTCGGTTTCAACGTCTTTTTTTGTCCTGCGTCCTATAGGGTTTGCCATAGCGGCCTCGTGGAGCTGGGCATTGTCGAGATGAGTGTATATCTGGGTTGTGTTGAGGCTGCTGTGCCCGAGAACCTCCTGCAGGGCGCGCGTGTCAACGCCATTTTTAAGCATGAGAGTAGCGGCGGTGTGACGCAGCTTGTGCGGGGAATAGCGCGATGCGTCCAAACCAGCTATAAGGAGTTTTTTATCCACCATCTGCTCGACACCGCGGCTTGTGATGCGGCGGTTGACACTGCTGATAAATAGAGCGTTTTTGTCCTCATCACGTATTTTCCCGGTGTCACGCACAGCCAGGTAGTCATCCAGCGCTTCACGGCAGCCGTCAGCGAAGAACACCACACGCTCCTTGTTGCCCTTGCCGAGAACCCGCACATGGTCATCATATATATCCGTAAGGTTTAATGACACAAGCTCAGATACACGCAGCCCGCACGTGAGAAACAGCATCAAGATTGCATAGTCTCTGTATTCAAATTTTCCCTCACATGCCGCCAACAGTTTCTCACATTCCGATTCTTCAAGATATTTGGGCAGTGACGCCTGCCGCTTCGGCATGTCCAGTTCCTGACATATATTTACTTCCAGCAGATGCCGTTTTGCAGTTAGATAGTTATAAAACGATTTTACAGACGACGTTCTGCGGCAGCGGCTGGCAGCGGAGAGGGAAGCGCCGCCCTCGGGAGAAAAGCTCTGATACCGGTACAGCTCTTCAATTTTAATTGTTTTGATAAAATCTATATCGACGTCTGTAATGTCTATCTCATTGAACGGCACATCGGATGCGACAAGATGTCTGCGACGTTTGAGAAAACGAAAAAGAATTTTCAAGTCGGTGTAGTACGCAAAGACAGTCCGGTCGGAATGACCGCGCACGGTCGAGTGATATTCGAGAAACTCCATAAGTATGTCAGGAATATCATTGATCTGATCGAGATTCATAAAAGACCTCCGTATCGGCAGCTATGCCGGTCAGTCTAAGGTTATTTACATAATTATATGTCAACCGCATTAAAAAATCAAGCGCAAACTTCGTTAAATTGATATTATGCGAAGTTTGATGCGCCAATCATCATAGAGCGCATTATGTTAATCTCATCCCTCTCTATGGTTGATTTCTTATTCTGCTATGTTTCTGTATAGAAAAACCATCCTGACTTATGTCGCCATAGATCCGGATGGTTTACTGTAATTATGCTGTAACTTTTAGCGCTGGCCTGTCTTGTACAGAAAAATGCGGATGAGCGACTCACTGGTGACGCGGATACTGTTGAGTATAGTTGCCACTGCCGCGACAGTGTCAATAAAGACGGCAAACCAGACACTGCACAAGCCGATAATGCTGAGGAAAACAAGAATGGCTTTTACAACGAATGCAAACACTGCATTTTCTATTGCGATCTCACGCATGCGCCTGCATATCTGCACAGCAAACGGAAGATTCGCCAGATACTCCGGTGAAACAAGCACATCGGCGTACTTTCCCCTGCGGTTTATGCGAATATCAACATCCGCGGCGCTGTGCGTTTCGATGCCGGAGGCATATACAAACAGCACCGAACCTTTGGCGCTCGTCTTTAGATCGGAGATTATGCGAAGCTTTTTCTCCGTGTCGCACTCGCCGTAGACCTCGGTGAAATCCATCTCATCGGCGATCCTCCGGCTTTCAGCGTTACCGTCCTCAGTCAGAAGAATGCATCGGCTGACGCCGGTCTCACGTAGCCCTATGACAAGCTCGTCCGCATCAGCGTTAAGCTGTGAATTGATAACTATTTTCCCGACATAGCGTCCGGCAACGGTCATAAAGAACGCCTGTCCGTCCTCTGTCGTGTCAGGCGGGAGCTTCACTCCCCTACCGACGAAAAGCTCGCGTGTGGCAAGAACAACGTGAGCATTTCCAATGTCTACCTCAACGCCATAGCCGGGAATATCGACGAAATTCTGGATGACATCAAGCCGGTAATCCTTTGTGTACACTCCTGCTATGGCACGCGCGACGGGTTGGTTGGAGTAGTACAGCGCGTGTGCGGCAAATGTAAGAAACGTATTGTCGTCTATTATATCCGATGTCAGATCGGTAAGCTTCGGGTTCTCATCGCAAAATACGCCTGCGCTGTCGAAAACGGCAATGTCGGTGTCAGCAGTGACTTCCATAAGGGCGGCGCTGTCAAAAACAACGCCGTGACGCGCGCTGAAACACATGCCGATTATGCCGGTGAGCGGCATGGAGATAATAACCGACATCGGCGTAGCAACGAGAACAATGGTCATGGCACGGTGGAGCGAGACACGGAAACTGTAATTTGTAATCAGCGGAAGCGCAATGGCATAGATAACGCTGAATATCATGGCATACTTGAGAACCGTGCCGGCACTGCTGCCCATGACTGATTCGATGTTCATAGAGCCTGCGCCGTCACGTAGCACAAGCTCAGTAATACGGTTGACAGTGGAATCGTCCTGATATTGCAGAAGCTCAAGCGCCGAGCGGCGCGTGCGTTCCTCGGCGTAGGCAATCAGCAGAAGACCGATCTGATACAGAATGACAAGCGCCGCTCCCTCATAGCCATAGCCGATGATATAGGACAGCACCGTCACGATCACGACAATAAGCGGAGTGGAGAAGAAGTCTCTCTCTGACACGCTCGACAGCGCGTCAAGGGCAATGTCATAGCCCGCGACAACTGCCGACACGATAAGCATCAGAATACTGACAACGTCCGGGAGCGTGTCAATTATGAGTGACGCCGCAAAAATGACGGAGGCGACAATAAGTCTGATGATAAGGATGGTATCATATGTGCCTGCTTCCCTGCCGCCGGCATGCCGCGCGTGGTCGGCATGGTCAGATCGACGCATATTCTACTCCCCTCCCGCTTATATCATGTTTTTATAACGCTATATTTTGTGCGATTTGCCGAATAATTATCAGAGCATCAGGCCTTGCCGTCGCAGCCGAGGACATCAACGATCTTGTGCTTGACCATCTCCTTTATTGCGGTGCGAGCAGGGGCAAGGTACTGACGCGGGTCAAAGTGGTCGGGATGCTCGTTGAAGTACTTGCGGATACTTGCGGTCATGGCAAGACGGAGGTCAGAGTCGATATTGATCTTGCAGACTGCCATGGATGCTGCCTTGCGGAGCTGATCCTCAGGAACGCCGATAGCGCCGGGCATATTGCCGCCGTTTTCGTTGATTATCTTCACAAACTCCTGAGGCACGGAGGAAGCGCCGTGGAGAACGATGGGGAAACCGGGAAGACGCTGCTCAACCTCCTGAAGGATATCGAATCTGAGGTGGGGATCAGTGCCGGGCTTGAACTTGTATGCGCCGTGGGAGGTGCCGATGGCGATGGCCAGAGAGTCGCATCCGGTGCGCTCAACGAACTCCTGAACGTCCTCAGGGCGGGTATAGGAGCTGTCCTCGGCAGAAACATTGACCTCATCCTCAATACCGGCAAGAGTGCCCAGCTCGGCCTCGACAACGACGCCGTGGTCATGTGCATACTCAACGACTTTGCGTGTGATGGCAATGTTCTCTTCAAATGGTTTGGAGGAAGCGTCTATCATGACGGAGGAGAAGCCGCCGTCAATGCAGGACTTGCACAGCTCAAAATCGCTGCCGTGATCAAGATGGAGGGCGATGGGCAGCCCGGTCTCAATAAGCGCGGCCTCAACGAGCTTGACAAGGTAAGTATGGTTGGCATAAGCGCGAGCGCCCTTGGAGACCTGAAGAATCAGAGGAGCGTTGCACTCCTTCGCGGCCTCGGTAATTCCCTGTACGATCTCCATGTTGTTCACATTGAACGCGCCGATCGCATAGCCGCCCTTATAGGCCTTCTCAAACATTTCTTTGGTAGTTACCAGTGGCATTTGTCATAAATCTCCCTTGCATATTGATAATTTTGTACAATTAGCACATTTACAAAATTTCATTTATATTATATCCTCAAACAAGGATATAATCAATACACACAATTAACAAAACAACAAAA
This sequence comes from Clostridiales bacterium UBA5888, assembly GCA_002431965.1. GTDB lineage: Bacteria > Bacillota > Clostridia > Oscillospirales > Oscillospiraceae > Limivicinus. Next base: position 42,915 of record DJEW01000016.1, read on the forward strand.
AATTTTACAGCATACGGAGGAAAAGCAAGTATGAGCAAGAAGCTTGTTGGAGCGTGTATTTTTGGGCAGTCGGGCGGACCGACTGCGGTGATCAATGCGAGTGCCTACGGCGTTATAAGAGCCGCGCTGGACGCGGAAGAGATAACAAAGGTCTATGGTGCTGCACATGGGATAAAGGGCGTCCTTGATGACAAACTTTATATCATGGATGAGGAAGACCCCGAGGAGCTCAAGCTCCTGCTGAACACCCCGTCTTCCGAGCTTGGCTCCTGCCGCTACAAAATTGCCGACCCGGAAATCGACGACACCGACTATAAGCGCATTCTTGAAATATTCAAAAAGTATGATGTACGGTACTTTTTCTATAACGGCGGCAACGACTCCATGGACACCTGCAACAAGATAAGCCGCTACATGGAATCTGTCGGCTATGAGTGCCGCGTGATGGGCGTGCCCAAAACCATCGACAATGACCTTTTCGGCACTGACCACTGCCCCGGCTTTGCGAGCGCTGCAAAGTATATCGCCACGTCATGCATGGAGATCAATAAAGACGCAAGAGTGTATGACAGCCCTATGATAACCGTGGTGGAAATTATGGGCCGTCATGCCGGATGGCTTGCGGCAAGCGCCGCTCTGGCAAGCGAGTTTGGCTCCGGTCCTGACCTTATTTACCTCCCCGAGTGCGACTTTGACATGGACAGGTTCATCAGCGACGTAGATGAGGTCTACAGGAAAAACGGCAAGGTTCTTGTCGCCGTGTCAGAGGGTATTCACTATTCCGATGGCAGCTTTGTCTCTGAAGCAAAGACCTCCGCAACCGACGGCTTCGGCCATGCCCAGCTCGGCGGACTCGCCGTGATGCTGGCTCAGCGCCTTAAGGAGCACACCGGGGCGAAGGTACGCGGCATCGAGCTGAGCCTGCTGCAGCGCTGCGGCGCACACCTCGCCTCGCTGACCGACATCGAGGAAGCCTTCGGTGCAGGTAAGGCTGCGGTTGAGGCAGCAGTCAACGGCGAAACCGGTAAAATGGTCGCCTTTGAGCGCGAGATCGTAGACGGCAAATACGTCTGCAAATTCAAGCTTGTTCCCCTTTCTTCCGTTGCAAACTACGAGAAGAAAGTTCCCGCAGAGTGGATAAACGAAACCCAGAATGGGCTTACGCGCGAATTCATCGACTATGTTCTCCCTCTCATTCAGGGCGAGCCGGAAGTCCCCCGCGAGAATTCCCTCCCCAGATATGCACGCCTCAAGAAGGTCACCGCAAAGTAAGAACAGCATACTTTACGCGCATCCCGCACTGTCCGACACGGACGGCGCGGGATCGTTTACTTCTTCTGCATATATGGGAAACGTGGCGTTTAGTATTTATACATGAGAAAATGTAATGCATATCATGAGCATTTTCACCAAACAGAAGCATTGACTTTTGTGCAAAACGTGGTATAATCCAGACCATCGCAAGGGCGCGAGACAAAGAGGTCTCGCGCCCTTCTCCTGTTTTTAAGGCATAAAGCCGGGAGAAATGCGTGTAATAAACAAGGAGGAAGAAAAAATGAAAAGAAAAGCTTTTATCAGTGTGCTGCTGGGCTTGAGCATGATGCTCTCTCTCGCAGCCTGCGGCTCGGATTCCACGGCAGAAACCACGGACGATGCGGCAGATGCTGACGGAAAGATAGTTATAGGCGTTATATCGCCGAATACCGGCGCACTTGCCGCATACGGCAACGGCATTGTCACCGGCGCTGACCTTGCGGTCGAGCAGATCAACGCCGCAGGCGGCATACTCGGACGTGAGGTGGAACTCATCAAAACCGATGACCAGAGCGACCCGACCGAATGCCTCAACGCATTCAACTCCCTTGTTGCGCAGGGCGTTGGGCTGATCGTCGGCTCTGCAACCTCCGGCTGCACCTCTGCAATCACGGATGCGGCAAACGAAGAGGAAGTGTGCCTGCTCTCCCCGACCGCGACGGCAGACTCCATCACCACAGAGGATGACTTTGTGTTCCGCGCCTGCTACGCAGACAGCTTCCAGGGTGCTATTGCCGCTGCATATGCAAAGCAGAGCGGCTATGATAAAGTAGGCGTTGTTTACTGCGCGGCAGATGTTTACTCCAAGGGGCTGTATGACTCTTTTGCCAGCGCCTGCGCAAAGTACGGCATTGAGATTGTCGATGCACAGTCCACGGCATCCCTCGACGTACAGGACTATACCAACCAGTTTTCCGCAATGGTCAAGGCGGGTGTGGATTTCGTTTACGCCCCATTCTATTATGACGTCATCGGACCTTACGTCGTTCCTCAGGCACGCGCTGCCGGATACACCGGAATCATCATGGGCGCTGACGGCTACGATACCACGCCCGATTACGTTGTAGAAGGCGCAGACCTGACGGCATTCAACAAGGTCTACTGGACAAACCATTATGATCCCTCCGACACTTCAGAGAAGGTCTCCTCTTTCGTCAAAGCGTATGAAGCAAAGTACGGCTCCATCCCCAGTGCTTTCTCCGCAACCGGCTATGACTGCGTGTATATGTACAAAGCCGCGATCGAAGCCGCAGGCTCGGACGATCCCATTGCCGTGCGTGATGCACTTGCAGATACGTCTGCCGTCTACGAATGTGTAACCGGCACATTCTCGCTTGATGAGACCGGCACGCCTGTCAAGGGCGCGGCAATTATCTCCTTTGAGTCGGACGGCAGCAGCGTGACCTCCAAGCTTGTCGACGTTGTGACTGAGCTTCCCGAATAATAATTAACCCTCCGCCCAGAGCCGCAGCGCGGCTCTGGGGCGGAAGCGCAAATCAGAGTATCAAACTTCAGAGAAGAGAGAGGATGTGCGCTGTGAGTACATTTTTTCAGACGCTTATCGTCGGGCTTCGTCTTGGCAGCATTTACGCGCTTATCGCGTTGGGCTACACGATGGTCTACGGTATCATAAGACTTATAAATTTTGCCCACGGTGATTTCATCATGGTGGGCGGCTACACGATGATTTTTGCAATTCCGGCAGTGTTGGCACTCGGACTTCCGGCATGGGTTTCCGTCATTGCGGCAATCGCTGTGTGTGTGCTCGTAGGCATGGCGACGGAGCTGATCGCATACAGGCCAGTCAGAAAGAAAGGCACGGCAATGACAGCGCTTATCACCGCCATCGCAATGAGTCTCTTTCTTGAAAACCTTGCGCAGGCCATCCCCGCTATCGGTCCGAACCCTAAGGTTGCAAGCCAGATATTTGCCTCCGGCGGCATAAGCATAGGCTCTGTAACCATGGAGTACACCACGATCATCACGATCGTCATCAGCGCTGTAGTTATGATCGTGCTCTATGAGTTCACGCAGAAGACGCGCCTTGGCCGCGCAATGCGCTGCGTCTCCGAGGATAAGGCGGCTGCAACACTTATGGGCATCAATGTCAACCGCACCATACTTCTCACCTTTGCCATTGGTTCCGGGCTTGCGGCTGTTGCGGCACTGATGTATATGGCGCAGTATCCAAAGGTTTACACGACCATGGGTTCACTTCTCGGTCTGAAGGCATTTGTATCCGCCGTTCTCGGCGGCATCGGCATTATCCCGGGCGCGGTGCTCGGCGGTATCGTAATAGGGCTTGTGGAATCGTTCACCACAAGCTATATATCCTCCAGCATGGCTGACACATTCGTGTTCCTCATTCTCATCATTGTTCTTGTCATCAAGCCCGCCGGTATACTGGGCAGAAACGCAGGTGAAAAGGTATGAAAAAAAGCAAAACCGCGCACGGTTATTTTCTCAACACCGCAGTTATTGTCATACTCTTCACGGTCTTTCAGATCATCACCGCCTTGCTTGGCAGCACGAGCGCTTTCAAGCTTGTGCTCGCACCGTGCCTGTGGCAGTGCTGCTATCTCATAATTCTCGCCGCGTCACTCAACCTTGTGCTGGGCTTTCTCGGTCAGCTGTCTCTCGGACATTGCGGCTTCATGGCAATCGGTGCTTACACTGCCGCACTTATCAGTCTCGCTTGCGAACGTGCAGGAGTGTTTGAGGATCAAAAGGGCGCGGCATTTATCCTCGTCCTTTTCGGCTGCATACTTGCAGCGGGTCTGCTCGCGGCGCTCGTCGGTCTGCTGCTTGGCATACCGGCGCTGCGTCTCAAAGGCGACTATCTTGCAATCATCACGCTTGGCTTCGGCATGATAATCATCAACGTGATAAACAACCTGCCGTTCTGCGGGCAGGACGGTCTCTCCCTCGGCTCTGCCGCCGCATCGCTGTATAAAAATGGGCTCGGCTTCGGCAGCAAGGGCAAGGTAACGTATCTGTGGGCTGCAATACTTGTGACCATTATATGCCTGACGCTGATGTTCATGTTTGTGCGTTCCAAATACGGCCGCGCAATACGCGCGATACGCGATGACGAAATCGCCGCATCTTCTTCCGGTATCAACACCTCTTTTTATAAGGTGCTCACATTCACCTACTCGGCATTCTTTGCCGGGATCGCGGGCGCGCTGTACGCCTGTGCAAACGCGACGCTCTCAACAGCGTCCTTCGCTTTCACAAACAGTGGAATACTCAACTCCACATTTGTTGTCGTAATGGTCGTGCTCGGCGGCATGGGGTCGATGACCGGATCTGTCGTCGCGGCAGTAATAATGTTCCTTGTCAACTATGAGATAAAGAACGGCGCATGGGTCGCGTCGCTCCCTTCCTCCGTCAGTGGCATATTTGAGTATCCAATGCTCGTTTATGCGCTGGTATTGATAATCGTTATAATGTTCCGCCCCAAGGGCATATTCGGCAGTTATGAGTTCTCGCTGCAAAATCTCATTCCGGATATAAAGTCGGTGCACGCAGCACGCGCTGCGGAAAAGAAAGAGCGTAAGGAGGCGGCAAACCATGGCTGAAAGCGAAAGGGTTCCCGTGCTTGAAACGCGCAAACTCGGCATAAGCTTCGGCGGTCTCAAGGCAGTCAATGACTTCAACATAAAAATATATGAGGGCGAGCTTGTCGGGCTAATCGGTCCGAACGGCGCCGGCAAGACCACGGTTTTTAATCTGCTTACGGGCGTTTATGTGCCAACCGAGGGCACTGTCATGCTCAACGGCGTGCCCCTCAACGGCAAAAAATCGTACCAGTTCGTCGAGGCAGGAATCGCACGCACGTTCCAGAACATTCGGCTTTTCAAAGATATGACGGTTATCGAAAATGTCAAAGCGGCGTTTACCAAAGATATACATTATAATCTCTTTGACGCCAGCTTGCGCACACCGAAGTTCTGGAAGGCTGAACGCGAGACGACAGAGAAAGCCATGGAGCTTTTGAAGCTGTGCCGGCTTGACGATGTGGCGGATGTGCCGGCATCGGGTCTCCCATACGGTCGCCAGCGCAAGCTGGAGATTGCCAGAGCGCTTGCAACAGATATGAAGGTGCTGTTGCTTGATGAACCGGCCGCCGGCATGAACCCCACGGAGACTGCCGAGCTCGTTGACTGCATCAACACGATACGCGACCGCTTTGGCGTGGCGATATTGCTCATTGAGCACGACATGTCGCTCGTGATGAACGTATGCCAGCGTATACAGGTGATAGACTATGGGCAGACGATCGCCGCCGGTCTTCCGGAAGAGATTGCGAAGAACCCCAGGGTCGTCGCGGCGTATCTTGGCACATGAGGAGGAGATAAAAATGCTTGAGATAAAGGATCTGAATGTGTTCTACGGCGCGGTGCACGCGATAAAGGGCATATCTCTGAACGTTGAGCAGGGAGAGCTTGTCTCTCTGATCGGTGCAAACGGCGCCGGTAAAACCACAACGCTGCACGCTATCTCCGGGCTTATCCCCTCCGCCTCCGGCACGATCGAGCTGGACGGACACAACCTGCAAAAGACTCCGCCCGACAGGATAATCTCGCTCGGGCTTGCACATGTTCCCGAGGGGCGTCATGTGTTCGCACGCATGACGGTTGAGGAAAATCTGCGCATGGGCGCGTACATTATCCGCGACGCTCAAAAGATTAACAAAAACCTTGAGATGGTGTACTCACATTTTCCGCGGTTAAGGGAGCGCCGCCGTCAGCTCGCCGGAACGCTCTCCGGCGGTGAACAGCAGATGCTTGCCACCGGGCGCGCGCTGATGACGGATCCGTCGATCGTTCTTATGGACGAGCCGTCAATGGGGCTTTCGCCGCTTCTGGTGAAAGAAATATTTGCCATTATCCGGGAGCTGCACGAGAGCGGGATAACTATTCTTCTTGTCGAGCAGAACGCAAAGATGGCACTTGCCGTGTCTGACAGGGCATATGTGCTGGAGACAGGCAAAATATCCATGTCCGGAAATGCGGCTGAACTCGCCGAGGATGACCGGGTACGCAAGGCGTACCTCGGTGCATAAGGAGAGGTGTGCATATGGGAAAATTCATAATAACCGTCGCACGTGAGACCGGCAGCGGCGGGCACAACATCACAAGAAAGCTGTCGGACGCGCTGAATGTGCCTTATTATGACCGTGACCTCCTTCGCCGCGCATCAGAGGTGAGCGGAATAAACGAAGGCTTGTTCGGGCGGGCGGACGAGCGCATCGGCTTCAGACAAATGATCTCCGCGGCGGAAAAGGTATACACCGGTGATATCCTTCCTCCGGACAGCGACGATTATATATCCACAGCCAATCTCTTCGCTTTTCAGGCAAAAATAATAAAAGAGCTTGCCCAACAGGAGAGCTGCATTATCCTTGGGCGCTGCGGGAACTACCTGCTTGACGGTGTTGACGGCGTGCTGCGCGTATTTATTCACGCCCCGCTTGAAAGCCGCATAGCCCGCGTCGCGTCCTATTCCCTGGCGTGGTCAGAGCGCGAGGTCGCGCGGCATATCCGTGTTGAGGATAAGCGCCGCGCCGCGTACTATCACTACTATACCGGTGAGGAATGGCGCGATGCGGGGGCGTATGATCTGTCTCTCGACTCGGAAAAGCTTGGTGAGGACGGCTGCGTGGAGCTTATAATGCAGGTGCTGCCGCTGTACGGCGCGAAGTGATGGCTAAAAAGAGCACACGGATTCTTTGTCATCCGTGTGCTCTTTTGCCGTCTTACAAGTTTTTTATCTGGTTTTGTATCAGCTTGCCCACCGTATCCGCGAGCATATCCAGCGATTGTATGCGTGCAAAGTCGCGCCCATAAACGGTCTTTGCCGAGGGCAGATCCTCGTCGTCGCCCGTGAAAACGCAGACAACGGATATTCCGTCCGCCCGTGCGCGGCGCACCTCAAGCGCGCTGTCGGTGACGCCCGCAGCCTGCTCGTACGGCTCTGCCTCTCCGCCCGTCTTCGACGGTATCTTCACAACGTCGTTCGGCTTCACATCCGAAAGGACAATCAGCAGCTTGTGCTCATATGAGGACGAATTCATCAGGTAGTGCGCGGCTGAGATCGCAAGTCCATCGCGGTTGCAGCCGTTGGAAACATATTCAAATATACGCCGGTTATCCTGCGGTTTATCATAATCGCGGAAGATACGTACGATCGTATAACCCGTCATTGAGCAAAATGACATCACTCGGCACGGTATAGAGCATGCCGTGAGGCTTTCGGCTATCATATACCCCTGCGCCGAGACAATTTCCTGCCGTGATTTCTGCGAGGTTGAAGCGTCGAGCAGAATATCAACGGAAAGATCGCCCATATCGTCCTGCTCGTTTTTTATGAACACCTTTTCATCGTTCAGTACCGCAGCGCGCCAGGCAAGCGTCCCGTTTATCCGCCCGGAGTTTGCCTTAACCGGCGCTGGCTGAAGATGCAGCAGAACAGAATTCTGTATCTTCGCGGTCAGCTTTGATATTGCAAGGCGGTTTTGCGCGCGCCGCGCGGCATAGCTGGCGCGGTTTTTTTCTATCTGCGCCGCCTCGCGCTGACGCGAAAGCGCCTCAAAACCGTTTTGTATCTTTGCAGCATCCGGTCGATCTCCGCGCGTAAAAAGCAGGTGGCACATGGCGTGACTGCCGGCGCAGAGCTTTTTCTCCATGTCATTTGTCTGCCGCGGAGAGAACGCGCTTTTACCGTATTTAGTCTCCATGAATTCACGCAGCTCGCTTTCGGTCATCTTTGTGCGCAGCTGCACATCCTGCTGCTGCCCAGCGCCTGAGCCGCCGTAGGCGTTCTCCGGATGCTCGGCGATGCCTATGCCGAACTTATGAAATGCGCCGCTCCCCTGCTTTTTGCCGCGCTTATGCAGCGCCGGGGTTATGAGATGCCGTTTAGCGCGCCTGCGCTCCTCTGTGCTTATTTGAAACCAGCATTCAAAGAGCTGCTTTGTGCGCGCAACGATTTCCTCCGTGGTCATGTCCGGCGTGAATTCCAGCTCGTCCAGCAGCTTCCGGTCATAACCGTTCAGCTCCGGTTCTTTGCCGAGTACACGCATGAAATGCGCGAGGCTGAGAGCCTCATATAAATGGTAATCATCGTGCCCGGCAAAGCTTTTCACAGCGGCACGGGCATAGCTGGCGCGCAGCCCGGCAAGCGCAGGGCGCTGCGGAAGCTCAAGCTGATAGATGCTGTTCTCCAGCCCCAGCCAAAAAAGACCCTCGTATTCGTCCGCCTCCTCATACTGCTCAAACGCGCGAAAAAGCGGCACAAACTGTGCATAGTCATAATGCTTTCTTGCCGCGCCGAGAATGCAGTTCCAGTAGAGGTCAGCATTGCCCTCGCTGTCATACGCCTTAAAATCCGGTTGAAAATCATAGCGCCCCGCGCAGTTCCATATAATATTTAAAGCGCGCTTCTTCTGAAGCTCCGATATAGTGACCATTTATTTGTTGAATAGCTTGCTCTCGTCCAGCCCGGCGGGGATGCGCGCAGCGATAACGTCGGATACGAGCTGACGCTCGAAATCGTCAAAGCTCTTATTGACAATACCCATCTCCAGCGCCTCGTCAAGCGTCAGTCCCTGCTGTGTCAGACCAACCGCGGCGAGCAGACCGCGCAGATCGAGCGCCTTTGTGGAGATTTCAGAGCTGTCGCACTTTGCCCGAAGCTCCTGAAAAAGCTCTGCAAGCTGATGCGCATATTCCTGACGGAGCGCAGGATGCTGTGCAAGCATGAGCTTTTCAAGGTTGTCCGCGGAGATTACCGGCATGTTGATGACCATAAAGCGCGAAGCAAGCGCCTCGTTTATCTCTCTTGTTCCGGCATATCCGTAGTTCATTGTGGCGATAAAGCGTGTGCATGGGGCAAGCTCAATGCGGTCGTAGCCGGGCACGTCAATAATATGGCGGAAATCAAGCGTGGCATGCAGCACGGAAAGCGATTCGTTCTTCGCCATGTTTATCTCGTCGAGCACCCCAAAGCCGCCTTCAGCGGCACACTGATAGATCGGACCGCGGCGGAACGTCACCTCCCCGTTTTTGAACGTGTCCGTGCCGATGAGCGATGCGGCATCGGTGTTCAGATAAAACGAGATGTCCCACTGCGGACGGGCGAACACGGCGGCAAGGTTCTCCGCAAGTACGTTCTTGCCGGTTGCCTTCGGCCCGACGAGCAGCAGGTTCTCACCTGCCAACAACGCAGCAAGCGCCTTGCGCCAGACCTCTGCGCCGTAATAGCGATACTTGGGCTGCGGCACGCGGTATGTCTGCGTGTCATTCACAGGATATTGGCGGCGAAAATCCTCAAGATGCGTGAGCGTTGTCTCTTCTATTCCCTCGCTGCGCAGAAAATCGAAAATTCCATTCATATTTCTATCTCCTTTTTGACGGAGTATATTTCCTTCTACGGCTGTATTATATTCGTCAAAACCTGTTCCGTCAATCTAATCTTGCAATTTTTGTACACTGCGGATAAAATATAAAAAGCACCGCATAATGCCGCAGACGTATTGTGCGGTGCTCTGCCATAACAACAAAAACGCAAATCAATTCATGGATGGTGAAGAAATGGTCGAGCGCAGATTGCAGCACCCTATACCCGCCGTTGACAGCAACGGTCTTCTTACATACGGGGGAAGCCAGCTTCTCTCCGACAGTGCAGTTATAAAAAAATGCGGCTGCGGAGTTGTGGCAGCCGCAGACCTTTTCATATATGCCCACCGCAATCGACCAGGTTGCAAATGCACGCTTTTTGACGGATTTGGACAGACGCTCCCCATCCCGCTGAAGGATTATAATGCCGCGCTGAAAACACTATCTCGGAAATATTTCCCTCTCACTCCCCCGTTCGGGATAAACGGAATTGGGCTGGTATGCGGTATGAATCTTTTTTTCCGTACTTATAGATACCCAATGCGAGCGCATTGGGGCGTGCGTTACAGCGAGCTATGGCACAGTATAGAGACGATGATCGATGCCGACCTCCCTGCTATTATTGCCGTCGGTCCGAATATGCCGCGCTTCTGGCAAAATAACCGGCTTGGACTGTATGCACGCCTGCCGGACGGCAGCCGCAAGCGCATCGGCGCAGTCAAGGCGCACTATATGAGCGTCACAGCTATTGACGATGAGTGGCTGACCGTGTCGTCCTGGGGACGCAGATACTGCATAAGCCGCAGTGAATACGATGCCTACACCCATGCATACAGCAACGGGATTTTATGCAACATTGTGCATATCAAAGCGCTGTGAAGGCATATCCTATATAAACTGGATGAGCCGGAGTGATGCGCCTGAACACCATGATCCTGATAAACAATGCCCTCAGCGACTTTGTGTGGGGTCCTGTCATGCTCGCTTTATTTATCGCAGCGGGCGTGTATCTCTCTTTGAAGACCGGATTTGTCCAGCTCAGACTTGGCATTGTCTTCAGACACACTCTCGGTTCGCTTTTTCAAAAGCGCGAAATCAGCTCAGGCGGTGAGCTTACGCCTTTTCAGGCAATGACCACAGCGCTCGCGGGCACAGTCGGGACGGGCAATATCGCGGGTGTTGCGTTGGCGATGTTTTCCGGCGGTGCCGGTGCGGTATTCTGGATGTGGATATCCGCATTCTTCGGCATGTGCACAAAATATGCGGAGATCGTTCTTGCCGTGCGATACCGCTTCATCGCTCCGGACGGAACGCGCCGCGGCGGCGCAATGTATTACATAGAGCAGGGACTTGGCAAGGAGTGGCGATGGCTTGCAGTGTGCTTTGCCGCACTTGGATGCGCTGCGAGCTTCGGTATCGGGAACATGGCGCAGAGCAGCGAAATTGCCGGTGCGGCGCACGAACTTTGGGGCACAGAAAATACTTTGACAGGTCTCCTGCTTGCGCTGACTGTCGGACTGATTATCATCGGCGGGATAAAACGGATCGGCGCGTTGACATCGTACCTTGTGCCAGCAATGACTGTTTTCTATCTGCTGGCGGGGCTTTTCATCGTTATCGTGCGCGCTGCGGAGATCCCGGCAATGCTCATGCGCATCGTGCGCGAGGCGTTCTCCCTGCGCGCAGCGGGCGGCGGCATATTGGGGTGCGGAATGATGCGCGCGATGAGGCAGGGCTTTGCACGCGGCATATTTTCCAACGAAGCAGGGCTTGGCTCTGCGCCCATCGCCCACGCCGCCTCCTCTGCGGACGAACCGTGCGAGCAGGCAATGTGGGGCATTTTTGAAGTGTTTGCGGATACATTTGTCGTCTGCACGATCACGGCGTTTGCCATGCTGCTGTCAGGCGTGCTTGATACGCCGGGCGGCGTTTCGGTCTTCTCCTCCGGCGGTGCGGCGGCATCAGCGGCGTTTGACGCTGTTATTCCCGGTGGCTTCGGCGGGCGTATTATAAAATTCAGTCTCATTCTCTTCGCCATTTCCAGCATCGTATGCTGGAGTTACTATGGTGAGAGCTGTCTTGCCTACCTCACCGGCGGCAGCGGTACAGCGCAGGAGATCTATAAGCTCGTTTTCGTTCTGTCCTGTTTTTTCGGCGCAACGGGGGCGGGTGCGCTTATGTGGGACATTTCAGATACCCTTAACGGGCTTATGGCAATACCGAATCTTGCAGCGCTTGTGCTTCTTGGCGGCGAAGCGGCGAGGATCACGCGCGGATATTTTTCGGAAAGCGCTGATACCCTCGGTTAACAGGAGCTTACCAACAGCGGCAGAGCAGATACGACGCTCTGCCATTTGTTCTTCAATATTTTCAAAATATTATAGCTGTGCAGCGAGAAACATGGTATAATTATTAAAGAAAACACAACAAGCACTATGAAAGGATGCCGTCACCATGGACAAAGAGCTCAGACTGCGAAAAAGAAACCTAATAATGTACCCTCTGGGCACAGTCGGAAGAGACATGATATACAATCTCTTCACAAATTTTATCCTTACCTACATACTTTTCACACGCAAGCTCAATGCGGCGCAGCTTGCCGCGATAACGGTCATCATGGTCGGCGCCCGCATTTTCGACGCGCTCAACGACCCCATCATGGGCAATATTATTGAGCGCACGCGCACAAAATGGGGCAAATTCAAGCCGTGGCTGGTCATCGGCATCCTCTCGACCTCCGTGGTGGTGTACCTCGCGTTCAACACCGATTTGCATGGGTGGAGCTTTATCTGGTTTTTCGGCGTGATATATTTCATGTACAGTATCACTTACACAATGCATGACATCTCATATTGGGGCATGATCCCATCCCTCGGTCGGGATTCACACGTGCGCAATCAGTTCACCTCTCGCGCGACGCTTTTTGCCGGGATCGGCGGCGCTCTTGCGGGCTTCCTTATCCCGCGCTTTACCACCGGCGCAGGTACGCTCGGCGGCTCGGCGAGCTATGCTTTCGGACGCATTGCGCTTGTCATATGCATCATTGCGCCTCTCTTCATGTGCTTCACGGTGTTCGGCGTGCGCGAGAACCGCGACTATGAGAAGGAAAACGTGCCTCCTGTGAGCTTCAAGAAGATCATTGGCACGATCGGTGGCAATGACCAGCTTTTGTGGATCGCGCTGATTTTTCTTATCCAGCAGATAGGCAACGGCGTGGTGCTTGGAGGGCTCGGCTCGACGTATCTGTATTTTGACCTTGGCTACCAGGGCGGATATTACTCCAACTTTTCCACGTTCGGTCTTGCGGCGACGGCTGTGCTTATGGTATTCTATCCTGCGATTTCCCGGAAAATAAACAGAAAGCCGTTCATGGGCGTGATGACAGTCACCGCCGCTGCGGGCTATGCGGTGATGTTCTTTGTCGGGGCGTTCATGCCGTCCTCCTCTCCTGCGCTCAAATGCTGGCTGATGACTGCGGGCTATATGCTCGCAAACTTCGGGCAGTACAGCTTCTATCTTATAATGATGATCTCCATTCTCAACACGGTTGAATATAACGAGCTGACGCGCGGCGAACGCGACGAGGCGATCATCGCGTCGCTCCGCCCCTTCCTGACAAAGCTTTCCTCCGCTCTTGTCTCCGTTATAACCTATATATGCTACATTGTCTTTGGCGTGCTCAATTACACCAACGAAATATCAGAGCTGGAGCAGCTCACATCCATGGGCGAGCTGAGCGAGGCGGCAAAGCTCGGCGAGATTGCGGACGTTATCACCAAAGTGCAGCCCGGGCAGAAGTTCGGACTTCTCGTTTGCATCACGATTGTGCCGTTTATTTTCATGTTTGTGTCCTACGTGCTTTATAAAAAGCATTATAAGCTCGACGAAAACGAATATGACCGCATCTGCGCGCAGCTTGCCGCGCACAAGGGAGCCGAGGCATGAGTATCAGCAGCCTTGCGGTTAAGCTTGCCGCCCCAGCGCCGAAAATAGAGCGTTTCCAACGCTTTCTTTTCATCGGTCCGCACCCGGACGATATTGAGATAGGCGCAGGCGCAACGGCGGCGAAGCTTGCGTCTGAGGGAAAGGACATGTGCTTTCTCGTCTGCACTGACGGGCGATATGGCAGCGCGAATCTCGCATCACCCATGCTGCCTGAGGCTCTCGCCGCGCGGCGGCGTGGCGAGGCTGAAAAGTCAGCCGCCGCACTTGGAGTGCATGACGTGCGCTTTCTCGATCTGACTGACGGCGGATTTTATGCGAGAGACGACCTTTTTCGCAGCATTTGTCGTGTTATAGGCGAATTCAAGCCTGAGGTCGTGTTCGCACCGGATCCCTGCGTCACAAGCGAGTGTCATGTTGACCACCTGAATGTTGGCGAATGTGCGCGCCGCGCGGCATATCTTGCGCCATACGAAGAGATAATGACCGGTTACGGCGCAGCAGGCGCGCCGGTAGCAGCGCTCGCCTACTATATGACGGCAAAGCCCACGCAGTATATAAAGACCACAGGTTACGTTAAACGCCAGCTTGACGCGATATTCAAAAACCATATCAGTCAGTTCCCGCCCGGCTGCGGGGACGCGAAGTCTATTTCGCTCTATATACGTCTGCGCGCCGCAGATTTCGGTCTGCGCTCGCTCAAGTGCAGCGCGGAAGGCTTCCGCGTGCTCGGCGTGACGCAGATGCACTGCCTCCCCGAAGCCGGACTTTAAAAACATCAAGGCTCGCCGCAGTCTGCGGCGAGCCTTGATGTTTATGCGGTTTCATACAGAGAACAAAAGCTCCGTAAACGTAGGATAAGACCAGTATTTTGTTGCGGTAAGAAGCTCCAGCTTGTCGATGACCGCACGCACCTCTGCGGTCTTTTTCTCAACCTGATTGTGATAATAGTCAAGCAGCTCCTCAGCTGCGGCATTCGGATTGACGGTCTCAATCGCGGTTTTGAGTTCCACAGTCTTTTCAAGAAGCTCATCATTGAGAATGCACAGCGCATTAACAAGTGAAGTCTCCACATGATGGGGTGCGCCGGGAATGGCAGCGTATTTTGCCGCGATGGTGCTGCAAAGCTTCTCCTCGTACTCGGACACAGCGCTGATTATGCCGTGCTGCACAATGTCCACAAGCGTCGCCGCCTCGATATGGATGACCTTGCAGAATTTTTCGATGTGAATACCATGGCGCGCCATGATCTCTTCGTATGTGTACACGCCTTGGCGGGTCAGAAGCTCAATGTTCTTGGGCAGTATATATGTCGGCAGCGCTTCGGCAGTATTGCGCAGATTTGCAAGACCGCGGCGCTTCGCCTCGGCAATCCAAGCACTGTCATAGCCGTTGCCGTTGAAGACAATACGGCGGTGGTCGGTGAACGCTTTCTTTATAAGGCAGTGCAGAGCATCATTGAAGTTGTCAGCGTCCTCCAGCTCCGCCGAAAACCGGCTTAACTCATCCGCCATGATGGCGTTCAGCACGGTAACAGGTCCGGCTATGGACTGGCTTGAGCCAGCCATGCGAAATTCAAACTTATTGCCGGTGAATGCCAGCGGCGATGTGCGGTTTCGGTCGGTTGTATCCTGCGGAATGGCGGGCAGCACGTCCACGCCTATGCGCAGTGTGCGGTGTTCAGGCTCGGAATATCCGCGCTCGTCGATTATAGCGTCGATTATCCCCTCCAGCTCTGCCCCAAGGAACACGGAGATAATCGCAGGAGGCGCTTCCTGCGCTCCAAGGCGATGGTCATTACCGGCAAACGCGACCGAGCAGCGAAGAAGCTCCTGATACTCGTCAACACCCTTTACGAAAGCCGCCAGAAAAAGCAGAAATGCAGCGTTCTGGCTGGGGGTCTTTCCGGGAGAAAAGAGGTTCAAACCGGTATCGGTGGACAGCGACCAGTTGATGTGCTTGCCAGATCCGTTCACGCCCGCAAAGGGCTTTTCATGCAGCAGGCACACCATGCCATGGCGCTCCGCAACCTTTTTCATCGTCTCCATGACGAGCTGGTTCTGATCGCTTGCCGTATTGGCGTCCGTGTATATGGGCGCCATCTCGTGCTGTGCCGGCGCGACCTCATTATGCTTTGTCTTTGCGAGCACGCCAAGCTTCCACAGCTCTTCATCCAGATCGCGCATATACTCCGCCACGCGGGGACGGATGACGCCAAAATAATGGTCGTCCAGCTCCTGCCCTTTAGGGGGTTTTGTGCCGAAGAGCGTTCTGCCGCAAAGGCGCAGATCCTCACGCTTATTGAACATATTGCGGTCAATAAGGAAATACTCCTGCTCCGCACCGACCTGCGGCGTTACGCGCTCGACTTCCTTGTCGCCGAAAAGGCGCAGCACGCGCAGCGCCTCGCGGTTGACAGACTCCATTGAGCGCAGCAGCGGCGTTTTCTTGTCAAGTGCCGCGCCGCCGTACGAGCAGAACACTGTCGGGATGCACAGGCTCCCGTCCTTTATGAACGCAAACGCTGTGGGATCCCATGCGCTGTAGCCGCGGGCCTCGAATGTGGCGCGCAGTCCGCCTGTGGGAAAGCTGGAGGCGTCCGGCTCGCCGCAGACAAGCTGAGATCCGGAGAAATCCATTATCACGCGGCCTCCGCCGGCATTTTTGATAAAGCTGTCGTGCTTCTCGGCGGTAATGCCGGTCATCGGCTGGAACCAATGCGTATAATGCGTCGCTCCGCGCTCCAGCGCCCAGGTTTTCATCGCGTCCGCAATGTCATTCGCGACCGACAGCGGCAGCGGCTTTCCGGTTTTAAGACTGTCGCGCCAGCCCTGCATCGCAGCGGCGGGCACATAGCGCTCCATCGCGCGCTCATTGAACACCATACTACCGAAAAGCTCCGGTATGCGGTTTGCTTTCTCTGTCATCGCAAAGTCCTCCGTAATCAAAAGTGAAAGCACTCATCCCCCTCTCGGGGGATGTATGGTGCGGATTTTATTCCGCGGTATAGTTATCAAAATATCCCTGAATATAGACTATCGGCGTGCCCTTGTCGCCGCTGCCGGATGTGAGATCGCACAGTGAGCCGATAAGGTCGGTCAGACGGCGCGGAGTCGTCCCCTCAGACACCATCTGCCCCACGAGGCTGCCGTCCTTCTTCTTTATCTCGTCCTTTATCGCGTCTCGCAGCGCCTCGCCTGTGAGAGAAGCAAAATTATTGTCCGCAAGGTACTTGAGCTTCAGCTCGTTTGGCGTACCCTCAAGTCCCGCAGTGTACGCCGGAGAGACCGTCGGATCGGCAAGCTCCCATATTTTGCCCACGGGGTCTTTGAAAGCGCCGTCGCCATAGACCATGACCTCAACGTGCTTGCCGGTGAGATTGAGCATACGCTGCTGAATGTCATCCACAAGCTCCTGACATTCGCGCGGGAAGAGCTTGACCTTGTCCTCTGTCGCCTTGTTTGTGCCGAGAAGCCCGAATTTCTCGTTGAAGCCGCTGCCGTTCACAGGCGCAATGAGAATATCGTCAAGACCAAAAACACGCTCAGCCCCGGCAGCCTTGAGGATGCGTTTTGTGCGCTCGCGGGTGTGAATATCACAGTTTATGACATTTTTCGTATAACCAAGAATCGCGCGTGCATCGTTTGCAAAAATCACCTCCGCCTCTGCACCGCACTCACGGATGAGATCCGTGTAATAGGCAACATAGTCCATGCCGGTGAACGGATGCTTCGGATAACCAAAGAGCTCTCTGTATTTTTCAAGCGTCAGCACATCGCGGTAAGGGTCAATGCCCTTCTCGTCAAGCATATCCTGTGAAATCAGATGGTTGCCGACCTCGTCCGAGGGATATGACAGCATGAGCACTACCTTCTTTGCGCCCTTGGCGATGCCGCGCAGGCAGATCGCAAAGCGGTTGCGGCTGAGAATTGGAAAAATAACGCCTACTGTTTCTCCGCCGAGCTTCGTGCGGACATCCTCTGCAATGTCATCGACCGTTGCGTAGTTGCCCTGAGCGCGGGCAACGATGGCCTCTGTCATCGCTATAATATCTCTGTCGCCAACCTCGAGCTCGCCGTTGGACTGCGCCTGCATGACACAGCCGGTCACGATTTCGGAGAGATCATCACCCTCGCGGATAATGGGTGCGCGCAGACCTCTGGACGTTGTCCCTACCATTCTAGGCATAATAAAAAATATACTCCTCCGTCATTTATATTGGGATAAAAGCCAAATAACAGAGAGAGTATACTATAATCTGATGCACTTGTAAATAAATTTTTGCGACGTAAAGCGCTATGAAAGCAGCATCCGGTCGTTGTCGAGCGCCTTGCCGACGCCAACCCTGAAGCGTTCAAGGAGATCGCCAACGGTCAGACCGTTTCGCTCCTCATTTCCGACGTCAAGTATGATGCGGCCAGAGTCCATCATAAGCGTCCGGTTGCCAAGCTCAAGCGCAGACTGCATGTTGTGCGTTATCATCAGGCACGTCAATTTGTTTTCATCGACGATCTTCTTTGTCAGCTCAAGCACCTTTCCCGCAGTGCCGGGGTCAAGCGCCGCCGTGTGCTCATCAAGCATCAGGAGTTTCGGAGGAACGATCGTCGCCATCATGAGCGTGAGCGCCTGACGCTGACCGCCGGACAACAGTCCGACAGGCTGACGGAGTCTGTCCTCAAGTCCCATGCCGAGCTGGGCGAGCTTTTCGCGGAAAAGCTCGCGATCTGCACTGCCGATATGGGCAAGCCATCCGCCGCGCCCTGCGGCAAGGGCGAGGTTTTCTTCAATTGTCATGCCGGGTGCGCTGCCGGACATAGGATCCTGAAAAAGACGTCCTATCCGCCGGGCGCGCTTATACTCCGGCATGAAGGTGATGTCCTCTCCGTCGAGCGTTATAGATCCCGAGTCTGTAAAGAAGCTTCCGGCAATTGCGTTGAAAAGTGTAGACTTGCCGGCGCCGTTTGCGCCGATAATGGTGACGAAATCTTCGGGATCAAGATGGAGCGACAGATCGGTCAGCGCTTTTTTTTCGTTGACTGTGCCGGGATTGAATGTTTTGGATATATGAGACAGGGTCAGCATGAGTGGGTCTCTCCTTTCCCCATGCGCCGCTTGAGAAGCGGCATCTGCCGCTGGAGATATGGCACGGATATTGCGAGCACCACGATCACCGAGGAGACGAGCTTGAGCATGAATGCAGGCATATTCAGCCGCAGTGCGACAGTGTACACAAGCCGGAAGATCACCGAGCCCAGCACAACGCCGACGGCGCGCTTGAAAACGCCGCCGCGCCCCATGACAGTGCCGCCGATGAGCAGCGACGCCAACGCGATGGTTACCATGCCCGTGCCGAGGTTGATGTCAACAGCCTTCTGCGCCTGCGCCATGAGGCAGCCCGACAGCGCTGTGAGAGAGTTTGCCGCGCAGAGTCCGACTGTTGTGGTAAACGCAGGGTTGATGGACGATGAACGGACCATTATGGGGTTGTCCCCGGTTGCACGGATAGCCAGACCCAGTCGGGTACGTAAAAAAAACGTAAGCAGGATGAGCGCAAGGATGACTGCCGAGGCGGAGATCACCAGCTTATAGCTCCCCGCAAGCGCAGTGTTGGCAAGCGCTGCTTTCGCGTACGTGTAGACAGTGTCCGCCTTGTTGAGATTCAGGAGCGACGAGCCGCCCATTACGGCAATATTTATGGAATACAGCGCTGTATTGACAATAATACCGGCAAGAAGGCTGTTGATGCCCATGCGTGTTTGCAGCAGCGCAACAATGAAGCCGGAGCATACGCCCGCTGCCATTGCCGCACCAAGCGACAGCCATGGGTGACCCGCAAGCACAACGACGGCGCCGACGGCGGCGCCAAGAGTGAAGCAGCCGTCGGTGGACATATCGCAGACGTTGAGCATGGAGTAGCTCAGATACAGCGCAAGTGCCGTCAGCGAGCAGGTCAGCCCCAGCTCAAGCGCTGTCTGACCAAGGGAGATCAGCGAAGAAATATCCATTGCTCATGCCTCAGCCCTGAGTATCTCCGAAGCTCTCGGCAGTTGTGATCTCCTTCACGCTGGTGCACAGAGGAGCAAACTTTGCCTCGACCTCGGCATAGTCTAAACCAAGCTCGGCGCAGGTGTCGGTGTTTATTGTTGCCGTGCCGTTGTCGAAGGTCTTGACGGGAGTAACTGCCGGATCTGCGCCGTTGATGAGAATGTCGGCGACCATGTTGGCGGTCTCAACGCCAAGGTTTGCATAGTCAACGCCGTAGCCAAGGAACGCGCCGTTAAGGGCGAAGGAATCAGCACCTGTGAACTGCGGGATGCCGGCGGAAGCAAACTTCTCGTAAATGGACAGCTCTGCTGTCATGACTGTGTTATCCTGCGGGGTGAAGACTGCATCAACGCCGTCGGCAATGAGAGCGTCTGCCGCAAGCATGATTTCATCGGTAGTAGTGCCAGTGCGCTCAACGTATTCAACTCCCAGCTCGTCAAGGTGCGCCTTTGCTGCGGCGATAGCCGTGGCGGAGGAATCCTGCCCCTGATCGTAGAGAAGGCCGATCTTGCTTGCATCGGGGTTGAGTGCGAAGATAAGGTTCATGACGGCGGTGGTGTCAAGAAAATCGGAAGTGCCTGTGATGTTCGCGCCCGGAGCGTCAAGAGATTCAACAAGACCGGCGGCAACAGGGTCAGACACGGCAGCGAAAACGACAGGCGTACCGCTGTCCTCGGTTGCGGTCTGCATGCGCATGGCGACCGGCGTGGCAACGCCTATCATGAGGTCGACCTTGTCGGCTAGAAAGTCGGCTATGATCTGCTCCATAACGCTCGCGTCAGCGTTGCAGTTATCGTAAAGCACATTGAACGTCACGCCCTGCTCCTCACCTATCTCGACAAGGCGGGTCTGGATGTTCTCAACGATCTGATTGAGAGAAGCATCATCAACATAGTTGCACAGCCCAACGGTGTAAACGGCGCCGCTTTCTTCTGCGGGGGCAGCGCTCTCGGCAGCAGGCTCGGCTGATGCAGGTGCCGCGGCAGGGGTGCTGCCGCAGGCGGCGAGCGCCAAGCACATTACAGCGGCGAGAAGCGCGGCGATAGTCTTACGGATAGTGATGTTTTTCATTGGTTTTTCCTCCATTTTCGGTTCATAGACCGTAATTTTGATTTTGGGCGGAGATGGAGGGGTCGCTGCCGACGACCTTGATTTGAAGTGTAGGGGAACAAAATCTCACTCATGGTTTTGCATAATAAAAAAAACAGCCCCCTGTCCCATCCATGGGACAAGAGCTGCACACTCCTGCGATACCACCCAAATTGACGTTTTCGAAAAAACGCCCACTCGCTTACACGTACCATCATACGTGCCCCAATAAGATAACGGTTCGGGTTTCCGTCGGCATCTACTGAGGCTTACGCCCGTTCAAGCCGCCCTCAGAAGTCCATTCAGCCCACACCGCGCGACCGTAATCACACCACCCACGGCTCTCTGCACAGCGGCTTCTGCAAGCTTACTACTCTTCATCACAGGTTTAACTGCTTTTGAATTATGTGCTAATTATAGTCACGTATTCTGTCGGTGTCAAGCGTCAGTTTTCTCCAAAATACGAATGCACACTGAGTAAAAATTTCGTGAAACATGACAATCATCTCGGCAAAGCAGGACAAGGGTGCTGCACTTCCCTGTCCTGCCTCCCAAATATGTCGTGCCGCTATCTGTCAAACGCCGGGTTGACGGCGTAGATGTTTTTCTTATCCAGTCTGTCCATTACAAGGCGCAGACCCTCGCCAAAGCGCTGATAATGCACAATTTCGCGCTCGCGCAGGAAGCGTATGACATCGTTTACGTCGGGATCATCACAAAGGCGAAGAATGTTGTCATATGTCACGCGCGCCTTCTGCTCGGCGCTTAGGTCTTCATTGAGATCGGCTATCACGTCTCCTGTGACTGCCATGCCGGATGCATCCCACGGTGTGCCGGATGCCGCCTGCGGATACACTCCGGCGGTGTGATCGACAAAATACGTGTCAAACCCGGCCTTCTTTATCTCGTTTGGAGTCATATCACGGGTGAGCTGATGGACGATCGTTCCTATTATTTCAAGATGCCCCAGCTCTTCCGTGCCAATGTCTGTCAACAGTCCTTTCAATTCCGGGTAAGGCATCGAGTAACGCTGGCTGAGATACCTTAACGACGCGCCAAGCTCGCCATGCGGACCGCCATACTGAGATATGATGAACTTTGCAAGGGCTGGGTTGGTGTTTTTTATTCTCACCGGATATTGCAGCTTCTTTTCATATACAAACATTTCTCAGCCCTCCGCTTTCCGTTCATAGTCCCAAGGCCATGGATCATCAAGCCATACGTATGACGGCATATTGAGCATATCCGCATGAGTCAGCGGACCGCAGCGCTGGACGTAGCGCTCCTGCGCCTCGCGACGCAGGGCAAGAAATGTCTGATACATGGCAAACGCCTCCGCATCATCACGATGAGTGTCGAGATAGAGGGCAAGCTCATGCGCAACAAAGCACACTGCCTGAAGCTCTGTCTCCGGTGTTTTTGCAGCGGCGTTGTTGACTATATTCATAAACGGCAGATCCAAGCCGGGAAAAAGTGTTCCGCGCGAGAGCGCTTCCGAAGCCTCATACGCCGGGGTTGCCGAACGCTGCATCGGGACATATGCCGCCGCGAGCGGTGCGTTTTCAGGCAGTGTGCCGTATCTGTAAGCATTGTCGGACTTCTGTGCCAAGATAATTCCTCCCTGATGTAAATGAGAGAGATGCTGGAATTCTCTCGGTACATAATATGTCAGTCACGGGCATGGTGTTAACCGCCGGGGCTGAGCTGCCCCGGCGGTTAATTGAACTTTATATCACTGTATCATCGCGGCAAAATCCGGCTCGCTGATTATTGGAACGCCAAGGCTTTCAGCCTTTGCGAGCTTGCTGCCGGCATTTTCCCCCGCAAGAACATAGCTGGTCTTCTTCGACACGGAGGAAGCAGACTTACCGCCGAAGCTTTCGATGATAGCCGACGCCTCGTCGCGGGTAAAATGCTCCAGAGTGCCGGTGAGCACGAATGTCATCCCGGCAAAGCGGCTGTCGCGCCTCTCCTCGCGGCTGTCGAAGCTCACGCCGGCATCGCGCAGACGACCGATGAGATGCATGGACTGCGGCAGGGAAAACCACTCGGTTATAAAGCCCGCCGTGATCTCTCCGATGTCAGGCAGCGCTGTGAGCGCCTCAGCGTCGGCAGCGATGAGGCTGTCGAGATCGGCAAAATGCGCGGCAAGCACCTTGGCGGCTTTCTGCCCGACCTGGCGTATGCCGAATGCGCACACAAGGCGCGCCAGTCCAGCACTCTTGCTGTTTTCGATTGATGCAATGAGGTTTTCCGCCGACTTTTTGCCCATGCGCTCCAGCTGTGCGACCGACTGCGGCTCAAGGTAATATAGATCTGCCGCAGAATTGACAAGTCCGGCTGCAATGAGGCTTTCGCACACGGAAACGCCAAGCCCCTCAATGTCCATTGCCTCGCGGGATGCAAAGTGCGCAATGTTGCGCAGTCTCTGCGCCGGGCACTCGGGGCTTGTACAACGCAAAGCCACGCCGTCTTCGTCACGCACGACAGGCGAACCGCATGCAGGGCACACTGTCGGCATCACGAACGGCACGCTGTCCGGCGGACGTTTCGCCTTGTTGACTGAGAGCACCTCCGGGATGATCTCCCCTGCCTTCTGAAGCACTACGGTGTCCCCGATGCGAAGATCAAGCCGGTCAATATTATCCTGATTGTGCAGCGTCGCCGCAGAGACAGTCGTTCCCGCGAGGCGTACAGGCTCTACGATCACTTTCGGCGTGAGCACTCCTGTGCGTCCGACCTGAACTACAATATCGAGTACACGACTCTCTTTCTTCTCTGGCGGGTATTTGAATGCAACGGCCCAGCGCGGCGCTTTCGCCGTACTGCCCAGCGCTTCTCTCTGCGCAAGAGAGTTTATCTTTATCACTGCGCCATCCATGTCATATGGCAGCGTGTCGCGGTTTTCACCGAGCCATTCTATACGCTTCACGCAGTCATGGATATTGTCAAAATGCGCGTATGGGATGACCGGGAAGCCCATTTCACGCATAGCGTTAAGAGTCTGGATATGAGTATCGTATCTATGCTCGGAGGAATACTGCATATTGAAGAATATTATGTCGAGCTTACGCGAAGCCGTGACCTTAGGGTCAAGCTGACGTATCGAGCCTGCGGCAGCATTGCGCGGATTTGCCAGAAGCGTCTCTCCTTTTATCTCACGCTGCTTATTAAGCTCGGCAAACACTGCCTTGGACATATATACCTCGCCGCGGACAATAAGCCGCTCCGGCGCGCCTTCTATGCGAAGAGGAAGCGAGCGCACCGTGCGCAGATTTTCCGTCACGTTTTCGCCGGTTATACCGTCGCCGCGTGTTGCGCCGCGCACAAAAACACCGTTTTCGTACTCCAATGACATTGACAACCCATCGACCTTCGGCTCAACCGAGTAATCATGCGCCCCTGCAATGAGGGAATCCATCCTTTCTCCGAAGGCGAAAAGCTCATCATAGGAAAAAACGTCTGTCAGACTTTCAAGCGGAACCTGATGCGTTACCGGCTCAAACTTACTCAGAGCCTCGCCTCCAACTCGCTGAGTCGGGGAATCCGGTGTAATCAGCTCCGGGTTAGCCTCTTCGAGCGCCTTGAGGCGCTGCATAAGCTGGTCGTAATCATAGTCGGATATTGCGGGCTTATCATACACATAGTAGAGCCGCGCGTATTTTTCTATCTCGCGTCGGAGCTTTATAATTTCCTTTTGTGCATCCATAGTGGTGACCTTTCTTACTGCATATTAAGATAGGTGTCCGGTACTTTGCCGACAATCACAGTGTCGGCAATAAGCACATCCGTGCTTACCTCTGTGCTCTGCGTCCCCCATGGGATAAGTATCTCCATATCGACCGCGACACGGAGGTTTATCTGGTGCTTTGTCTGATTTATCCCTGCTGTGATGATGCTGTTGTCAAACTCCACCCGTGATGAGGAAAGCACCACGATCTTTACGGGGATTTTCGGACCGCGCCCCATCAGAAGGCTCGCGCCCGTGAGGTTTCCGGTGGGTATGCCGATGGTGACGGTATTATCCTTTGTCGAGCCGACGACCTTTTCCAGCACCTTGGACGACAGCTCGTTTATACGCGCCATATTGCTGCTGATGGCAGAAATGTCCCCCGCATCGGACTTCTGGAACGTTACAAAATAGTCCCCGTCATAGTCCCCCTCGGCAAGTGTCTGGAGCACCGCTTCGTTGACCTTTGCGGTTATAACGTCTTTAGCGTCTGCGACAGCGATCTGCGTGGATATTTTCTTGAGATATATTGACGAGCTGATGACGGCAAGGACAAAGACCGCCGCCGCGACAAGCAGGATATACCGCGCGCCGTATCGCGCCCGGCGAGGCGGCTGAGCTGCCCCGCCGCTGCCAGCGCCGGTCGTATATGTGCAGCGCGGTCTGCGCCTGAAAAACAATCTGCGATACATGGGCACACCTCCCCATGTATCATTATATGCGCCTTACTTCTCCATCATTGCACTGACTGCCATCATTATTCCAAGCTTTCCCGACTCGAACGTCAGTCCGCCCTGCATATAGATAGTGTACGGTTCCCGCATCGGTCCGTCTGCGGACAGCTCTATTGAAGCGCCTTGTATAAACGCGCCCGCCGCCATGATGACCGGGCAGTCGTATCCCGGCATCGGCCAAGGCTCAGGCTTGACAAAAGAGTCCACCGGCGCGCCTGACTGTATGCCAAGGCAGAATCGTTTCATAGCCTCCGGGCTTCCCAGATGCACCATCTGAATTATGTCCGAGCGCTTTTCATCCACTGCCGGCGAGCTTGATATGCCAAGCTCATCCATCATTCCGGCGCAGAAAACCGCCGTCTTCATAGCCTGTGCTACGGTATGCGGCGCCATGAAGAGCCCCTGATACAAAAGACGGTTGCTGCCGAGCGTCGAGCCGCACTCGCCGCCGATGCCGGGCGTTGTCAGGCGCATGGCGGCGCGTTCTACAAGCTCCGCACGCCCCGCGACATAGCCGCCCGTGGGCGCGATACCGCCGCCGGGGTTTTTGATGAGCGACCCTGCGATAATATCCGCGCCGACATTCGTCGGCTCTTTTATATCCGTAAATTCACCGTAGCAGTTATCGACCATGATATTCGCCGTGGGATTCACCGCGCGGATAATTTTGATGATTTTTTCTATTTCGTCCACAGTAAGCGCCTTGCGGTCGGCATAGCCGCGCGAACGCTGTATCATCACCGCCGCAACCGTCGCATCTGAGGCGGCGCGCGAGATACCGTCATAGTCCGGCTCGCCGGCGGGGGTCATGTCAACCTGGGCATAGTCCACACCGTAAAACTTCAGTGACCCGTGGCAGTCACCGCTTATGCCTATCGCACTGCGCAGAGTATCATACGGAAGTCCAGTTGCGGCAAGGATCGTGTCCCCCGGCTTCACTGTGGCGAACATCGCCGCAGTAAGCGCATGAGTGCCGTTGACAAAGCCGATGCGCACGAGTGCGCTCTCCGTGCCGAAGATCTGGGCATATATCTTATCAAGCGTATCGCGTCCAAGGTCATCGTAGCCGTAGCCGGTCGTTCCGGCAAAACAGCTTTCGGAAACGCGATTGTCCTGAAACGCCTGCATTACGCGGCGCGTGTTGTACTCCGCCGCAGCGTCTATCTTATCAAACTGCCCTCTTATGCGCGGCATAACACGCTCAGCCATGGCATACACTTCTGGCTTTATATTGCTGATCTTCATATCTCACTCAAGCTCCATGATAAGTTTTTTGAAATGGCTGCCGCGTTCGGCAAAGTTTTTGAAATGATCAAACGCCGCGCACGCCGGGGAAAAGAGCACAATGTCACCCTCCGCTGCATGGGCGGCTGCCGTGTGCACGGCAGCGTCAAAGTCATCCTCACGACTCACTTTAAGCCCGCTTCCCGCGTAGTATTTTGAGTTTTCGATAGCCGCGCCTATCTTATCCGCCGTCGCACCTGTGAGGATAACTTCCTTTGCCAGCAGGCACAAATCGTCTCCCAAGCCGTCAAACGGAATATGCTTGTCATATCCGCCCGCGATCACAATAGGCTTTGTCTTCATCGCGCGCAGCCCGGCGGCAGTGCGCGTTGGGCTTGTGCCGATGGAGTCGTTGATATACGTCACACCGTGCAGCACACGAACCTGCTCCAGACGGTGCTCCACCCCTGCAAAGTGCACCGCGACCTCGCGGCAGTCCTCATCGCCGACAAGCCCATCAACAGCCGCAAATGCCGCGAGGTAGTTCAAGAGATTGTGTTCCCCCGGCAGCTTTATTTCGTCCGCGTGCATGATGACGCTGCGCTTGCCACCATTAACGCGGCATATCTCATTGCCGGTGCACATCACGCCATTTTGTATTTCCGATTTATCTGAGAAGTAGGTGACAGCCGACTTCGCGGTCTGCTCAAAATACGGCGTATGTTCATCGTCAAAATTCAGCACAAGGCGGTCGCCTTCGTCCTGTTCAAGGTAAATGGCGCGCTTTGCGTCGATATAATCCTGATAGTCCTTGTGTTTATCCAGATGGTTTGGGGAAATATTCGTTATCACTGCGATGTTCGGGTGGCATTTCATAGAGTGCAGCTGGAAAGAGCTCAGCTCAAGAACGGCGAAATCGCCCGGTCTCATTTCCGGTATATCGCACAGCAGCGGATGCCCGATGTTGCCGCCGAGATGAACGGTGTAGCCCGCGTGCTTCAAAAGCTCAGATATAATGGTGCTTGTTGTTGTTTTTCCGTCGCTGCCGGTTATGGCAACGGTGCGGCACGGGCACAGCTTAAAGAACACCTCCATCTCCGATGTTATAACGCTGCCGTGCGCCTTCGCGTTTTCAAGATGCGCATCAAACGGCATCAGCCCCGGCGTGCGGAATATAACATCATGGTCAAGCCCTTCAAGGTACTTTTCGCCGAGCTTGAGCTTTGCGCCCATGTTGATAAGCTCCAGCCCCTCCATGCCCATTTCGGCAAGAGTGCGCTTGTCGCAGACAGTCACGTCGCAGCCGCAGCTCAGCAAAAGCCGTATAAGCGGAGCATTGCTCACACCCACGCCGATAACGGCGATGCGCTTGCCGTTCAGGCTGTGTATGTAATCATTCAGTGTCAAGGTCTCGCCTCCTAACAATCTAATTGATTATACGTCTTTTCACCACCATTTACAAGAATAATTATTGACTTGTGCGGCAAAAGTGGTTAGAATATCGCTGTTGAGCAGGTCGGACGACCGCGGGCACAAGGCGAAAGCCTGTGCGTGAGGAAAGTCCGGGCTCCACAGGGCAAGGATAACGGGTAATGCCCGCCAGGGGTGACCCTCGGACAAGTGCAACAGAGATATACCGCTCCGCGTTGCCGGAGTAAGGGTGGAAAAGTGAGGTAAGAGCTCACTCGTCGCATGGAGACATGTTGATGCTGTAAACTCTATCCGGAGCAACACCGTGGGAGGACGCATGGTTGGCCCGACCGTCCTCAGGAGGTGGCTTGAAGCCGTCGGCAACGGCGGCTCTAGATAGATGGTCGTTCAAGACAGAACCCGGCTTACAGACCTGCTCAACGTTAATCGGGAAAAAGGCAGCACCGGCGCTGAATACGGCGCGGCGCTGCCCGAATCTTTATTCAGTGAAGGATGGATGCATATGGACGTGCAGCAGACTGTGGTTTTTATTATGGAACTTATCGGCACCGTCGCCTTTTCGGCGTCCGGCGCAATGGTTGCCATTGAGCGGAACATGGACATATTCGGCGTGTGCGTACTCGGAATATTCACCGCCGTCGGCGGCGGAATGGTGCGTGACATGATCCTTGGCAATATTCCCTCGGCGCTTATTGACCCAATGTATGTCATCGTCGCGGCAGGGACGGCGCTAGTTGTGTTCTTCGTGCTGTTTTTGAAGAAAAAGCACTTGCAGGGCAGATTCCGCACGGCTTATGACACTCTCATGTTAGTTATGGACGCGCTGGGGCTCGGTATATTCACGGTTGTGGGTGTACGATCCGGCATGGGCGCGGGATACCCTGACAACACGTTTCTCCTTGTTTTCCTCGGCACGCTCACCGGCGTCGGCGGCGGGCTCATGCGCGACATGATGGCTGGCGTGCCGCCTTACATATTTGTCAAGCATATCTATGCGCTTGCCTCCATCGCGGGCGCCTGTGCGTTTATCCTCATCTACCGGCACTTCGGAGAGGTCGCGGCGCTCATCGCGGCGTCCGTGCTTGTCGTCGCGATCCGCCTGCTCGCGGCGCATTTCAGGTGGAATCTGCCGCGGCTCAAGATAGGCAGGTAGTGTGATAATACTATCCGACATTGCGGAATATGTGCCGGATAACGAAGAATAGGCAGCTGATGGGCTGTCTATTCTTCAATCACAGCATATAGCAAAACCGACGGCTGAGCACAGCCGTCGGTTTTGCTTATTATACAGGAATTACTCCGCGTCTTCCCAGTTATGCCAGACGTTCTGGACATCATCGTTATCCTCGAACATATCCAGCATCTTCTGCATATTTTTGATGTCGTCATCATTTGTGAGCTTGATGTAGCCGTTCTGGGGAAGCATCTCGACCTGTGCGGAAAGGAGCTTGTAGCCCTTGGCGGTCAGCGCGTCGGCAACGGCGGCGACCTCATCCTCAGCGGTGTAAACGGTCATGACCTCGCCGTCCGCCTCAAAGTCGGCAGCACCGGCTTCCAGGGCATCCATCATGACGGTATCCTCGTCAAGCTCTTCGTCCTCGTTGTCGATGACGATAACGCCCTTACGGTCGAAAGACCAGGAGACGCAATTCGCCGCGCCCATGTTTCCGCCGTACTTATCAAAGTAATGGCGCATTTCACCGGCAGTGCGGTTGCGATTGTCGGTCATTGTTTCGACAATGACGGCGACGCCCTGAGGCCCGTAGCCTTCGTAGGTTATCTTCTCGTAGTTTTCGGTGTTGCCAGAGCCGAGAGCCTTGTCAATGGTGCGCTTTATATTGTCGTTGGGCATATTGGCGGCCTTCGCCTTTGCAATGACTGCGGCGAGCTTGGAGTTGCTGCGCGGATCACCGCCGCCGCCCTCTTTGACGGCAACGACCATCTCGCGGGCGATCTTTGTGAACGCCTGCGCACGCTTTGCATCAGCCGCACCCTTGGTTTTCTGTATGTTGTGCCATTTGGAATGACCGGACATGTTAACAGCTCCTCTTATGTGAATTAACGAAATTACCGGCTGATATTTTAGCACATAATGTTCCCATTGACAAGGAAAAATTTCAGTGTTTCCGTTAAACTGTCCTGGGAATGAGCATCAATCTTCTGCTTTCCGCGTCCTCAGGCGGATTTGATGCCTTTATACGCTCCTCGCTCGAATGATACAGCTTTGCCAGCTCCCAGAGAGTTTCGTTCTCCACACGAACAAGTGTGACGGCGGGCAACGCCGCAAGATCAAAAGGGCTTTCCTCGTCAAGCGTGACAGACTCAACGCGGCTTATTTCCACCGTTGACGACAGCTGATAATTCATTTCGACGCATATATGCACGTCGATGTTCGGTCCGTCAGGTCTGAGGTATACGTCCGCAAGCCGCGCGCGGACAAGCTTTGTCTGTGCCGCGCCTTCCCAAAGCTCCACATTGACAAGCCGCCGCACGGCAGATAGAGTGCCTCCCGACGTGCGGTAGATCACATCGAGCGTGACGGCGGCGGACATTTTTTCCGGCAGCACAGATACCTGTGAAAGCGACGAAAACACGCTCAGCACGTCGGCGCAGTCTTCTACGACGTTGACACGTTCATCCGCAGTGAGCTTCACCTGCTGCATGGCGGATGAGCTGCTGAGCTGCCGCGTCTGTGCGGCAAACTCTGCGGGCATAAGGTTAGAATATACATCTGAGATATAGCTCACGCTGCGGCATCTGTGGCACACGAACTGAAGCACGGCGTGAATCTCGGCGTCAAGTGCCTTTTCACCGTTTATGGTATCAATAATATTGCAATAGCAGCTTGTGAGCTCTATCACGGCGCTGCAATGCTCCATATCATCTTCCCCTGTGTCGATTATCTGCGAGAACGGCGTTGAAAACTCCGCTCGCACAGGGTAATTCACATCGTTCGAGAGATAGGAGATCGTCAGGTTGACTGTACCTTTGAAAATGACCTTTGTGCCGATGAGCTGTGTTTCAGCAAAGGCAAAATCCACGCACTGCGCGATAATCTGGCTCGGCTTGGGCTTGCCGCCGGGGAAAGTAAATTGCTCGTTGATGGCAAAAGTCTTTTCCATGACGGCGTTGGGCGCGGTAAGCTCCGCGCTCTCAAAGCGGGCATGCAGCCCCTCCGGCGCAGTATCCGGCAGACAGGTGTCCACGACCATGTTCTCCTGCCGGTAGCAGCTCATTTCTCCCATCAGCTCAAACGTGACGGATACCTTGCGCGGATTCAGCACGCGCGCCTCGCTGTTCTGTATGGTCAGTTCCACCTGCGCACGCGCATCTGCGTCTGCATCCCCAATATCATATTCGAGCGTGAACGGCTTTGAAAGGCGCACATATGACACGCTGTTTTCACTCTCGGTTATGTATATAATCGCCGCGGTCAGCTCGCCTGTTATAAGCACGCCCCGGCTCGTCACATCCTTGCTCTTCATCAGCACTGCGGTCTGCACGGAGGCAATCTTGCCGATGTCGTCGTTCGTGTCGGGCACAACGCTTTCGGCAGTTTCCTGTATACGTTTCGTTTGACGCGATACCTCACGATATGTGCTCACAACTTTATTTTCAAAGCCTATTTCCATATACATACGCTCCTTACTGCACTGTTTGTACACCATATGCGCGCTCGCGGAGCGGTATTACCGCCCCGTGAGTTTGCAGATAATATTCGCCAGGAATTTTGGCAGCTTTACAATGTATATCTTCATATCTCTCACTTCCCTTCCGATTTCATCACGCGCCGCATCAGCAGCAGCGGCGGATATACCACAAGCCCAGGCATATCAGCGCCGCCGCCAGCAGAAACCACCACACCTGACTGGGCAGAACAAGCGCCAGTATGATGATGCAGCCCGCGATTATCGCCGCAAAGCCGCATATATTGCCCCTCCTGCGCATAAACTGACCGCCTTCCATGTATGTGTTCTCTCCATCATACGCGAAAGGCGGTCAGTTTATGCAATATTTTGTTTTAGTACAGCTCTGCAGGCACATAGTTCGGTGCTGCCTCTGGTCATTTTGTTTCCCAGCTCTTATGCTGAGCGCTCAGCTCGTAGAGCCGTTCATATGAACGGTAGCGGTTTGGCGCAATCTTGCCGTCGGCGACGGCCTGCGTCACAGCGCAGCCCGGTTCTTTTAAGTGGGCGCAGTCCTTGAAGCGGCATTCGCCTATGTATGGGGCAAAGTCGATGAAGTCAAACTGCAGCTGCTCCTTTGGGATGGTCTCCATCATTTCAATGTCGAAGGAGGCAAACCCCGGAGTGTCCGCGGCATACGTTCTGCAGCCGAGATCAAAAAGCTGCACATGGCGCGTGGTGTGCCTGCCGCGGCCGAGTTTGTCGCTGACCTCAGCGGTCTTGATGTTCAGGCCGGGTAGGAGCTTATTCAGAATGCTCGACTTGCCGACGCCGGAGTTGCCGGTGAAAGCGCATACCTTGCCGGAAATCACACTCCGCAGCGCGTTAATTCCCTCTCCAGTTTCCGCGCTTGTACGCACGACAGTAAAGCCTGCACCGGTAAAAATATCAAAAAGTGCGTCGGCAGGGTCAACATCCGCTTTGTTGATGCAGATAATAAGCTCGCACCCTGCACTCTCCGCAATAACGGAAACCCGGTCGATGAGAAAAGGATCTGTGACGGGATTCGTGTTTGCCGCAACGAACACAAGTGCGTCCACATTGGCAACGGCGGGTCGGATGAAGAAATTACGCCGTTCTGCCACGCGGTCAATTCGTCCCTTTCCGTTCGCGTCGAGCGAGCACTCCACTCTGTCACCGACGAGTGGAGACGTTCCGTCCAGCCGGAAGCGCCCGCGCGCCTTGCATTCCAATATGCCGTTTTCCGTCTCAACGTAGTAAAAGCCGCTGAGCGCTTTGACAATGATACCCTCAGTCATTTATGCCTCAATAACCGCTGGAGACCTTGAGCGTGATCTTTCCGTGCTCCTCAATCTCCTGAAATGCAGCCGGAGACTGCCCTATTACCGTGCCTGCCTCCTGATCGCTGGAGACGTATTCCGATCCGCCATATGTCAATCCGGAATTGGATATTTTGGATATTGCCATATCCTCCGTCAGACCGACAAAGTTAGGCGTGGATATATACTGCACCTGCGGACCGCTGCTGACGACAAGATACACCGTCGATCCTGCGCTTATCTGTTCGTTGGCGGCAGGGCTGGTGCTGATGACGGAGTCCTTGGGAACGTCGGAAGAGGTTGCATTCTCCACCTCGACGGTAAAGCCGGCTTTTTGAAGCTCCAGCACAGCCTCGCGGTAGTCCGTGCCGGCAACATCCGGCACGGGTGTCAGCACAACGCCTGTGCTGACTGAAAGCTCCACCGAAATACCGTCCGGAGTGAGCATCATGCTGCGGCCCGGCTCAGGATTTTGGCTGAGTATAATACCGCTTTGAGTGTCGGTGTCGATGATATAAGTCACTTTGAAGTTGTACGTTGCCGCAAGATCTG
This sequence comes from Clostridiales bacterium UBA5888, assembly GCA_002431965.1. Taxonomy (GTDB): domain Bacteria; phylum Bacillota; class Clostridia; order Oscillospirales; family Oscillospiraceae; genus Limivicinus. The sequence goes on from DJEW01000016.1 coordinate 76,344, forward strand.
CATTGTTGACAATGGACTCATAATTGCTGCCGACAAAATTCGGAAGCGGGATGCGCTCTGCCGGTGAGAACACATCCTTGAGCCAGAAGTTCCACAAAAAAGCAAACAGGCAGAGTATGAGAACAAGACCGCCGAACGCGCCCGACATATACGCCACCGTGCCGGAGCGTTTGCGGCGCAGAGAGAATTTATCCCGCGACATCTCACTCACGGAGCGCACCGGAGCAACGGCGGGATTTTCAAATTCCGGCTTATTCTCGGCGGCGATCTGAGCCTGTGTAAACCTGTTCAGGTCGTCCAACAGTTCATTTGCCGATTGATAGCGGCTGTTGATCTGGCAGCTCATCGCCTTGAGCGTGATACGCTCAAGCTCCTCGGGTATGTCCGGCACGATGTCGGAAGGCATCTTCGGCAGAGAGCTCATATGCTGCACAGCAATCTCGCCAAGAGTCTCTCCTGTATACGGCTTTTGCCCCGTGAGCATTTCGTACATTACTACACCCAGCGAGTATATATCGCTGCGCGCATCCGGATTTTCGCCGCGCGCCTGCTCCGGGGCAATATAGTGAATCGAACCTATTGCCTGTCCGCTCTCCTGTATTTCATTTTCAAGCGCGGCAATACCGAAATCGGCGACCTTTATTGTGCCGTCCTTCAAAAGCATAATATTCTGCGGTTTAATGTCGCGGTGGATGATGCCGCGGCTATGCGCGTGAGCGAGCGCCTTGGTTATCTGCTTGGAAAAGTGCAGCGCTTCCTTCCAGCTTATTGCGCCGCGCTTGTCCATATACTGCTTGAGTGTGATGCCGTCTACAAGCTCCATGACTATGTATTCGACATCGTCACTGTGGCTTACATCATATACTGCGACAATATTCGGATGAGACAGCATGGCGATCGCGTGCGATTCCGAGCAGAAGCGGCGGCGGAATTCCTCGTCCTTCGCCATCTCCTCGCGCATTATCTTCACTGCGACAAAGCGGCTCAGCCGGTGGCAGAACGCTTTGTATACCACTGCCATTCCGCCCTCGCCTATTTTTTCGAGGATTTCATATCTGCCATCAAGCAATACGCCGATATAGTTCTTTTCATTTTCCATAAGCAGTCTCCTACTTCATCACAGCCAGTACAGTCACGTTGTCCGGCGCGCCGCGCATAAGCGCCTTGCTCAACAGTGCGCGGCATAAAAGCTCCGGTTCGGGATAATCCTTGGCATAGTCGAGCATTTCAAGCTCCGAAACAAGATTGGACAGTCCGTCCGAGCACATCAGCAGAACGTCTCCCGTTTGCAGACTAATCTCGTAATAGTCCGCCTCGACCGTGGCTTCCGAGCCGAGCGCACGGGTTATGACATTTTTCTGTGGATGTCGGCGTGCCTGTTCTTTCGTGATAGCACCGTATTCCACCAGCTCCTCCACGAGCGAATGGTCGTGCGTGATCTGTTCGATCGCGTCATTCCGGCGTGATATATAGTATGCGCGGCTGTCGCCCACATTGATAATATAACCGTTCCCGCTGTTCTTTATCACACCGCCGACAATGGTCGTGCCCATGCCGTTGTATGCTTCGTCAAACTGAGAGTAGTCATACGCCACGCCGTTCGCCTCAGCGCAGGCATCGGTCAGAACCTTCCTGAAGTCGATAGCACGGCTGACACGCGAGGTAAGCTTGCCGTAGATATACGACACGAACGCCTTGTTTGAAAGCTGGCTGGCAAGCCCGCCGGCCTTTGCCCCGCCCATGCCGTCGCAAAGCGCGGCAATGAGGCAGTCCTTAGTCTCGCACTTTTCAATTATAAAGCTGTCCTGATTGTCTTTCCTGACCTTTCCCTTGTCGGTCAGTCCGAAGCTTCTCATTTTACCTCACTTCTGCCGCAATGTGGCAACATGGGTTTATTTTTTCTGCATTTTGCGTCTGAGCTGTCCGCAGGATGCATCCACATCCCCGCCGAGCTTCCGGCGAACCGTAACGTTTACGCCCTCATTTTCAAGTACCCTGATAAACGCCTTCATGTGCCCCTCCGTGGACGGGCGAAACTCGCGCTCCTCCACATGGTTGAGCGGGATGAGGTTGACGTGTGCGGAAACATCCTTTGCGCGCTTTGCCAGCAGCCGCGCATGATACTCCGTGTCGTTCACGCCGTCGATCATTGCATATTCGAACGATATTCTGCGCCCGGTCTTCCGGTAATACCTGCGGCAGCAGTCCATAAGCTCATCCACGCCGCGTCCGCGATTTGCCGGCATAAGGCGCGAGCGGGTCTCATCATCCGGTGCGTGCAGCGACACGGAAAGCGTAAGCTGCAGATCGCGTGCGGCGAGATCGTCAAAGCGTTCAGTGATACCGCAGGTGGACAGCGAGATGTGGCGCATGCCGATATTCATGCCCTGCGGGTGGTTGACAAGCTCCAGAAAGCGCATGACATTGTCAAAGTTGTCCAGCGGCTCTCCGATGCCCATAAGAACTATGTTAGAAATCGGCTTCCTCGAATCGAGCTGAGAGAACATGACCTCATCGAGTATCTCCGACGGCTCAAGGCTGCGGACAAGCCCGCCGATTGTTGACGCGCAGAACGCGCAGCCCTGTCGGCAGCCGACCTGCGAAGACACGCACACGGTGTTTCCGTGCTTATAGCTCATCACTACGGTCTCCACGGCGTTGCCGTCATAAAGCTCCCAGAGGTATTTTATCGTTCCGTCGAGCTTGGAAATCTGCCTGGAAAGCACTTTCGGCTTATACAGCCGGTATTCGCTTTTCATCTTTTCCTTCAGCGCCTTCGGGAGGTTTGTCATGCCGTCAAAGTCACGCATGCCGCGCCCAAGCCATTCAAATATTTGCCTGGCGCGGTACTTGGGTTCACCCAAAGCCTCAAGCTCCGTTTCTATCTCCTGCGGCAGCATTGAGAGTATGTCTTTTTTCATTGTGTTGATTCCTGTTATTTTATCCTTTTGAGGCGTGCGGCAAAAAAGCCGTCCGTTCCATCGGTATTGGGAAAAAACGTGTGCATTCCGCTCTCTATGAGCTTCGTACCGAGTGCAAATGGTTCAGGGCTGTAATTATCATGGCTTTCAAGAAACTCATTTACGACCGCTTCGTTCTCGCATTCGAGCACCGTGCAGGTTGAGTACAGCAATGTACCGCCGGGCTTCACAAAGCAAGAGAGGCTGGCAAGTATATCGCGCTGTATTGCGGGCAGCGGTGCGATCTCATTTTCGCTTTTGCAGCGTATCTCAGGTTTCTTGCGAATGACGCCGAGACCGGAGCATGGCACATCCGCGATGACAACATCAAATACGTTCTCAAGCGCTGCGTCACCACACCGTGCATCACGCGCCTCGGTTCTGATAATATCAATACCAAGCCGCTCCGCCCCCTGACGTATGAAAGCGAGCTTTTTTTCTTGAATGTCACAGGCGAGTATCTCTCCGCTGTTTTTCATGCGCACCGCAGCGGAGAACGCCTTGCCGCCAGGTGCGGAGCATGCATCCAGCACACGCATTCCCGCCCTGGGTGCCGCGATTTCGACCGCGGTGCGGGCAGCGCGATCCTGCACGTAAAAAAGTCCCTCGTCAAAGCCGGGCAAAGCAGTAACGCTGCCACCTTGGAGCGTTATGCAGCCGGTGGGAAAGTCACAGACGTTGTGCGCAATGTCAGATCTTGAAAGCGCGCGGGCATAGTCGTCAACGCCGACCTTAAGTGTGTTCACCTGAATATCAAGTCCGGGCGGAGTGTTGCAGCAGCGCAGAAAATCCTCTGTGAACTTATAGCCGCGCTCGACGATGAGCCGCCGAACCAGCCATATAGGATGACTGTATTTAATGGATAAATGTTCCGCACTTCCCGCACCTGGTATGACGGGAAGTGAATTTTTATTTTCACTCACACGGCGCAGCACAGCGTTGACAAGTCCTGAAGCGCGTTCAAGCCCGCAGCGCCGGCACAGCGCGACGCTCTCGTTTACGGCGGCACGCGGAGGAATTTTATCAAGAAAAACGAGCTGATATACACCGAGACGCAGAACATCGCGCAGCTTAGGCTCAAGTTTTTTGACGTTCTGAGTGCAGTAAGCACCAATATAAAAGTCGCACAGAGTGCTGTTTTGCAGCACTCCAAGAGAAAGGCGCGACGCGAGCGCGGCTTCCCTTCCGTCCAGCGCGGCTCCTTTTATCACAGCGTCGATCGCCGCGCCCGACCATGCGCCGTCGCGGCGGCATTTTTCCAGCGCTTCAAGCGCTGCATCTCTTGCTCCCATCTCCGTCAATCGCCGGTTTTTATGCTGTGACCGCGCAGGAAATCCGCCGCGCTCATGCGCTTTTTACCGGAGGATTGAAGCTCGGTTATCATAACGGTCTCTCCGCCTCCGCAGGCGACTTCAATGCCCGCTTTGCCGGTGCTGACAACCGTGCCGGGCGCTTTGTCCGTATGCGTATGCGTGTACTCAGCTGCAAATATCTTATACACCGTGCCGTCAAGCTCCGCCGTTGCGACAGGCCATGGCTGAAGCCCGTATATCCACTTGATAACGCCGCGCGCGTCTCGTGTCCAGTCAATTGGAGAGTCGCTCTTCTCCAGCAATCTTACGTAGCTTGCTTTGGAATTATCCTGCGCCGTGCGCGGTGCAATGCCCGCATCAATGTCGCGCAAGGTTTTGACAAGAAGGTTCGCTCCCATGACCTTGAGCCGGTCAAAAAGCTCGCCGGATGTTTCAAACTCGCCTATTTCAGTCTGAGCAGTATATATGACATCGCCAGTGTCCATCTCGCTTGCAAGATACATCGTGCTCACGCCGGTGACCCTGTCGCCGTTCAGCACCGCCCACTGTATGGGCGCGGCGCCGCGATACTTCGGCAGAAGTGAACCGTGAACGTTTACAGCACCGTACCTTGGCACGGCAAGAATATCATCAGGCAGAATACGCCCGTAGGCGACGACGACGAGAATATCAGGCTTAAGGCTCTTTACAGCTTCAAGCGCCGTTCCGTCGCGCATCTTGACCGGCTGAAAAACAGGCAGCGAGTTTGCAAGCGCCAGCTCTTTCACCGGGGAATAAGTCAGCTCCATCCCGCGGCCCTTCGGCTTATCCGGCTGGGTAAACACGCCGACAACGTCGAACCTATCATCCAAAAGCTTTTTCAGGGACGCCGCCGCAAAATCCGGCGTACCCATAAAAACAATACGCATTATTTTTCCTCTCCGCTCGTTATCTCGTCCTCGCTGAGCATACGCTCACACTTTGAGGTGAAAACGATGCCGTTCAGATGATCGATCTCATGGCAGAAGCAGCGTGCCGTCAGCCCGTCGCCCTCAACCTCAAACCACTCTCCGTCGCGGTTCTGCGCGCGCACCTTCACATGCATCGGGCGCTTGACGATGCCGTACTCGCCCGGAACGCTCAGGCAGCCCTCTGCGCCCTCCTGCTCGCCCGAAGCTTCAAGTATCTCCGGATTTATAAGCTCAATGACGTATTCCTCTTCGCCCTCCGGAACGTTCGTTTCAACCACGAGCACGGCACGGCGAAGTATGCCGACCTGAGGCGCGGCAAGACCGACCCCGCCCGCATCTGCAAGCGTTTCGTTCATATCGTCAAGAAGCTGATGCAGTCTGTTGTTGAAATCCGTGACCGTGCGGCTGGTTTTATACAGCGTCGGGTCTTCTTTAGTAAGTATGTTTCTCAGTGCCATTTCTTTCTCCTGTATGAAAAATAATTTGTTTTCAGTCTGCCGGGTCATTATCGGCGTAGACGGATACGCCCTTAAAGCGCTTGTCCGTGCTGCAAACTGTGACGATCTGCGATATATACGCGCGTATATTTTTATCGGAGGCACAGCATAAATTCACCCTGTAGCGAAAGCGGTTGTTGACTTTCACGACCGACAGCGGCGTAGGACCGAGGGTGATGCAGTCGTTCCGTCCTTGCAGGACAGTGTCAAAAAAGCTGCGTATATACCGGCACGTTCCTACGACCTGCTCTTCATCCGCACCTGAAGCCGTGACGGCAAAAAGCGTTGTGAACGGCGGAAGATCGTGCAGCCTGCGAAGCTCAAGCTCCGTGCGGTAAAAATCTTCATAATCCTGCCGAGCCGCCTGAAGGATAGTCTCGTTATCAGGCGTGAAGGTCTGTATAACGGCGCGCCCCGGCTTAGCTCCGCGCCCGCTGCGCCCTACGACCTGTGTAATGAGCGAAAACGTGCGCTCCCCTGCGCGGTAATCACCGGCATAGAGACTTTGGTCGGCGGAAATAACGCCCACAAGCGTCACATTTTCAAAATTCAGCCCCTTTGTGACCATCTGCGTTCCGACAAGTATCGGTATGTTCTCTTCCCGGAAACGATTGAAAAGCTGCTCATGCGAACCGACCGGCGCGACCGAATCTGTGTCCATGCGCAAAACAGCCGTTCCCGGGAACAGCTCTTCCAGCTCCTCCACGACCGCCTGCGTGCCTGCGCCGACGAAGCTGAGACGGCCGCCGCAGTCGGGGCAGGCTTCGTCCAGCCAGCGGGAATATCCGCAGTAGTGACACATCAGGCGCTTATTGGAGCTGTGATATGTCAGCGACACACTGCATCGCGGGCATTTGTATGTGTAGCCGCATTCCACGCAGCTAATAAGCTTATTGGTTCCACGGCGGTTAAGAAACAGTATGCTCTGCTCGCCGCGGGAAATATTCTCAGCCAGCTCATCACGCAAAAATGAGCTGATATTGCCGCCGTTTCCGCGGCGAAGCTCACGCTTCATGTCAACGATGCGCACCTCCGGGAGGCGCATCTCATTGTATCGGGAGCTGAGCCTGAAGTAGCTGTATTTCCCCGCATCCGCGCTGTAACGTGTGACTATATCAGGCGTGGCAGAGCCGAGGACAAGCAGGCATTCTGCCTTTGTGCATCGGAATTTTGCGATGTCGCGCGCATTGTATCTCGGATCGTTCTCGGATTTATATGTCTCCTCCTGCTCCTCGTCTATGATGATGAGACCAAGACTGCCCACAGGCGCAAATATTGCGCTGCGCGTGCCGACGACAACATGCGCTTTTCCCTGCTTTATACGCTTCCACTCGTCATAGCGTTCGCCGGTGGAAAGGCTGCTGTGCAGCACGGCGATCTCGTCGCCAAAATGAGAAGAGAACGTTCTGAGCATCTGCGGCGTAAGCGCGATCTCCGGAACGAGGAGGATAGCGGAGCGCCCCATGTCAAGGCAGCGGCTGATAAGATGAATGTACACACTCGTCTTCCCGCTGCCGGTCACGCCGTGCAAAAGCGCCGCATGCGCCGCGCCGCAGGTCTCCAGCGCGTTCAGACCGTTGAACGCCTGCTGCTGCTCGGCATTCAATGTGGGAAGCGCTTCAAGCTCGCCGGCATATACCTCAGGGCGGCGGAACACCTCCCTTTGCGTGAACTCCACAAGTCCCGCCTTTTCCAGCGCTTTCAGCGCCGCGCGCTTTGCCCCGGTGTGACACAGCAGATCGCTCGACGGCAGAGCCTCGAATGAGCACAGCATTTCAAGCAGCGCCGCCTGCTGCGGGGCGCGGCGGCGCTTTGCCTCTGCCGCAGCGGCGGCGTCAGCTACCGGCACACACAGCCGCGACATCTCAATGGTCTTGTCCTTAACGCGGCGCTTGCCGTCGTCGCCAAGCCACAGCCCCGCCGGCAGCATAGCGCGTACAGCAGAATACACCGTGCAGAAAAAACGGTCATGCATGAAAAGCGCAAGCTTTATCATGTCCGCGCTCAGCACCGGCGCTGCATCCGTCACAGAAATTATGGGCTTGGCTTTTTCGTAATCGCTCCGCTCCGTCACAGCCAGAACAAATCCCTCGCTGCGCCGGTTTCCTTTGCCGAACGGCACGTACACACGCATACCGGGCTGAATAAGCCCGACCAGTTCCTCCGGTATAAGATAGTCATATGGGCGGTCTATCCAATATGTTGCGGCAGAAACCGCAATTTTAGCATATCTAACGGTCAATGCGGTTTCTCACCTCTTTGCAAAATAAAATATATAAGCGGGGTGAGGCCCCGCTTATGATCACTTTATTGTGAGCTTGCCGGTGTAGACCTCGTCAATGGCGGCAGAGACAGGCTTTTTATCAAGAGGTATCTGCTCTTCCTCGGCCTCTGCGGCTATCTGCCGCGCGCGTCTGGCAACAAGGTTGACAAGCTGATAACGGCTGCCTATTTTTTCAACAAGCTCTGCAACGGGGGGATATAGCATCATGGTAATTGTTCTCCATTCTTCTGCCGTAGGCAGAAATTATTGTAATATTATTAAGTTTTATATTATTAAATTAAACGGGATTTGTCAAAAGCTCTTTACGTCCGGCGGCACGGCAGCGCTCGGCAGTCATGATGGCAGAAAGCTCAGATGCAGCTTTGTCGGCATCGTCGTTAACGATGATGTAATCATAAAAGTCCGCCTCCTGATACTCCTGTCTGGCGCGGATGAGACGCGCCTCAACGGCGCGCGCGGTGTCCGTCCCGCGTGATTCCAAGCGGCGCTTCAGCTCGTCCAGTGACGGCGGAATGATAAACACCTTGACGGCATCCGGCATTTTCTCGCTGACCTGGCGCGCCCCCTGAACCTCAATGTCTAGTATGACATCCACACCCTCGTTGAGCTTCTGCTCAACATATGAGCGCGGTGTTCCATAACTGTTCGCAACGTACTCGGCGTGCTCCAAAAGCTCGTCATTCTCGACCATCTCTTTGAAGCGGTCAAGGTCAACAAAAAAATACTCCTTGCCGTCAACCTCACCGGGGCGCGGCTTGCGCGTTGTCACCGACGTGGAAAAGCACACATTGTCGCGCGCTTCTATCGCCTTGAACACGACCGTGCTCTTGCCCGCGCCGGACGGTCCGGAGATGACAATAAGCTTCCCTTTTTCATTCATTTCCTGTATCCTCCCTACCATCATTTATATCCTCGATCCTTGCTGCCAGAGTTTCCGGCTGCATTGCTGAGAGTATGACGTTGCCGCTGTCCATCACTATAACTGCCCGTGTGCTGCGTCCAAAGGATGCGTCTATCAGCAGTCCGCGCTCACGCACGTCCTGTATCATGCGCTTTATCGGGGCCGACTCCGGGCTGACGATGGAGATTATACGCTCGCACGAGACGAGATTGCCGAATCCTATATTAACAAGCTTCATGGCTCTCTCACTCGATGTTCTGTATCTGCTCACGTATTTTTTCTATCTCAGACTTGAGATCCACAACGATGTGGGCGATATCAGAGTTCTGGCATTTTGAACCGATGGTATTTGCCTCGCGGTTGAATTCCTGAATGAGAAAATCTATCTTTCTGCCTGTGGGTGAGCTGCCGTTTATCATCCCTGTCAGCTGAGACATATGGCTGCGCAGTCTGACAGTCTCCTCATCAACGGCAATGTGGTCGGCAAAGATTGCGGCTTCGGCAAGTATACGGTTTTCATCTATCCCTGCCGAGCCGAGCACCTCCGACATTTTCTGTTCAAGACGTGCGCGGTACTCTGCCACGGTTCTGGGCGCTTCGCGTTCCACCTTTGTAACGAGCGCGTCTATCGTGCGGATACGGTTCAGCACATCATAGCGGAGCTTTTCACCCTCGCGCAAACGCATAGCGTCAAAGTCGGCAAGCGCTGCCTCGGTTATGCGCGTAACGGCGGCAGAGATCTCTTCCGTGTCGAGATCCTTTTTCTCAACACTCAGCACGTCGGGAAAGCGGCTGACCGCAAGCGCGGTAAGGTCATTGGGCAGCGAATACTCTGCCGAAATGTGGCGCACGGCGTCAATATAGCCTTTCAAAAGCGGTTCGTTGACCTTTACGGTCATATCATCCGCCGCGGAGGAATCGACCGTAACGTATACGTCCACCTTTCCTCGGCTTATGTGAGCCTGCACTGCGGACTTGACGGCATCCTCCGCAAAGAGAAAGCTGCGCGGTAAGCGCACGGAAGTGTCAAGATAACGGTTATTGACGCTTTTAAGCTCAACGGAAATGTCAAGCCCCGCTGCCTGTCCTTTTGCACTGCCGTAACCGGTCATGCTTTTAATCATCCTGCATATCCTCGCATATTTTAATTATATTAAAATCAATGGATTTTGTCTTCTTGTTGCGCTGAGTGCGGATAAGGATAAAGCCGCTGACGAGAAGCGAAACGAAGCTGACAAGGATGCATACACCTTCTGCCGCGCCAAGCGCCGCTGCCGCGGCATAAGCCGCGACGAACAGCACCAGCGGCATAACGTAGACCAGAAATGCCGCATTGAATATCACGGATGTGCGGCTTTCTATCACGACGCGCTGTCCGGGCTTTGCATTTACAAGATTTTTGGCGGCTGTTTTCATTTCGCGCTCATACATGCAGCCCTCGCAGCTGCTGCAGCTCCCGCCGCAGGCTGTCTGCCGCATGACGGCAACCTCCGCCATACCGTTTGGCAGAAGCTTTGTTACTATGCCTTCATTTGTCATTTGTTATGTCTTCCTTATTTCAATGGAGATCGTGTTCTGACCGATTGCGCCCACATCTGTGAAGCCGTCAACGACAATCTTCACATTCGGCATAAACTGCCCCGTGGATTCTTTATAATCTGTCAGATCGGCGACTGCACGGATATTGTCGCCCTTGAGCTGATCAAGCTGCTCCGGCGTACCGCGGATTACGACATCAATGCTCTCGGAGATTATATCCGCCTCGTACCCTTCGGTGACATTGGTGCAGGAAATATTTTTCACCTTGAATGTGCGCGTCTCAAGACCCACTATCTCGACCGTGACCTTTGCCTCCGTCACACCGGTGAGGTTATTCATATCATTATCAATGGGAATAGTATATGTCTGACTGAAGGTTTTTTCAAAATCGGAAAGATCAATGGTGTCGAGCACTATTTTGTTCATGCCGGTGAGGATTGCAGAATCACCTGCGAGCGTGATGCTGTCAGGCTCAACCTTGATCTTGGTGTTTGCCTTTGTCGCACCCGCGCCTTCTATAATATCGACCGAGAGCGGCACTTCCTTGACGAGAAGCAGAGGCAGCGTCGCTGTGACAACATCCTCCGAGCAGGTCAGCCCAACCGTAGAGCACTCCTCCCCGTTCTCGTTCATAAGCGTGAAGCCGGTCTCCACCTTATAGGTGCTGTCCACATTTTCTTTGCCGAACGTGACCCACGCATACGCCACATCCTTGAGATTTGCATCTGCGCCGGAGACGGTAATTGTGGACGGCTCAAACACCGGGGTTTCCGCAGTATAGCCTTCCGCAAGCGAACCGTCAAAGCTGCCTCGCACCTGCACGGTCTTTGTATTGAGCGGTGAGACCATGAAGCTTATTGTGCTGGGGCTTTTGTTGGAATCGTTGATATTTGTCGTGTCCGTCCCGTCAGGGTATGAAATATAATATTGCTGCGTAGTATATGCCGCGCGTGAGAGCTTACTCACATCCACGCAGGCCTTGAGATCGGATGCATCAAGCCCGGCAACAATGCGGCGCGGTCCGGTAATGCGCACGGTGACGGTCGAGGTGTCCAGATCAGTAATGACCATGTTTTTGCTTTCGCGCAGAGTACTCTCGCCCACAAGCTCTACCTCTACGCCATAAAACGTCTGGCTGAATTCGGTGGACTGCATACTCGTGACATACACCCATATGGCAAGCGAGGCGAGCAGCGACACGATCATCCAGAAAGCGCGGCTGTCATATAGTTTCTTCATCGTGCTTGTCTTCCCCATTCTTCTTTACCGGATTGATGTTCAAACGTTTCTTAAGATGGCTGATAAAGCCGCCGCGGTTGTCCTCATCGGCGCGTATAAGTTCGGAATGGAGCACGGCGTTCAGACGCTCCGGCGTCAGATGGCGCTTTAGCATACCGTCGATCGCCACAGACACCGCGCCGGTTTCCTCCGAAACTATCACAACGACCGCATCGGAATTTTCACTCATGCCGATTCCCGCACGGTGGCGCATGCCGAGATCCTTGCTGAGATTCGTCAGTTGGGTCAGCGGCAGGACGCATCCCGCCGCGGCAATCCTTGCGCCGCGTATGACCACTGCGCCGTCGTGCAGGGGCGCTTTGTTGAAGAATATGTTCTTCAACAGCTCGGCAGAGACATCGGCGTTGATGACCGTGCCTGTGCTCATGATATGCGTAAGGTTTACGCTGCGCTCAAAGATTATGAGCGCGCCCGTCCGGGATGCGGACATATCGCTGCACGCCTGCACGGTTTGAATGATCGCTTCCTCAAGCGCGGTGCTGCCAGCAGCCTTGCCGTTTGAAAATGTGCTGCCCATGCGTTCCAGCAATCGTCTCAGCTCCGGCTGGAAAAGAATCAGAAGCGCAATGAGCCCCAGTTCAAACGCCTTGCGCAGAAGATAGTTTATCATCGTTAGATGAAACAGATCGCTCAGCAAAAACGCCGCAAGAATAAGCACTATGCCCTTAGCAAGGTTATATGAGTTTGTTTTTCTGACGAACCATATTGATTTATAGAGAAGATAGGCGACGATTATAATATCTATAAAGTCGGATACACCGATCGTCATGAGATATTTTGTCGCTTTCTCAAAGGCGCTGCTGATTACTTCCATGCAAGGTTTCCCCGTTCGTTAGTCTTATCAAGTAATTATAATCCAAAGCGGCAAAAAAGGCAACAGGTTTAAACGCTCTTTGTATTTAAAATATCTTTTAATATTTCTGCTGCTTCGGCTACCTGGTCTTCGGTGGTAAACGGTGAAAAGCTGAAGCGCACGGTTCCCGTTGTGAGCGTCCCCGCGCTCATATGCGCACGCGGCGCGCAGTGCAGACCGGCGCGCACACACACGCCGCGCACGGAGAGCCTTTCCGCCAGCTCCTCGCAGCCCATGCCGGCGGCACGCACGGACAGCACGCCGCACTGCGTCTCACCGGTGAATAATTCCAGTCCGTCCGTTCCTTCAAGCGCGGCTCTCATGCGCCGCAGCAAAAGCGCTTCATGCCGGTATATGTTCTCGCGTCCGCGCGTTTTTATATACTCCATCCCCGCGCGAAGCCCGGCAATGCCGCAGACGTTGTGCGTTCCCGCCTCCAGTCTGTCTGGCAGATAGTCCGGCATATGCTGCTCTATGCTGTCTGAACCCGAGCCGCCATGCAAAAGCGGAACGGCATCTCCGCGGCAGAGCAGTATACCCGTGCCCTGCGGTCCAAAAAGCGCCTTGTGCCCCGGCATGGCAACGAAGTCTGCATGAAGACGCTGAAAATCCACATCCAGCACACCCGCCGCCTGCGACGCATCGACAATGTAAGGCACTCCCCGCGCACGGCACATTTCGCCTATCTCATAGACGGGCAGAATATATCCGAACACATTGGACACATATGTGCACACCACAAGCTCCGCACCGCGTATTTTCGCTTCAAAATCCGTGAGAGTATCCGCAGTGTCAAATAGCCGCGTGCCCGCAGGGCAAATATCCGCACCTATCGCCGCGAGGGGCCGGGTGACGGAATTATGCTCAAACCCGCTTATTACCACGCGCATACCCGCCTTCGCGACGGATTTGATTGCTATATTCAGCGCGTGAGTGGCGTTGGCGGTGAACACCACGCCCGTGCTGTCCTCTGCATGGAACAGCTCTGCCGCCGTCTCGCGGGCGGCGTAAACCTCCTCTGCGGCGCGCAGCGCAGGCAAATGGCCGCCCCTGCCGGGGCTGGCCATTGTGCGCATGGCGCTGACAACTGCGTGCTCCACGCAGGCTGGTTTTATAAGACTGGTTGCCGCACTGTCAAGATATATCATGCTTTCACCTCGATATAATCGCCATGCTCCGTATGCCTGAATATCTTGCCGTTTATCATATTCTTCGCATATAGATAGTTTATCGCTTCGTCCGCGCGGCGGTAGACGCTCACTGCGTATCCGCAGCCGCTGGTATTCAGCCCTTGCGGCGCCTTCACTACATTTGCGGATATGCCGAGGCTTTCAAGCTGCTTTTGCGCGCGCTGTGCATATGTCAGAGATCTGCACATAATCAGATACTGTGTCATGCTCAAAACCCCATCTCTTACTATACAAAAAACTGCATGGCAGCACGGTGCCCTGCAGTTTATGATCCCATATAATTGCTGATCCGTCGGCACAGATGCAGTACATCTTATGCCGTGAGAGCGACGAGTGTTATTGCGATCACTCCAGCAGCGCCACAGCGTGCGCCGCAATGCCAAGCCCCTCTCCCGTGAAGCCGAGCCCTTCTTCCGTTGTCGCCTTCACGCTGACACATGAGATATCTATGCCCATAGCCTCCGAAAGGCGCTGGCGCATCTCGGAAATGTATGGGGCGAGCTTGGGGCGCTGTGCAAGAACGGTGCAGTCGACATTTGCAACGGCAAAGCCGTGATCGGCAATGACTGCACACACACGGTGCAGTAAATCAATACTGTCAGCATCCAAAAACTTGTTGTCATTATCCGGGAACAGATGCCCGATGTCCCCCAGCGCCGCCGCGCCGAGCAGCGCATCCATGAGCGCATGCGTCAGAACATCTGCATCGGAATGACCAAGCAGCCCTTTTTCATACGGTATTTCCACCCCGCCGATTATGAGCTTTCGTCCCTCGACAAGGCGGTGAACATCATAGCCGTGTCCTATCCTCACTGTAATCACCCCTGGTTTTCAGTATAAGCTCGCCGAGCTGGATGTCGCGCGGAGTCGTAAGCTTTATGTTGTCCTCGTCACCAACAACAGTATGGGTTCTAACGCCCATCATCTCAATTGCCGAGCAGTCGTCCGTCAAGGCGAGACCGTCGCTCACAGCCTTTGTGAGCGCGCCCTTTATAAGGTCGGCATTGAAGACCTGAGGCGTCTGTACACGCACGGTGCACTCTCTGTTGACAGTTCCGATGATAAGCCCATTCTCGTCAATAGTCTTGAGAGTGTCGGTGCTGGATATGACAGGAACGGCGGACATATACAGCGCTGCAGCGTCTATCGTGCGGCGGATGACCTCATCCGTGACAAAAGGACGCGCCCCGTCATGTATGGCAATAAGCCGCGCTCCGCTTCTGACCTCAGACACGCCGGCGAGCGAGGATTCTGCGCGCGTCTTACCGCCGCGGATGACCTTGCAGACCTTGCTGACGCCATATTTTTTGCACAGAGACGCGACCTCTTCGACCTTCTCCATGCGCGTAACGACAACGATCTCGTCGATCTCGTCACAATTCTGGAATGCGAGCAGCGTACGCGCAAGCACAGGCATACAGCCAAGATCCATCATCACCTTGTCCGCGCCCATTCGCCTGGCGCTTCCCGCCGCGACAATGACGGCAGAGCAGGTGTTTTGCTGCTCTTTTCTTTTGAAGAGTTCCTTTAGTTTCATACGCCCGACCCCTTTCGGTTTATCCGCGTCAGCCCCGAAGCTGTCTCTTCCGGTAGAAGTTCATCATTCCGTCCTGCATATCCTCAAGATGCAGCAGCATCTTGCCCGCGCCGTATGCGGCGCAGGATATGGCGTCATCCACAACGACGGTGCGGATATTCGTGCTGCGCTCAATGAGGCGGTCAATGCCGTAGATAAGACTGCCGCCGCCAGACATGATTATGCCGTTTTTATCAAGGTCGCCGACAAGCTGGGGCGGAGTGCGCTCCAAAACGGTGTGGATAGAGTCAAGAATACGGTTCATTGGCTCAACAAACGCCTCTATAAGCTCTGTTGAGTTGATCTCGATCGTTTTGGGAAGACCATTCTTGAGGTTTTGCCCCTTGACTTCTTCTATGCCGACATCCGGACGCTGAATGATGCAGCCGATGGAACGCTTGATCTCCTCCGCTGCGCTCACGCCGATGCGGACATTGTATTTTTCCCTGATAAAGCGTACGATAGCCTCGTCAAAGCTTGAACCCGCGACCTTGATGGATTCGCATTCAACAACGCCGCCGGCGGAGATGATGGCGACCTCGGTCGTACCGCCGCCAATATCGATGACCATATGTCCGTCAGGCTTTGAAATGTCAATACCCGCACCAAGCGCCGTTGCAACAGCGGTCTCCAGCAGGTACACCTTGCGCGCGCCCGCCTCTATACAGGCGTCGATCACCGCACGCTCCTCAACGCCGTTGATGCTGCTGGGCACGCAGGCAAGAATACAGGGCTTGAAGAGACTGAAGGATGTGATGCGGCTGATAAACTCGCGCAGCATCTGCGCAGTTATTTCATAGTCGGATATGACGCCGGCATTGAGCGGGCGTATCGCCACGATATTGGCCGGCGTGCGTCCGAGCATCTTCTGTGCATCCTGACCGACCTTGAGTATCTTGCCGGAAAACTTATCCACGGCGACAACGGTCGGCTCGCGCATGACAACGCCCTTCCCCTGCTCAAATATGAGCGTGGATGAAGTTCCCATATCTATGGCTATATCTCTTTCAAATATATTCATGCGGCTTCTCCTAAAACTTGTTCGCTGTATTCGCTATATTTTAATCCATAGTACATGCCAACGTCAATGCTAATATTTTCGCCGCACCCGCTCTGCGCAGAACTCCGGCACATTCATCCAATGTTGAGCCCGTTGTGATAATGTCGTCGACCAGCAGCACCGTTATGCCGTCAAGCGGTGCGATCCCGGCATATGAGTATACGCCGCGGACATTCCTCCGCCGTTCCTCTGCGCTCTTCGTGCCGGATTGAGCGGCGTTATGGCGGCATTTCTTCAAAAGCGGCAGGCAGGGTATCTCCATATACTCCGCCGCACCCTCGGCTAGAAGCCGTGCCTGATCATAACCACGCTCGCGCAGACGGCGCTTGCTGAGCGGAGACCATGTCGCCGCATCTGCATAAATGGCGTTGTCCTCTATGCACTCGGCGAGAAGTCCCGCATAGCATCCGGCATATGCCGTCACACCGCCGAACTTATACCGGTGCAGCGATTTGCGCACATCGCCTTCATATTTCAGCACTGAAAAGCACTCGTCCACATTAGAAAACGCCCTGTCAAGCTTTCCCGCGGGCATATATGGCAGCGAGCGCTCGCAGTATTGGCAAACACGCATTCTCCCGTCAAGAAGCCGCCGGCAGAACGGGCAGCGCGGCGGATACAGCAGATCAAGCAAATCATCTGTCAGCTTCATCATTGACACCGCAGAGCTTGCGCAGACGTATGCGCAGAGCCGAATATCGTTTTGACTGCCGGTAGTTATCTATCATATGATACGCCGTCTGGTCGTCTCCGACGAGTATAAGTATCTCCTTTGCCCGGGTCACAGCAGTGTAGAGCACGTCACGTGTCATGAGCATCTGCGAGGATGAGCTGAGCGCAAGAATAACTGCGCGGTATTCGCTTCCCTGCGACTTGTGCACGGTCATTGCCCATGCGTGTTCAAGCTCCAGAAGCGAGTCAAACGGGTAAACGGCAATGCGCCCGTCAAAATTAACGGTAACATTCTCACTGTCCGGGTCTATGGCGGCTATACGGCCGATGTCTCCGTTATATATGCCGCTTCCTGCGGCGCTGCTGTCCTCATTGCGCCAGAGTATGTCATAGTTGTTTTTTATCTGCATGACCCGGTCGCCTTCGCGGAATATGACGTCGCCGAAAAGCTTTTCGTGCTTTCCGTCGGACGGCGGGTTCAGCACCTCCTGCAGGCGGCGGTTAAGATTTCGCGTACCCAGCTCACCCTTGCGTGTCGGCGTGAGCACCTGTATATCATTGGGTGGAATATTCATCTTTTTCGGCAGACGCACGGCGCACAGCTCGATAATCGTGTCGACCGCGCTTCCAGCCTGCAAGCGCTTGAGACGGAAAAAATCGCCCTTGTTCTCGCCGAGATCCGGATGCACGCCCTTGTTGATAAGATGAGCATTGTTGACGATGCGGCTGCCCTCGTTCTGGCGGAATATCTCCGTGAGCTTCACCGTCGGCACAACGCCGCTGCGGATGACGGCGGAGAACACATTACCCGGTCCGACTGACGGAAGCTGGTCAGCATCGCCAACCATGACAAGCCGCGCATCATCCGGCATGGCGCGCAAAAGCGCGTCAATGAGTGTTATATCCACCATGGAACACTCGTCCAGTATCACTGCGCCGCAGTCGAGCTTGTCATCCTCATCCTTCGTGAACACAACACGTTCGCCGTCCTCGGCAAATTTTGCGCCCAGCAGACGGTGTACCGTGACCGCTTCCTCTCCGCTCAGCTCGCTCATGCGCTTGGCAGCGCGTCCGGTAGGTGCGGTAAGGAGTGTTTTAAGCCCCATATCGTTGAACATTGCCAATATTGCGCGCACAGATGTGGTTTTGCCCGTGCCCGGTCCGCCGGTGATGACCACCATCTGGTTTTCAAGCGCGAGACGCAGGGTGTTTTTTTGCAGCGGAGCATATTCTATTCCCTGCTTCCGTTCGATACGTTTTATCAGCGCGGGGATGTCCACATCCTCGTCAAAGCGCGCGCGGCACATACGCGCCATGCGCGCCGCCGCGTCCGTCTCCGCCTCGTATATCTCCGGCAGATAGCACGCCTGACGCCCGGCGATCTCCTCGCATATTATCTGCCCGGTCTCTATCAGCTCGGCTATACCCTCGTCCACATAGTACGCTTCAACGCTTATAAGCTCCGCCGTTGCTGCGGCAAGCTTGTCGCGCGGAATGAAGCAATGCCCGTTGTTGAGATTGTGCCGCAATTCAAAGAGCGCAGCGGCATTTATGCGGTTGCGGCTGCTGCCGTCAAGCCCCATTTCCAGCGCCAGCGCGTCCGCCTCGGAAAATCGCCCGCCAATGTGATTTGTGGCAAGTATATATGGGTTCTCACGCAGAAGCTCAAGCGCCTTATCGCCGTAGTACTTATACATGCGCATGGCAAGTATCGGTCTGATGCCGAAGGAGCACACAAACTCCATTATACGCCGCACCCCTGTCTGGCGGCGGAAGTCCTTGGAAATGCGGTGTGCCTTATCGAGGCTGATTCCCTTGATCTGGGCAAGTTTATCCGGCGCGGATTCCAAAACGTCGAGTGCCTTGTCGCCAAAGCGATCGACGATCAGCGCCGCAGTCGCAGGACCGATGCCCTTTACAGTGCCGCCCGCAAGATAATCATATATCGCACCTGCGCTTGTTGGCAGCAGCCGCTGGGCAAACTCCGCCTTGAACTGCCGCCCGTGAACGCTGTGGTTTACCCACGTGCCGCTGGCGATCATGGATTCGCCGGGTGCGGCATACGGGAAGCAGCCCACGACCGTCACGCTCTCGCCGTTGCCGTCGCGCAGACGCAGAACAGTGTAGCCGTTCTCCTCATTTTTGTATATTACAGAGTCTATCGTGCCGGACAGCTCCAAAAGCTCGGTGTACTGCTCCATGCGCCTGTGCCTCCTCTATCTTTTTCAGCCCTGCTCAATAAGCGGTTTCAGAAACTGCCCGGTATAGCTTGCCTCACACTTGGCGCATTCCTCAGGCGTTCCGGCAAAAACGAGCGTTCCTCCGCCGTCGCCGCCTTCGGGTCCCAAGTCGATTATATGGTCGGCAATTTTTATCACGTCAAGATTGTGCTCTATCACAACAACTGTGTTGCCCGCATCGGCAAAACGGTCAAGGATGTTTATGAGCCTGTGCACATCCGCAATGTGCAGCCCGGTGGTCGGCTCATCTAAGACATAGACCGTGCTGCCGGTACTGCGCTTCGAAAGCTCCGTTGCGAGCTTTACCCGCTGCGCTTCGCCGCCGGAAAGCGTCGTGCTGGACTGCCCAAGCTTGACATAGCCAAGTCCGACGTCGTATAGCGTTTGAATCTTGCTTAATATTTTCGGCTGAGCGGCGAAGAAAGAACACGCCTCCTCCACGGTCATATCCAGCACGTCAGCAATGCTCTTGCCTTTGTACTTGACCTCCAGCGTCTCGCGGTTATAGCGGCGTCCGCCGCAAACGTCGCACGGCACATAGACATCCGGCAGGAAGTGCATCTCTATTTTTATCAGCCCGTCGCCGGAGCACGCCTCACAGCGCCCGCCCTTGACGTTGAATGAAAAGCGCCCCTGCGTATATCCGCGCAGCTTTGCGTCCTGCGTGGAAGCAAAAAGGTCGCGTATGTCATTAAAAACGCCGGTATATGTTGCGGGGTTAGAGCGCGGGCTGCGTCCTATCGGGCTCTGGTCAAGCGCAATGACCTTGTCAACATACTCAAGTCCGTCAATGCCCGCGCACTTGCCGGGGCGCACCTTGACACGGTTTTTCTCTGCGGCGAGCGTCTTGTATAGTATCTCATTTATAAGAGAAGATTTGCCGCTTCCGGATACGCCCGTAACGCACACGATCTTTCCAAGCGGGATCTCGACATCTATATTTTTCAGATTATTCTCGCATGCACCGCGTATCATAAGGCTCCTGCCATTTCCTTCGCGGCGCGACGCAGGCACAGGGATGCGTTTTCTTCCGCTGAGGTACTGCCCTGTCACGGATTCAGTGCAGGCGCATATGTCCTCAATGCTGCCCGCAGCCACTACTCTGCCGCCGTTCACTCCTGCGCCCGGACCAATATCCACGATATAATCCGCCGCACGCATAGTCTCTTCGTCATGCTCAACAACAATGAGGGTGTTTCCGAGATCGCGCAGCTGTTTGAGCGTGTTGAGGAGCTTGCTGTTATCCCTCTGATGAAGACCTATGCTCGGCTCGTCGAGGATATAGAGCACGCCCATCAGGCTTGAGCCTATCTGCGTGGCCAGGCGTATGCGCTGACTTTCGCCGCCGGAGAGAGTCGCAGCAGAACGCGAGAGCGTCAGATAGCCAAGACCGACATCGCGCAGAAAACCTAGGCGGGATCTTATCTCTTTTATGATGCGCTCCGCAATGAGCTGCTCCTTGGCTGTGAGCTCAAGCGAATCTATGAATGCGAGTGCCTTTACAACGGATAGATCGGTAAACTCGGAAATGTTCATTCCGCCAACGGTGACGGCGAGCGCGGAATCCTTCAAGCGCCGCCCTTTGCATGCCGGGCACGGCGTTTCAGACATGCATTCCTCTATATCCGCGCGCATAGCGGGACTCTGCGTTTCCTTATAGCGGCGCTCCAGGTTGTTGACGATACCCTCAAACTCGCGCTTTATAACGCCGAAGCCCTCTGCTTTTTCATAATGAAGCTGCAGCGGCTCGCCCTTCGTGCCGTAGAGGATCGCATTCACAGCATCGTCGGGCAGATCCTTTATCGGGTCTGTCAGCTTGAAGTGATACCGCCGGGAAAGCGCCTCAAAATACATTCTGGATATGGAATCGCCCTTGATATTCCCCCAGCCGCTTGCGGTTATTCCGCCGTCCATGATGCTGAGATTCTCATTTGGCATGATGAGCGCCGGGTCAACAAGAAGCTGCACGCCAAGACCCGTGCACTTTGGGCACGCGCCGTGGGGGTTGTTGAATGAAAAGAGCCGGGGGGTAAGCTCTTCAATAGATATGCCGCAGTCGGGGCAGGCATAGTTCTGCGAGAATGCGATCTGCCGATCCTCGCCCACGAGATCCACGAGCAAAAGCCCGCCCGCGAGCGACAGCGCCGTTTCCGCCGAATCCGTAAGGCGGCGGACAATATCAGGCTTTATGACAAGCCGGTCGACTATTATCTCAATATTATGCTTTTTGTTCTTGTCGAGCTTTATTTCCTCCGACAGCTCGTAAATGCTGCCGTCAACACGGACGCGGACATAGCCGGATTTCTTTGCGTCTTCAAAAACCTTAACGTGCTCGCCCTTGCGCGCACGCACGACAGGCGCGAGTATCTGAATGCGGCTTCCCTCCGGCAGTGCCATGATCCGGTCAACGATCTGGTCGATGCTCTGCTGGTGTATCTCCTTGCCGCATTTGGGGCAGTGCGGCACGCCGATGCGCGCCCACAGCAGGCGGAGGTAGTCATATATCTCCGTGACCGTGCCGACCGTGGAGCGCGGGTTTTTCGATGTGGTTTTCTGGTCAATGGATATGGCGGGCGAAAGACCGTCTATATAGTCCACATCCGGTTTGTCCATCTGGCCGAGGAACATACGCGCGTAGGAGCTGAGGCTCTCCACATACCTGCGCTGACCCTCGGCATATATGGTGTCGAATGCCAAGCTTGATTTGCCGCTGCCGGATAGCCCTGTAATGACAACCAGCTTGTCGCGCGGTATCTCAAGATCAATATTCTTCAGGTTATTTTCTCTTGCGCCTTTGATAAAGATGTTGCTTTGCATTGTTTGTTTATTCCTCTGTGATAATATCTGCTGTTTTACCCCGTGTCAGACTTATCAGGTCGTCCGGGGCAAGCTCGATCTGATACCCTATTTTTCCGGCACTTACGCAAACACTGTCGATTTTGTTTATGCTCTCGTGATACGTCGTCGGATATAGTTTTTTCATGCCGACAGGCGAGCAGCCGCCGCGAACATAGCCCGTGGCTGCATTGATTTCGCTCACATGAAGCATCATGACAGATTTCTCCCCCACCGCCTTTGCCGCCTTTTTCAGGTCAAGCTCATCCGCAACGGGTATAACAAAAACGTATATCCCCTTGCTCGCGCCGCGCGTGACAAGGGTTTTGAATATCTTCTCCTGCGCTATGCCGGTGAGCTTTGCCACCGTCACACCGTCAACCGCATCTGCACCATGGGCATACTCATGCGGGATATATTTAATCTTCTTCTGTTCAAGAAGTCTCATCACGTTTGTTTTCTGTTCTGCTGTCTTTGCCATGCTTATAAAATCTCCAAATAGAAAATCTTCTGAATATTATACTCTGTTTTCTTATTTCTTTCAAGCATAATTCACAAGAAGCCGGGGTTACGAGCACCCTGGCTTCTTGTATATGTGAATTTTCAGTTGTTATTTATTATTCTGAAACCGGGAGAGCATATTCTCCACACTGTTGTCGAGCACACAGAGGAAGCGCTCCTTTGTGATGCTCTGCGGCAGATTCATGCCAAGGTCGAGCCACTGTGAAATAAGACCGATGATCCCATTTGCATAGAATTCAACAACAAATTCGAAATCCTGCCGGTCGATATTGCGATTTTCGCATACGATCTCCGCAAAGCCTTTTATGCAGCTTTGAAGGCGCTCTTTGAGGAAGCGGAGCATATAAAGGCGGCTGTTGGAATTATAGACGTTGAGCGCAAAAGACTGATTTTCATGCAGGTATTCAAAAAACGCCATCACGTCCTCACGCCAATGGTCATAGACGACCTCCTTTGGCAGAACGCGCTTTGCATCCTCTTCAAAAACCCATTCCAGAAGATCGTAAACATCATCAAAATGGTAGTAAAAGGTTTGTCTGTTGACGCCGCAGATCTCGACAAGATCTTTTACGGTTATCTTGTCCATGGGCTTGACCGTCATCATTTGCTTGAGCGCCGCGGCAAATGCGTCCTTAGTCGAAGATGCCATTTGTCTCCCTCCTCTGCCGTTTTTATCGAGGCATCACCGCACAATACGTCTGCGGCATCTGACGGAAAATTTGCGCTCTTATATAGTCATAGTCACTTTTTCTTGAATGCAAAAAGTATTCCTTCAAAAAAGCGCAGTCATCATAACCCAAATTTTCTCGTCATCTGTTTTTGCCTCATAATGCGGTCTTGCCTTGATTATAACACAGTTGTGCGACAATGGCAAAAGCTTTCTTAAAAAATTATCAACAGTTTTTTATCCATGTAACGCTTTATTATTCGTTGCCGTTGTGTTAGAATAACTGTAAATAAAGGCATGAGGTTGATAAGATATGAATGAAAACGCAGGCAACGCAGCCATGGCTGAGGGAGCTTCGCAAGGTAAACATTTCCCAGCTAAACGTCTTGCGCTGTCCGTGCTCGCCGCTGCGGCGGCGTTTGCGCTGTTTTATAGCTGCTATTTTCTTTTTGCTCCGCGTGCAATGCCGGGCATGACGGATTACGCCGGAACATACACGCTCGCCGATGTCAGTCATGGTGACATTACTCTTGCCGAACTGAATGGGCTTCCCTCTGCGACAGTTGAGCTTGATGCGAATGGTCGCTGCCGCTTGTACGTTGGAGGGCAGAGCTTGTCCGGACACTGGACGCTGAACGGCAACTCGGCGGAGCTGTACTGCGCGTGGAAAAAGTTCACGGGTATATTCTCTGAGAACAAGCTTGCACTCCGCAGCAATGACAGCAATTCCGCCGCTCTTCTCTTCATGCTTGGCAGCACGAAGGATGATGGCGGCAGCATACCCGCAGGGAAATATAAACTCATCGCTATTGACGACAACGGCACGGCTTATACAGGCAGCGTCATTGATGCGTCAGAGCCGGTCGCATGGTACATCAGCATAAAACGTGATGGGAGCGGAAGCGCCGCAGTCTTCTCCGAAGAGGCGGATGAGATAAGCGTTGACAGCAGATATATCATTCTGCGCGGGATGCGCCTTGCTTATACCCTTGACGGCGATGCATTGACCCTTGAATACCCCGGAGGAATAAAGCTGACATTTGAAAAATAGCAGCGCGTATATTCACACAAAAACGCCGGTGCAAGCCGGCGTTTTTGTAATATTTACAGTCTGTTCGCCTCGTCGAGCCATATTCTAGCCGAGGCATCAGACGGCATGCGCCAGTCACCGCGCGGCGAGAGCGTGACAGTGCCGACCTTGGGGCCGTCAGGCAGGCAGGAGCGCTTGAATTGCTGGGCGAAGAAGCGTCGGATGAATGTTTTAAGCCATTCGAGAATAACCTCGCGCGGGTACTCCCCGGCAAAAGCATACTCCGCCAGATGCAGTATGCGCGCAGGCGACGATCCTGTGCGGAGCATATGATAGAGGAAGAAATCGTGCAGCTCATATGGTCCGACAAGATCCTCTGTCTTCTGCGAAATCTCCCCGTTTTCAGCTGGCAGCAGTTCGGGCGAGACAGGCGTAAGCAGTATGTCCCTTAGCACGGCGGCAGTTTGCGCGTCACACCTGCGCATTTCGTATTCGACGATATAGCGCACGAGCGTTTTGGGCACGGATGCGTTCACGCCGTACATGGACATATGATCACCGTTATATGTCGCCCAGCCGAGGGCAAGCTCCGAAAGGTCGCCGGTGCCGACAACGATGCCGCCGGTCTCATTGGCAATGTCCATGAGTACCTGCGTGCGTTCGCGCGCCTGACAGTTTTCATATGTGACGTCCGTGATGGTCTCGTCATGCCCGATGTCGGTAAAATGCTGCCTGACAGAGGCGCTGATGTCAACGGTACGGAAGCTGACACCAAGGTTTTCGCAGAGCTTTTCGGCATTTCCGCGCGTACGTTTCGTTGTGCCGAAGCATGGCATCGTAACAGCAATAATATCCGTGCGCCGTCTGTGCAGGGCATCCATCGCCCTGACCATCACCAGCAGCGCCAGCGTGCTGTCAAGTCCGCCGGAAATGCCCACAATTATCTTCGGGCAGTTTATATGCTCGATACGTCGCATAAGCCCGTCCGACTGGATGCGAAGTATCGCCTCGGCGCGCTCGGCAAGTATATCCCCATCCGCCGGAACAAATGGCCGGCGCGGGATGCGGCGCGTGAGCGCCGTGTCGGTCAGGCGCTGGCTGAAATATATCCTGCGGCAGTCGGGCG
Organism: Clostridiales bacterium UBA5888; assembly: GCA_002431965.1. Lineage (GTDB taxonomy): Bacteria > Bacillota > Clostridia > Oscillospirales > Oscillospiraceae > Limivicinus. The sequence continues at coordinate 101,858 of DJEW01000016.1, forward strand.
CGGCGCTCTCGTCAAAGCTTGTGCACATATGCCGGGCGCTCGTGATGCGCAGCATATCAAGCTCCGTCGATATGAGCATTTCGGCTGCATACGGTTTTTTCTCTGCAACCTTCGTGCCGTTCTCGTACACGAGGCAGTGCCCGGAGAAGGAGAGATCCTGCGTGGATTCGCCGTGTCCGGCACTGACATAGACATAGCCGCATATGAGCCGGGACGATGCGGATGCAACGAGCAGCCGCCTGTACTCATCCTTGCCGATAATCTCATTTGATGCAGAGAGATTCGCCACGACCGTCGCACCTGCAAGGCATAACCCCGTCGATTCCGGCATGGGGGACCATAGATCCTCGCATATTTCCACGCCGAGCACAAAGCTCTCCATTTCCCGGCAGCAGAACAGAAGATGCCGCCCGAACGGCACAGGTTCCCCGGCGATGTCTATGGTATCCTCGCCGCGGTAGTCAGCGCCGGAGGTAAACTGACGCATTTCATAGAACTCCGCATAGTTCGGCAGCGCGACCTTCGGCACTATGCCAAGCACATGTCCGTTCTGAACAACCGCAGCGCAGTTATAAAGCTTGCCCAGCACTCGCAGTGGAAGCCCCACGGCAGCGATACAGCGCTTTCCGAGCGTATAATCGCGCAGTGCGGCGAGCGCGTCAACACAAGCGCGCAGAAGTATATCCGAATAAAAGAGATCGCCGCAGGTATATGCAGAAAGGAAAAGCTCCGGCAGGACAAGGAGATTTGCCCCAACGCGTTCCGCCTCATCAAAACTCTTTTTCGCCTGTGCGAGGTTATAAACTGTGTCGCCCACGCGAAGTGCGGGACTCGCCGCCGCGACTTTGATAAATCCGTATTTCATGACATGTCTGCCTCCTGTGTTCTCTTTGCAACAGATTTTAAACCTCATCCGAGCCCGTGTCAACATAAAATACAGGCGCACCGCATCCGTGCGCCTGTAAACGGTTTATTCTTTGTTTATTCCTTCACGCTTCCCATGGAAACGCCCTCGACAATGTAGCGTGAGAGGATGAAATACATCACAAACATCGGCAGAATGGTAATGGAAAGCGACAGAAAGATAACGCCGTAATCAGTGCGGAACGATTCGCCCATCAGCATCTGCACAAACATAGTAAGCGTCTTTTTGCCGGTTGAATTGATGATGAGGCTTGGCATGAAGAGATTATTCCAGCTCGCTACAAATTGAAATATTGCCTGCGTGGCAAGAGCGGGCTTCATGATCGGCAGCACGACCGTGTTGAACGTGTGGAACTCGCCAGAGCCGTCAATGCGCGCCGCCTCTACCACCTCCAGCGGCAGTGCGCCGAGAAGATACTGGCGCATGAAAAACACGACCGCGGGCGTAGTTATCGCCGGGATGATGAGCGGCCAATATGTATCAATGAGCCGGAGCTTTATCATGAATTTGTAAAAGCCGACGGCGTAGACCTGTGTAGGTACCATCATCACGCCCAGTATGAATGCCCATGCGAATTTTTTTGCTCTGAAATCATATGCATGTATACCGTACGCCGTGAGTGCGGAGAAGTATACCGACAGCGCCGTGAACGGAACGGAAACAAGTAGTGAGTTGAGCATTGCCTTATACGCCGTGACGCCGAGCCCCTGCTGTTTCTGGTTGAATGTCGCAATATTCTCGCTCAGATAGCTGCCAAAGAAGAAGGATATTCCGGACTTGACCTCGTTCGATGAGCGCGTGGCGTTGACAAACATGAGATAAAACGGCAGAATACTGATAATGCAGAGAATGATGAAAACGAATGTGCGCACACGTATGCTGCGTTTGTACGCCGCGCGGTCGCTCAGCTGTTTCTCTCTCATTCTATCTCACCTCGCATTTCACAGCGCCGTATCTGCGGCGTTTGGGCACGCCGCTTTTCTGGCGCATGGAGTAGAGCAGCACGATGCTGACAAGCATTGTCACCATAAAGAGCAGTATAGACACGGCTGAGGCGCGCCCGATGTCCGTATTATGCAGACGCATGATGTACATCGTCACCGTGGTGCTCGTATCGTCCGGCAGTCCGATAGATCCGGAAACATTAAACAGCGCAGGAATATCATACAGCTGCAAACCGCCGATTGCAGAGGTCACAAGAACATACATCAAAACCGGCTTTAAAAGCGGCAGCGTTATCCGCGTGAACTTCTGCCAACCGTTCGCCCCATCAATGTCCGCCGCCTCATAAAGCGAGCTGTTGATGCCGAGCATGCCTGAAATGAGCAGCAGCGTCGTATTGCCGTACCACATCCAGAACAGGATGAATGAGATGGACAAGCTCGTGCCCCATTTGCTCGTCATTATGTTCGCGTCCTGTGAGATCCAGCCGATATTGCGCAATGCGGTCATGACAGGTCCAAACTGATTGAGAAAGGCGTAAAAAAGCATGGAGATGGACGCGGCGGTGATGATATTCGGCATATAGACCATCACCTTGAAAAAGCCCTTTCCGCGAAGCTTTTTGCTGTTATCCGTCAGCCACGCCGCCAGCAGAAGGCTGAGCAGTATCTGCGGAACAAAATTGAAAAACCAGATGCGCACGGTGTTTCCCAAATACTTGAGAAAATACGGTGTCTCGCCCTCAACAAAGCCGAGCAGCTTTTTATAATTCGTCAGTCCCGTAAAGGTAACTGTTTCTTTCAGATTTCGTGTGGTGTATTCGAAAAGGCTGTAATAAAATGTGCTTATCAGCGGCCAGAGAGAAAAAACGGCATAAACGATAAAAAACGGAAGAACAAAGTAGTAGCCAAAGCGGCTGTAGCTCACGCTGCGTCTGAGCCTGTTTTTCTTTTCCTTCATAGATTCACATCCTTAAAAATCGGCTGTAAAAGGAACGCGCCCTCCCGCCCATGACGGGAGGGCGCTGGATCATGCTATTATATGATGCGGCAGATCACATCAGGCAACATTCAGGTACGGGAAAGTGTCATGGATGGAGTTTGCAAAGTCGCTGAGCGCGGCGTCAAGATCGCCGTTTGCAACATATGCGTCAACAGCGTTGGGCAGGAGATTCTCGCAGATCTTCTGATCCTCGCCGACAGCAAGAACGTTGATGCCGTCGCACTTATCGGCAAAGAACTTGACGATATCCTGACCGTTGGCGCACTTGAAGGTGCTGGTCGTGCCGGAGCCGTTCTCCTCAATATAGGCAATGGCTTCCTTGTTGTTGACGAAATCGCCGTTTGCGGAGTTGATGGCTATCATGGCATCGGTATCGCAGGTGGTGTAATAGAGAATCTTGTAGGCAAGGTCAGCATCGGAGCAGTCGGCAGTTGCCGCAAGACCCGTGCCGCCCCAGTAGTAAGCCTGAGGTCCCTGGATGAGGGCGCAGTTGCCGGACCAAGTATCGGTGAGGCACCAGTAGGTGTACCACGGGCAGCCGGTAAATGCAATGCAGGCTTCGGTGGTCTCGCCGTCGCCGTCCTTGAGAGCCGCCCAGTCAGTACTCCACATCTTTGCGTTGAAGGTCAGACCGTCGAGATCCTTGGCGAGCTGGAAGTATTCCTTGATAGCGTCATCAATAACAATGTTGTCGTTCTCATCGTACCATGCGCTGGTGCGCGCGCCGTTGCAGAAAACATACTTGAGGTCGTCAGCGCTGGAGAGCAGCTTGACCTTGCCGCCGGATGCTTCGTTCACGGTCTTGGAGACCTCAACGACCTTCTCCCATGTGTTGAGCATATCCTGCAGAGCTTCAGGATCGGTCGTGCCAAGATACTTCTCGGCGAGGTCGGTACGGATCTGCCATCCGCCCGGTGTCGCCTGCCAGAACAGCGCATAGGTGTCGCCGCTGGCGGCGTCAGTGCCGAGCGAGAGGTTATAGTCGTACATATTCGCCATGTCAGCGTCAGTGATGCCGAGATCCTTGACGTTCTTGAGCAGACCGGACTGGACATACTTCTGAACATAGCCGACCTCGAGAAGCATGATGTCGGGATACTGCTCATTGGCGGGGTCGGCAAGTATCGCGTCAATCTTCTCCTGATAGATGCTGGAGTCGCCGACATTGACAAACTGCACGCGGGCAAGCTCGTCCTCGGTCAGGTACTGCGGCAGCACCTTCTCAAGAATGGTGACAAAGTCGGTGTTCCATGCCCAGACGTAGAAAGGATCTGCAACGGCAGTCTCTTCGGCAGCGGGTGCGGTTTCCTCCGCAGGTGCCGATTCCTCGGCTGCCGGAGCGGTCTGCTCCGCTGGAGCTGCGGCCTGACCGCAGGCGCAGAGAGCGAAAACCATTGCGAGGGCAAGGATAAGCGCTAATGCCTTTTTCATTTGATTTTTCCTCCTAAGATATTGTGATTCTATAATTTACTGCTGTCGCAGTTATCACTGTTTATACCCAGCTTTCTGACCGATTCGCGTACACGGATACATCCCTCGACTATCCTCCGGTCAACAAGCGTGGTCTTGGGGCGCTCTATCAAATCGACGAGACCGCTCGCTGCAGTGCGCCCCAGCTCCGCCGTGTTTTGACAGTACGTCGTGAGCCTTGGGCTGACGATGTCAGCAAGGCTTATGCCGTCATACCCGATGGCTGACACATCCTCCGGAATGTGAAGCCCAAGCTCGTTTATCGCGTTCATTCCGCCGATATACGAGAAGTCGTCCGGGAAGAGAATGCAGGTCGGCGGCTGCGGCAGGGTCATAAGCTCCCTGGTGACGCGCGCGCAGCTCTCTGCGTCGTGATAACGGCTCTCGCGGATATATTCCTGCGGCACATCCAGCCCCAGCGAATCGCAGGCGCGGTAAAAGCCGGTCAGGCGGTTTTCCGTAACCGCCGTGTGCTCACCGTGAATATAGGCGATGCGTCGGTGTCCCATGGTGTACGCATAGTGCACAAGCTCACTCACGCCGTTTACATTATCAGACACAACGGCAAGGCGGTTGTTGAATATATGATCTATCGTCACAACGGGAAGACTTGATGAAATAAGCTCCTGCACCTGCGGATCGTTGAAATCGACAGAGGCTATGATGACACCGTCCACCCCACGATAGAGACAATGCTGCAAATATGTTGTCTGCCGGCAACCTATATTCTTATTTATAAATGTAACATCGTAGCCGTGTGTCTCCGCCTCTACCTTAAGGCTGTCGAGCACTGCGGAAAAATATTCGTGCGCAAGCCCACTGCTCTGCTCATCGACAAACAAAATGCCGATATTGTAAGTGCGGTTGGTTTTCAATGCTCTGGCAGCGGAATTCGTCATATACCCGAGCTCATCCGCAAGGCGGCATATTCTCTCGCGCGTCTCCTCGCCTATATCGGGCTGACCGTTGAGCGCCTTGCTGACCGTTGCAACAGAAACGCCGCAGCGTTGTGCAATCTCTTTCATTGAAACCATATGCGGCGCTCCCTCTCGTTTTTTCTTAACCGTTTACGTGAATATAAAATATCTTATTTGAGCTATAAATGCAAGAGTTTATTTAATCAAAATACAATAATATCTTCAAGTTTGGAACAAGCGCACAAAATCTTTACGAAAAATTGTTTATCATGCTGTAAGGTATTTTTCGTAGAATTTCGCAAAGCTCGAAATTGTGCACAAAACAGTTGAAAAATTTTATACACCTTAGCTAAATCGCTGTTTCTACGCCAAATTTGTATTGCATTTGCAGCGAAAATCATATATTGTTTTATAGAAAAGCTGTGCTTAATCGTTTTCGGTATATTCCCGTATAACATCAGCAACGGAGGTATTGTCAATGCAGTACGGACACTTCGACGATGCGCATAAGGAGTACGTGATCGAAACTCCGCAAACTCCCCTGCCGTGGATAAACTACCTCGGCAGCGATGATTTTTTTACAATAATCTCAAATACGTCCGGCGGCTACAGCTTCTATAAGGATGCGCGGCTCCGCCGGCTCACGCGCTACCGGTACAACGCAAGCCCGCTTGACGCAGACGGTATGCACATTTACATCAAAGACGGCGATA
>DJEW01000016.1:107948-127410 GCA_002431965.1 Clostridiales bacterium UBA5888
ATGGGCTGCACCGTTATTGAGGGCGCAAAAAACGGCGTGCGCGCCGCTCAGGAGATGTTCGTGCCAAAGGGCGACAGCTGTCTTCTCATCCGTGTAACCGTCAAAAACGAAAGCGCAGAAAAAAAATCACTGAGCGTTTTCCCATATGTTGAATTCTGCCTCTGGGATGCGTTGGACGATTCATCCAATTTTCAGCGCAACTTCTCCATCGGCGAGGTTGAGGTCGGCGAGCGCGCGATATACCATAAAACCGAATACCGCGAGCGCCGCAATCATTATGCCGTTTTCTGGTCGAACATTGATTACTCCGCCTTTGATACCGCGCGCGATGCGTTCATCGGCGTGTACGGCTCACCAGCCATGCCGGATGCCATGAAGCGCGGCGGCTGCACCGGCAGCATTGCCCACGGCTGGGCGCCTGTCGGCGCAATGCAATTCGACCTTGCGCTTTCACCCGGCGAGAGTTGGAGCGTCATAATAGGGCTCGGCTACATCGAAAACCCGGAGGACGAAAAGTTCTCCGCGCCGGGCGTAATAAACAAATCCCGTGCCGATGCCATGCGCTCACGATATGCCGCCGACGCGCAATTTGACGCGGCGCTGGTCGTTCTGCATCGGTTCTGGGATGACCTGCTCTCCGGCTACTCGCTCAGCTCCGGCGACGAGCGGCTTGACCGTATGGTCAACATCTGGAATCAGTATCAGTGCATGGTCACGTTCAACATGAGCCGCTCAGCGAGCTATTTTGAGAGCGGTGTGGGGCGTGGGATGGGCTTCCGTGACTCGTGCCAGGATCTTCTCGGCTTCGTGCACATGATACCCGAACGCGCCCGTGAGCGCATACTTGACATTGCCGCAACACAGTTCCCCGACGGCAGCGCGTATCATCAGTATCAGCCGCTAACCAAAAAAGGCAATCTTGCCGTCGGCAGCGGCTTCAACGACGATCCGCTCTGGCTTATCGCGGGCACGGATGCATATCTGCGCGAAACGGGCGATTGGAGCATACTGGATGAATCGGTCGCCTTCGATAATGACGATACGATCGCCGCGCCGCTCATGGAGCATCTGCGCCGCAGCTTCAACTACGTGCGCACGCACCTTGGTCCTCACGGTCTGCCGCTCATCGGACGCGCCGATTGGAACGACTGTCTTAATCTCAATTGCTTCTCAGCTCATCCCGGTGAGAGCTTCCAGACGACCGGACCAAGTGAAGGACCTGTCGCAGAGAGCGTGTTCATTGCCGGCATGTTCGTCAAATACGGGCGAGCATATGCCGGCATCTGCCGGCACGCGGGTTTATATGAAGAGGCAGAGGATTGCATTGATGCTGTATCCGCAATGGAACGGGTCACGCTTGACGCTGGTTGGGACGGAGAGTGGTTCCGACGCGCGTATGACGCTTTCGGCGCGCCGGTCGGCAGCTGCGAATGCGACGAGGGTCAGATATTCATCGAGCCGCAGGGAATGTGCGTCATGGCCGGCATCGGGGCAAAAACCGGCGAGGCGGAGCGTGCGCTCAGGAGCGTTGAAGAGCGGCTCGACACGGAATACGGCATAGTGCTCCTTCAGCCGGCATACACCGCCTACCGTCTCAACCTCGGTGAAATAACGAGCTATCCCCCCGGCTACAAGGAAAACGCCGGCATCTTCTGCCACAACAATCCCTGGATAACCTGCGCCGAGGCGGAGCTAGGTCACGGCGATCGCGCGTTCACAGTCTATAAGCGCACATGCCCGGCGTATATAGAGGGCATAAGCGATATACACCGCACCGAGCCGTATGTCTACAGTCAGATGATAGCGGGCAAAGACGCGCCTACATTCGGCGAAGCAAAAAACAGCTGGCTGACCGGAACGTCTGCATGGACGTTTGTCAGCATAAGTCAGAGTATACTTGGCATAAAGCCAGCGCTTGACGGGCTGGAGATAGATCCCTGCGTTCCGTCGTGGCTGTCCGGCTACACCGTGAAGCGCCGTTACCGCGGCGCGACATATGTAATCAGGGTTGACAACTCCGCCGGCGTTCAGCACGGCATACGTGAGCTTTCCGTCAACGGCAAGACGCAGCGGAGTCATATTATCTCCCCCGCCTCCCCCGGAGAAACATTGAATGTAAGTGTCACAATGGGCTGAAGCCCGCACAGAAAAACTGCCGCATCGGGTATTTATCGTCCCGATGCGGCAGTTTTAATGCTTTTCTTATATTATTGCCATATTCTATGCTTACCAGGCTTACCAGAATTTTTTCTTCTTGCAGACAACGAGGCTCACTATTACCACAGCGATGCTAGCCGCGATGACGACGGGATAACCGTATTTCCACGTCAGCTCCGGCATGCCCTCAAAGTTCATTCCGTACCAGCCGACAAGCAGCGACAGAGGCAGAAAGACCGTTGTGACAATGGTAAGTATTTTCATGATGCGGTTTTGACGGATGTCGATCTCCGCCTGAAACATGGTTTGCAGCTGCGTGCAGTATTCCCGCAGGAGCTGCGCCTCATCGCGCAGACGGATAACGCGCTCCTCAAAAAGCCTGAAATGCCGCTGCTCGCTTTCGTCGAAAAAACCGTTCTCGTTTTCATGCAGCTCACAGGCGACGTCGTCAAGCTGAGAGTAGTATCGGAAATATGCCATGGTCTCTTTCCTCAGCTGCGTCATCGGCGTGTTGAAGCCGTCAAGCTCTCCGGAGAGCACATCGTCCTCAAGCTTCTGTGCTTTGTCCTCTATTTCCTCCAGATGATGAAGATCCTTGGCTATTAGATTTTCAAATAAAAAATACAAGAACAATCCCACTCCGCCGTTTACCGCGTGCTTTTCGCGCATGATGTGTTTCATATGGGATTCGAGCACATCTGTGTCGTCCACGAGGACGATGCGGCGCGCCGTCACAAGATATCCGCAGTGCAGCGCCTCTCCATTCTTCCAAGACTGCGGCACAACGAGCGTGCCCGCCAGGCAGTCGGAGCGAACCTCCGCCTTGCACACCTTCGCGTCTCGCGCCGTGGGCGTGTGGTGCAGCGTGCGCTCCAGTCCCGCGATAGGCGTGCAGCGCGAAAGCTCATCCGAGGTCAAAAGCAGCACCGCCGCAGTGTCTGCATCCGGCTCATGTTCAAGAGCAGTCAGAGTTTTGTTCAGCTCATACCAGCGCATTTATTATCTCTCCATGTCTCTATATATTCTCAATTTATTTTATCACAAATCGTACTGCACGCAACAATAAAATCATTAACATTCAATTAACGCTTGCACATGGCGTATTGATATACTCTTTTATATCTGCTATAATTTGTTGACAAATGATGATATTGTATATTAAGAGGTTTTTTAAATGGGTCTTTCCGCAAAACTGGTAAGGTCGCAGCTTAATTTCTTCAAGCCTTTTGTCTCCAGCTGCTCACTGGAGGTCACGCGCAAAGGGCAGGATAAACTTGGCGAGCTGATGGAAGCCATACACCGGCACGACGTCATTGTGCAGGATCACAAGTTCAATAATTTCGACGGCGCGTGGGTCATTCCAACAGAAGAGCGCCGTCCCGGCGTTATTCTTTACCTGCACGGAGGCGGCTACACCTGCGGCGATCTCGACTACGCCAAGGGCTTTGCTTCAACGCTGGCGGTCGAGTGCGGTGTGCGCGTGTTCTGCTCGGCATATCGCCTTGCGCCTGAGACGCGGTTCCCCGGAGCGGTGGATGACGCAGAAGAGAGCTACAGCTTCCTTCTCTCCAAAGGCTACGCGCCGGAACAGATAACGCTGTGCGGTGAGAGCGCGGGCGGCGGTCTTATATACGCGCTGTGCCTGCGGCTCAAGGAGAAATCGCTTCCCCTGCCCAATGGGATAATCGCGATCTCTCCGTGGGTCGATCTGACTCTATCCGGGGAGTCGTACAACACAAACCGTGAGAACGACCCGTCCCTCACGGAGGAGCTTCTGCGCTTTTATGCCGAGTGCTATGCCGGTGACGAAAAAGACCCTGAGGTCTCCCCTCTCTTCGGTGACCTCAAGGGGCTGCCTCCATCGCTCATCTTCGTCGGCGGCGACGAGATATTGCTGGATGATTCGCGCCGCATGCACGAAAAGCTTCTGCAGGCCGGCTGTAAGAGCCGTCTTGTCATCGCGCCGGAGCGCTGGCACGCATATGTGCTGTATATGCTCAACGAGAATATGGGCGACTTTGCCGTCATGAATCAGTTTATAACACAGGTCGCCGCAACTGAACAGAAGCAGCAATGGCTGCGGCTGGATAACGCCGCAAAGATCTATCCCGCGGCTCTGCGCCGCAAATGGAGCAACGTATTCCGCCTCTCCGCCACACTCAGTGAGCCGGTCGACCGCGACGTGCTGCGTGCCGCGCTCGATGTGACCGCGCGCCGTTTCCCATCCATTGCCGTGCGGCTGAGGAAAGGCATATTCTGGTTTTATCTTGAGCGCATCCCGGAAGTGCCGCAGATAATGGATGAAAAGGCCTGGCCGCTCGTGCACATGTCATATTCGGAGATCAAAAAATGTGCGTTTCGAGTCGTCGTATACAATAACCGTATTGCTGTGGAGCTTTTTCACGCGCTCACGGACGGTACCGGCGGCATGATATTCTTCAAGTCGCTGCTGGCGGAATACCTCTCGCGCAAGTATGGCATCGACGTGCCGAACACGGACGGTGTGCTCTGCCGCATGGACGAGCCGTCACAGGATGAGTTGGAGGACAGCTTTCTCAAATACGCCGGCTCTGTCGCGGCGAGCCGGAAGGAAGCAACGGCGTATAAGCTTGTCGGCAAGCCGGAGCTTGACGGATTTGTGCACCTTACAACTTTTATGCTCGACGCAGCGCAGGTGAAAGAAAAGGCTCATGAGCATTCCTCCACGGTGACAGAATTTCTCACGGCGGCGATGATGCTGGCAGTACTCAACCTGCAAGCCGAGCAAGTGCCGCGCCGTGCGCACCGCAAGCCTGTGAAGGTGCTTGTGCCGGTCAATCTTCGCAGTCTTTTCCCCAGCAAAACACTGCGCAACTTTGCGCTTTTTATAACACCCGAGATAGACTCCAAGCTCGGCGATTATACGTTTGATGAGATATGCTCCGCCGTGCATCACAAGATGGGCATGGAGAACACCGCAAAGCAGATGAGCATGAAGATCGCCGCGAACGTGAGCAGTGAGAAAGCGCCCATGCTGAAAGTAATGCCGCTGTTCATCAAAAACGCGGCGATGAAAGCTGTGTTTGACGCTGTGGGTGAACGCAAGTCTAGCCTTTGCATGTCAAACCTCGGGCTTGTGACGCTGCCGGAGGTCATGCAGAAGTATATAAAGCGCATGGATTTTATCATTGGCGTTCCGTCGGCAAGCGCATATAACTGCGGCTTGCTCAGCTATGGAGGAACAACGTATATAAACATCATCCGCAGCATTGTTGACCCGGAGCTTGAAATGCATTTTTATAAGGTGCTGCGCTCACTTGGCGTTCATGTCAAGGTTGAAAGCAACCAGCGCTGATACGAAAGGGATGTAGAGATAATGTATTGCATAAAGTGCGGCGTAGAGCTCGCCGACAGTGAAAAAAAGTGCCCGCTGTGCGGCACTGTTGTGTTCAATCCTGAGGTGGAGCGCCCTAACGGCACGCCGCCATACCCGCCGGAGCACACACTGAACGCCGGGAACGTTAACCGTTCAGGAGTAATGTTCATCGTGACAATGCTCTTTCTCCTGCCTATCGTGACGGTGCTGCTCGCCGACTGGCAGATAAACAGCGGAATAGTCTGGTCGGGCTATGTTGTGGGGGCGGTGCTGCTGTTATATGTGGTGGTTGTGCTGCCGCTGTGGTTTCGCGCGCCGAATCCTGTCATATTCATCCCTGTTGACTTTGCCGCTGTGGCGCTGTATCTGCTGTATATTGACCTTGCCTCAGGCGGGCACTGGTTTTTGCGCTTTGCTCTGCCCGTATGCGGCGGTGCAATGATCATTGTCACTGCCACAGCGGCGCTGCTGCGTTATGTTCACAAAGGGTACTTCTTCATTTTCGGCGGAGCGTTTATTCTCACCGGGCTTTATAACGTGCTCATTGAGTTTCTGCTCAATCTTAATTTCGGGCTGCATGACGGGTTCATCTGGTCGTTCTACCCGCTGGCAGGCTGCGTCATAATCGGCACAATGCTTATCGTCATCGGATGCAGCAGCCAGCTGCGCGAATCCTTGCATAAAAAGTTTTTTATCTGATGAATTGTAACCATATCAGAACACTTTCCTCATCAATTATACATTTAATTCTATAAAGTATAAGGAGTTAATGGACATGAACGAAGTTAAAAATCCTAAAAAACCATTGGTGTATTACTCCATCATCGCGCTTTTGGCTCTGCTTGTGTTCAACATTTTTGCAACCCCCGCCATATTTGCAACTCAGGTTAAAGAGGTTGACTACGGCACATTCATGAAGATGACCGATGAGGGCAACATCGGGCTTGTCGAGATTGACACCAGTGAGATTGTTTTCACGGACAAGGATCAGAAGGAATACTTCAAAACCGGCGTTATGGACGACCCCGGTCTGACCGAGCGTCTGTACAAATCCGGCGCGCAGTTTTCCAGTGAGATCGTCACGCAGGCTTCTCCCCTCCTTTCCTTCTTCCTCACATGGGTGCTGCCTATCCTGCTCTTTGCGTGGATCGGCAACGTCATGGGCAAAAAGCTTATGAAATCCGCCGGAGGTCCGAACTCTCTGATGTTCAACCTTGGCGGTTCCAACGCCAAGGTATATGTCAAGTCCGCCGACGGCATTAAATTCGACGATGTGGCCGGTGAGGAGGAGGCTAAGGAAAACCTTGCGGAAATCGTAGAATACCTCCACAACCCCGAGAAATACCGCGAGATTGGCGCAAATATGCCCAAGGGCGTGCTGCTTGTCGGTCCTCCGGGCACAGGCAAAACGATGCTTGCCAAGGCAGTTGCGGGCGAATCAAACGTGCCGTTCTTCTCCATGTCCGGCTCTGAATTTGTGGAAATGTTTGTCGGCATGGGTGCGAGCAAGGTACGCGACCTTTTCCGCCAGGCAAAGGAGAAAGCCCCCTGCATCGTGTTCATCGACGAAATAGATGCCATCGGCAAAAAGCGGCAGGGCAATATGTCCGGCAACGATGAACGCGAGCAGACGCTCAATCAGCTTCTCACAGAAATGGACGGCTTTGAAAGCAACAACGGCGTTATCATACTTGCCGCCACAAACCAGCCCGACTCTCTTGATCCCGCGCTCACGCGCCCCGGTCGCTTCGACCGCCGCGTACCTGTGGAGCTGCCCGACCTCAAGGGTCGTGAGGAAATACTCAAGGTGCACGCCAAGAAGGTAAAGCTTGGCGAGGATATAGACTTCAACAAGATTGCGCGTATGGCCTCCGGCGCTTCCGGTGCAGAACTTGCAAACATTGTCAACGAGGCGGCGCTGCGCGCCGTGCGCAGCAACCGGAAATTTGTGATGCAGTCAGACCTTGAGGAAAGTATTGAGGTCGTCATCGCAGGCTATCAGAAGAAAAACGCCATACTCACCGACCATGAGAAGCATATTGTTGCATACCATGAGATCGGTCACGCGCTTGTTGCCGCGATGCAGACGCACTCCGCCCCCGTGCAGAAAATTACGATCGTGCCGCGCACATCGGGCGCACTCGGCTACACGATGCAGGTGGATGAAGGCAACCACTACCTCATGAGCAAAGAGGAAATAGAGAACAAAATCTCCACGCTCACCGGCGGCCGTGCGGCCGAAAACCTCGTGTTTGGCTCAAACTCAATAACGACCGGCGCTTCCAACGATATTGAACAAGCGACAAAGCTTGCACGCGCGATGATAACGCGCTACGGTATGAGCGACGAGTTCGACATGGTTACGCTCGAAACCCTCAACAACCAGTACCTTGGCGATGACACCTCTCTCGCCTGCTCTGCCGAGACCCAGCGCGAAATAGACCGCAAGGTCGTTGAGATTGTGAAAAAGCAGCACGAAAAGGCGGACAAGATACTTTCAGACAACCGGGCAAAGCTTGACGAGCTGGCAAAATACCTCTACGAGCGCGAGACCATCACCGGCGAGGAATTCATGAACATCCTTAAGAAATAAACGGTGCATACTCCATGCCGCACTTTTTGCAATGTATTCAGCACTCTTGCCTCTGTTAATTGCAATAAGTCCGTCGTATAATAGCCTTACAAAGCAGTTTTAACTGTATACAAAAACCCGTATGGAGGGCACTATTATGAAAAAAATTTTTTCCATTCTGCTTACAGGCGCAATAATGCTCACGGCGGCAGCCTGCGGCTCAACCGCGACGACTCTGCCTGCCCCCGAGGGGGGGGAACCGGTCGTCACCGCCGCTGCCTCCTCAGCCGCTGCTGATGACGGCGTTCTCCGCGTTGCCGCTCTCTATGACATCAGCACGATGGATGTCGCACAGACAACGGACGATTACATGGTTCCCATGAACGTATTTGACCGTCTTTTTGAATCAGAGGTTCAGCCGGACGGCAGCACCGCTGTTGTTCCCAGTCTCTGCGAGAGCTATACAGTCTCTGACGATGGGCTGACATACACGTTTACGCTGAAAGACGGCATCGTTTTTTCCAACGGCAGCGCGCTGACTGCCTCGGATGTGCAGTACACATTTGAGCGTCTTCTGACCGCGGGCGGTGTGAATGACGATATTCCTCTCGAGGTTGCCGGGGCTGAGGCGCTGCAAAACGGCGAAGCAGACACGCTCGACGGCTTTTCGGTGATAGACGACCAGCATTTCACCGTCACGCTCAGCGCCGCAAATGCCGGATTTCCCGCTGAACTCACCTCCCCCGCGATGTCCGTTGTGGACAAAGAGACGGTAGAGAGCGCTCCTGACTTCGGCATGAGCTGCGAGGACACTATCGGCACAGGTCCTTACAAGGTGACCGAGTGGGTCGTGAACGACCATTTCACCCTTGAGTATAACGATAAATACTGGGGTGATGAGCCGTCTGTGAAGAAAGCCATCGTCTCAATCATCCCCGACCCCTCCACCCAGAACCTCATGTATCAGAACGGCGAGCTTGACATCATCGACCTTGAGGCGCTCGATTCAAGCATTGTCGAGTCAACATACAAAACGCAGTATGCCGATAAGCTGGTCATCAGCTCCCGCGTCGGTCTGACTTACTTTGCGCTTAACGAGAACAACAAATACCTCTCCGATGTCAATGTACGCAAGGCATTGCAGATGGCTATCGACGCCGACGCCATAGTGGACTCTGTCTACGCAGGGAACGCCATTGTTGAAAACGGCATTATCCCCGAGGGTGTCTGGGGGTTCAACAAAGATCTTGCGCGCCCGGCTTACGATCCCGACGGTGCGAAAGCGCTCCTTGCCGATGCCGGTTATGAAGATGGCGAAATAAGCTTTGAGCTCTCCATGGACTCCTCCGCATCCAGTAATCTTCAGCTTGTGTATCAGGTCGTGCAGCAGAATTTGCAGGCGATCGGCATCAACGCCGAAATAAAGAGCTATGATGAATCGTCCTGGCTTGATCTGCGCAAGTCCGGCGAGATGGATTCTTTCATCGCCACATGGACCATGGACTATAACGACCCCGCCAATATCATGTACACCTTCTTTGGCAATGCGGAAAAGACGCTCATCCGCAGTTTGAACTACCCCGACACTGAGGTCATGGCACGTGTCGCCGCCGCCTCCGGCATCACGGACGACGAAGCGCGCATGGCGGAGTATCAGGCGCTTGAAAAGAAGATCGTTGTTGACGATGCCGCATGGGTTCCGCTTCTTGGCAGCACGCACCTTTTCGCCATCGGCGACCGTGTGGAGAGCTTTGTTCCTTATTGGGCAGGATTCAGCAACTTCTACGTCAGCGACGTAACGCTCAAATAAACACATTAAGCACATAAATATCAATGCGCAGCAGGACACCCGGTATCGCGGGTGTCCGCGTGCGTATTCAGGAGGCTGAGTTTTTGGTAAGAAATATACTCAACCGCGTCATTCAGGCCGCGATAGTAATGCTCGGCGTGGCGCTTCTTATCTTCATCATGCTGCGCATCGTGCCGGGCAACGCCATTGTCACGATGATGGGCGAACACGCCAAAATTGAGACGATCGAGCGCATGACAAGCGAGCTTGGATTGGATCAGCCGGTGTACATACAGTTCTGGCGCTATATATCAGGCGCCGTTCGCGGCGACTTCGGCACAAGCTATTCTCTCAATCGCAGCGTGACAGAGCTTATTGGCGCGGCATTTCCCAATACAGTGCGCCTCGCGCTCGCGGCGGCGCTTGTTGCTTGGATGACAGGCATAATTTGCGGAATAATCGCCGCAGTGAAAAAAAACGGCATACTTGATCATTTTTTTATGGGTATGTCACTTTTGGGCGTATCCGTGCCTGTTTTCATGGTGGCAATGGTACTGCAATACTTTCTGGCGTATAAACTCAAATGGCTTCCCATTTCCGGCGTCGATAGCTGGCAGGGTTATATTCTTCCTTCCATAGCGCTCGGCTGGAACAGCGCGGGCAGCATCGCCCGCCTCACACGCTCCACCCTGCTGGAGGTCCTGCAGGAGGACTATATTGACACTGCGCGCGCCAAAGGACGCCGTCAGGTCGGCGTTATTACGGTGCATGCGCTGAGAAACGCGCTTCTTCCAGTGATAACAATGATGGCGGTACAGCTCTCCTCTCTTCTTTCCGGCGCTGTGATATGCGAAACGGTGTTCTCCGTCAACGGCATCGGCCGCCTGCTGGTGCAGGCAATAGAAGGGCGCGATATTCCACTTTTGCAGGGGACCATTCTATTCTCAACGCTTCTCGTCATTCTCGGCAACCTTATTGCCGACTGCCTGTATGCCGCGCTTGATCCGCGCATAAGCAGGGAGGTGTGAGTATGAAAAAATCCACCGTACTTTCAAGCGAGCTGCGCGCACAGCTTTGCGAGGCAGAGACTCTTGCCTCTGTAACGAAGCGCCTGTGGCGTGAAAACAAGCTTGCCGCTGCTTCCGCCGTTGTTATATTGCTTTTTATCCTCGCCGCTATCCTCGCTCCCGTGCTCACGCCCTACACCTTTGACGGCATGGATCTGCTCAACCGCCTTGCCCCGCCTTCGCGCGAGCATCTGCTCGGCACGGACGAAGCCGGGCGGGATGTCCTGACGCGGATGCTGTACGGCTCGCGTGTGTCGTTGCTTGTCGGCATAGTGCCGACGGTCATTTCCATGCTTGCCGGGGCGATACTCGGCATAATCGCAGGGTATAACGGCGGTCGGACTGACGCGATAATAATGCGTATTGCGGACATTATGCTCGCATTTCCGTCAATGTTCCTTGCAATGGTAATAATGTATACTCTCGGCGATGGGATGATCAACATATTTCTTGCGCTTGCGCTCGTCAACTGGGCAAGCGTGGCGCGTATTGTGCGAGCAGAGACGCTCAAGCTCAAGGAGACGGAATTTGTGGAGGCGGCGCGCTCCATCGGCGTAAAGAAGCTGGCGATCATGTTCAGGCACATTCTGCCAAATTGCATACCGTCGCTCATCGTGCTCTTCACGCTGAATATTCCATCCGCCATACTCTCCGAAAGCTCGCTGAGTTTTCTGGGCATCGGCATAAAAGCGCCGCAGGCCTCATGGGGGTTGATGGTCAACGCAGGTCGGCAGTTCCTTTACAGCCAGCCCTGGCTCAGTCTCTCACCGAGCGTCGCCATCATGCTGATAGTGCTGGCATTCAATTTCCTCGGCGACGGTCTGCGCGACGTACTCGACCCGCATCTTAAAAACCAGTGAAAGGGTGGCTGCAATGGACAACGCAATAGTATTGAATGTGGAGCATCTGTGCACAAGCTTTTTCACGCAAAACGGCGAAGTCAAGGCCGTCAACGACGTTTCCATATCCGTCCCGCGTGCCGGCATAGTCGGCATTGTGGGCGAGTCAGGCTGCGGCAAAAGCATGACGGCGCGCTCCATCGTGCGGCTGCTGCGCTACCCCGGCAGAATTGTCGGCGGCAGCATAAAGCTTGCCGGCAAGGAGCTTACAGAGCTTTCCGAGCATGAGATGTCCACCGTGCGCGGCGAGGAGATCGGCATGATATTTCAGGAGCCTATGACAAGCCTCAATCCGGTGATGCGTGTCGGGCTTCAGGTGCGCGAGGCGCTGCTTCTGCATCGCAAGGTAACGCCGCGCGAGGCGAAGTCCGAGGTTCTGCGCATATTCCGCAAGGTCGGCATATCTGAGCCCGAGCGGCGTTACAACTCTTATCCGCACGAGCTTTCCGGCGGTCTGCGGCAGCGTGTGATGATCGCGATGGCGATGATATGCCGCCCGAAGCTCATCATTGCCGATGAACCGACCACGGCGCTGGACGTGACCGTGGAAGCGCAGATATTGCAGCTCATGCGTGCACTGCGTGATGAAACAGGTTCCGGCATAGTCATTATCTCGCATAATCTCGGAGTAATCGCACAGATGTGCGATTATGTGTACGTAATGTACGCCGGGCGCGTTGTGGAGCAGGCAGATACTTTCGAGCTCTTTGCACATCCGGCGCACCCCTATACCGCCGGGCTTATGTCCGCTGTTTCTTCTCTTGAGCGCGGCAATGACGAGCTTGAGACCATCCCCGGAATTGTGCCGAATCTTTTGCATCTGCCCTCCGGGTGCAGCTTCTCTCCGCGCTGCCCCAGATGCGGCGAAAACTGCGGCAGCGCCGTGCCTGAATTGCGAGAGGTATCCCCCGGTCATCTTGTGCGCTGTGTTGACCCCATCGGAGGTGCGCTATGAACGAGATACTGCTTGAAGCCAGAGGTCTGACAAAGGAATTCACTCTGAAAAACAGAAAAAAAGTACACGCCGTTTCCGACGTGTCGCTTGATATATACAAGGGCGAAACGCTCGCCCTTGTTGGAGAGTCCGGCTGCGGGAAGTCCACGCTTGGCCGAACGCTCATCCGGCTCATAAAGGCGACCTCCGGAGAGGTAACATTCGATGGCACGGACATAACCGCACTCAGTGAAAAAGCGTTCGCACCGTACAGGCGGCGTATGCAGCTCATATTTCAAGACCCCTACGCTTCGCTAGATCCGCGCATGACCGTGCGCGATATTGTAGCCGAGCCGCTGAAAACCTACAGGCTTTGCCGCACAGGTGATGAGCTTACTGCGCGCGTACTATCGCTTCTGCACGATGTCGGCATACCGGAGGAATTCCTCTGGCGTTACCCTCATCAGTTTTCCGGCGGTCAGCGCCAGAGAATAGGCATTGCGCGCGCTATCGCGCTTGACCCGGAGCTCATCGTCTGTGACGAACCGGTTTCTGCGCTTGATGTATCCGTGCAGAATCAGATTCTCAATCTGCTCCGCCAGCTTCAGCGCGAGCGTGGGCTGACGTATCTTTTTATCAGTCATGACCTTTCCGTTGTGCGCTTTATCTCCGACAGGATATGCGTGATGTTTCTCGGACGGTTATGCGAGGTCGGGCGCACGGCAGATGTGTATTCCGCGCCGCTGCATCCGTACACGCGCTTTCTCATCAACGCCATTCCCAAAGCTGACCCGAATGCACGCTTTGAGGAGAAGCCGCTTCTGACCGGTGAACTGCCAAGCCCCATCTCCCCCCCGTCCGGCTGCCGCTTTCATACGCGCTGCCCCTATGCAGCGGAGCGCTGCCGCAGCGAAGTTCCGCAGCTGCGTCCCATAGGCGAACGCCTCGTCGCCTGTCACCGCGCAGAGGAGCTGAACTGAATAATTATAGCCCCTTGCGGCATAGACACCCATGTCACGCCGCAAGGGGCTTCGAACGCTCTATTCAAAGATCAAAGCATTTTTTCATCGTTTTAAACTCGCCCAGCGCAAGAATCGTCATGTCATCTCTCAGCACTGTCTCCGGCGTAATGGACACATCCGTTTTCCCGTCTTTTTTTATGCCAAGAATATTGATGCCGTATCTTCTCCTGACGTTCAGATCCCCAACGGTGCGGTCCTGCCAGCTTTTTGGCACGGCGACCTCAAGAATCGCGTGTTTGTCGTCAAGCTCTATGTATCCGAAAATATGATTTGCAGTGTACCGGATTGCCGCCCATCTTGCCAGCTGCTTTTCGGGATAAGCGACATCGTCCGCACCATTGCGCAGGAGAAATTTTGCCTGCACATCGCGCTCCGCACGCGAAATAACGCGCTTGGCTCCAAGCTCCTTCAGCAGGCAGGTGGTCTCAAGCGAGTTTTGAAAATTCCCGCTTATGGCAACATAGCACACATCGTAATTGCTCACGCCCAGCGTGCGCAGAAAATCCGCATTCGTGCTGTCGCCTATCTGCGCGTTAGTGACGTACGGCATACATTCATTCACACGCTGCTCATCGCTGTCCACTGCCATAACCTGATGCCCCAGCTGGTTGAGCTGTATGGCCAGATGCCACCCGAATCGCCCCAATCCAATCAACAAAACGTTTTTCATTACACTCGTCCTTTCACCCTACCGTTATCTTTTCTTTCGGGAAATGCGCATAGGAAAAATCACGCCCTGAAAATGCGGCATATATCAGGGTCAGTCCGCCGACGCGACCCAAAAACATAAGCATTATAAGCACCCACTGAGAAAGCACGCCCAGCTTTGGCGTCAGACCCAGCGTGAGCCCAACTGTACCCACTGCGGATGCCGTCTCAAAAAGGCACATATCCAACGGAAGCTTCTCCGCCACGCTTATTATCGCTCCGCCGATGAAAAACAGCGTCAGATAAAGTGTGAACACGGTGATGGCATTCTTTATGGCTGCGTCTTCGAGTCTGCGCTGAAAAAGCTCGGGCTCTTCTCTTCGGCGAAACGAAGCAAACGAAACGGACAGCAGCACCGCCAGCGTCGTCACCTTCATTCCACCCGCTGTTGACCCGGGAGCTCCGCCAAAGAGCATGAGGATAATAATTACAGCTCTCGAAACCTCCGTCATGCCCAGCAGATCAACTGTATTATATCCTGCGGTTCTCGGCGTGACAGCCTGAAACAGCGCCGCAAGGATGCGCTCCCTTAAGGGCAGGTCGATAAAATCCACAAAGAAAAAAAGCGTTGCCGGGAGAACTATAAGCGGCAATGTAACGGCAAATACGGCTTTGCTCTGCATACTGTAGCGCGATATGCGCAGCTTGTACGTTCGCACATCATCCCACGTCAGAAACCCAATGCCGCCAATGATTATCAGCAGCATTATCGTGATATTTACGGAAGGCTCGTTTGCATACTCTGTCAGTGAGACGTATTCTCCGGCAGCACTGCCCATAATGTCAAAGCCGGCATTGCAGAATGCAGAAACCGAATGAAAAACAGCCATCCAGATGCCTCTCAGCCCATGGTCGCGGCAGAAAGCCGGCATCATAGCAAGTGCGCCAATTATTTCAATTATAAATGTGCCCCATATAATAAGCCTCGTCAGGTTTACAATGCCGCCGACAGCCGGCGCTGACAGCGCGTCCTGCATAGCGCTTCTGGTCTTGAGGGATATATTTTTCCCGGCAAGCATCAGAAAGGTCGCGGCCGCAGTTATAACGCCAAGTCCGCCCGTCTGTATAAGCACCAGAATAACACTCTGACCAAACCATGACCAATAACTGCCGGTATCATGCACGACAAGCCCGGTAACGCACACGGCAGAGGTCGCCGTAAACAGCGCCTCCCGAAACGGCGTCCATATACCGGCTGCGGATGACACCGGAAGCGCAAGGATAAATGTTCCGAGCAGGATCACACATATAAAGCCGATAATCATGATTTGAAAAGATGTAAGATGCCGCCGAAGCCTTGTTATTTCTCCAATCAGCTTCATCACCCCCAAACCTGCTGCAAACAACTTTATGTGTTATCATAAACTCTGGTGAGCGTATTTGTCAATAATACCGGCAAGCTGCATGCAAAACTTTATCGAAAATTAAACGTCTCATGGTTCTTTCAAGTTTGAAAAGCCCATGAGACGTTATCTTTTCACTCTATGCCTGTAACGGTGTAGTCCTTTGCTTCAACGGCGCTCTTCAGCGCGCTGTCATCCACCGGGGCAGTGAGCGTGACAACTGCAGTGCCGCTGACGTGGCTGACCTGTGCGTCAGCTACGCCGGGCACTGCTTCCAGCGCCTTTTTCACGGTTGCCTCGCAGTGAGGGCACATCATGCCTTTTATTTTCAATGTCTTTTTCATGGTCATTTTCTCCTTATATTTCTTTATTTTGTTATTGCGCTTGTGATCACGGCTCGCATCATAGAGCCTGAAGAGATTGAGCCGCAGTGCATTTGTCACGACACAGAAGCTGGAAAGGCTCATCGCCGCCGCGCCGAGCATGGGGTTTAGCGTCAGACCCAGGGACACGAACGCTCCTGCCGCAAAGGGTATGCCTATGGTGTTGTAGAAGAACGCCCAGAAGAGGTTTTCATGGATATTGCGTAGCGCGGCGCGGCTGAGGCGTATTGCAGCCGGAACATCGCTCAGCCGGCTCTTCATCAGCACCACATCCGCAGCATCAATGGCAACATCCGTGCCCGCGCCGATGGCAATGCCGATATTCGCGCGTGTGAGCGCCGGGGCGTCGTTTATACCGTCGCCGACCATCGCAACCTTGCCCTGCTGCATCAGGCGGCGTATAACATTCTCTTTCCCATCCGGCAGCACTCCGGCAATAACCTCGTCAACGCCCGCCTGAGCGCCTACAGCTTTCGCTGTGCGCTCGTTGTCGCCGGTCAGCATTACAACGCGTATGCCCATATTTTGCAGCTCCTGTACAGCCTGTGGGCTGTCCGGCTTTATGACATCAGCCACGGCGATGATACCGCAAAGCTGCCCGTCGTAGGCAAACCACAGTGGGGTCTTACCGTTCCCGGCGAGCGTTTCCGCCCTCTCGCGCATCGCGCCCGGAATCTCCGCACGCTCCGAGATGAAGGCAATGTTGCCGCCGCACAGAGACTTCCCGTCCAGCATCGCCTCCAGCCCGTTGCCGGGAAGCGCCTTGAAATCTGAAACCTCACGTGCTGCGCTCCCCTGCTCCTGCGCATATTGCAGCACGGCGCGCGCAAGCGGGTGCTCGCTCTTCCTTTCAAGGGCATATGCAAGCGTCAGAAGCTCATCTGCGGTCACGCCATCCGCCGGGATAATGTCAGTCACGCGCGGCTCTCCGGCGGTTATAGTGCCGGTCTTGTCGAGAGCGACGATTCCGATACGTCCCGTCTCTTCAAGCGAAGCCGCAGTTTTGAACAGTATGCCGTTTTTCGCGCCCAATCCGCTGCCGACCATGATGGCGACAGGTGTTGCAAGCCCCAGCGCACAGGGGCACGAAATGACAAGCACGGATATACCGCGCGCGAGCGCAAATCCAACCTCACGTCCAAGAAGCAGCCACACAACGGTCGTGATGACAGCAATGGTGATGACCGCCGGGACAAACACGCCTGATACCTTGTCCGCGATCTTGGCGATCGGCGCTTTTGTTGCCGCCGCATCGCTGACCATCCGGATTATCTGAGAAAGCGTCGTGTCCTCGCCAACTCGCGTCGCACGGCACTTCAGAAAGCCTGATTGATTGACCGTCGCGGCAGAGACAGTATCGCCCGGCGCTTTATCCGCCGGTATGCTCTCCCCCGTCAGCGCCGCCTCATTCACGGCGCTCTCGCCCTCCAGCACAACCCCGTCAACGGGTACGCTCTCGCCGGGACGGACGAGGAAAATGTCTTCCTTCTGCACCTGCTCAATGGGCACGGTCTGTTCAGCGCCGCCGCGCAGTACAGTCGCGGTTTTGGGTGCGAGCTTCATCAGACCCTTGAGCGCATCTGTCGTTCTGCCCTTTGACCTGGCTTCGAGCATCTTGCCGACGGTTATGAGCGTGAGGATCATTGCGGAAGACTCAAAATACAAGTCCATCATGTAGCTCATCACGCCGTCCGCGTCGCCCTTTACCTGCGCATCAGTCATGGCGAAGAGCGCATACGTGCTGTATATGAAAGCCGCGCTCGCGCCGAGCGCGACAAGCGTATCCATATTCGGCGCACGGTGCCACAAGCTCTTGAAGCCGCTGATAAAAAAGCGCTGGTTTATCACCATGATGACGATCGTCAGCAGCATCTGCGTCAGACCCATGGCAATGTGGTTTCCATCATAAAACGCAGGCAGCGGCCAGCCCCACATCATGTGCCCCATAGAAAAATACATCAGCACAATGAGAAATCCCAGCGACCATATAAGCCTGTGCCGGAGCTTCGGCGTTTCGTGATCCTCCAGCTGCGCCTCCGCTTCGGAAGGCGACGGCATCGACTTGCCCGCACCCTTGAGCGATGCGCCATAGCCCGCGTTTCTGACTGCGGATATGACCGCGTCCGGCGCGGCATTCCCCTCAACGCCCATGGAATTTGTCAGCAGGCTCACGGAGCACGCCGTAACGCCTTCGACCTTTGACACCGCCTTTTCTACCCGCGCCGAGCATGCTGCGCAGCTCATACCCGTCACATTATACTGCGTCATTTCTGTTTATCCTCCACAATTCACTTCATGAGCTTTTGCAGCGTTGCAACAAGCTCATCTATGACCTCATCCTTGCCATTGCGTATGTCATCCGCCACACAGGTGCGGATATGGCTGGCAAGTAATTCTTTATTGAACGCATTCACCGCCGCGTTCACCGCTGCGGACTGCACAAGTATATCCGGACAGTACGCCCCGTTCTCTACCATGCCGCGTATGCCGCGTATCTGTCCTTCAATACGGCTGAGCCGGTTTATCAGTCTGGCGTATTCCTCCGGCGTTCGTTCCTTTTTTCTCTGTGAGCAGCAGCAACAGTTCTTTTCCTCCATGCATACTCCTCCTTCATTCTTCATTTCAGATACCCCATGGGGGTATTTAGAATATATACCCCCATGGGGTATTTGTCAATGCCGAAATGCATTTTTGTGCAAGCTGACGTTGCACTGTCAGACCGTATTTGCTATAATGCATATGCAAATATTAAAACAAATGAAAGGTCGTATCAGAATGGCAGTTGAAATCATAAACGCTCCCAACGCACCCGCGGCTATCGGTCCTTACTCGCACGGAACAAAGTGCGGCAATATCATCTTCACCTCCGGTCAGTGCCCGTTCTACCCTGAAACAGGGGAGGTCGAGCGCGACGTAAAGAAGGCGACTGCACTGGCTCTCAACAATGTCCTTGCTGTTGTTGAGGCAGGCGGAGGCAAAAAAACAGATATCGCAAAAGTGGAGATTTTTGTCCGGGATCTTGCAAACTTCGGCACGATAAACGAAGTATACGCCGAATTCTTTGGCGCTCATAAGCCCGCGCGCTACTGTGTGCAGGCAGCAGCGCTTCCAAAGGATGTCGAGCTTGAGATCGCCGCAACGGCGTACCTTGGATGAATTGATTCATCAACGGATTATTCCCCCGTTCGCGCATATTGATTCCCCATATGACGAAAGCACGGAAAGCGCCGCTC
>DJEW01000016.1:127488-165873 GCA_002431965.1 Clostridiales bacterium UBA5888
GGTTTTATTGCAGTCTGCCTCTCGCCGAGACCTCCATCTCCAGTACAACATCGTCCCCGGAGATCAGATATGCCCTGTCATATAGATTGCACACCGGGCATATATGCACCGGAATGACGCGCACTTTGTCTCCTATCTCAACGCTGTCGTGAAAGAGTCTGTTATTTATGATAGCGTGCTCGTCAAAAACAGCGTCAATATGCACGTTCGGCTGTTCATAGACGGTGCCGTTGCCCATTGTGGCGCAGACACCCTCTGTGCGCCGCTGCATTGTCAGCCCTTTTGCGCCGACGTCAAGGATCGTCCGCTCTGCGGTCGGTTTGCTTATAACGGCTGCAAGCACCGTAGCGGCGCAGTGCTCAAGTGTGCCGATTGCATTTGCCTGCGATGCATCCATAAGGGCATATGTGCCGGGGCGAAGCTCCGTTATGCCGTCGAGTATCTTCACATGGTTTATAAACGTGGGGGTTGAGCCGTAGCTCACCGTGCGGCACGGCATGCCGTGCTCCCGTGCGATGCGGGCGAAATGCAGCGTCCGTCTTTGTGCGCCGTCAGCGACGGCGTTGAGCGCGGCAATATCCGCCGCGTAATAGCTGTTGCCGTCGTGAGAGAATATCCCTCTGAACCCAACATGCCGGCATTCTCTTATGCAGTTGAGAAGCTCAATAAAGTCCGCCTCCTCAATTATGCCGGAGCGGCACTCGCCCACTTCGATTTCTATCAGCACATCTACCGTAACGCCGGACGCGGCAAAAACGCGCTCTGCCGCGCGCACATGGCTCGGTGCATCAACGCCGAAGGCTATGTTCGTGCCGCTCTTTGAAAGCGCGGCGATGCGCGCAAGCTTTATATCGCCCACGATCTCGTTTGCAATGAAAATATCCCGTATGCCATGCGCGCTCATTGCCTCCGCCTCGCCAACCTTGGCGACCGCAATGCCGCACGCCCCGGCTTCAAGCTGCAGCTTTGCAATGTCCGGCATCTTGTGGGTTTTTGTATGCGGGCGCAGTGCGCAGCGGTTTTCATCTGCATAGTGCTGCATCCGCATCAGATTATCGGCAAGCCTGTCCCTGTCGATCAGCAGAGACGGCGTATCCAGCTCATAATACTTCAATTTGGCACTCTCCTTTTTATGTATTTTATATCAGGCGACCGCAATCTGTCAACGCTTATTCATTTAAATACATAAATGTTTAAAGCATCTTTATATCGTCTTGATTTTTGCGCAGACCGGCTTTATAATAGCTCATATTTAATTGGCAAGGTGATAATAATGCGATTGTTTGATATTCTTGGGCCTGTGATGGTGGGTCCATCCAGCAGCCATACGGCAGGTGCGGTGCGCATCGGGCTCACAGCCCGCAAGCTTCTGGGGGACGTGCCCGTGCACGCGGATATTTCCCTGCATGGCAGCTTTGCCCTGACCGGGCGCGGACACGGCACGGACTGCGCACTGATCGCCGGGCTTCTGGGAATGCATCCGGACGACCTGCGCATCCCGCACAGCTTCGATATTGCTAAAGAACAGGGTCTTTCATACACATTCAAGACTGTTCAGATGCGAAATGCGCATCCGAACACCGCGCGTCTCCAGCTCACGGGCAAAAACGGGCGTACGCTTGACGTCGTCGCAGAGAGCATAGGCGGCGGACGGATACGCATTGTCTCGCTCGACGGAATAGAGACCAACTTTTCCGGTGAGCATAACACCCTTATCGTCCACAATCAGGATGTGCCCGGTCATGTTGCCGCCGTCACAACGGCGCTCATGCACCGTCAGATAAATATTGCCACAATGCAGCTTTATCGCAGCGAACAGGGCGGCTACGCCGTTATGATACTCGAATGCGACCAGCCCATACCCACAGATATTGAGGAGTGGCTGTCCCACATTGACGGAATAAAAAAAATCACGATATTCAATCAGGAGGAAACGGCATGAGCTACACAAGTATTTCTTCCATGCTCGACGCTGCGCGGCTGTCCTCCAAGCCGCTGTACGCCGTTATCTGCGAGGATGACTGCCGCGAAAACGGCTACTCGCCAGAATCCTCACACCGCCAGATCGGGCAGCTGTGGGACGCCATGCGTCAGTCGAGCATGCAGTACCGCGCCGCCGACCGTTCAAACAGCGGCTTCATCGGCGGAGATGCGGCAAAATTCCGCACAGCCGCCGAGAAAGGCACGCTGCTTGGCGGAACGTATTTTTTGCGCGTAACGGAGGAAGCGCTCAAGGTTGCCGAGTGCAACGCCTGCATGAAGCGCATTGTCGCCGCGCCTACCGCCGGGAGCTGCGGCGTGCTGCCGGCAGTGCTCATTCCGCTGGCAGAGGAGCGCGCTCCGGACAATGAGATCATCTTGCAGGCTCTCTACATTGCAGCCGGTTTCGGGCAGGTTGCCGCATCGCGGGCGAGCGTATCCGGCGCTCAGGGAGGCTGTCAGGCAGAGATAGGCGTTGCCAGTGCCATGGCGGCGGCAGCCTTGACGCATATCATGGGCGGCACTGGCGAGCAATGCGCCCATGCATTTGCCATTGCGCTGGGGAATCTCCTTGGGCTGGTGTGCGATCCTGTGGCGGGCTTGGTTGAGATCCCGTGTGTCAAGCGAAACGTCATCGGCGCTGTGAATGCCGTAAGCGCGGCAGACATGGCGCTTGCCGGTATAACGTCGCATATTCCTGCGGATGAAGTAATAGACGCAATGGGAGAAATCGGGGATGCAATGCCTGCAAGTCTGAGGGAGACAGGTCAGGGCGGACTTGCCGCGACCCCGACCGGACGGCGTATTGCGGAGAGCCTTCCGCAGGGATGATGCGCCGAGTTATGCGCACTTGAAATACTGCGCAACGCATGTTATTATATGTTCGCAATTTATATCAAATGGGAGGAGTATCAAAAATGGATAACAGCTTCATCGTTGAAAAAACAAAGGAACTTATCGCCGCGCCTACCTGCTGCGCTGAAGCAAAGGCTGCTGCCGAGGCTTTTCTCTCTGCCGTCGGCACTGATAGGGAAAACATAGCGAGGAAAGCGTACCTGACCGAGCTTGAAGAGGATCTTGAGTCCATTGACGAGCTTCTGGAGTTTGCACATTCCGAAAGATGCGCACAGATATTCGGTGAGGAGCGCGCCAAAGACTTTCTCGCCCACGCCGAGCAGCTGAAGGCAAACGGCGTACCCTATTGCGATTGCCCGGCGTGCACCGCGGCTGAAGCAATTCTGCGCTCAGAGTGTCTTATATAAAAATTTATGACGCTGCGGCACCGGGCGAACTGCTTTGTTGACTTCACCTTTCAGAGTGCGGATAACGACGGATAGTCATGGCGGTGTTTATCAAATAGTGTACAATTCCCCGCAGGACATTTTCTCCTGCGGGGATAATTTTATGGCAGTGCCGCACAATACCTCTGCGGCATCTGCCTGAAAATCTGTGCTCTGATAAAGTCACTTTTTCTTGAAATATACAAAGTATTTCAGCAATAAGTGCCGTCCTCGTAATTCAAATTTTCTCCTCACCTGTTCTTGCCGCATTATGCTGTGCTGCCTCATATTCCCTATTTTGCGCACTGCTTGCCTGTATGGTCAATGGTGTACTCACCGGTCAAAAGTATCTGAGACACCGGCACAACGGTGTAACCGTCGGCAAGAAGCGCCTCGATTATTCCCGGCAGTGCCTGAGGCGTGTTTTCCGCAGCATTGTGGAAGAGCACAATGCTGCCAGGCTCAATGTTTTTCAATACACGCCCCTGTATCTCATCGGCGGATATGCCCTTCCAGTCGAGGCTGTCAACATTCCACTGTACCGGCGTCATGCCCATACCGCGTACAGCAGAGATAACATGATCGTCATATTCGCCGTACGGACAGCGGAAAAGCGTTGGCGCAACGCCTGTAACCGCCGCTATCTTCTCATTGCAGTCTGTGATGTCGGACACTATCTGCTCATCGCTCAGCTGCGAAAAGTGTGCATGGCTGGACGAGTGGTTCATTACCTCGTGCCCGGCATCGCTGAGCGCCTTGACTGATTCCGGATATTTATCCACCCAGTCGCCAACGACAAAGAACGTTGTATGTATGCCGTATTTATCCAGTATATCAATAAGCTCTTGGGTGTCCTCATTGCCCCATGCCGCATCGAATGAGAGAGCGACGGTCTTGTCATCCCTCTGCACAGAATAAACCGGGAGCTGCCGCGTCGTTGATGATGCGCCGACTATCGCCGGGCTGCTCACGACCCAGAATATTAGTGCAATTGCCAGCACCAGTCCAATTGCCGACAACACCGGTCGATTCTTCTGAATAAGACGTTTGATGTCAATCAAGCTCACCACTCCTTTTGGTATATCATATGACAAGCTCTAGCCCATTAGAAATCAAACGTTCTGCAAAGAAGATGTGCAGACAGGGAAACTTATAAAAGGCTGCATCTCATCCGGCAAGGTGTAATGCGCAGTTTTATGACGTAATTTCGCATTATGTAAACTTTTTACTCGGTTTTTACAAATAAAAAATACGCAGGTACTTGTATTGAAAGCAGAAATGTGTTATATATAGGATAGGATGCATGGCAGATTTATGGCAAAGCTCGTCGATCTCTGCCGGCTTTACAAATGATATTCACCGGCTCAACGCCGTGAATATAAATATTTTATGGAGGAAAATCCAGAATGAAAAAGATAATAGCACTTCTCCTTGCGCTCGTAATGGTTTTTGCTCTTTGCGCATGCGGTCAGTCCGCCGCTCCCGCAGCGACCGAGGCTCCTGCCGCAGCTCCCGCTGAGAGCGAGGCCCCGGCAGCCGCAGAGAACCAGCACTTCGACAAGCTGACTCTTGAGTTTGTCCCCTCCAAGGATGCTGACGTTATCATCACCGGCACCAAGAATCTGCCCGATCTCGTTAAGGCAGAGATGAGCAAGCTCGGTTACGACATCGACGAAGTTGACATCACTGTCGGCACCAGCTACGATGCAACCGGCGAGGCTATGGCCGCAGGCTCTATCGACCTTGGCTGGCTGCCCGGCGGCACTTACGCTCTCTACTCCGACGATGTTGACGTCATACTCACCGCGACCCGCAACGGTCTTTCCAACGACAGCACCGATCCTACCACCTGGAACGGCGATGCTAACGCCACCAAGAAAGATGGTCCTCAGGTCACCTACTACCGCTCTCTGATCTATGCAACTCCGTCCGAGTACGGCAAGGAGCTTGCTGCAAAGGTCAACGCCGGTGAGAAGCTCACTTGGGAAGACCTCGACAAGGCAAAGTGGGCGGTTCAGAAGACCTCCTCTTCCGCCGGCTACATCTACCCCTCCATGTGGCTCATGGAAAACTACGACGGCAAGAAGATCTCCGATCTGAGCAACGTCATTCCTCTTGACTCCGGCTACGGCACCGCATTCTCCTACGCCGCTGCAGAGCAGGTTGACATCATCGTCTGCTACGCTGACGGCCGCAACGACTATGAAGCCAGCTGGATGCTCCCCACCGATCAGCAGGATGAGACCGGCAAGCAGGGCATGGGGCGCAGCGACTCCATCTGGAACGAGCTCAACGTTATCGGCGTGACCGAGCCTATCTACAACGACACCGTCGCTATCTCCAAGGAGAGCCAGTACTACACTCCGGAGATCGTTTCCGCTCTTCAGGACTGCTTCATCAACATCATCAACACTCCCGAGGGCAAGGAGATATTCTCTGTTTACAGCCACACCGGCTATGCCAAGGCTGTTGACTCCGATTATGACGGCGCACGCGCCGCTCTGGCCGTCGTTTCCGACTGACGGCAAATTGAAAAAGCGCCCTGCGTATACAGGGCGCTTTTCTCCTATGAAAATACATATGGCAACGCCGCATGATGCGGTGATGCCTCTAATTTTTACAAAGAAAAGAGTCTCGGCATGATAGAATTCAAGAATGTGTATAAGACTTATCCAAACGGCTTCACAGCCCTGAAAAACATAAACCTGCAGATTGAGCAGGGGGAGTTCGTCGCGATCATCGGCCTTTCCGGCGCCGGCAAGTCAACGATCCTCCGCTGCATCAACCGTATGCACGACATCACCAAGGGTGAGCTGACTGTTGACGGCGTTGACGTCGATTCACTCCGAGGCAAGGAACTGCGCAGGTACCGGCGCAAGGTCGGCATGATATTCCAGAGCTTCAACCTCGTTACCCGCAGCACGGCCATAAAGAACGTTCTCACAGCGGACGTCCCCGATATGTCCTTCTTCAGAGTGCTCTTCGGCGTTTTCACGAAAGAGCAGAAGATGCGCGCGCTCGAAAGCCTTGACAAGGTTGGCATTTTGGATAAGGCCTATACCCGCTGCGACCAGCTCTCCGGCGGGCAGCAGCAGCGCGTCGCTCTGGCACGCACACTCAACCAGAATCCAAAGATAATACTGGCTGATGAGCCTGTTGCGTCTCTTGACCCGATAACCGCAAAGCAGGTCATGCAGGACTTTGTACGCATCAACAAGGAATACAAGATAAGCATACTGCTCAATATACACCACGTTGACCTCGCGCTCAAATACTGTGACCGTGTTATAGGCATACGCGCCGGTGAAATAGTATTTGACGGTCCCGCCAGCACTATCACTCAGGAACAGATCGACGCAGTATACAACGGCAGCAAGGTGCCAACCATGGGCGAAGGTGAAAGCGACGCTCCTGTCGTCAAGCAGTAAGAGGGGCGGATTATGGAAGAAAACAATTCCGTTCTCTGCAAAGAGACGCTGTATGACAAGATATTCAAACCCAAGACCATAACGCTCGCCAACGGTCACTCCGTGCAGCGCCGCAGAAGCCGCACTCCGCTTATATTGCTTTTTCTGGCGCTCGCTATATGGTGGTCGCTGAAGATGACAGGGTTCAGTCTGGTCATCGTCATAAACAAGTTCAGCAAGATGATCGACCTCATGGAGAAAATATTCCAGCCAAATTGGGAGTTTTTCCCCAAGGTCGTCTCCCCCCTGCTCGACACAATCAAGATGTCCATCCTCGGCACCGTAATAGGCTGCGCGCTCGCGCTGCCTGTCGCCATTCTCTCATCCAGCAACATAAATCACAGCGTCGTGCTGGTAAGTATATTCCGCTTTATTCTCGGTCTTATCCGCACTCTGCCGACTCTTATAATAGCGCTCGTATGCGCGCTGATCTTCTCCCTCGGCACTTTCTCCGGCACTGTAGCTATTGCAATATTCACATTCGGCATCGTGGCTAAAATGCTCTTTGAGAGTATCGAGACCATTGATATGGGACCGTTTGAAGCAATGGAAGCGCTCGGCGCAAACAAGTTCCAGGCTTTCTGGTCGGCTTGTGTGCCGCAGATTCTGCCCGTCTACCTCAGCCACAGTCTTTACTGCTTTGAGATGAATGTACGTGCGTCCGCCATTCTCGGCTACGTCGGCGCAGGCGGACTCGGCATAACGATAAACGAACGTATCGGATGGCGCGATTACAACAGTCTCGGCATGGTACTCCTTTCGCTGTTCGTCGTCGTTGTGGCGATTGACTTTTTCAGCGAATACCTGCGCAAGAAACTGAGTTGAAAGGAGAGGCATGATGACTAAAAAGAAAAAATCTATCGAAGCACTTGAGGAAGCTCTTGACCGCAGGCTCACGGTTGCCGAAATGTACGCAAACCGTCCGCGCAAGTGGCTGATGTATACCCTGATCGTGCTCATCATCATGCTGCTCGTCGGCTGGTCGGCAGGCGATATAAACTACACCGGTCTCACAGCTACTGGCACTGAAGTCGCCAAGGGCGTTGTACACGGCGTATTTGATCCCGATCTCCAGCTGATGTTCGGCTCAAGCGATTCCGACGTTCCGTATCTGCTTTTGCAGACCATTGCGATCGCGATTCTCGGCACTCTCTTCGGAGCGATTCTCGCTATCCCCTTTGCGTTTCTCGCCTCTTTCAATATCATGCCCAAGCCCATCGCATATGTCGTGCGTATACTGATACTCATGATACGCACCATACCCAGCATTGTCTGGGCGCTGATGTGGATCCGCGTGACCGGTCCCGGCGCCGCCTGCGGCGTTATAACGCAGTCGGTATGCTCTATCGGCATGATCTCCAAAATGTACATCACCGCTATCGAGGATCTGGACACCCACATTCTCGAAAGCCTTGACGCCATGGGCTGTACGCCATTTCAGAAGATACGCTACGGCGTCATTCCCCAGCTCACCGCAAGCTTTATCTCCACGACTATCTACCGCTTCGACATAAATCTCAAGGACGCAACCACCCTTGGCATCGTCGGCGCTGGCGGTATCGGCGCTTCCCTTGTGCAGTGCCTCAACAGCCGCCGCTGGGCCATGGTCGGCTCATTTGTCTGGGGGCTGATGGTTCTGGTGCTTATTATCGAGTTCGTCTCGACAAGGATCCGCAGGAAGCTTGCCCACGGCGAATAAATAAACTAACTATGATATTCCCCTGCGTTTGATCGCAGGGGAATATCATACGAAAGGCAAAACTATGCAGCGCAGTCTTACAATATATTATACAAGCGATTCACACGGCTATTTCTCCCCCATTGACTATACGACTGGCAGCAGGGCAGCAAGCGGACTTTCAAACTGCATGAGCAATTTTGCCCGCAGCGGGAACACGCTTATCATAGATGGCGGCGACACGATACAGGGCAGTCCTTTCACCTACTGGCTGTACTCAAAACATGGCGGCGGTGAGTGCGTCCCTGCGCATGTGATGAACCTTGGAGGCTATAATTTCGTGACGCTCGGCAATCACGACTTCAACTACGGCAAAGGCGAGCTCGAGCGCTACATCAATGAGCTTGACGCCGTATGTCTGTGTGCAAATGTCAGCGGCGTCGCCGGTGTTGAAAAAACGGCTCTCGTCACATTGGAAAACGGTCTGCGCGTAGGTTTGACCGGCGTCACAACGCATTATGTAAACCTCTGGGAGAAGTCTGAGAATCTTGCCGGGATCACGGTGACAGATGCGTTCAGCGCAGCGCGGGACGCGCTAACTGAGCTGAAGGCTGCCGGGGTAGACATCACCGTGTGTATATATCACGGCGGCTTTGAGAACGACATCGCGACTGGCGCGCCGCTTTCGGCAACGGATGAAAATCAGGGCTGCCGGATGTGCGGCGAGCTGGATTTTGACGTTCTCCTGTGCGCGCATCAGCATATGGCAGCAGCAGATCTATGCATCTGCGGAACATACGCCTGTCAGCCGCCCGACAAGGCGCGGCAATATATAAAACTGGTTGCGGAGGTCGGCGGCGACGGTCGTGTCACTGCGCACTCAGTGCTATGCGATGCAGGCAACGCAACGCTTCAGGTCGCTTGGGATTATCTCGCTCCTCTGGAAATGGCGACCTCCGAATGGCTGGATGTGCCGGTCGGTCATCTCGACATTCCTCTGCCTCCGTCGGATCATCTGGATATGGCTGAAAACGGCTCATATATAGCGAATTTCTTCAACCAGGTGCAGCTTGAGTCCTCCGGCGCGGAGCTGTCAAGCACCAGTCTCGGAAACACCGTCAAGGGCTTCGAGCAGGATGTTACTATACGCGATATAGTATCAACCTACATTTTCCCAAACACACTCAGGACGGTACTGATCGACCGGGCAGGGCTGAAAGCGGCGCTGGAACGCAGCGCAGAGTATTTTGCTCTCGGCGAGGACGGCAGACTGTGCATAAGCAGCAGTTTTCTTCACCCTATTGAGCAGCATTTCAATTTTGACTATATCTCGGGCATTGAAGTCACGGCAGATATATGCCGTCAGCCTGGGGACCGCGTGATCTCGATAAAATACCTTGGCGAGGAGCTGTCGGAGGATAAAAAGCTCACTCTCTGTCTCAACAGTTACCGTGCTACGGGTGCAGGAGGATATGGCGTCTATGCGCAGTGCGAGACCGTGCGCGAGCAGCCCACCGAGATTGTAGAAATGATAATCGACTATGTTGAACGCCACGGCAGCATTACAGTGGACAAGACAAAATGGCTAAAAGTCATATATTAAGGAGACAGTATGAAAAACAACGTTTTTAAGGTAGTTCTGCTGCAGGCTCTGCCCGCATCGGGCAAGTCAGAGGTCAGAAATTTCATGGCAAATGTTGAGCCGCAGCGGCTTCAGGATGAGTTCCACATCGGTGAAAATCTCCAGCTGGACGATTTCCCCTATGTGCACATGATGCGCCGCATAGACGACGAGCTCGAAACCATGGGAGAGGCGCACATATATTATCCCGGCGAAGCCCCGTTCAACGATGGGCGCGACTGGGGCACGCTGTGCAATCTTCTCAACGAGGATTATCACGATCTTATCAACCGCAATATTGCAAAGCCTGACTCAGCAGCACAGCTGCTCTTCGACCGCTTTGACAGAGCCGCGCAGCAGGTCGGCCTGCCGCCGAGAATGGGACTTCTCCGTGAGGATGTGCGCGCCATACTCGCCGAAAGGCTCGAGACCGAGGTCCGCGAATTGCTCGACGCAAAGCACGCAGGCTATCCCGAAAATTTTGAGAACAAGACCATAATCATTGAATGCGCCCGCGGCGGACCTGACGGCGCTTCAATGCCGCTGACCGGCACTTTCGGCTATCAGTATTCTCTGCCGCTGTTCTGCCCGGAGATACTGGAGAACGCCGTCATTCTTTACATTTGGGTCACGCCGGAGGAATCCCGCCGCAAGAATGCCGACCGTGCTGATCCTAACGATCCCGGTTCAAATCTTCACCACGGCGTACCGATGGCTGTTATGCTCGGCGACTACGGCTGTGACGACATGGAATACCTTGTCAACAGCACCGAGGTGAAGGACACGGTGACCGTAAAGGCTCACGGCAAGACATATCACTTGCCCATCGGCATCTTTGATAACCGTGTGGACAAGACCTCATTCCTGCGTGCTGAGCCTGCGGAGTGGGATCCTGCGAAGGTGGCGGATGTCACTGCCGCTATCCGCACAGCGACTGACACGATGTACAAAAACTACCGCATCAACTAAAAGTAAAAACCGGATGCTGAAAATATTTGTATTCAAAAAGCCGTGGGCAGATTTATTGCCCACGGCTTTCGTACTCTGTATCAGATTATCTTCTCGCTCAGCTTTTCACCGCCAATAAGGTGAAAGTGCAGATGCATGACCGTCTGCCCGCCATCCTCGCCGCAGTTGTTGATAATGCGATAGCCGCTGTCCAGCCCCTCTTCTCTGGCGATCTTCGCTATACTCTCGAACACATGCGCCACAACCGCAGAATTCTCTGCGGTTATGTCAGCGGCACAGGCAATATGCTGCTTTGGCACAACAAGAATATGGACAGGAGCCTGCGGGTTAATGTCGCGGAAAGCATAGACATTTTCATCCTCATACACCTTGGTGGACGGTATTTCGCCGGCAATTATCCTGCAAAAAAGGCAATCATTCATTTTTTGCTTCTCCTTCTTCTAAATCAGTCCTTAACGTGCTCATTGACGAAATCATCAACCGCTGCCATGGCATCGTCGAGCTTGAGCACATTCTTGCAGCCGCCCATTGCAGAGTCAGGCTTGCCGCCGCCGGAGCCATCGCACAGCTTTGTGATGCTCCTGATAAGGTCGCCGGCGCGTATGCCACGCTCTATTGCGTTCCTGCCGCAGACAGCGAGCATCGTGGCCTTGTCTTCACCGGTCGCGGCGAGCACCGCCACGATATTCGGGAAGCGCTCCTTGAGCTGATCGCCCAGCTTGCGAATATCGTCAGCGTTGACAGGTCCGTTGGTGATGGTGATTATCTTCAACCCCTTGATGTCCTTTGCGCCGTAGAGCAGACGCTCCGCCTGCCCGGACATAAGCTGATCCTTGAGCTTGTCGATGCTCTGTCTGAGCTCATGAATCTCGCTGAGGTTGCTTTCGATCTTGGTCATAAGTTCTACCGGGCGCGTCTTAAGTCTGTCGGCGACCCTGTTGAGCATCCCGGACATTGCAATGTACTTTGATATGACCTCACGCCCGGTTATCGCCTCGATACGGCGCACGCCGGAAGCGACGGAGCCCTCGGATGTGATAACGAACATGCCGACCTTTGCGGTGTTATCCAGATGCGTGCCGCCGCACAGCTCCGTCGAGAAATCGCCCATCTTTACAACGCGCACGGTGTCGCCGTACTTCTCTCCGAAAAGCGCTGTTGCGCCAAGATGCTTCGCTTCGTCATAGCTCATGACCTGTGTACTGATATCCGCGCCCTCAAGCACCATATCCGCCATGACGGTGTTGACCTGCCTTATTTCATCCGGCGTGAGCGCGGAGAAATGCGTGAAGTCAAAGCGCAGGCGATCCGGCTCAACAAGCGAGCCCGCCTGATGAACATGGTCGCCGAGGACAAGACGAAGCGCACTTTGCAGCAGATGGGTCGCCGTGTGCGCGCGTGAAATAGCGCGCCGGCGTTCCACATCAATGCTCACATTGAGCTTATCTCCCAGCTCGATACGTCCCTTGACGAGCTTGCCATAATGCATATACTTGCCGCCTTTATTCTTCTGGACATTGTTCACCTCGAAGAGCACTCCGTCTGCGCTCATAATGCCATGATCGGCAACCTGACCGCCCATTTCGGCATACATCGGTGTGCGGTCGAGCACAACGATTGCATCCATGCCCTCAGTGATCTCGCCGCAGATCTCGCCCACGGCAACGAGCGCCACGACCGTGCTCTCACACTCGGTGCAGCCATATCCGACAAACTCCGTCTCCGGAATGTCTTTGCCGAATTCCTGTCCTGCCCAGCCAAGATCGCCCAGCGCCTCGCGCGCCTTGCGCGCGCGGACACGCTGCTCCTCCATGAGCGCTTTAAAGGCAGTCTCATCAACGGTCATGCCGTCGTCCTCGCACATCTCGATAGTCAGATCGATAGGGAAACCGTAGGTATCGTAAAGCTTGAATGCATCAGCGCCGGAGAACACAGTCTCCCCTTTCGCTTTATGCTCAGCAAGAAGATCGGCAAATATCCGCATACCGGCGTCGATGGTTTTCGCAAAGTTCTCCTCCTCAGTCTTGACGACCTTGGTGATATAGCTCTGCTTTTCGCGCAGCTCGGGGTACTGGCACTCATTTTCATGCACAACAGTATCAATAATTCTGTAAAGGAAAGGCTCGTTGACGCCAAGGAGCTTCCCGTGGCGTGCAGCACGGCGCAGCAGACGGCGAAGGACATAGCCCCTGCCCTCGTTAGAGGGGAGCACGCCGTCGCATATCATAAACGTAGCAGCGCGGATATGGTCAGTTATGACGCGGAGAGACACGTCCATCTTGTGGCTCTTGCCGTAGTATGCGCCTGTCAGCTCGCTTACCTTGTGGGTGATATTCATAACAGTGTCAACATCAAAAAGCGAATCCACCCCCTGACACACAACAGCCAGACGCTCCAGCCCCATGCCGGTGTCTATATTCTTCTGCTTAAGCTCGGTATAGTTTCCTTCGCCGTCGTTGTCAAACTGAGAAAAGACGTTGTTCCATACCTCCATATACCTGTCGCAGTCGCAGCCGACGGTGCAGTCAGGCTTACCGCAGCCATACTCCGGACCGCGGTCATAGTATATCTCCGAGCAAGGACCGCACGGACCTGCGCCATGCTCCCAGAAATTATCCTCCTTGCCGAAGCGGAAGATGCGCTCAGCCGGAATACCTATCTCCTTGTTCCATATATCAAACGCCTCATCGTCATCGACGTAGATGGATGGATAAAGCCTTTCCGGATCAATGCCGACCCAATCCGGCGAGGTCAAAAATTCCCAGCTCCACGCAATGGCCTCATGCTTGAAATAATCACCAAATGAGAAGTTGCCAAGCATTTCAAAATATGTTCCGTGGCGTGCAGTCTTGCCGATGTTCTCAATATCTCCGGTGCGGATACACTTCTGGCAAGTGCAGACGCGGTGGCTTGGCGGCTCCTGCTCGCCCTTGAAATATGGCTTCATCGGCGCCATGCCGGAGTTGATGAGCAGCAGGCTGGCATCATTCTGCGGGATGAGCGAGAAGCTTGGCAGACGAAGGTGTCCTTTTGTTTCAAAAAAGCTGAGGAACATCTCTCTGAGCTGATTAAGTCCGTACTTTTCCATTTTTCTCTTGTCCTCCGAATATATGTATATTTTACATAAACAAAGCTGTGTGTCTATCTGCGCTTGCGCAGTACAGAGCCTGGCGGAGCGGCGGTCGGCAGGCGCATATGTATCTCCATCATGGCGTGCCGCGTATTGGTGATCGCCTCGCCGTCGGCATTCTGCATAGCGTCAACCGTGAATCTGAGAGGCGCTGCCGACGGTGAAAGAAGCTCCAGCTCATCTCCGAGGCAAAACTTGTTTCGCTGGGACAGAACAGCGCTGCCGGCAGCGTCGCAGCTTTCCACCACAGCGGCAACATCCGCCGAAGTGAAATAGCTTGCCTCGGCGTAATGCTGCCCCGGTTCGCCAAAGTAAAATCCTGTAGTATATGGGCGATGACTGACCATTTCGGTCTCTTCAACCCAAACCCGATCCGGCGGTCTGCCTTCTATCGCGGCATCAAGCGCATGGCGGTATGCATTTGTGATAACCGCGGCATAGTAGGCTGACTTCATCCGGCCTTCTATTTTGAAGCTCGTCACTCCGGCATCTATCAGCTCCGGCAGGTGTTCGATCATGCACATATCGCGGGAGTTGAGGATATATGTGCCTCCATCCTCGGTTATTTCAAAGTATTCGCCGGGACGTTTCTCCTCAACGAGGTGGTATTTCCACCGGCACGGCTGGGCGCACCGTCCGCGGTTGGCATCGCGCCCGGTGAGATAGTTTGACAAAAGACAGCGCCCCGAAAATGACACGCACATCGCCCCGTGCACAAACGCCTCTATCCTCAGCTCCTCAGGAGTGTTGGCGCGGATAGCGCGGATGTCTTCTATCGGAGTTTCCCGCGCAAGGACGACCGTGTCCGCGCCGAGTGCAAAGAGCGCGTTTGCCGTGGCGCTGTTTATAACGCCGAGCTGTGTGCTGACATGGCGGCAAACACGCGGCGCATAGCGTCTGGCGTATTCGAGCACGCCAAGGTCAGCAATGATGAGCGCATCAACCCCTGCCTCCTGCAAGAATGGCAGATACCTGCGCAGCTCATCCAGTTCATCCTCACGCGGCAGGGTGTTACAGGTGACATACACCCGCGCTCCCCTCTCGTGTGCACGGTTCACCGCCTCTACTAGCCCTTCATCGGAGAAATTCGCCGTCGCGGCACGCATACCAAAGCGCCGACCCGCAAGATACACTGCGTCCGCCCCATAGTTGAGGCACATCATCAGCCGCTCCATATCCCCCGCCGGGGAGAGAAGCTCAAGCTTGTCATTCATAGCTCTGTGTTGCGACAAAGGCGTCAAACTCGCCGGAGTTTGTGAAGAAGCGATGCTGCCCGGTAGCTGTGTCAAGCGCATAGTAGTAATAGTTCGTTGTCTCCGGTGCAAGCACTGCCTGAATGGATGCAAGCCCGGGATTTGCGATCGGCGTGGGCGGCAGCCCAACGTTCAGTCTGGTGTTATATGGGCTCTCCTCAGTGAGCATTTCTCCTGTAGGCGCGCCCTCATGATCCTGATGGATATAGAGAATGGATGCATCAATGCCAAGCGGCATGCCGACGGCAAGGCGGTTGTATATAACGGACGCGATCAGCTTGCGTTCATTGTCGTTCGCTGCCTCGCGTTCTATCAGCGAAGCCATATTCACGACCGTGCGGATGTCCAGCCCCATGGTCTTCATCTGCGTAAGCATTTCATCCGTTATCTTATAGTGGAAGTTTTCCAGGAGCTTGTTTATCGCGCTCGACGCCTGCATCCCGACATAAAATTCATACGTATCCGGGAAAAGGAAGCCCTCCAGACGGGTCGCGTCGCCCTCGGGAATTCCGGCAAGAAAGTCATAATTATAGCTGTAATTTGCCGCCGCATCCATCAGATCTTCATATGAGCAGACCTTGTTCTCATCAAGGCGTTTGAATATCTGCTGCATCGTGAAGCCCTCGGGGATAGTGACGCTGATGGTTACAGTAGCGCCGGAACCGACCTGCATATTTTTAATAAGCGCGCGGTAGTCGAATGACGACGACAGCTCATACTCGCCGGGGTCAACCTTTGTGTCCGCATTGGAAATGCGGCAGAAAAACTCAAAAAGCCATTTATACTCGATAAGCCCGGCAGATTTCAGCTCATCAGCAACATAGTCAATGTCGGCGTGGGTGACGCGCTTTGTGCCGGTCTTATTGCCAGCTTCATCAAACGTGTCCACAGTCTCGTAATCAAAAATATCCGTCGGCAGGGAAACGACCGCCGTGAAAGAATCCTTGTTCAGCGCGAGCGCATCGCTTGCCGCCATCCACGCAAGGCAAGCCAGCACAACGCTCACGCACAGCACAAAAGCAAAATACATCAG
This sequence comes from Clostridiales bacterium UBA5888, assembly GCA_002431965.1. Taxonomy (GTDB): domain Bacteria; phylum Bacillota; class Clostridia; order Oscillospirales; family Oscillospiraceae; genus Limivicinus. The sequence goes on from DJEW01000016.1 coordinate 143,900, forward strand.
CCCACCCAGACAGCCCGAACGGTATTCATGGCTCTGGCGCACGGGACGGTAATCCCTCTCTGAAAGATCGTCGCCGGTGTAGTTGCTTCGTTCGCTCGCGTCCTCGTCGATCAGAAGCTTGTCCACAGCCTTTATCGGCTCGCGACGAGGACGCGGGTGCGGCGGCATATCCGATGATGATTCCACACCGCGTTCATCCTGCGCGCGGAAAATCTCATTCATTTTATCAATATTGTCAGACATAAAAACCCTCCATGAGGCTTTAAGTAGCAGCCGGACGATGCGGCGCATATTATGGCACGAGCTGCAAAAAAGCTCTCGTGTACACAGCATTGACAGCATCAGCGTCCGCCGCCGCGCCGGGCGGACCGAGTAAAACAATCTTCAGCGCGGAGAAAGGGAGCACACTATGTTCTGCGGATGCAACAATAACTGCGGTATCTGGATACTCATCCTCATTATTATACTCTTCTGCTGCGGCGGATGCGGCAATGGATGCGGCTGCGGCTGCGATTGCGGCTGCGGCAATAACAACAACAGCTGCGGCTGCTGCTGAGTGTCCGGGGCTTCGCAAGAAGCCCCATTTTTTCTATGCCGCAGTGCACAACTCGCCTGCTGCCCCGCCTTTATTTTATGGCATCAAGCACAAGAGAATATATCTCATCGCTTATGTCCTCAATGCTGCGCTCCTTACCGTCGGTGATCTGCGCCACGCGCGTCCAGCCAAAAAATTCCGCTGCTGTGTTCGCCGTTTGAATGCAGCGTTCCAGATAATGCACGTCGCGCTCATGAATATCCGCCCTGGTGCCGGTCGCAGCCTGGCGGCGCGCCATGCGCGCAAGCGAAGTGTCTATATCGACATCAAGGTATATTACAAGATCCGGCTTCGGCAGCTCCATCTTCGCATACTCCAGGTCGGCAAGCCACTCGAAAAAGTCCGGCAGCTCACTCTCCTCAAGCTTTGACCCCTGATGCACGGCGTTGGAGCTTGTATATCTATCCGAGAGGATGAGCCCGCCTGCCTTGTATTTTTCGCCCCATTCCGTGCGATAGGACGCGAAGCGGTCAACCGCGTAAAATGTGGATGCGGCATAGGCGTTTACGTCGCCCGGATGCGTGCCGAACTCACCGTTGAGGTACATGCGGATAAGCGCGCTGCTCTCATTATCGTATCTTGGGAACACTATATGATTATACTCAATTCCGTCATCTTCCATTCGCTTGCAGAGACAGCTGTATTGCGAAGATTTGCCGCTGCCGTCTATGCCCTCGAAAACTATAAGCTTCCCTTTTTTCATATCTCCGCTCCATTTATTGGATTTGAGTCAGTGCCTCATAATACGGCAGGATCAGACGCCGCAGACGTATTGTGCGGTGCTGCCTTAGCCCGCAATGCGTTTCCACAGCGCCGCAATTATCATCCTCGGCAGCTTGAGCGCGTGCTTCGGGTTGTGCATCAGCCGGGAAAAGAAGCTTTCTTTGCGCCGCACGCCCGGCTCTTCCAGCACTGCGCCCACGCCCAGACTCAGCCCCGTGTTCAGCTCCTGACTGACATCACCCAGCCAAAGCTCCTGCTTGGGAGAAGAAAGGCACACCAACAAAAGATCTGGCGACGCTGCGTTTATCTCGTCGATTATCTCCGTATCATCCACAAAGCGCCCGTCAGCCGTTCCGGCAATCTGTATGCCTGGGTAGCGCTCGACTATTCTGTCGGCGGCATACTGTGCAGCCTTTTCACTTGCGCCGACAAGAAAAATGTTCTTCGCGCAGCCGCTGAGCCGCGCAAGCAGCGCCGATGCGAAATCCGGCGCGCTCATTTTATAGTGAAGAGGCATGCCGAGGATGCGCGAGGCGATGAACACCCCTCTGTCCCCCGGCAGAACAAGCTCAGCCCCGCGTATTGCAGACATAAGGCGGCGATTTTTTCGTGCGGCAAGGGCAAGCTCGGAATCCGGAACGATGATATATCCGCCCTCGCGCGTCTCGATGGCGCGCACGGAATGCTCGACCGCTTCTCTTATATCAATATCACAGTATTTTATTCCAAGTATATTTATTCTGTTCATATCTGTGCAAATACCTCGCCGATCTTCTCGTGTATGACAAGGTCTGCATAGCTGTCATACGGCGTCTCGCTGAGGTTGACAAGCACGAGCTTATTTCCACGGTAATAGTTGATAAGCCCCGCCGCCGGATAGACGTTGAGCGATGTGCCGCCGACAATGAGCACATCGGCGTTGCTGATATAGCGGATCGCGGAAGAGACCACCGCATCATCCAGCGGCTCTTCATACAGCACTATATCCGGGCGGATGACCCCGCCGCAGGAGCATCTCGGCACGCCTGTGCCGTGGTTTATGACGTCAGGGTCATATTTCTTTTTGCAGCGTGAGCAATAGGCGCGCAGAGTGCTGCCGTGCAGCTCAAGCACGTTTTTGCTTCCGGCCGCCTGATGGAGCCCGTCAATATTCTGCGTCACGACAGCGCGGAGCTTGCCTTCGCGTTCAAGCTCCGCCAGCCGGAGGTGCGCACGGTTGGGCTTCACATTCTCAACGACGAGTTTTTCCCTATAGAATCTGAAGAACTCCTCGGGGTTTCGGTCAAAAAAAGTACGGCTGAGTATGGTCTCTGGCGAATACTTCCACTTCTGGTTATATAGTCCGTCCACACTGCGAAAATCCGGGATTCCGCTCTCGGTGCTCACGCCGGCGCCTCCGAAAAAGACAATATTGTCACTTGCGGCAACCATTGCTCTGAATCTGTCAATATTGCTGTTCATACCCTCACCCCCGAAGAATATTATTTTATTCTTAAATTACCGACCTGACCTTTTCAGAGATTGCATTATATGTTTCGGTGCAGCCGGCAAGCGTTATCTCGTTTTCGCGGCGTGTAACGAAGCGATAGGTCTCATCCGTGCATTTATCCGCCAGCGCGACCAGGTATATCATGCAGGACTTCACGCTCGCCATTGCAAGCTCCGCCCCCTCGCCGATAAACTGCAACGCGTCATCCGGGCATAGCCCGCAAAGCTCAAGCATCAGCCCAAGGCACTGCCCCATCATATTGACGATCTCTGACGCAATGGCGGCGGCGGGCTGCCGCGCAGCCTCTATTTTTCGCGGGTCGCCCTCCTTTATCGCCTTGGCAAGCGGACCGCGGCACTTGACATCCTCATCAATGAGGTGCACCATATAAGCTCTGAGCGTTTCCGAATTGCGAGCAATATATTCCAAACGTTCGCCGCTTGTTCCAGCAGCGGTCACGGCAGCGGCGCGCGCCAGCAGCGCTGCGGCGCATGCCGCGGTATATGCAGCTGCAGAGCCGGCATTGAGCCTGCTGTCAGGCGCAGAGAGCGCTTTTGTGAAATCCTCCGCGTTTTTGTTTTTATATACCTCGATGATAAGCTTGTCTGCCATGGCTGTATCTCCTTATTCTTTGTTGAATTCTCTGAGTCTGAGTCCCTCATTCTTCTGAAGCGCCCAGTTGATGCACCAGTCAGACGTAAAGAGCAGCAGGTTGTTGCCCTTGAAATCCTGCACCCATTTTGTGTCGCTCGTGAGATTCAGGCGGCTGATGTCCAAATCCTCATTTTCCACCCAGCGCACAAGCTCATACGGCATGGAGCGGCGGCGTATATCAACGCCGTACTCTGTCTTGAGGCGGTATTCAAGCACCTCAAACTGCAGCACGCCGACGACACCCACAATGACCTCCTCCACGCCGGTGTACGGCTCGTGGAAGATCTGGATAGCACCCTCCTGCGCGATCTGCATGATGCCCTTTTCAAACTGCTTGCGCTTCATGGTGTCCACACGCTCCACTGCGGCAAAATGCTCCGGCGCGAAGGTGGGGATCCCCTCGAACTTAACATTCTGCCCCTTTTCGCACACGGTATCGCCGATGGAAAATATGCCGGGATCGAAAACGCCGATAATGTCACCGGCATAAGCCTCGTCAATGATCGCGCGCTCCTGTGCCATGAGCTGCTGCGGCTGGGCGAGACGCAGGGGTTTACCGCCCTGAACGTGCCAATACTCTTTATCGCGCTCAAACCGACCGGAGCATATGCGCATAAAGGCTATCCTGTCACGGTGCGCCTTGTTCATGTTCGCCTGTATCTTGAAAACAAACGCCGTGAAATGCTCGTCAAACGGGTCAACAATATCGTCGCCGGAGATGCGCGGCAACGGAGGCATTGTCATGCGCAGAAAGCTCTCCAAAAAAGGCTCAACACCGAAATTATTAAGAGCAGAGCCGAAGAACACAGGGCTGAGCTTGCCGGAACGGACGTTATCAATATCAAATTCGTAGCCCGCTCCGTCGAGAAGCTCAATATCGTCCGTGAGCGTCTCGCGCAGCCTGTGCCCGATAAGCCCATCAAGCTTCTCGGTCTCGTCCAGCGTACACTCAATGGCACGTATCTTGCTCTGCCCGCGGTGAAACTCGTTAAAGGCAAGTATCTCGCGGCGTTCACGGTCGTAAACGCCCTTGAAATCATGTCCGCAGCCGATTGGCCAGTTCATCGGGTACGTGCCGATGCCAAACTCGTTTTCAAGCTCCTCCATCAGCTCATAGGGGCTTCTCGCCTCACGGTCGAGTTTATTGATAAAAGTAAAAATGGGAATATGACGCATAGCACATATCTTGAAAAGCTTGCGTGTCTGCGGCTCAATACCTTTTGCCGCGTCAATGACCATCACGGCGGAATCCGCCGCCATGAGCGTGCGGTAAGTGTCCTCCGAAAAATCCTGATGCCCCGGAGTGTCGAGAATGTTTATACAGTAGCCTTCATATTCAAACTGCATTACAGACGAGGTGATGGATATTCCGCGCTGCTTTTCAAGCTCCATCCAGTCGGACACAGCGTGGCGGGCAGTCGCCTTGCCCTTGACCGACCCAGCCTGCTGTATAGCCCCGCCGTAAAGCAGCAGTTTCTCGGTCAGCGTGGTTTTGCCCGCGTCCGGATGGGATATGATTGCAAACGTTCTGCGCCGTTCGATCTCTTTTCTCAGATCAGCCATAGTTTCATTCCTTTTGAAGAAGTGCATTATTAACGATTTATATTATCATACTATTTGTCAAAAATCAAAGCCTATTGATGAATTATTTCTGTCTTTTTCATTTTTTTGCCCTGCGGCGGCACCGCAGGGCAAAAAACAGGCTTTATTTTCTTGTCAGTTTCCAGCTTACGTCGTTTTCCTCGACCGAAAAGCCGTTTTCCTCCGCCTCGGCATAGATGCGCGACCCGTCAAGCCGCGGTGCGGCAAAGGCATTGTCCTTGAGAATATAGACATACTGCGGGTACTTGTCAGGATTCATTTCATAATACAATCGCAGACGAAACTCCGTCACATCGTCAAGTCCGGACATCCACGCAGAAAACCCGGCATATGGGTAGTCGTCCAGAATAAGATAGCACCATGTTTCCTGCGCGTAAACAAGCATATTTCCGCGCAGCTTGCTCTTGTATGAGGAGAGGTCGTTGTAAACGCGCATATAGTCATCGCTCAGGCGCTGCGAGGTAACGATGCCGCGTGCAGGTCCTTCTTCAATGCGCACGTTCAGGCGCGCAGGAGGCTCATCCCAGAAGCAGTGCGCCGCCTTTACCGTGACAACAAGCAGCGCAAGACAAACTACCGGCGCAATACCGGAAACAAATCCAAGCCGGCGCTTTTTCCAGGGCATGCGCCGCATCTGGCGAAGAAGCAGTGCAATAAACACCGTGCTGCCGAGGTTAACAACAGCAAACGCCATGCTCAGCACATCGAAGCCCATATTGGATGTGGCGCATACGCATACGGAGTATAAAAACCCCGGCACGAAAAGCCCTGTGAACACTTCTCTCGGCTTGTTTTCAAGCAGGAGATACGCTGTGAACCCCACAAAAGCAAGCGGCAGCATCACGCCGTTATAATAGCTTTGCGTCAGCTCCCCCGCAAAAAGCATGAAGCATATGAACGTCGGAATCGCCGCGAATGCAAGATGAACGTGCGCATGCTCCGCGCGCTTTTTATCAAGAATCAGCGCCGCAAGTGAAATGGCATATACGCAGAGCGGCACATACATCAGCATGTGCGCCGTCACGAGGCAGTAGACATAGTGCTTGAGCATAAATCCGACGGAATAGCCGGGGTGCTCGGGATCTGTGAAGAGCCCCGGCAGTGCGCCGATCACATCCGCTACACTCGAATGCCGGAAGAAAAACATGGCAAACAGCGCCGCCGTTACTGCGGCGCCGCACGTGATGCGCGCAAAGCGCCGCCAAGTCAAAAGCGTATTGCGCCACATACGCTTACCTGTTTTTTTGTAAAGCACGGCATATAACGCCGTCGCCATAAAATACAGTGCATATACCGTCACAAGATACGGGCAGCACACGACCGCACAGGCGAAGAGCATCCCCGCGGCAATATCCAAGGCACGCTTTCCGTCCGCCGCCGCAGCAAGCACACCGGCAAGCGCGAGCGCGTCAAGCGCAATGGTGTTGTAGCTATAGCACATCATGTCAAAAGGCGTGAAAAGCATATAGATAATGCTGCCTGCGGCGGTGAGCCTGCCGAAGCGTCTCAGGCGCAGGTAGACAGCAAGCGCAGCGAGCGCATGAAAAACCGTATAAGTATAGCGCGCGGCAAGCATTATGCCGTCGTTTGAGCCGACCAGATGCCTGTAGGCCGACACAAATGGGAATGTAAAAAACGATGAAAGCTGCGAGAGATGCCATTCATCACGAAAAAGCTCATCCCCGAGAGTCAGCCGGTGCGGCACTGTAAGATAAAACGCCTCGTCGCTGCCGCCAAAGCCGTATGGGCACTTACACAGCATAAACGCGAGCGAGAGCGCGAAAGCCAGTGCGAAAGCTGCGTCCTGTCTTGAAATATTCGCTTTTTCCCCTGCAAGCTTCAAACCTGCCGCTCCTCCTCCGTTTTTTGCCGCATGTTTATGCAGATCTATACCTTTGTCATGTGCGGTGCAGCGGCGCGCAGCATAAGGCGCTTTACACCCTGTGCAAAATTTATCTCCACGAGGAAATCCCCGCCCATCGGCGACATCTTCGTGATAACACCATCACCGAACGCCTTGTGGCGCACACTGTCGCCAACGGCAAAGCTCTCGGCAGCTGCCGGATTCGCGGCGCTTGCCGCTGGGGCTGCAACGCCGCCCTTGAGCGTGTCGTAATACCTGCGGCGCGTGTGCGTATAGCTCTGCTGCTCGCGCGACGGATCTTTATGGGCATAGCCCATCGGAATATTCTTTTCAATATGCTCTTCCGGTATTTCATCGACAAAGCGGGAGACCCGGTTGGCTGTCGTGCGTCCGAAAATCATGCGTTGGCGCGCGCACACAAGCTCAAGCTCACGCTCGGCACGTGTGATGGCGACATAGCACAGCCGCCGCTCCTCCTCCATTTCCGCCTGCTCGCCGATGGCGCGGATGCCGGGAAAAATGCCCTCCTCCATGCCGACGATATATACGCTCGGGAATTCAAGCCCCTTTGCAGAATGTATTGTCATCATCACAACAGTATCCGCATCCGGATCATAATTATCAAGATCGGTATACAGCGCAACATTTGCAAGGTAACCCACAAGCGTATCGTCGCCGGATTCCTTCATATACCCGATAATACTTGAGCTCAGCTCTTCAACATTTTCAATGCGCGTTTTATCTTCCTGCGTGTTCTTTTCCTCAAGCGCACGGATATACCCCGTTTTGTCAATAATCTCTGCTAGAAGCGCATCGGGCGTATTATTCTTTGAAAATTCGCGCAGCTCATCAATCATTGCAGCAAATGCGCCGAGCTTTGCGGCCGCGCGGCTCAGCGCCGGGTAATCGTCGGCGTGTGCGATAACATCGTACATGCTGAGATTATATTCGGATGCAAGCTGTCGCACAATGTCGATGGTGCGCTCGCCTATGCCGCGAGGCGGGCTGTTGATTATCCTCGTCAGGCGCAGATCGTCCGACGGCGTGGCAATGACATTGAGATATGAGAGCATATCCTTGATTTCAGCGTGGCTGAAGAAGCTCATTCCGCCGACTATGCGATACGGTATGCCGTTTCGCTTGAACGCATATTCAAGCTGGTAAGACTGCGCATTCATGCGATAGAGCACCGCGTGGTCGCGCCAGTTTGCCCCGCGCCCGTAGTCCGCCATTATCTTCGCCGCGACGTACTGCGCCTCTTCGTTTTCGTTGTCGGCAACATAGAGCTTAACAAGATTACCTGCACCTGCATCCGTCCACAGCTCCTTGCCCTTGCGCCCGGCATTGTTGCGGATGACGGCGTTGGCAGCGTCGAGGATATGACTCGTGCTGCGGTAATTCTGTTCCAGGCGTATCGTGCGGCAGCCCTTGAACTCCTGCTCAAAGGAAAGAATGTTCTCTATCGTCGCGCCACGGAACTTATAGATGCTCTGATCGTCATCACCTACGACGCATATGTTGCCGCTCCCTCCTGCGATAAGCGAGGAGAAGAGGTATTGAAGATGGTTGGTGTCCTGATATTCGTCAATGAGCACATATCTGAATCTGCGCTGCCAGTAGCTGCGCACATCCTCATGCTCTGCAAGGAGCTTTACCGTAAAGAAGATGAGGTCGTCAAAGTCCATCGCGTTTGCCGCGAAAAGCCGTCGTGCATACTCCTTGTATACCTCGCCGATTCTGATGTGCCGGGCATCGCCCATTTTTTGCGCGGAATCGAGATATTCCTGCGCCCCCATTCTGCCATCCTTTGCCCGGCTGATCTCCGCAAGGACGGAGCGCGGCGGAAAGGCTTTTTCATCCAGCTCCTGCTCCTTGAGGATGCGCTTTATGAGACTTTGACTGTCAGCAGTATCGTATATGGAGAAATTCGACCCGAAGCCGAGCTTCTCCGCATCGCGGCGAAGTATGCGCACGCAGGCAGAGTGAAACGTGCATGCCCACACGTCGTTCGCCGATTCCGCGCCGATCATGCGCTCCAGTCTGGATTTCAGCTCGCCCGCCGCCTTGTTGGTGAAAGTGATCGCCAGAATGCGCCACGGCTCAACAGGGTCAAGTGCGGCAAAAACCTCCGCCCCGGGTGCGCGAGTCTTGAGCGCCTCCAGCGTTTTCTCGTCGGCAAAGGCAGGCAGCTCGTCGCTGTCTGATGCTTTGCCGTACTTCAGCAGATTAGCGATGCGGTTTATCAATACCGTGGTCTTGCCGCTTCCGGCGCCGGCCAGTATCAGCAGCGGTCCCTCCGTGGCCATGACCGCATCGATCTGCCTGTCGTTAAGGTGCGAAAATTCAGCGCGTATGTATGCTTTACGCGCCTCAATATATTGTTTTTCAAATTCAGTATTCATAAATTGAATTTTAACACATCCGCATATAATAAACAAGGCGCAAATTTTGTTGACAAGCCTTGCGCCGATACGCTATTATTTTGTAGGAAATGTGAAAACGCAAAGAGAGCTACACATGAGAAATTTCTTTATTCGTCTTCTCCGCTGGGCGCGCGATGAACGCCGTGAGAGACTTCTTATCATCATACTTCCCTGTCTTGCCGTAATGGTCTCTGCGCTGATAATCGCGCCTCAGCTGGCGGTATACCGCGCCAACCGTGCCGCAGCCATGCAGGCCGTGCGCGAGCGGAGTGCGGCAGAAAACGCCGGCACGGACGCAGGCTCTGCAAAGTTATTTATCTCCGCGGCTTCCTCCGGCGAGGACATGTTCATTTCCATATGCGGCGAAGACGGCACGCCGGTGACCGGGGTGCGCTTTCAGATCACTCTCACCGCGCCGGACGGAAACGAGATATTCTGTTCCACCTACACCGACGGAAGCTGCTATCTCGTTGAGCTTGCCCCGGGTGCTTATACAGTGTCTATGTCACCGCAGCCGGGCTATGTCACGCCGGCTGCCGTCGAATGCACGGTCAGCTCGCTCACACACGAGGCAAAGTCGCTTGACGCACTTGTCCCCGGTCTCAACACCGTAAACGGGAAGCTTTACTATCAGGATATAACCGGGCGCCGTGCCGCTGCCGTCGGAGTGGACATTTCCTGTTTCAACCGCAGCGTTGACTGGAACGCACTGCGCGAGCAGGGTGTGGATTTCGTCATACTGCGCATCGGCGGGCGCGGCTGGGGCTCAGGGCACATCTATCTTGACAAGCTGTTCCACGAATATTTTGACGCTGCGCGCAGCGCAGGTCTGCGCATTGGCGTATACTTTTATTCAACCGCAGTTAACGCGCATGAGGCCGTAGAAGAGGCGGAGTTCATTGTTTCTGCTCTCCGCAGCGCACAGCTGGAGCTGCCGGTATATCTTGACACGGAGTATTCCGGCAATTATCCCAACGGGCGTGCTGACAGGCTGTCTGCGGCAGAGCGCATGGATATACTTTCGGCATTCTCAGCAAAGGTGCGGCAGCACGGTTATGAGTCCGGAATATATTCCGGCGTATATTATATTGAACACGAGCTGGACGCCTCGCGCCTCGGCGCGCACAGTCTGTGGATAGCAAACTACACGCGCAATAACGCCCTCCCTTCGGTTGATTACCATTATGACATATGGCAGTATACCGAGAGCGGACGTATACGCGGCATATACGGCATGGTGGACATCAATGTAATACTGAAATAAATTCAGCGCCCGGAGAGAATCCGGGCGCTGAATCTGACCGACATATGACCGATGGTCAATTTACTCCAGCATGCCGCGCAGTGCCTCTACGGCACGGCGTTCGAGACGCGAGACCTGCACCTGTGACACATGCATGACCCTGGCGCAGCTCTGCTGTGTCATTCCGTGATAGTACCGCAGGGCAACGACCTGCCGCTCGCGTTCAGGCAGGCGTTCTATCGCCGCGCGCAGCGCGACGTGCTCCACCATCTTCTCCTCCGCGCCGTAATCGCCAAGCACGAGTTCAAGCGTGAAACCGCCCTCGCCGCTCTCCTTCTGCAGGCTCTCCGCCGGTCCTGTTGCAACCTCTGCAAAGGCGATCTCCTCCGGGGAAAGCCCGGTCTCTGCTGCAAGCTCGGATATATTCGCCTCGCGTCCTATACGCTGCTCAAGTGCGAGCCGCGCCGAACGGATCTGCGCCGCCTGCTCCTTTATTCCACGGCTGACCTTCACCGTGCCGTCATCACGCAGAAAGCGGCGTATCTCACCGGATATTTTGGGCACAGCGTAGGTGGAAAAACGTGTGCCAAACCCCTCGTCAAATCCGTCGATCGCCTTGAGAAAGCCCACGCAGCCAAGCTGATACAGATCATCCGGGTCAGCACCGCGCCCAAAGAAACGCCTGGCAACGCTCCATATAAGCCCGGAGTTCTCCTCTACAAGCCGCCCCGCCGCCTCCCGGTCACCGGATTTTGCCGCACGGATGTCACTGATAATATCGGCGCTCATTTTCGTCCAACTCTCGGGCTGATCGTGCGGAGCATCGTGACGGTCGTCCCCTTTCCGGGCAGGGAACGCACGCGGAGCTTGTCCATGAAGCTGGACATGATGGTGAAGCCCATGCCGCTCCTGTCCTCGCCCCCGGTGGTGAAAAGAGGCTGCATTGCCCGCTCAATATTATCGATCCCGCGCCCCCAGTCACGCACGGAGATCTCCAGCAATCCGCCCTCCAGTATTCGCAGGCGCATGCTCACGCGCCCTATATGGTCCGGATAAGCATGCACGATGCAGTTTGTCACCGCCTCGGATACGGCGGTTTTAATATCGCCAAGCTCCTCCATCGTCGGGTCAAGCTGCGAGGCGAACGCCGCCGCCGTCATGCGGGCAAGCCCCTCATTGGCACTGCGGCTGGGAAATTCGATTTTTATGTAATTGACGCTGTTCACTGTAAATTCACTCCTTTATTTGCTTATTGCAACAGGCACAAGCCGGTCAACTCCCGATGCGTCGATGACGCGCAGCGGCTGCTTTGCCGGGTTTTCTATCCATACCCTGCCGCCAAGGCTCTTCATGCGCTGGTTTATCCGGATTATCACAGCGATGCCGGACGAATCCATAAAGCTCAGCCCATTCAGATCCAGCACGCAGTCGCGCGGAAGGTATTCATCCAGCAGATCGTCAATTGCGCGCGTGGTGCAGCGCGCCTCGTGATGGTCGAGTTCCCCCAGGAGATACACCGTAAGCCGCCCTGCGGCAAAAGTCGTGCGTATGTTCATACTCTCACCTCTTATTTTTATAAATATATGCATATAAGCAGAAAATAACACCGTGCACATAAAAGTACACGGTGTTATTTTAATAATATTACGCTGAATTTACTGTCGAAATACGCGCGCCAAAACTTTTATTTGCCGAGGTTTTCAAGGCTGAGCTTGAGATTTTCGATGAGTGCGGCGAGCTTTTCTTTCTTCTCGCGTTCGGCGTTGACGACATTCTCCGGCGCACGGGAAACGAACTTCTCATTGGCGAGCTTTGCGATCTGTCCCTCAAACTGCTTGACGGCGTTGGCAAGCTCCTTTTTGATGCGCTCGCGCTCCTTGTCGAGATCGACAAGCTCCGCCAGCGGCATGAACATGCGGGCGTTGTCGGTTGCGAGAGAGACGGTGCCGTCGCCTCCGGAGGCTCCGGCATCGCAGACGCTGACCTCGCTTGCAAAAGCAAGCTTGCAGATATAGCTGCGCCCGGCCTCGAACGCTTCCTTGCGGTCAGTGGAAATGATAAGGTGCGCCTTTCTTGACGGCGGCACGTTCATCTCGCTGCGGCGCGCGCGAACGGTCTTGATAACAGTCATGACCATCTCAAAATTCTGCTCATCCTCCGGGAACGACAGCTCCGGTTTGAACTCCGGATAGCGCGCGATCATCAGCGCTTCGCCATCATGCGGCAGCGCCTGCCATATCTCTTCGGTGATGAACGGCATGAACGGGTGCAGCAGCTTGAGTATCTCTGTCAGCACATACAGCAGCACTTTCTGCGCGGAAAGCCTGGATTCTTCATCCTCGCCGTTGAGGCGCGGCTTTGTCAGCTCAATATACCAGTCGCAGTAGCTGTCCCAGATGAAGTCGTATATCTTCGCCGACGCAACGCCCAGCTCAAAGCTGTCCATGTTCTCATTGACCTCTTTGACGACATCATTGAGCTTTGAAAGTATCCACTTGTCCTCTATCTCGAGCTTCTCGGGCAGCTCGTTTCTATCAATGGTGAGGTTCATCATGACAAAGCGGGAGGCGTTCCATATCTTGTTGCAGAAGTTGCGCATAGCCTCGCACTTCTCAACATAGAAGCGCATATCGTTGCCGGGTGAATTGCCGGTGATAAGGTTGAAGCGCAGCGCGTCCGCGCCGTATTTGTCAATGATCTCAAGCGGGTCGATGCCGTTGCCGAGAGATTTGGACATCTTGCGACCCTGGCTGTCGCGGACAAGGCCGTGAATGAACACCGTCTTGAACGGTTCCTTGTTCATCTGCTCCATCGCGGAGAATATCATGCGCGCGACCCAGAAGAAGATGATGTCATAGCCCGTTACCATGACGGAGGTCGGATACCAGTAGTCAAGCTCCGGCGTATGCTCCGGCCAGCCCATTGTGGAGAACGGCCACAAAGCGGAGCTGAACCACGTGTCCAGCACGTCCTCGTCGCGCGTGATATTCCTGCTGTGGCAGCACTCGCACTCGGTCGCGTCCTCGCGGGAGACCGTAATGTGCCCGCAGTCCGCACAGTACCACGCGGGGATCTGATGCCCCCACCACAGTTGGCGGGAGATGCACCAGTCGTGCACATTCTCCATCCAGTTGAGATAGGTCTTTGTGAAACGCTCCGGCACGAATTTTATCCGCCCGTCCTTAACGACGTCTATCGCTTTCTTTGCAAGCGGCTTCATCTTCACAAACCACTGCGGCGAGAGCATCGGCTCAACAGCCTTGCCGCAGCGATAGCAGCAGCCGACGTTATGGCTGTACGGCTCGACCTTGACAAGGTATCCCTGCTCCTCAAGGTCGGCAACAATCGCCTTGCGCGCTTCGTAGCGGTCCATGCCGTCGTACTTGCCGCCATTGATGATCTTGCCGTCCTCGTCGATGCACTGTATCTGCTCAAGATTATGTCTGAGACCGACTTCATAGTCGTTGGGATCGTGGCAGGGGGTCATCTTCACCGCGCCCGTGCCGAAGCCAAGCTCGACGTAGTCGTCCGCCACTATGGGCAGCCTGCGCCCGACGAGCGGGAGAATGGCGTTCTTGCCGACAAGATGCCGGTATTTTTCATCTGCGGGGTTTACGGCAACGCCGGTGTCGCCGAGCATGGTTTCAGGTCTTGTAGTGGCGATGATGAATTCCTCATCAGAATTCTCCACCGGATAACGGATATACCAGAAGCTGCCCGGAATATCCTTGTACTCGACCTCTGCGTCCGACAGCGCCGTGCGGCAGTTGGGGCACCAGTTTATCATTCTGCGCCCCTTGTAGATAAGCCCTTTGTCATAAAGCTCGCAGAATGTTTCGCGCACGGCCTTGGCGCAGATATCGTCCATTGTGAAGCGGCTGCGCTCCCAATCGCAGCTGACGCCCATGCTCTTCTGCTGCTCGACTATGCGGTCGCCATACTGTTCTTTCCACGCCCACACTCTCTCAAGGAACTTTTCGCGTCCAAGGTCATAGCGCGTCTTGCCCTCGGTTTTGCGCAGAACCTCCTCGACCTTTATCTGCGTGGCGATGCCCGCATGATCAACGCCGGGTATCCACAGCGCGCTGTATCCCTGCATGCGCTTGTAGCGCGTGAGTATATCCTGCAGGGTGGAGTCCATAGCGTGCCCCATGTGCAGCTGCCCCGTGACATTAGGGGGCGGCATGACGATGGAAAACGGCTTTTTGTCAGGGTCTATCTTCCCGCGGAAGTACCCGCCCTTCATCCACATATCATAGATTTTCTTCTCGACCGACTTCGGGTCGTACACCTTCGGCAGCTCTTTCATATTCTGCGCTCTCCTTTGTCCAGTATATGCCTTGCCCGGGACGAAAAACGCCCCGAAGCCAAAGGCTTCAGGGCGATAAATTACCGCGGTACCACCTGAATTCCGCACAATATGCGGCGCTCTTGTCCGCTTAACGCGCGGAGCACGACCCGGCTACACAGCGCACGACCTTCACCCGGTATACTCAGAGCCGACCTTCCGCAGTGCCTCACAGGAGCTTTCACCGACCGCTCCCTCTCTGAGATCAGCATTATGCGTACTCCTGCCCATCACAGTAGAACAGAAAAATTATATTCCATTCCGCGCCGTTTGTCAACACCCGTGCAAGTCAGAGACCCAGCATATTTTTCAGCCCCGCCGCATCTGTAACGCCGACACGCTTTGCAATGAGCCTGCCGTCCCTGAACGCGATGAGCGTGGGTATGCTCATCACGGCGAAGCGCCGGGCAAGCTCCGGCTCTTCGTCAACATCGACCTTGCCGATTCTGACGCTGCCGCCAAGCTCTCTGTCAAGCTGTTCGAGAATGGGAGCCTGCATCCGGCAGGGTCCGCACCAGGTAGCCCAGAAATCCACAAGGGTCGTGCCCCTGGCAATGAAGCCGTCAAATTCCGCTGTTTTGATGTGTGCAACTGACATGATCTATCTCTCCTTTTTCTTTATCGATGTATTCGCATGCGGAGAGCGCCGCCGTGTTCCCCTCGCCTACCGCTTTGGCAAGCTGGAAAGGCTTGCCCGCACAGTCGCCTGCGGCAAACACGCCCGGGATATTCGTCGCCCCGCCGCGCGTCACCGCGATTCCTGCCTTGCCGCTCTCAAGCCCCGGCACAAGCGTGGACACCGCTATGCTCTCTTTTATTATAAACACGCAGTCAACCTCATATTCTGTTGCGCCGGCAACAAGTGTTTTCACTCTGTCCGTTCCTTTTATTGCATAGCGCAGGCTGTCCGTAAAACGCAGCACCTTGCAGCCGATGCTCTCCAGAAAGTCCGCATCCGCGCGCGCCTCCGCGCCCGCGCCGACAACGGCAACAGTCCTGCCGCGGTACAGCATCCCGTCACAGGTCGCGCAGTAGCTGACGCCCCGTCCGAGAAATTCCGCTTCGCCGGGATAAAGGTTTTCGCGCGTGATACCGACGGCGAGGATGACTGCGCCGCAGGTATAAAACTCATTCCCCACCGCGACGCCGAAGCTCTCCCCAAGCGGCATAACGGACAGCGCCCGCCCAGCGATGATATCAGCGCCGCAGCTATCAAGCTGCCGCCGGAACAGCTGCGCGAGTTCGCGCCCCGTTGTGTTGTCAGCGCCGGGGTAATTCGCAATGCGCTCCGCCTTATAAAGGCTTGTCGTCTCCACGGAGTTTGCGATAACGGCAGCGCGCTTTCCGCGCGCATGGCATGTCATCGCCGCCGAGAGCGCCGCAGAGCCCCCGCCGATTATTATAATGTCATATACGTCAGACATACCGCATCTCCTTATCATTGCTTTCTTATTATAAGCTGAATCGGGGCATAAAATCAAGCCCTTCGCGCAGGCAGGCTGCTTTCCTGTGAAAAAAGCAGCCAAAGCGCCGTCATGAAAAGCGCTGCGCCTCTGCCGGAGAGCATGAGATACGCGCCCGCCGCCACAATGCAGTAAGCCATGGCGACGCTGCACATCTGCGCCGCCCGCGCGCCGCGTGTCTCTCCCATAAAGACGATGAGCAGCGCACACATGATGCGCCCGCCGTCCAGCGGCAGGACAGGCAAAAGGTTGAACAGCGTCAGCAGCAGGCTGACGCCTGCCAGAAGCTCCGCCCCTGCCCATGATGCGGCATATGCGAGCGCCAGACCCGCTGCAGGACCGGCTGCCGCGGCGGCGGCATGGACAAAATGCCCGGCACTGCCGGCATATTCGATGCACAGCCCCTGCGCCTCCGTGTGAAAGCCCGCAAGCTTCAGCCCGAACGCCCGCAGACATGCGGCATGCCCCAGCTCATGCACAGCCGCCGCGCAAAGCAGCGCCGCCAGTGTGCGAAAATCGAAAAAATATACCGTTGCCGCTATTGCGGCAACGGACAGCGGGTCGAAGCGTATCGCGGCACAGTACTTATTATGTAAACTATTGCATGACAATGGCAGTATCCTATCTTCCTTTCTCCATCCGTCCGGCAGGGTATGCCCCGCCGCTCCGCACGGCATCAAACGCGCAGACTATTGTATCCGTCAGCCCATACTCGGCAAGCCCCTCGCCCATCGTCTCTATCCGCGCGCCGGGGTTTTCGATACCCGCGGCGCACGCCGCCAGCCGTGCCGCCGTGTCCTTTGCCGCAGGAAACAGCAGCTTCAGCGCAAGGGCTGAGAGCACTGCGCACAGCAGCGCCGCTATCATGCGTCTCTCCATCGCTTCACCCCGCAGGATAAATTTATTATATTTTATGCTTGACAATCATGTATTAAGTCATTATAATAAAAAAGCTTTTTGAAAGCATACAGATCATATGCATCGGGGTGTAGCGCAGCTGGTAGCGCGCTTGGTTCGGGACCAAGAGGCCCGGAGTTCAAATCTCCGCACTCCGACCAAAAACGGCAGGCTTCTGAGGAAGCCTGCCGTTTTTCTATTCTTCATTTTTTCAGCTTTTCAGCCCACGATAATATGCGTAAAACATTGGCGCTGCGGTGCAGACCGCAACGGTGCCGGCAATCGGCTCTTCCAGATACACGCCAGCGACTGCATCCGGCCAGAGGTGCGGCAGGAGGAAAATCATCGGGATCAGCAGGATGATTTTACGCCAGGGCGAAAGGTTTTCTTCACCCGGGGAATACTCTCCGCCCCCCAGATTGCAGCTGAGCAGGCCGCGCCCCTGACGCCCATGCCTGCCAGCGCCTGCTTGCCCGCCTCCGGGATGCGCCCAATGAACATGCGGTGCCGCCTTAAGTCTCTTTATGCGGTTATTATAACGCGAGCACAACGCGAGCGGAAGATATGTGCCAGTTTATGAGTGACTATTTAATCTGTTAGTATTCTGCGCCGCCTCAGAAAACACACAAGACGGGCAAAAGCCCGCCTTGCGTGTTAATGGAAGCGAATATAAGAGGTGCAGATGGAAAACAAATTTAAGGAGCGGAGTAAGGAGCAGGCGCTATTGTCAGCTTGCAACGACCTTTCCAAGCTCCTTGCAGGCTTCAAGAATGTCCTCGTCCGGCGCATCGCAGCAGATGACGCTTTCGCACGCCAGAGCAATGCCGGCGTTGGCGCAATCCTCTTCCCAGGTGCGCATCCACTCGCCGTCGCCCCAGCCATAAGAGCCGAAGAGGGCGACCTTCTTGCCCGCGAGCGCACCCTTGATCTCATCGAACATGGGCGCAAACTCGCCCTCTTCAAGCATCTCCGAGCCCATTGCAGGGCAGCCGAGCGCGACGGCATCAAGCGCGGCAACAAGCGCGGCGTTAACATCGCCGGGAGTATAAATCTCCGCGCCGGGGGAAACCGTCCGCATTCCCTTGAGCACGGCCTTTGCCATAGCCTCCGTGTTGCCCGTGCCGCTCCAGTAAATAACCGCTGCATTTTTCATATTTTTCATTTCCTTTCGATCAAGCTATATCAAACTGCCACTGCGAGCTGCTCTATACCGAAGCCAGCCTCGCTGAGCCGGCAGTAGATGTCCGTGCATTTTTTGTACTTGGCAAATAATTCTCTTGCTTTTTTCTCGTCGCCGTAGACCTTCCACAGCCCCGAATACTTGTAATTTTCCGCGTTGTGCTCGATAAAGCCCTTGACGTCCTCCGGCGGGTAGCTGAGGAAAAGCCCTATTTCGTGAGGGAAATCCCCGCCGTTCTGAAGCCGTCCGATAAGCCGCACAAGGCTGCGCTCCGCCCCCATGCCGGCATATCCCGCCCTGCGCAGCACCTCCGCTGCATGCTCGTCGCTCAGGTCCCGTTTCAGGCGGGATGGGCTGTATAAATACAGCAGCACGCGCTTGACGCCGTAGCGCATCGGCAGCAGGCAAAGACCCTTCGGCACGAGCAGGCGGTTAAGCTCGCGCACGCGAAGCTGAACCTCTTCTTTCGAATTATAAGGGCTGGTGAAGAGATTGCCCGTTTTTATCCCCGCAAGCGTCGGGGCGCACTGCTCAATGATAAGATCTTCAGACAATGCTCTCACCTCCGGGAATATGATAGTTAGATGTGTCTAACTCGTGTTCGCCGTTTTGCTCTTCATGGCTAAATAATACGCGAAAGCGCGAGCCTCATCCGCTCCAAATTACGCGGACGAGGCTCCAAATCCACAGTGATTTTATGGGATATTGCTTTGATCGCCGAAGGGCGCGCAGCTGTCGCAGTCGATCCCGTTTCTGTACTCCGCCGGAGACACGCCGACGACGCTGCGGAACGCCCTGGCGAACTTGCTGGCGTTGTCATAGCCGAACTGCCCGGCAATATCGAGAACGGTTCTGTCTGTTCCGCGCAGAAGCTGCGCCGCGCCGTACATCTTCTGCGCGCGCAGAAAAGCGGGCGGCGTCATGCCGTAAACCCCGGAAAAGCACTTGTTGATGAGCGAAGGCGATGCGGCAAAATGCGCAGAGAGCTTCTGCATGGTAAGGTTTTGCTCGCGGTTCTCCGCAAGATATGCGCACACCTGCCGGGCAAGCGCGATCTGCGAGCGGGTGTACCCTCTCTTTTTCGGCGGGTCGGCAGGCAGGGCGCTCAGAAACAGCAGCAGCTCGAGAATCTTCACCTTGAAATATCCCTTGCGGATATTTTCCGGCACGGTATAAAGCTCTGCAAATATGTGGCTGACCTCGCGCGAGGAGCGCGTGACGAAGAACGGCGCGCCGGTGCAGAATTTCTCCGCAAGCGCGCCCGGGCGAACGTCCACATCCTCCAGCAGGCATGAAAGGCATTCCGGCGCGCGCTGCGGGTCTATAGTGACGGAGACGCCGTGATAATGCCCCGTGGGGAAGCACTCATCCCCTCTCTCGCCGCCGCGCACGGAGACGGAAAGGTCGCCCGGCGAGAGGAAATAAAACTCATCCCCGCACTGGTATTCTATTCTCCCCTCGCGGCAGTGGCAAATCTCGATAAGTCCGTTCCGGGTATCCGGCTCTCTGACACGCGCGGAGGCGTGAACGTCATAATAGCTTATCACTATCCCCGGGAAAACCGGGTACACCGTGAGCAGCGCTTCACCATCGGTGCTGTCCAGCCGGCAGACGCAGTAGTCGCCGCCGCGGGCGGCAGCGGTATCTTTCTCTTCAATCATGGTGCATTCTGTCATCCAATAAGCCTCCCCAGCAGCTCTGCGGTGGGGAAATAGACAATGGGCATGAGTATCGCGGGGATCATATCGCCGACCTTTATGCGCTCCTGCCGGAGTTCGAGCATATTCACGGACATCGCAAGGAAAACAGGTCCGCCGACGGCGGACATTTCGGTTATGATCTCGCCCGTGAGATACGGCTCCGCCACGCCGGCGAGCAGCGTTATCGCCCCCTGAATTATAAACACCGGCACTGCCGAGAGGATGACCCCCGGACCGAGCGCCGCCGAGAACGCGACGGCGGACACGCCGTCAATGACCGCCTTGGTGAAGAGCGTGGAATAATCACGGTTCAGCCCCGCCTGTATAGAGCCGAGGATCGCCATGCTGCCGACGCAGAAAACGAGGGAGGAGGTGACAATTGCATCGGAAAAGCGCCCCTGACAGAGCTTTGTGCCAGAAAGGCGGGACTTCACGCTCTCCCCAAGCCCGCTTATCCTGTCGTCAAGGCGGAGGGCGATGCCGGCGACAAGCCCGAGGACAATGCAGATAACGACGATGAGAATATTGCTCGTCCCTATCGCGCCCTGTATGCCGATTATGCCGACGACGAACGCCATGGCGGTCAGCAGCGGCTTTGTGTACCGCTCCCCTATTTTTTCGCCGAACAGGCTGCCGATGAGCCCGCCGAGCACTATTGCGGCGCTGTTTACAACTGTGGCAATCATAGATATATCTCCAAAAATTCCGGTTTATGCGCGAATTATAGCCCCGCAGCCGCACGGTTGTCAACGGCAGGACCTGCCAATATCAAAGAAAAAAGCTTGCGGCGGCTGCCGAAGCCGGCAGCCGCCGCATGGTCATTTATTCCGGTTTTTATCTGTTGTGCTTTCTCTTTTTCCTTCTGCTGACAATCAGCGTGCCGGCAACCGCGCCGCCGCTGACGACCAGCAGCGTGACCCACAGGGCAAGGTTGCTGTCGTCGCCCGTCTTAGGGAAGAACGGATTCCAGTAGATGGGTTTCCATGTCGCCGTATAGGTGACATCGCCCGTAACAGTGGCGGAGAACGCAGGCGTCCAGCCGGCAAAGGTGTACCCGGAGCGGGTGGGCGTGCCGCTGAATTCAGGCGTTTTAGTGCCGGACAGCAGGTCTTTATAGACCTGATCCTGGAAAACGGTCCAGCCGCTTACGCCGTCAGTGTAGGTGACGGTGTACTTCGTCTCTTTGCTGTCCGCCGTGCCGTTGTTATTAGCGTCGGCTTCCCACTGTGCAGTGTAAGTAGCATTCCCGGTCACGGTGTCGGTAACTGTCGGCGACCAGCCGTTGAAGACATAGCCCTTGCGTGTGGGCGTGCCGTTAAATGCAGGCGTAGCCTTGCCGGACTCTACAGTGTAAGTCTGATCCTTGAAGATTTCTTCACTATCTACGCCATCGGTGTAGGTGACAGTAAAGGTTTCGACAGAAGTCAGCTTCTCCCACTGTGCGGTGTAAGTGATATTTTCAGTCACGTTTTCCGCAACTGTGGGAGTCCATCCGGTGAACTTATAGCCCTCACGGGTGGGAGTGCCGTTGAAAGCGGGAGTCTTGTCGCCGGACTTGAGGTCTCCGGTAACCTGATCCGTGAAGACTTCCTCATTTTCCACGCCATCGGTGTAGGTGACGGTATAGACAGGCTTTGCCACAAAGTAAATGACGGTTTCATTCGGAGTAACCTCGGTGCTGTCAGCTTCCGCTGAACTGCTGCTGAATGCTGTAATCGTCGGATTACTGCCGGCATTCATTGTCCAACCGACATAACCGTATCCCGACTTCAAAGCATGGTAGTTATTTTGCG
>DJEW01000013.1 GCA_002431965.1 Clostridiales bacterium UBA5888
ATGACCGGCTGCTATATTCCGAACCATCGCTGCATCGACAACGCCATTCACACCTATGCGGGTATGGAGTTGCGGCTTGCCTGTGAGGAATTGATGGAACAGCAGGGCTATCCGGAACCCACCGGACAGGCGAAAATCACGCCTGCGTTCAACTTGCCGTGCCGGTATGTGCTGCATACGGTCGGTCCGATCATCAGCGGGCGAGTAACCAAAGAGGACAAAGAACTGTTGGCTTCCTGCTACCGCTCCTGTCTGGAGCTGGCGGCAGAGAACGGCTTGGAAAGCGTGGCGTTCTGCTGCATTTCCACGGGAGAATTTCACTTCCCCAACGAGCTTGCGGCAGAGACCGCGGTCCGGACGGTCAAAGAATTTCTGAAAAAGCAAACCAGTGTTAAGAAGGTGATCTTCAATGTTTTCAAGGATATGGACAAAACCATCTACGAAAAGCTGCTCCGAGCAGATTGAACGCCTGAAAGCCGCTTTGCAGGACTGTGACGCCGTGGTCATCGGTGCCGGTTCCGGACTGTCTACGGCGGCGGGATTTACCTACACCGGCGAACGGTTTGAAAAATATTTCTCCGACTTTGCCCGGAAGTACGGCATTCAGGATATGTACAGCGGCGGGTTCTATCCTTTTCCCACGAAAGAAGAGTTTTGGGCGTATTGGAGCCGGTATATCTATATCAACCGCTATCAGGACGCACCCAAGCCGGTCTACGAGGACCTTTTGAAGCTGGTACAGGAGAAGGACTACTTTGTCATCACCACGAACGTTGACCACTGCTTTCAGAAGGCTGGCTTCGACAAAAAGCGGCTGTTCTACACGCAGGGCGATTATGGCTTGTTCCAGTGCAGTGAGCCGTGCTGTCAGGAGACCTTTGATAACGAAGCCATGATCCGCGAAATGGTCAAGCGGCAGGAGAATATGAGAGTCCCAACCGAGCTTCTTCCGACCTGCCCTCACTGCGGCAAGCCCATGACCATGAACCTCCGCTGCGATGACACCTTTGTGGAGGACGAAGGCTGGCACAGAGCGGCGGAGCGGTACGAGAATTTTCTGCGCACCCGCGAGGGGCAGAGGATTCTCTTTCTGGAGCTGGGAGTCGGCTACAATACACCTGTTATCATCAAATACCCTTTCTGGCAGATGACGGCAAAGAACCCGGACTCTACCTACGCCTGTATCAATCAAGGACAGGCGGTGTGTCCTCAGGAAATCGAGCGGCAGTCAATTTGTATTGATGCGGATATTGGAAACACGCTGAGCACTATAGCAGGAAAATAAATAACAGAGAGGGTATTCAGACACTTCCGCCATAACTGCACCCCCTTGAAATTAAAATGCACCCCCTCTGAACCGAAGTTGCACCCCCTTAACGGGTTTCTATCAAAATTACGGTTCTTTGCCAGCACCGCCGCAAGCTCTGCATCGCTTACGGCGGCTTTTTATGTTTTGCATCAAAAGTAATCTCGGGGTCGACCTTGTGTCATGAATCTCTCATCCAGGGAGATAAAAAACATGAGTAAAAAGTATACTAAGCGCGCTCTCGTGCTGGCACTGACGCTGCTGCTGGCGCTCGCGGCGTTCTCGTCCTGGCTTTTGCCGACGATGCAGCCGCGCCCGCACCGTAAAAACCCGCCGCTTGTAGGACAGTACCGCGTGATGCGGAAAGAACACCTGACGAGAAAATTCGGGTTATGATGACGGCACTTTTTTGAGGGAATACCTAATGAACAAACTGACTGGTGAGCATTGCTGGAATCTTATCCTGCGACACTCACCAGTTTGTTTTCCGGCGATATACTGGTGATATAATATATGCCTACTTATTACATTATGGAGGCATAAAAAATGACAAAGGAAAAATCACAGACCGCCGGGCGTGACCGCCTGTTTGCAGACTGCTGCGACGAATGGCTGAATGCCAACGCGCCGCGCGTGAAGCAGGCGACATACATCAAGTACGAGGGTATCCTCCGCAACTACATCAAGGCGCATCTTGGCACGCTCAGACCTTCGGAGCTGACGACACAGACCGTTGATGGCCTGTACGCAAAGCTTGTGCGGGAATATGAGCTTGCCCCGGCAAGCGCGAAAAACATCCTCAGTGTGCTCGGCTCCGTGCTGAAGTATACTGAGTGCGCCTGCCCGGGAGAGACGCGGTGCGTGGACGTGTTCCAGCCGAAGGATCGCAGGGGAGAGGCGCGCGTCCTCACGCGCGAGGAGATGGGGCGGCTCATCAGATTTCTCAGCCATAACATGGACAACCGCAAATTCGGTGTGCTGCTGGCGCTGCACACGGGGCTGCGCATCGGCGAGCTTTGTGCCCTGCGCTGGCAGGATGTGTCCATTCTCGACAGAACCGTCCGCGTGACCGCCTCCGTGCAGCGCATAGCCGCAAAACAGGAAAACGGAAAACGCACGAAAGTGCTCCTTACCTCGCCCAAGAGTGAAGCGTCGCTGCGTACCATCCCCGTGTCGGAACGCTTGGAGTGCTTCATGCGCAGAACACATCCCGTTTCGCGCGACTGTTTCGTCCTCACAGGCACCTGCAAGTGCATGGAGCCGCGCCTGCTGCAATACTATTTTAAACAGTACATGGAGACGTGCGGGCTTCGTGACGTTCATTTTCACACCCTGCGCCACACGTTTGCCACGCGCTGCATCGAGGTTGGGTTTGAGGTCAAGTCCTTGTCGGAGATCCTCGGCCATGCGTCCACACAGGTGACGCTTGACCGATATGCACATTCGTCGATGGAACTCAAGCGCATGAATATGCACAAGCTCAAGCGTGTGGGGCTATAGGATGGCGTGCGCCGCCCCGGAACGGCGCTGCGCACCGGCATGCAGCAGGCGTATAGTGCGGTGCTGCACCAGAAAATAGTTGCTATTTGACGGCATATGTGTTATTATCATTTTCGTGTGAGTGTAGGTACGCTATGTATATGACAGAGAAGACTACTGGAAGGTGCACGCATTTGGATAAATATGTAATACACGGAGGAACGCCTCTTCACGGCGAGGTCGAGATAAGCGGTGCAAAAAATGCGGCCGTTGCGATAATCCCGGCGGCGCTCATGGTTGACGGCGTGTGCCGTATAGAAAACCTGCCGCAGATAAGCGACACGGATATGCTCCTCACCATTCTTGCAGAGCTTGGGGCGCGTGTGCGCTATGTCAACCCCTCCACGGTCGAGATCGACTGCACGGATGTGCATCTTCAGGATGCACCCTTTGACCTTATGCGGAAGATCCGCGCGTCGTATTACCTTATCGGCGCGATGCTCGGGCGTTTCGGTCGGGCAAAGACCACTATGCCCGGCGGGTGCAACTTCGGCGTGCGCCCGATAGATCAGCATATAAAGGGCATGACCGCGCTGGGCGCGGCGGTGGATGTGAAAAACGGCTTCGTGCTTGCCGACGCCGACGGCGGCAGGCTGCACGGGGCGAGGATATATCTTGATAAGGTCTCCGTCGGCGCAACGATGAACATCATCCTTGCCGCGACGCTTGCTCAGGGGCGCACGATCATTGAGAATGCCGCCCGCGAGCCGCACATTGTTGATCTTGCAAACTTCCTCAACTCCATGGGGGCGGATGTGCGCGGCGCGGGGACGGACACTGTCAAGATCAACGGCGTGGAGAGCCTGCACGGGGGTACGTACACCATCATTCCCGACCAGATCGAGGCGGGGACATATATGGTCGCCGCTGCCGCAACCGGCGGCGAGGTGCTCGTGAAAAATGTTATCCCCAAGCATCTTGAATGCATCAGCGCCAAGCTCCGCGAAACGGGCACCATTGTGCAGGAATATGAGGATTCCGTCCTTGTTAAGGGTGCGAGCACGCTTCGCCGGGCAAACATCAAAACCCTGCCTTACCCCGGCTTCCCCACTGATATGCAGCCCCAGATGGGCACGCTCCTCTGCCTTGCGGAGGGCACGTCCGTCATCACGGAGGGCATTTACGATAACCGCTTCAAGTATGTTAACGAGCTTCGCAAGATGGGCGCGGAGATCCAGGTCGATGGGCGCGTGGCGGTCATAGAGGGCGGCAAAACGCTCACCGGCGCGCCGGTGACGGCGTGCGATCTGCGCGCAGGCGCGGCGATGGTCATTGCCGGCATGTGCGCTGCCGGAGAGACCGTGGTGGAGGACATCCACTATATCGAGCGCGGTTATGAAAGCTTTGTCGGAAAGCTGTGCAGCCTCGGCGCGGATATTGAGATCGTCAGCTTCCCCGACAGGCAGGACGGCGCGGATAAGGTCGTCTCCGTTTCCTGATGAGAGCAGTTATTTTTGCCAGCAGCTCCAGCGGTAATTGCCTTGCAGTGTCGCATGGCGGCACTCATATATTGATAGATGCCGGGATTTCCATGCGCAGGATTGCCGCATCCGCTGCTCAGGCGGGGATAACAATGGAAAATATCGGCGGAGTGCTCATTACGCATGAGCACTCCGATCACGTTTCGGGCTTGAAGACCCTGCTGAAAAATTACCCCATTGAGCTTTATGCGCCGCACACGGTTGCCAACCGTCTTATGGGTATGCTGCCGGATGCCATGGGCAGAACGCATATTATCCCCGTGGGTGAGCGTTTTTCTCTCGGCAGGCTTTCGCTCCTTGCCTTTCACACAAGCCATGATACGGATGAAAGCGTCGGCTACAGGATAGAGGGCGGCGGGGCGAGCTTCGCCGTCGCAACTGACACGGGGCGCGTCACGGACGAGATGCTTTCCGCGCTCGCCGGGACGGACGCGGTGCTTATTGAGGCCAACCACGATGCCGGGCGCCTGCTCGACGGTCCGTATCCGCCGTATCTCAAGCGGCGTATACTATCCGAGACCGGGCATTTATCGAATTCCGACTGCGCCCGGCTTGCCCGCACGCTCGCCGAGAGCGGAACGCGGCAGATAATACTCGGGCATCTCAGCCGCACGAATAATACCCCGCAGCTTGCGCTCAATGCCGTCGCGCCGGCGCTTGACGGTCTGCCGGCTGAGCTTTTCTGTGCGCCGGAGCTGGGATGCATGGAGATAGAGATAGGAGAGCGCTGCCCATGCTCGCGGTGAAGCTTATATGTGTCGGCAGAATGCGCGAGCGTTTTTTCATCGACGCCTTTGCGGAATACGCCAAGCGTCTTCAGGCATACTGTAAGCTTGACTGCGTTGAGCTGACGGAGCAGCGCCTGTCCGATAATCCGTCACAGAATGAGATCTCCGCAGCGCTGGCGCGCGAAGCGGCTGAGATAGAGAAAAATATCCCGCCTGACGCCTATGTTGTTGCCATGTGCGTCGAGGGGCGGCAGATGAAGAGCGAGGGAATGTCCGCGCTGATTGCCGCGCGCGCGGGTTCCGGCAAGCCGAAGCTGTGCTTTCTCGTGGGCGGCTCGTTTGGACTGGATGAGCGTGTAAAGCGCCGCGCTGATATGCGCCTGAGCATGTCTGAAATGACGTTTCCGCATCATCTTGCGCGCGTTATGCTTGCCGAGCAGATATATCGGGGATTTAAGATAAACGAGGGCTCAAAATACCACAAATGATGATAAGGAGCGCCGCATGAGCGATAATATGGACTTTGATTGGGGTCGAGCAATCCCGGGCGAGCTTTTGAAGCGATGGCCGGAGAATGAAAACGGCGAACCTGAGCGCCCCGCTTTTCTCTGCAACTGCGACAATATTGATATGAGCGATATTCTTCGTGTGAATATGCTGGAAGCGTATGGTATTCCATGCCTGCGCATATATCCCGGTGACGGAAGCTTTGGGCGCGTCGTGCTGGGCATGAGCGGGCAGGGAACGGATATATATGTTCCGGAGAGTCTCCTGGAGGACGCGACGGAGCTTTGCAAGGAGGAAAATAATGAGGAATTATAAGGAAGAGTATGAGCGCTGGCTTGACAGCCCTGCACTCTCCGAGCAGGAATGGGCGGAGCTCAACGCCATACACGACGATGAGAAAGAGATAGAAAACCGCTTTTTCGCCCCGCTTGAGTTCGGAACGGCAGGTCTGCGCGGCACGATGAAGGTCGGGCTGCACAACATGAATGTGCACATCATCCGCCATGCGACGCAGGCTTTTGCCAATGTCATCGCGGCGGAGGGCAAGGAAGCGTGCGGCAAGGGAATCGTCATCGCGCACGACTGCCGCCTCAACGGTGTGACATTTGCCAGGGAGGCTGCATGCGTCATGGCTGCAAACGGCATCCATGTCCGCTTTTTTGACGCTCTCCGCCCCACTCCGGAGCTGAGCTTTGCCATTTTGCACTACGGCACGACTGCCGGTCTCAACATCACCGCCAGCCACAACCCAAAGGAATATAACGGCTACAAGGTCTACTGGTCTGACGGCGCGCAGCTTCCGCCTCACAAGGCTGAGGCGATCGCAAAGCAGATGGAAGCCATTGATATTTTCACCGGCTTCAAGACCTGTGATTTTGATGAGGCTGCTGCTGATGGGCGTATTGAGATCATCGGTGCGGAAACGGACGAGGCGTTTCTGGACTGCGTTCTTTCTCAGGCGGTCAACAAGGAGGTCGTGCGCGAGGTGGCGGACGATCTGCGCATCGTATATACGCCTTTCCATGGCTGCGGATATAAGCTTGTCCCCGAAGCGCTAAAGCGCCTTGGTATAAAGCATCTCTATCCGGTCGAGCAGCAGATGGTTATTGACGGCAATTTTCCCACGGTCGCCAGCCCCAACCCGGAGAATCCCGAGGGCTTCTATCTCGCTGTGGATCTTGCCAAAAAGGTCAACAGCGATCTGATAATCGGCACTGATCCCGACTCTGACCGCATCGGCACAATGGCGAGGAATGCTGACGGCGAATATGTAACCATCACGGGCAATCAGCTTGGCGTGCTGCTGCTGGATTATATTATCAATGCCCGCAGAGAGACCAACACCATGCCGGAAAAGCCCGGCGCGGTCGCCAGCATAGTCACCACCGCGATGGCTCGCGCCGTCGCCGAGGCAAACGGCGTGCACTTTGAAGACACCTTCACGGGCTTCAAGTTCATGGCGGAGCGTATCGCCGAATGGACGGCAGCCGGTACATATAAGTATATTTTTGCCTTCGAGGAAAGCTACGGCTATATGTGCGGCGATTATGTCCGCGACAAGGACGCGGTCACGGCGTCAATGCTCGTGGCGGAGATGGCGGCATTCTATCACAAGAAGGGCATGACTCTGCTTGACGCGATAAACGCTCTCTACGAAAAGTACGGCTGGTTTATGGAAAAGACCATCAATCTTGTTATGCCGGGCCTCGACGGCTTGCAGAAAATGGGCGCGCTCATGAGCTCGCTGCGCGCCGAGCCGCCTCAGGAGATCGCCGGGGAGGAGGTCATCCGCCTGCGTGATTACGCTGACGGCAGCATATGGGTCGCAGGGCTCGGCAAGGTTGACAAGACCCCGATTTCCGGCTCGAATGTGCTGTATTTTGAGCTTGCCGACGGCTGCAGCTTCATTATCCGCCCCTCCGGTACAGAGCCGAAGATAAAGGTGTATATCCTCACGCGCGGCAAGAGCAGGGAAGTATGCGAAGCGGCAGTGAAGAAATACGAAGCGTATGCCGACACTCTGCGCAAGTAAGTAAAGCTCAGAACGCCGCTCCATATAAAAAATATCCCATTAAGGCGGCAATACTTGCGCTTATCAGGCGTCCTGCAAAATGCAGGACGCCTTTTATTCCGCTTTCCGCGAGAACTGCCATTGTCTGAAAGTGCACGGATACCCCGCCCCAGCCGACGAGGAACGCTGCCAGCGCGAGGTTTATTGCGCTCACGCTCATACCGCGCATCGCGCCAACGCCGCTGCCAAGCTCCAGCATTCCTGTCAGCAGCGCGCGCACCCGATGCAGCTCCCACCCGGTCGCGGCGGAAATGCGTCCCACGGAGAGCGAGAAAAAACCTTCTGCGTCCAGAAGCCTGACAAACACCGTAAAGCACACAACAAACGCGCATACATTGAGAACGGACACGAGAGCCTGCTTTACAGCGGCTGGAAATGCCGTGCAAAACGATATATCGGATCTCACGTCTTCTGACTTGCCTGCACATGTATCCGGCAATGCACGGTCTGTCCGCAGAATGAGCCCTGTGCATATTGCGGCGGCAATATGCACGGCGTATAGATACAGCCCCGCGCGCGGCGAGGAGAATACGCCCGCGCCCACAGCGCCAATTATGAACGCAGGACCCGAATTATTGCAGAAGCCCATCAGCCGTTCCGCTTCCTCCGCGCTTACGCTGCCCGCGCGGCGCATATCCGCAATGTACGCCGCGCCAAGCGGGTATCCGCCTGTCAGACCCATTATAAGTGCGCTTGCCCCTGCGCCGGATACGTTGAAAAGCCGCTTTGACATCCCGGAGCTCAGCCGCCCTAAAAGCTCCGGCAGACCGAGGCGGTTGAGCAGCAATGACAGCACAAAAAACGGGAACAGCGACGGAACGATAAGCTCCGCACAGAGCGTCAGGGCATACCGGCAGCTTGCCGTCACCTCGTCAGGAGCGCAGATGAGCGCGGCGAGCGCGGCAAGCGAGCCGCATACGGCGATGCGTTTTTTCATGCGGTATACACTCCTTTGAAAAAGTCCATGAATAGTATCAAGCTATGCCGCGGCGCATAGATTTATACAGGGCGGCGCGGCGCAATGCGTATGAAGCGCTGCCGCAGACTGGAGGTGGGGTGGCTGAAAAGCATCATTGAAAGAGCGGAGGAGCTTGCCCTGGCGTTCGAGCTGCCGGAGGACGCGCTCTTGGGCGCAGCAAAGCTCACGGTGACGGCAGGGCGGCGAGCTATGGTTGAAAACCACCGCGGCATATTGTCCTATACCGACACGCGCATTGACATTCGCCTGCCGCGCGGGAAACTGGCGCTCTGCGGCAGCGCCCTTCGGCTTCTCGCCATGACGTCCGACAGCATCTTCATCAGCGGGCATATTCAGAATGTGGAATGGGAATAGTGCAAGGCATGGGGGAGGACGAACGGTGAAACTAAAGCACAGAATAATGGGCTGCTGCCGCGCGGAGATATGCGGTGTGTTCCCTGAGACCGTGCTCAACGCCTGCGCCATGGATGCGCTGGAGCTGTGGGATCTGGAGTGCGTTGACGCATATACGCTGCGTTTTTACGTATATGAACGCGATGTGCATACGCTGGAGGGCATCGCGCGCCGCTGCATGTGTGAAATCAAGGTGCTTGGCACCGTTGGCGGCTCGCGCCTGCGCGCGTTTCTGCGCGGACATATATGGATGCTTGTATCAGGGCTGCTCATGCTGGCTGCTCTGGCGCTCTCCTCACTTTTTATATGGGATATTGATGTGTACGGCTGCGACACGCTTACAGAGGGCGAGATCCTCCGCGCGCTGAGCGAGGCGGGTGTAGACTGCGGAAAGTACTGGGTCGGTCTGGATGTCGATCTTGTGCGCGCGAAAATGATCGCGCAAGAGCCGCGCCTTGCGTGGATGACTGTGAACGTCGGCTCGTCGCGTGCGGTTGTACTTATTTCTGAGCGGCGCGAAAAGCCGGAGATATACGTTGAGAGCGAGGGGGCGGACATCGTCGCCTCGCGCCCGGGTATCATCCGCCGCCTTTCAGTGCTGAACGGATCGCCTGCGGTCGGCACAGGGCAGTCAGTCGCGGCGGGGGAGACGCTCATATCCGGCGGCATGGACAGCGTCAGCCGCGATACGCGCTATGTCCGCGCACAGGGAGACGTTTTTGCCGACACATGGTACGAGCTGAACGCGGTGTGCCCTGCCGGAACACAGAAAAAAACGCCTTGCGGCGTGCGCCGTTGGCGTTTTGCCGTGAAATTGGGGAAGGAGCGGCATAATTTTTATTTTTACAGTGGAAATACTGTTGACGGATGTGATAAAATTGTTCATAATTATAAACTCGGGGTGGATGGACTGTTTGCTCTGCCGGTGACGTTCATCGCGGAGGAGTACATCACCTATGAATTGAAGGAAGAGCCTTCAGACCGAGTGAATGAGATGGGCGATCACCTGGAAGCTTACCTTATGTCCTGCGTGCGCGGAGAGGTGAAGAGCCGCTCCGTCACTGCGGCGGAAAGCGGCGGGCTGGTGATAGTGACGCTTCGCGCGGTATGCGAGGAAAATATTACACAGCTGAGAGAATACACTCCGGCGCAGGAAGCGCCGTGAAAGGATGCATATGATAGAACAGACCATAAAAGTGGACAGGATGGAGCACGTTATAAGCGTGTTCGGTTCATTTGATCAAAATTTGCGCATAATTGAAACCGAGCTTGGCGTAAAGGTACTCGACCGCGACGATATGATACACATCTGCGGCGAGGCGGATGACGTGATGCTCGCGGAAAAGGCGATAAACGGGCTGCTGACCCTTGCCGCAAAGGGCGAAAACATTGACGCGCAGAACGTGCGTTATATCCTTAAACTTGTTAAAGAGGGCAAGGAGACAAAGATAGGCGAGCTTGCCGGGGATGTCGTATGCATTACCGCCAAGGGAAAACCAATCAAACCGAAGACGCTCGGACAGAAAGCATATTGTGATGCAATAGCGAACAACACGATAACGCTCGGCATCGGTCCTGCCGGTACGGGCAAGACGTATCTTGCTGTCGCGGCGGCGGTGGCGGCTTTTCGCGCGGAGGAGGTCAACCGCATAATCCTCACGCGCCCCGCAGTCGAGGCTGGCGAGCGGCTGGGCTTTCTTCCCGGCGATCTACAAAGCAAGGTCGATCCGTATCTTCGCCCGCTGTACGACGCGCTTTTTGATATGCTTGGTGCGGACACCTACCAGAAGTATCTTGAACGCGGAAATATCGAGGTTGCGCCGCTGGCATATATGCGCGGTCGTACGCTTGACGACAGCTTTATCATACTTGATGAGGCGCAGAATACTTCCCGCGAGCAGATGAAAATGTTCCTTACGCGCATAGGCTTCGGCTCAAAGGTTGTCATTACCGGCGATATTACGCAAATCGACCTGCCCGAGGACAAGACCAGCGGATTGAAAGTCGCCATGCGCGTGCTGGATAATATCGAGGACATCGCCGTGTGCACGCTCACAGGCTCTGACGTAGTGCGCCACCGCCTTGTGCAGAAGATAATCGAGGCCTACGAGGTTTACGACAAAAAGCATCCGATGGAGCCGGCAAAAAAGCTCCCTGCAAAAAACTTCAAGAGGAAATGACTATGAAGCACGAGATATATGTGAGCCGTGAGGTTTCGAACCTGGGGCACAGAAATTCCGCTGCATGCATAAAAAAGGCGGTGAATATGGCGCTGGATGCGGAGGGCGTTGACGTGCCGTGCATCGTCAGCGTCATGCTGACGGATGACGAGGGTATACATGGTGTAAACAGAGAGTTTCGCGGTGTGGACAGTCCCACGGACGTTCTGAGCTTCCCGATGAACGAGCTTGCGCCGGGCGCGTTTGACGCGGAGGACTGCGAGCGGGATATGGATACAGGTGCGGTTCTTCTCGGCGACATGATGATTTCCGTTCCACGCTGTGCCGCGCAGGGCGAAGAATTCGGACACGGGTACGAGCGAGAGCTGATGTACCTCACGGTGCACTCAGTGCTGCATCTTCTGGGATATGACCATATGGACGAGGGCGAAATGAAGCGCGCTATGCGTGCGCGTGAGAAAGCCATTATGGGCGACGACTGAGAATATAAATAAGGGAACACCGAGGAGAACACAATGGAAAAATCAGCAATGATAACAATATGCGGCAGACCGAATGTCGGGAAGTCTACGCTCACAAATGCTCTTGTCGGAGAGAAGATCGCAATCGTTTCAGACAAGCCGCAGACGACGCGCAGCCGCATCACCGCGATAGTTGAGCACGGCGAGACCCAGCTTGTGCTGATGGACACGCCGGGATTCCACAAGCCGCGCACCAGATTGGGGGATTACATGGTCAACGTTGTCAGTCAGAGCGTGGCGGATGTTGATCTTGTGTTGCTGCTTGTTGAACCGGTGGCGGAGATTGGCAGACAGGAGGAGGGGCTGATTGCCCGCCTGCGGGAGACCGGCGCGCCAGCCGTGCTTGTCATAAACAAGATCGATACCGTCGAGCGTCCGCGGCTGCTTGAGGTCATGGCGCTCTATTCTGCGGCGTATGACTTCGACGCTTTGATCCCTATATCCGCCAGGACCGGCGAGGGCATACCTGAGCTTTTGGATGAGATGGAGAAATATGCCGTTGAAGGACCGCACCTTTTCCCGGACGACATGATAACCGATCAGCCGGAGCGTCAGATATGCGCGGAGCTTGTGAGAGAAAAGCTTCTCAAATGCCTCGATAAGGAGATACCGCATGGCACGGCGGTGGAGGTCACACGCTTTTCGGAGCGCAGCAGCGGCATCATTGACCTTGAAGTTACTATTTATTGTGAAAAGGACAGCCATAAAGGGATCATCATCGGGAAAAAAGGCGCGATGCTCAAGCGTATCGGCGAGCTGGCGCGTAAAGATATTGAAGATTTCATGGGCACGAAGGTCAATTTGCAGACATGGGTCAAGGTCAAGGAAAACTGGCGCGACTCAGCCTCGCTTCTGCGCAATTTCGGCTTCAAAAACGAATAAGCGGAATATACACGTCAATATATACCATCACTAATGAGACAGCGTATGCAGATAATAACTGCGAGGTGGTTTGTGATGGAACGAGACGCTATCTGGCAGGCTTTTGCCGAGACCGGTGATCCGCTTTATTATCTGCTGTATAAGAGCACGGAAGATCAACAAAACCCCGCTGCGTGCGGAAGAAAGAAAACCGACCGGGCGGGCGAACAGCCCCGCCCGACGGATTGAGAGATTACATATGTATGAGACCATGCAGGCGCTGGTGCTGCGCGAGGTGAGATACAAGGAATCCGACAGGATCATAAATCTGCTTACCCGGCAGCACGGCAAAATGAGCGCCAAGGCGCGCGGCGCGCTGCGCAAGGGCAGCAAAACCGCCGCTGCGACGCAGCAGCTCACCTATTCCGAGCTGACGCTTTTTTTCAACAGGGGAAAATGGACGGTGAACGAGGGTACGGTGCTGGAGGCGTTTGCAGGATTGCGCACGGATATTACGGCACTGTCGTTGGGGTGCTATATTGCAGAGTGCCTTGATGCGCTTGCGGTGGAGGATCAGCCCGACGCGCCGCTGATGCAGCTGGGGCTGAACTCGCTGTATGCTCTGAGTAATGGGTTATACCCGCAGCAGCTCATAAAGGCGGCGTTTGAGCTGCGGGCGATGTGCGTCGCCGGGTACACGCCGGAGCTTTCCGCCTGCGCTGTCTGCGGCAGAAAAGAGCCGGACGAGCCATATTTCAGCCTTGCAAGCGGACAGCTATGCTGCCGCGCGTGCCGCACGGCAGATCTGGGCGAGGCTGTGCCGCTGTGCGCGGCA
This sequence comes from Clostridiales bacterium UBA5888, assembly GCA_002431965.1. Taxonomy (GTDB): domain Bacteria; phylum Bacillota; class Clostridia; order Oscillospirales; family Oscillospiraceae; genus Limivicinus. The sequence continues at coordinate 13,402 of DJEW01000013.1, forward strand.
GCGCTCGCCGCGATGCGCTATATTGTCAGCGCCCCGGCAAAGCAGCTTTTTTCATTCACGATAGAGGGAGAGGCGCTGAAAATGCTCGCCAATGCGGCGGAGGCATATCTTTTGCGGCAGACGGAGCGCCGCTTTCCCGCGCTGGATTATTACAAGAGTGTGCGCTTATGAGATTGGCGCGCATATGGAACATACGGAGAAATCAAAATGAGCTTTACGGAAAAATCATTATTGACGCTTGAGCTTCCGACCGTGTTGGAGATGCTGGCACACGAGGCAGTATCGGACGCGGCAAAGGAGCGGGCGCTTGAGCTTGCGCCATCGTCCGAGCCTGGCGAGGTCAAGCGCCGCCAGGAGGAAACAAGCGCAGCAAAAACCATGATGACCGTGCGCCAGAGCCCGTCTTTTTCCGGCGTGCGTGACGTGCGGCCGTCGCTTTCGCGCGCAGAACTGGGCGGTGCGCTCAATACGCGCGAACTGATGGATATAGCGCGCGTGCTGCAATGCGCGCGCCTAGTGCGTGGGTACATTGCCGACGACAGCGTTGGCAAAACCTGCATTGACAGCCTTTTTTTTGCCCTGCGCGCAAATAAGTTTTTGGAGGAAAAGATAAATACCTCGGTCGTTGGAGAGGATGAGATTGCAGACAGCGCCTCGCACGAGCTGAGCACCATCCGCCGTCAGATGAGGGCTGCGGCGGCGCGCGCGCGCGACGCGCTCCAGAAGATCATATCATCGCCAAGCTATGCCAAGGTGCTGCAGGAGCCGATAATCACAATGCGCTCAGACCGGTATGTCGTGCCGGTAAAAGCGGAATGCAAGGGCGCAGTGCAGGGGCTGGTGCATGATGTGTCCGCCTCCGGCATGACGGTGTTTGTCGAGCCGATGGCGGCGGTAAAGGCAAATAACGAGCTGCGGGAGCTTGCTGCAAAAGAGAAGCTTGAAATAGAACGCATTCTCGCTGAGCTTTCCGCCGACTGCGCGGATCACAGAGATGATATAGAGACGGATTTTGACATTCTTGTCCGCCTTGACCTTATCTTTGCAAAGGCGCGGCTTTCATATAAGCTTGACTGCCAACAGCCGGGGCTTGATGAGCAGCGCGGCATCGTGCTGCGCCGGGCGCGGCATCCGCTTCTTGACCAGAGCCGCGCCGTTCCAATAAGCCTTGAGCTTGGCAGCGAGTTCGACACTCTGGTGATCACGGGCCCCAATACCGGCGGCAAAACCGTTTCGCTCAAGACCATTGGGCTTCTGGCGGCAATGAGCCAGTGCGGGCTGCATGTCCCGGCGGCGGACGGCAGCAACCTGCCGGTGTTCACGCACATTCTTGCTGACATCGGCGACGAGCAGAGCATTGAGCAGAGCCTGTCCACTTTTTCGGCTCATATGACCAATATTGTCAGCATACTCAAGGAGTGCGACGACCGCTCGCTGCTGCTCTTTGATGAGCTCGGCGCGGGTACAGACCCCACAGAGGGTGCGGCGCTTGCCATTGCGATAATCGAAAACGCGCGGCATAAGGGCGCGGTGATTGCCGCGACGACGCACTATGCCGAGCTGAAGGTGTATGCCACGAATGAACCTGGCGTACAGAACGCCTCATGCGAATTCGACGTTGAGACCCTGCGCCCGACATATCACCTGCTAGTCGGTATCCCCGGCAAGTCCAACGCCTTTGCCATATCAAAACGGCTTGGACTGGGGGATGACGTTATAAACGACGCGCGAAGCCGCGTCAACACCGAGTCGGCAAGCTTTGAGAGCACGATAGAAAAGCTGGAGCAGACGCGCCTGATGCTGGAAAAAGAACGCGACGAGGTCGCGGTAAAGCTGCGTCAGGCAGAGGAAAACGCGAAGAAAGCGGCATTCTTGAAGGCAGAGCTGGATGTACGCCTGGAAAAAGCCGACCAGAAGTCACGCCGGGAGGCGGAGCGCATCATCGCCGACGCACGTGCAACTGCTGAACAGGTGTTCGCCGAGCTTGACGAAATGAAAAAGCACAAAAATGATGATGAGGATGCACAGCGTGTCAACGCGGCGCGAAGCGAGCTGCGCCGCCGCTTGAATATGCATGAAGACAGCCTGCGTCCTGCTGCCGCGCCTGCTGCGGACGAGCGTTCCTCGCGTGAAATACGTCCCGGAGACACGGTGAAGATAAAGTCCATGGGCATGAAGGCAGAGGTCGTTTCCGTCTCTCCTGAAAGGGTGCTGACACTGCGCGCGGGAATAATGAACGTGACTGCAAAGGAAGACGAGGTGCTGCTTCTCGAAGGTGAGAGCGCAAAGAAAAAGACCTCCGTGTCTGCCGCTGCCGCAGCGACGCTGAGAACGGCGGTCGTTGCGTCGGAGATCGACCTGCGCGGCATGGAGGCTGCCGAGGGGGTGCTCGCGGCGGAAAGGTATATCGACAGCGCCGTCATGTCGAAGCTCAAGACCGTCACCATCATTCACGGCAAGGGCACAGGCGTTCTGCGCGCGGCGATACAGCAGATGTTAAAGAAAAACAAGGCAGTAAAGTCTTTCCGACTTGGACGATACGGAGAGGGAGAAACGGGCGTGACCGTTGTCGAACTGAAATAAAATCCAGGTTTAGCTGACGCAACAAATGTGTAAAATAACGAATCGCGCGAAATTGGTTGACGCAGAGACAAAAATTTGCTAGATTATATCATGCCAGCAGTGGTTTATATTATTTAGAAAGATAAAAGAGATTAGATTTTTTAAGGAGTGGCGAGTATGATAAGCAAAGAAGTAGTCATCAACAATCAGGTAGGTCTTCATGCCAGACCCGCGACTTTCTTCATTCAGAAAGCCAACGAGTTCAAGAGCAGCATATGGGTCGAAAAAGATGAGCGCCGCGTTAACGCGAAGAGTCTTCTGGGCGTTCTCTCCCTCGGCATAGTGAAGGGCACTGCCATTACCATCATTGCCGACGGCACGGATGAAGAGGAAGCTATTGCGACCCTGTCAGAGCTTATTGACTCTGATTTTTCCGAGTGATCAGCTTAAAATCATGAAAGCAAGGGGCGTGTTGACACGCCCCTTGTCCCATATCATCATGCGGAGGGTTATCATATGAAAAAGGAGAGCATTGCAACGCTTGAAATGCTGCTGTGTGCCGCGCTGTGGAGCATTGCCGGCATTTTTATAAAGCTTGTCCCTTGGAACGGCTTTGCTGTTGCAGGTATGCGCAGCCTTATCGCCGGACTGACATTTGCGGTGTATATGTGCGCTTCAAAAAAACGCTATATATTAAACAGGTGCACGCTGCTTGGCGGTGTTCTTGCAGGAAGCGTATATACCTGCTTCGCTGTGGCAAATAAGCTGACGACTGCGGCGAACGCGATCGTTCTTCAATTCACTGCGCCGGTGTTCATCGTCATTTTTTCAGCCGTTTTTCTCGGGCAGAAGATCCGACGGGAGGATCTGGCGGTTGTTATTGCAACGCTTGCGGGCATTGCGCTCTTTTTCTTTGATCAGCTCCGCCCGGGGTATATTCTCGGCAATTTTGTTGCCATAGCATCGGGTATGTTCATGGCGGGCATGTATATCGTCGTGGGTAGTGCCGAAGGGGATGAACGCTTCAGCGCCGTCTTTAACGGTCAGATGTTCACATTTCTTGTCGGGCTGCCGTTCATCATTACCACAAGACCTGCCTTTACGCCAAGCGCCACGCTCTGCATCCTCATTCTTGGTGTGTTCCAGCTTGGCATTGCGTACATACTCTATGTCAAGGCAACGGAATATTGCCCGCCGTTGGCGTGCAGCCTGCTCGGCGCGCTTGAGCCGCTGCTCAACCCTGTGTGGGTGATGATATTTGACGGCGAGCGCCCGGGGGTGTTTGCACTCATCGGCGGCGTGGCGGTTATCGCGTCCATAACCGCATGGACAATATCGGGCAGCAGAAAGGAAACACAGGAAGCGAACAGCGAGGCGTAAAAGACATGCTTGACACTCTCAGCGAAAAAGCGAATAATCTCCCGCTGCTGCCGGGAGTGTACATCATGCTCGACGAGCATGGCGAGGTCATATACGTCGGCAAGGCGAAGAAGCTGAAAAACCGCGTATCGAGCTATTTCCACGGCGAGCACCTGCCAAAGGTTGCAGCGATGGTGGAAAAGGTGCGGGACTTTAACGTTATTGTCGCAGGCAGTGAGTTTGAAGCGCTTGTGCTGGAAAACTCGCTCATAAAGCGCCATAAGCCAAAGTACAACATTCTCCTCAAGGATGATAAGGGCTATCCGTTTATCCGCATGGATCAGGGCGGCAAGTACCCGAAGATGAGCCTTGTCAACAAGCATGGCAAGGATGGCGGGCGCTATTTCGGACCCTTCGGCAGCCGGGGGCAGACGCATGAGATAATAGAGACGATACAGAAAGCTCTGCTTCTGCCGTCATGCGCGAAAAAATTCCCGCGCGATATAGGAAAAGAACGCCCCTGCCTCAACTATCAGATGGGAAACTGCGCAGGGTGGTGCAGGGGCGAGCCGGACGACGGGGAATACCGCCGGCGCATGGCGCAGGCTGCGCTTATCCTTGAAGGGAAGAGCGATGAGCTGACGGCTGAGCTGAAAGAGAAAATGGAGCAGGCGGCGGAGGAGCTGCGCTTTGAAAGTGCGGCGGAGCTGCGCGACAGGCTGCGCGCGGTGGAGAGCCTTGCAAACCGCCAGCGCGTCATATCCACTGCCTTTGCCGATACGGACGCAATCGGCTTCTGCCGTGGGGCGAAGAGCTGCTTTGCTGTGCTTCACTTTGTCAACGGCGACCTTGTCGGCAAGGACGCGGAGATGATGGACGAACCCCTGGAGGATGACAGCGAGGCAGTGGGCGACCTTGTGCTGCAATACTACACTTCGCGCCGCGGCGGCTGGCCCAAGTCCATTCTCCTGCCGTGCGAGATAGACGGTCGGGAAGCGCTTGAGGAGCTTTTGAGCGAAACCTCAGGCAGAAGAATATATATCGAAACGCCAAAGCGCGGCGAACGTATGCGCCTTATAGAAAGCGCTGCACTCAACGCCAGAGAAGAGGTGCAGCGCCGCACGACTGCCGCACAGCGTACAAACAAGACGCTGGAATGGCTGCAAAAGGCGCTGGGACTGGATGTGTTCCCCAAACGCATCGAGGCCTTCGATGTCTCTAACCTTGGCGACACCGGCATTGTCGCCGCTATGACCGTCCATGTTGACGGGAAACCGCTCAAGCGTGCGTATAAGAAATTCAGGATAAAGGACATGCCCATACGCGATGACTACGCCAGCATGCGTCAGGCGGTCTACCGCCGCTTCAAGCACTATGTTGACGGAGATGAAAGCTTTGCCCCACTTCCTGAACTGCTGCTGATAGACGGCGGCGAAAACCACGCGAGGATGGCGGTGGATGCGCTCAATGAGCTTGGACTTCACCTGAACGTGTTCGGCATGGTCAAGGACGATCGCCACCGCACAAGGGCGCTCATAAGCCCGGATGGACGCGAGATAGGCATAAACTCAAATCAGGCGGTGTTTGCGCTTGTGGGCAGTATACAGGAGGAAACGCACCGCTTTGCCATAGAATATCAACGCGCGCTGAGAAACGAAGGCTATGTTTCTGCATTGGATAAAATTGACGGTATCGGACCGAAGCGCCGCGCGGACCTGATGAAATATTTCAAATCGGTCAGAGCCGTAAAAGAGGCGAGCGTTGAGCAGCTCCGTCTTGTCGTACCGAAAAACACGGCGCAGAAGATATATGATTATTTCCACCATGAGGAGGAAAACGAAGAATGAGAGTTATAACGGGCACGGCGCGCGGCAGACGGCTTAAAACGCCGGAAAACTACGACATCCGCCCCACGACGGACAATGTCAAGGAGTCGCTGTTCAATATCATCCAGTTTGACATAGAGGGCAGGCGTGTGCTTGACCTTTTTGCAGGAACGGGGCAGCTCGGCATAGAGTGCCTCAGCCGCGGCGCTTCATCTGCGGTGTTCGTGGATGAGAGCACGGCAGCGGTGAAGATAGTAAAAGAAAACCTCAAGACCTGTGCCCTTGAGGGCGCGGTTTTTCAGACCGATGCGATCAGTTTTCTCAGAAGCTGCACCGTAAAGTTCGACATCATCTTTGTCGATCCGCCATATGACTCAGATTTGTACGAGGAAGTGCTGAAGACTATCAATTTGGTTGACATATTGTCGGATGGTGGTATAATAATATGTGAAGCTCGCCGCACCAGGCAGCTTCCGGAGATGACCGCGCCCTATACCAAACAGCGTGAATACAACTACGGCAAGGTCAAGCTCTGCAAATACACAAAATCGGCATCTTTTTCAGGAGACGGCGCATGAGCATTGCAATCTGCCCGGGCAGCTTTGACCCGATTACTCTGGGGCATCTCAATATTATCCGCCGCACGGCGGCGATCTTTGACGAGGTCGTTGTGTGTGTGATGAAAAATGCATCCAAGACCTCGCCGATGTTCACGGTCGGGGAGCGCGCCGATATGGTGCGGCGCGCTGTGGTAAAGTATCCGAACGTCCGCGTGGACACGCCGGATGGACTGCTGGCGGAATATGCCAAGGGATATAAACAGGTGACTGTCGTAAAGGGTTTGCGTGCCGCTTCCGATTTTGATTATGAATTTCAGATGAATCTTCTTAACAAGAAGATAAACCCCGAAATGGAGACCATGTTTCTCACGGCGAGCTCGAAATACACATTTTTGAGCTCCTCCATCGTCCGTGAGATGGCAAAATACGGCGCGGATCTGACCGGATTGGTTCCGGATGAAATACGAGAAGACATAGAAAAGAAAGCACTGCAATGGAGGACGGATTAAATGGATAATAACACAGATATTATTGAATTGCTTGACATCCTTTATGGCATGGTCACAGAGGCGTGGGGCGTTCCCCTCGGCAACGACAAGTGTATTATCGAACGCGAGAAGGCAGTTGACATTATCAACGAAATAAAGGCGAATCTGCCCAGCGCACTTGCAGAGGCTAAACGCCTGGTGTCGGCGCGCGATGAGTTTATCGGCAATGCCAAGCGCGAGGCGGAGGCAATGCGCAAGAGCGCAGAGGAAAAGTCAAAGGCGATGATCGAAGAACAGGAGATCGTGCGCGTGGCACGCGCGAGGAGCGCGGAGATGATAAACTCTGCCGAGGCAAAATCCAGAGAGCTGCGCCGCGTAGCCGCAGAATATGTGGATGAAATTATGAAGCAGTCCGAGGCAAGCGTGAGTGAGGCGCTTTCAAAATTGCAGACGGCGCATAATGCTTTCAACTCCATGGGCGGCGCTGCCGCGGCAGCGCAGGAGTCTCCCGCTACGACCAGGCAGGCGCAAAGTGCGCCTGCCAGAGCGGAGGGAGTGAAAGCGGCGGAGGCTCGCCGCGCCCAGAGTGCGCCTCCCGGACAGAAACGACAGGGCGCACCCGTGGTGAAAATACAGCGCGAGCAGTAAAACCGCCTTCCCAACTACATATTGTGACATTTCGATCCGACAGCGGAATATATAGCTGTCGGGTCGTTTTTTTGCTCGTTTTGGTAAAAAGGCTACAAAAAGCGACAAAAAAAGTCGAAAAATTTTGCTTGATTTTTATGTGAACCACATCTATAATAAAACCGCGATGTGGGTGAATGTGGAGCAAAGTGGCGCAGCAGAACGTGAGGAAGGGGCACAATCCAATGACCGGAGAGTATCAGCATTCTCTTGACAATAAAGGGCGTCTTTTTATCCCGGCAAAGCTCCGCGACGAGCTGGGCGACGTTTTTTATGTTACGCTGTCAATGGATAGATGCCTGAGCGCTTACAGCAGCGAAAACTGGAAAGCGCTTTCCGACAAGGTCAGCGCCATGCCATACATCAAGCAGCGCAAAATGCGCCCGCTTTTTGCCCATGCGGCAAGGTGCGAGCTGGACAGCCAGGGGCGCACGCTCATTCCTCAGAATCTGCGGGATTTTGCCGGACTGAAGCAGAAGGTAACCGTCATCGGCTGCAATAACCATGCGGAGCTGTGGGACAGCGAGGCATGGAGCGACGTCTTCGCACAGGAAACTACCCCGGAGAACATTGCGGCAGTTATGGAGGAGCTTGAGTTTTGATGGAGACACCGAGGCATATTTCAGTTTTGCTGGATGAATGTATTAAAAACCTCGCCATCAAGCCGGATGGCATATATGTCGATGGAACGCTTGGTCTCGGCGGGCACTCTTATGAGATCGCAAAGCGTCTCGCTACCGGGCGGCTCATCGGAATTGACCGCGATGAGACCGCGATAGAACGCGCCGGAAAGCGCTTGAGCGAATTCGGCGATAGAATCACACTCGTACATGGCAATTTTTCCGACACGGCAGCAATACTTGATAATCTCGGTATAGCGTCGGCAGACGGTATGCTTTTTGATCTTGGCGTGTCTTCACCGCAGCTGGATGAGGCCCAGCGCGGCTTTTCCTATATGAACGACGCACCGCTTGACATGCGCATGGATCAAAGTGCGCCGATTACGGCGTTTAATGTTGTCAACGAGTGGTCTGCCGACCGGCTCAACCGCATCTTCTGGGATTACGGCGAGGAACGCTATGCCAGACGTATCAGCACCGCTATAGAAGCGCACCGCACGCAAAAACCCATAGAAACCACCTTTGAGCTGGTTGATATAATAAAGAGCGCACTGCCTGCCGCGGCGCTGCGCGAAAAGCAGCATCCGGCAAAGCGCTGTTTTCAGGCGATACGCATCGCCGTAAATGATGAGCTTGGCGCGATCGCCTCGCTCATGGACACTGCCCCCGACAAGCTCAGAATCGGCGGCAGATTGTGTGTGATAAGTTTCCACTCTCTTGAGGATCGAATCGTAAAATCAGGCATTGCCGCCAGAGAAAACGGCTGTACCTGCCCGAGAGAGGCTCCAATATGTACTTGCGGCTTTAAAAAGACCCTCAAAAGTGTCTGCCGCAAGCCCATATTGCCGGGCGAGGACGAGATAAAGAGAAATCCGCGCTCCCGCAGCGCCAAGTTACGCGTCGCGGAAAGGGTGTGACAGATGAAGAGAGTATCCGCCGCACTTTTTGCCGCCGTGGTTTTCAGCTTTTCCGCAGTGCTGCTGGTGCTGTCACTGCTCGCTGCGATAAAGCTCGCCGCTCTCAACGATACGGCTTCCCGCCTTACGGCACAGATAAAGGAGCTGCGCGATGAAAACGCGGCGCTGACGGCGCAATACGAATGCTGCGTCAGTATAGATGAGCTGGAGCGCCGCGCTGTCGAAGAATTGGGGATGCGGCGCTGCACCCCGGAGCAGATAGAGTATATAGATATAAGCGAATATATAAAAACATCGGAGCAGACCGGATAAACGGTATGACATAGCTGGATAAGCCGCAGAATAGAATTTGATGCAGACAGTATCAAATAATTGCGGGGGAGTGCCATGTCAGAAAAAATCACCAGTGCAGGTCACCGATACGGACCGAACAGGCAAATGCTCCGCCGCACACTGTTTTTGATGGCAGTGTGCGGCATAGCTGCATTTTCTCTTCTTTTGGCGCGGCTTTTCAAGCTGCAGATCATTGATCATGGCTACTATGAACAGCTTGCCATACGCCAACAGCTGCGCGAAGCGCCGACCTCGGCTGCGCGCGGCATCATATATGACCGCAATATGAATCCGCTTGCTGTCAGCGCTTCTGTGGACAATATCTATCTCAGCCCGGCGGAGATAGATATGTACGGCGAAGATAAACAGCTCATCGCCTCGGGGCTTGCGGATATACTGGGGCTTGACCGGGATGATATACTGAAAAAAGCGAACGAAACCGGTTCGTGGTATGTTACAGTCGCGCGGAAGGTCGAGAGCGACAAAGCGGATGCCGTCCGCCGTTTTAAAACAGAACACGGACTGCGCGGTGTGCGCTTGGAAACGGATACGAAGCGTTATTACCCAAACTCCTCCCTTGCATGCCACCTCATTGGCTTTGTCGGGACTGATAACTTCGGGCTGGAGGGTATAGAGGCGCAGTATAATTCCGCGCTTGCCGGAACGGCGGGCAGAACCGTGCGCGCCACAAATGCATACGGCGCGGAGCTGCTCTTTTCGCGGTTCGAGGAATACTCTCCCGGTGAAGACGGCTTTGATGTGGTCACGACCGTTGACTCCACAATACAGCACTACGTTGAAAAGCATCTCAAGCAGGCGGTGGAGGATTATGATATACAAAACGGCGCAGGCGCGATCGCCATGGACGTCAACACCGGGGCGATACTTGCCATGGCGTCGCTCGACGGGTATGACCTCAACAACTTTCTCGCCGTGAGCGACGCGGCACAGGCGCATATCGACTGCGCCGCGACCGATGAGGAGGCAAAAGCCCTCCTCGCTGAGGCGCAGGCGCGCCAGTGGCGCAACAAGGTTCTCTCCGACACGTATGAACCGGGATCGACGTTCAAGATAATCACGCTTGCTATGGCGCTTGAAGAAGGAAGGGTCAGCCTTGCCGACAGCTTCTACTGCCCCGGTACAGTCAGCGTTGTCGGGCGCACAAACCCCATACGGTGCTGGAAGCACGGAGGTCACGGCTCTCAGACGTTGACGCAGGCGGTGCAGCACTCGTGCAACGTTGCCTTTGTCAACATCGGTCAGAGGGTCGGAGCGGAGACATTTTATAAATACTGCGAAGGCTTCGGCTTTCTGAAGCTGACGGAGGACAAGGATGCGAATCTCACTGCGACAACGGGCATTGATCTTGCCGGAGAGAGCGGCAGCATCTGGTGGAGCCAGAATACATTTTACGCGGAGAAAAATCTGTCGCAGCTCGCCGCAGCGTCATTTGGACAGACGTTCACGATAACTCCTCTGCAGCTCATCACGGCGGTGAGCGCATGCGTCAACGGCGGGTATCTCATGCAGCCGTACGTGGTGGAGAGTATGCTCAACCCCGACGGTACGGATGCGTTCCGCCATACCCCCAAGACCGTCCGTCAGGTCATAAGCGGGCAGACGAGCGCACAGCTGCGCGAGATACTTGAAAAGGTCGTTGGCGACCCGGCTGACGGCACGGGGCGCAACGCCGCTGTCAGCGGGTACAGAATAGGCGGCAAGACGGGGACGAGTGAAAAGGTCAGCCTTGAGGCAAAGACAGGTCAGAAGGAATATATTGTATCCTTCGTCGGTTTTGCCCCGGCGGACGACCCGAAGATCGCGCTGCTTGTGTTTCTTGATACGCCGTCGAATAAATCCGGCGTATATATCAGCGGCGGGCAGATGGCAGCGCCTGTTGTGGGGCGTATGTTCGCGGACATACTGCCGTATATGGGCGTGAAGCCGGATACCGCCGGGGAAAACGCAGATGCGGTCATGCCGCTTGTGGTTGATATGCCGCTGGATAAGGCGGCGGGCGCGGTGAAGGATGCAGGGCTTGAATACCGCACCATAGGCGACGGTGACACCGTCACAAATCAGCTGCCGCTCTCCGGAACGTCGCTTGCGGCAGGCAGCCAGATCATCCTCTATCTCGGCGCAGAGCCGTCGCAGGAGCTTGAGACCGTGCCGGAGCTAAATGGCATGAGCTACGCCGATGCGCGCGACGCGCTGTCTTACTACGGAATATATATAAATACCTCCAGCCCTGTTACGGACGCCGCGCGGCAGACGGTCAGTGCGCAGAGCGTCAGCCCGGGTGCGCTTGCCCCGCATGGTACGACTGTGGAGGTCAGCCTTGTTAACAGCGATGAATCAATGCTCGGCAGATACTAGTCTGCGGCAATCTACCTATGGGAGTCTAGTATATGAAACTGCGAGAACTTGTTAAGAACCTTGAAATGCTGGAATGCACCGCGCCGCTTGATGCGGAGATAAAGGGCGTGAGCTATGACTCGCGCATGACCCGCCCGGGCGACCTCTTTGTTGCAATAAAGGGCTTTGAGACCGATGGACACAGGTTCATACGGAAGGCAATGGAGCGCGGCGCCGTCGCAGTGCTGTGCGAGGACGCGCCTGCAGACGGCACGCCGTACATTCGCATTGCCGACTGCCGTCTCGGTCTTGCCTATGTCAGCCGTGAGTTTTTCGGCAGCCCCGCAAAGAGAATGACGCTTATCGGGATCACGGGCACGAGCGGCAAGACCACTTCGTCCTATCTCATCAAGCATATGCTGGAGACAAAGCTTGGCGCGAAGGTCGGGCTTATCGGCACAAACGGAAACATGATCGGCGATGAGCTTGCACATTCCGAGCATACCACACCTGAAAGCTATGAGCTCAATAAGCTTTTTGCCGCTATGGCTGATGCGGGCTGCACCCATGTCGTGATGGAGGTGTCCTCTCATGCACTCGCGCTGGAGCGCGTTGCGGGCATACACTTTGATGTCGGCGAATTCACGAATCTCTCGCAGGATCACCTCGACCTGCACGGCACGATGGAGGAGTATGCGGCGGCAAAGCGCAGGCTTTTCAGCCAGTGCACTGTCGGGTGCTTCAATGCCGACGACAGGTGGACGCCGTTCATGCTTGAGGGCGCACAGTGCCGCACGATGACGTTCTCCGCCGAAACCAATGACGCTGATCTTACCGCCAAGGATATACGCATGAGTGCCGCGGGCGTCCGCTTTGCGGCTGTGTATCAAAATGAGATCGCCCTCACAAGGCTTGCCATCCCCGGCATATTCTCCGTTAACAATGCGCTGGGTGCGATCACTGTGGGGCTTGCGCTGGGTATGCCCCTTGCCGACTGCTGCGACGCGATGTCTACAGCAAAGGGGGTAAAGGGCAGGGTTGAGCTTGTGCCGACAGACGGAGACTATAACATCGTCATTGACTATTCGCACAAGCCGGGCGCGCTCGAGACCGTGCTGAAGACCCTGCGCCCTGTAACATCGGGACGGTTAGTATGTCTTTTTGGCTGCGGCGGCGACAGGGATAAGCTCAAACGTCCCATTATGGGCGCTATCGCGGCGGACAATGCCGATTTTGTCATTGTAACGAGCGACAATCCGCGCACCGAAGACCCGGAGGAGATAATCCGCGAGATAACCGACGGCATGAAAACCAAACGCACACCCAGAAAAGTGATATGCGACAGGGTGGAGGCCATACACTGGTCTATTGACAACGCCCTCCCCGGTGATGTAATATTACTTGCCGGCAAAGGCCACGAGGATTACCAGATCGTAGGACATGAGAAGCACCATATGGATGAGCGCGAGATCGTGGCGGACTGGCTGGAGCAGAGGAAAAGCCGTGGATAGGCAGCCATGCTCCGTATTATATTAGCTTGGGAGTAACACCATGACGATAAAGTTGATAACCGCATTTGTACTGGCTTTTCTGTTTGCGACGGCGTTCGGCAAATTCTATATTCCGTGGCTCAGGCGGCAGAAGGCGGGGCAGGAGATCAAATCCAACGGTCCCACATGGCATATGTCCAAAACCGGAACGCCCACAATGGGCGGTTTGATATTCATTGCGGCGGTCATGTTTGTGTGTCTGACCGTCGGCTTTGACGGAATGCTGCATGGGGATTTCGTGCACATCTTTGTGCTGCTTTTTGCGCTGGTGTTCGGCGCTATCGGCTTTCTTGACGACTGGGAGAAGCTTAAGAAAAAACAGAATCTTGGATTGACGGCGAAAATGAAATTTCTCCTGCAGCTCGCCGCCGCTCTGGTTTTCGTGCTTTTGATGCGCGAGATCGGCTTTGTCACATCTGATCTGTATATTCCGTTTTTCAATGTAACGCTCTATATGCCGGAGTGGCTGTATTTCATATTTGCCGCTTTTGTCATCGTCGGCACGGTCAACGCAGTAAATATTACGGACGGTATAGATGGTCTTGCCGCCGGGACAAGTATCCCTGTGTTCCTGTTCTATGTTGTGGTGTCTATCATCTGGGGCGAGAATTATCTTGAACTCGGCATTTTTGCCTCCGGCATGGTCGGCGGGCTGATGGGATTTCTGGTATACAATTTCAACCCTGCAAAGGTCTTCATGGGCGATACAGGGTCGCTCTTCCTCGGGGGCGCCATCGCCGCGCTGGCGTTTGCGTATGATATGCCGCTGATCCTTGTGACACTCGGCATTATCTATATACTCGAAACTCTTTCCGATATTATTCAGGTCACTTATTTCAAGCTTACGCACGGCAAACGCATTTTCAGGATGGCGCCGCTGCATCATCACCTTGAAATGGGCGGATGGACGGGAAAGAAGTGGAAAGAGAAAGAACTTTTTGTTCTTTTTACCGGCATATCTCTGGCCTTTGCGTTCATATCATTTATTGGGGTGTTTCATCGTTATCCGCTCTAACATGATATGACGACAAGTCGGGGAGGTGGGAAGATGCGTTATGAAAGCGCCCGCCTCGCCGGCTTTTCCGCAGTTTCGGAAAAGAAACGCCGCCGCGGCTTTGACACATCTTTTTTTATTATTGTGATACTGCTTTTGACGATGGGGGTCGTGATGGTCCTCTCATCCAGCTATGCCCGTGCATACTACGACCCCGCCAATATCACCGGCGGCAATGCAGTGTACTATTTTGTGCGTCAGCTGCTGTTTGCGGTGCTTGGCATGGCGGCAATGCTGCTTGCCTCGCGCATACCGATGGGGCTTTATGACCGCTATGCGTTTCATTTTCTTGGCGCTGTGCTCGTGCTGCTGCTCCTTGTGCCGGTTGTCGGCGTGAAGGCAAACGGCGCGCGGCGATGGCTCGGCGTCGGAGGACTGACGGTGCAGCCGTCAGAGCTGGCAAAGCTCGCGGTAATCATCTCATTTGCGGCGCTTATCTGCCGCATGCGCGGACGTATGCGAACGTTCCGCTATGGCATACTGCCGTTTGGCGCGATATTACTTGTCATTGTCGGTCTTCTTGTGCTGGAGCCGCATTTTTCCGCGTCCATCATTATTATTGCCGTCGGTGGGGTGATGCTTTTTCTCGGCGGAGTAAAGCTCGGCTGGTTTGCTGCGGCATTCGGTGCCGTGGGTGCCGCGATCGCCGTGCTGCTGACGTTTTTTCCTTATGCCTCCAGCCGCATCAATACCTGGCGTGATCCTTTTTCAAGCTCCTCCGATGAGGGATACCAGATCGTTCAGTCGCTCTATTCCATTGGCTCTGGCGGCTTGAGCGGTCTGGGGCTCGGCGGCAGCCGGCAGAAGTTTCTCTATTTGCCGGAGGAGCATAACGATTTTATTTTCTCGGTCGTGTGCGAGGAAATGGGGTTTATTGGCGCGGCGCTTATCCTGGTACTTTTTGCGCTGCTCGTCCTGCGCGGATACTGGATCGCGCTGCATCTGCCGGAGAGATTCAGTTTTCTTGTGTGCGCGGGAATAACGACGCTCCTTGCGATCCAGGTTTTTCTCAATGTTGCGGTCGTTACAAACCTCATCCCCTGCACTGGAATTTCGCTGCCGTTTTTCAGCTACGGCGGGACGGCGCTGCTGATAGAGCTTTTTGAAATGGGGATAATACTCGGCGCGTCGCGTGACGCGGTCACCGGTTGTTAGAAAGGATAGAGACATATGAGATTTATACTGACCTGTGGCGGCACGGCCGGACATATTAACCCGGCGCTCGCTATCGCCGGACGCCTGCGCGAACTTATGCCTGACTGCGAGATACTTTTCATCGGCGCAGAGGGCAAGATGGAAACGGAGCTTGTGCCGCGCGAGGGATATAAAATGGAAGCGCTGAAGATCACAAACATCAGCCGGGGGCACAGTATAGAGGCGCTCAGGCATAATCTCAACACGCTCAAAAACGTTGCCCTTTCCACGCACGAGGCAAAGCGCATCGTGCGCGAATTCAAGCCGGATGTCGTTATCGGTACGGGCGGGTACGTGTGCTACCCTGTGCTCACTGCGGCGCACGAGCTTGGCATACCTACGGTCGTACACGAAAGCAATGCCGTTCCCGGACTTACGACAAAGCTCCTTGCCGAGCGCGTGGACCGCGTGATGGTCGGCTTTGCCGACAGCCGCGAGGCATACCGTCACCCGGAGAAAGTCGAGGTCACGGGCACGCCTGTGCGCGGTGAATTTGCATCCTACAGCAAGGCGCAGGCGAAAAAGGAGCTTGGGCTTGACCCGGATGAGCCTCTTGTGGTGTCGGTATGGGGTTCGCTCGGCGCAGCGCACATGAACCGAATTATGGGCGAGCTTATAACACTTCTTGATGCGCGGGGTGAATTTCGCCTTATACACTCCGCCGGCTCAATGTACTTTGACGGCTTCATGGAGAAGCTGGAGGAGAACGCGCCTGATTTTGCAAGGCATGGAGCGGATGTAAGAGAGTATATTTACGATATGCCGCGCGTGATGGCGGCAGCGGATCTCATTTTGTGCCGCGCCGGAGCGTCCACCCTGTCGGAGCTTGCCTATATGGGCAAGCCCGTTATTCTTGTTCCGTCCCCGAATGTCACCAACAACCATCAGGAAAAGAACGCCCGCGTGCTCGAAAAAGCCGGAGGCGCGAAGGTGTTCCTTGAGGGAGAGTTTGACGCGCAGTCGCTTTTGGACACCGTGCGTGAGCTTCTGGGCGATGAGGATAAGCTCACAGAGATGAGCGAGGCGATGCGCTCGCTCGCCGTTCCGGGCGCGACGGATAGAATATGTGATATTATTCTCTCCCTGCCTGACAGCCTAAAACCGAATATGTGAACACAAACTCCTCCATGCGCATAGTATAGCCTGATCTGAGCAGAGCGCCTTAGCTGTATGGAGGGGTTTTCATGGACATATGGCATATACGCGGTAAGAGAGCGCTGGGGGGAACGTGCTTTGTGCAGGGCTCAAAAAATGCGACGCTTCCCATTATTGCCGCATCCATCATATGCCCTGCACGCTCTGAACTGATGAATGTGCCGCAGCTCAGGGACGTGGACGCGGCGCTGAGAATACTGCGTCACATTGGCTGCACTGCAGAGCAGCGCGGTGGCGAGGTCTACATAGATTCTACATATCTTTCGTGCAGCGCCATTCCGCACGAGCTGATGGTCGAGATGCGTTCATCAGTTATATTCATGGGAGCGCTGCTGGCTCGCTGCGGCGAGGCACGGCTGAGCCTCCCGGGAGGCTGCCAGCTTGGAAAACGCCCGATAGACATCCATCTGAGCGCACTGCGTGCGATGGGCGCAGAGATAGACGAGGACGGCACGGAAATATACTGCCGCGCGGCAAAACTGCACGGTGCGGAGATAGAGCTTCCGTTTCCCAGCGTCGGTGCGACGGAGAATATAATGCTTGCCGCGTGCGCCGCTCGAGGAAAAACCGTTATCCACGGTGCAGCGCGCGAACCGGAGATATACGCGCTGCAGGAATACCTGCGCGCGATGGGTGCGTATGTTGCCGGTGCGGGGAGCAGCACTGTCACTGTCGCGGGCTTTTCATCGACTGGGCATGCCGTGTGCCGCATCATACCTGACAGGATAGTTGCATCAACGATCGCCTGCGCTGTGGCGGCAGTTGGAGGAAATGTTGAAATGCGCGGGGTCGCACCTGAACAATTTTCAACAGTTCTCTACTTCCTAAATCAGGCGGGATGTGATATAATAAACTCCAATCGTTCTGTCCGCATTCGTTCGACAGGGCGCCTGAAAGCCCCGGGTTCGATAACTACCGAGCCGTACCCGGGTTTTCCGACGGACGCGCAGCCTGTCCTGATGGCGGCTCTGCTGCAGGCTGAGGGCTGCACGGAGATAACGGAAAATATTTTTGAGAACCGCTATCGCCAGGTGCCGGAGCTTCGGCGGCTGGGGGCGGACATCGTTGTGGAGGGACGCCGCGCCGAAATATGGGGGGTCGACTGCCTGCATGGGACGGCGCTGAACGCAACGGATCTGCGCGGCGGAGCGGCGATGATCGTCGCGGGGCTCGCTGCCGATGGAGAGACGGTCATATTTGACGATGGGCATATTACGCGCGGGTATGAGCGCTTTGATATGCGCCTGCGCGCTCTCGGCGCGGATATTTATCTTGAATACTGATTCACGCATTGCGGCGCTGGCGCGCTCATGCGCGCCCGCCGGTATGCGTAATGCGAAAGGATAAGACCCATGGCTTACGCACATACTAATCAGCCGCCTGCCGATAAGCACTCGGAATATATGAGACCGCGGCGGCACAGCAGCATCAGCGCGCCGCTGATGTTTGTGATCGTCGAGGTCGCGCTTATCTTTGTGATGAGCGTTTTCTTCCGCGTGTCGGATATTGAAGTGAACGGTAATGTCCACTATACCGACAGCGAGATAATCCGCGCCATTGATATTGAGGAGGGAGACAATCTCTTTTTCTTTGATCGCTTCGCCGCGTTATCGCGCGTCTTTGCAAAGCTGCCGTATATCGAGGAGGTCACGGTCGAGCGAAAGCTGCCCAACAAGGTCATCATTGATGTAACCGAGAGCACGGCTCTGGCTTATATTACGCTCGGCGACGAAAACTGGACGATCGACCATAACTGCAAGGTGCTTGGCAAGGCGGCAGGGGACGAGGTTTCAAACCTTATTACCATACGCGGCATCAGCCCGGGCACGCTGCTCATTGGAGAGCCGATGCAGACCGAGAATGGAGACACCGCGGTGGTGGAATATCTTGCCGAGGTGCTCACGCAGATAGAGGAAAGGGGACTGGCGGCGAATGTTTCAGAGATAGATTTTACCGATAAGACTGCGGTGACGTTCCAATATGGCGGGAGACTGACCGTCAATATCGGCGGCAGTTCAAATGTGGAGTATAAATTTGGAATGTTTGTTGCGGTTCTGGACAAGCTTAGTGTTGAGGACGTTGGTTATCTCAATCTCTCAGACGGAGCAACAGCGCATTTCATGTCGGAATAACAAACGCAATTACAATTTGATAACAAAAAATTTCTGAAAAAACAAAAAATCTATTGACCTAAACAGGAAAATGTAATAATATATAGAGCACGGTAAAAAAATAAAGATTTCACTTTATGTGATAAGATAAAACACAGGAGGCAGAAGTATGGATTTCAAAGCCGAAACAGGACCTGAAAATGTTGTGACGATAAAGGTGGTCGGCGTCGGCGGCGCGGGCAATAACGTTGTGAACAGAATGGTCAAAGCCGGGACGCAGGGCGTGGAGTTTATCGCCATCAACACTGATAAGCAGGCTCTCGCTGTCTCCAATGCCAATCAGAAGATTCAGATAGGCGAAAAGATGACCCGCGGACAGGGCGCGGGATCCGACCCCGATGTCGGCAAGCGCTCTGCGGAGGAGAGCCGCAACAACATCGCCAAGGCGATTGAGGATGCGGATATGGTGTTTATCACTGCCGGTATGGGCGGCGGCACCGGCACCGGTGCGGCTCCCGTCGTGGCGGAAATTGCGCGCGAGGCCGGAATACTCACGGTCGGCGTCGTGACAAAGCCTTTCAAGTTCGAGGGCAAGCGCCGCATGGATCAGGCAAATATGGGCATCAAGGAGCTGCTCGGCAGGGTCGATTCTCTGCTTATAATTCCAAACGACCGTCTTAAATATGCCACAGATCAGAAGGTCACGCTCGCTAATGCGTTTGAGATCGCCGATGATGTGCTGCATCAGGCTGTCACCAGCATTTCCGATCTCATCAAGAATACCGGCTTCATCAATCTTGACTTTGCAGACGTATCCTGCATCATGCGCGATGCCGGCTTTGCCCACATGGGCGTGGGTCACGCCGCGGGCAAGGGCAAGGCGGAGGATGCCGCAAAGCTCGCAGTCGCAAGCCCGCTGATGGAGACGTCCATAAATGGCGCGCGCGGTGTGCTTATCAACATCACCGGTTCTGAGGATATGGATCTTGAGGATGTCGAGACTGCGGCAAATCTTGTGCAGGAGGCGGCGCACCCCGACGCTAACATTATCTTCGGAGCAACGTTCGACGCTTCGCTGCAGGATGAGATTCGCGTTACCGTCATTGCCACCGGCTTTGAGGAAGCGCCTTCCGGCACTGCACCTGCGGACGCCGCATCCGGTGCGGCCGCAACGGTTTCGGGCGCTGTGCGCCCAATCTCCGTCAAGGAGAGACCGCAGGGGCTGTTTACCGGGGCTGCCGAAAAGGCGGCAGCCGCACCTGTTGCCGCCTCGCCTGTCGTGCCGCCTCCGATGACAGAGGAGCGCCCCGCGAGCGCACCAGCGGACGGCAGCGGCGAAGACCCGTTCGACAGCATTTTCAAGATATTCAACGCAAAATAATATATAATGCGTTATACAGTGAATTGAAAAGCTCCCCCGTCTTTTTGGGGGAGCTTTTTATGAACGACATTGTTTCGCGGAGGTGAGGATTCGGATGCTCGATAGAATAGTCGGCTTTGTGAAGAATTTTGTCAGGATATATTCGGACAATCAGCTTCCGATCGCGTCCGCAGCGCTGTCGTATTATTTCACGATGACATTTTTCCCGCTTATAATCTGCTTGTATACCATGCTTGGAAACAGCTACGAACGAGCGATGCGTGTGCTGCAGTTTATCCGCAGCTTTGTCTCCGGCGATACCGTGAGCCTCATTGAGGACTTCATGTCCTATGTTGCGGCGAACAACAGCCCCGCGATGATGGTGGCCGGGCTCGTCGTGCTTGTTACATCCGCGTCGGCGGCATCACGCTCCATTCAGACGACCATTGGCAGAATGCAGGGCGGCGTTAAGTTTAAAGCCGTGATGTATTTCGCGTTCAGCATTATTTTTTCCCTTGTGCTGCTCGCGGCCATATACTTTGCCATGCTTGTCATGCTCACAGGCAGACAGTTTATCAAAACCGTCAATGAGCTTCTGCCGTTTATCGACATCAGCGGCTCGTGGAACTGGATGCGCTTTATCGTTATGGGCGGCATATTTTTTGTGCTCATTTGGGGCGTGTACGAGGCGGCAAAGAGAAATATCGACGATTACAGTACTTTCCCCGGCACGCTCGTCACGACAGTGGTGCTCGTTGCCTTTACGCTTGCGTTTTCCGAATTTATCGGGCGTTCTGTACGTTACCCGCTTGTGTACGGCTCTCTCGCCTCGCTGATACTGCTGATGCTGTGGCTGTATTCGTGCTGCATTGTCATATACAGCGGCGCAGCGATAAACATCGCCCTGCGCGATACGCGCCATGAGATGGAGGCGATAAAGCCCGGCAGCGAAATGAAGGAAAATGAATAGAGTCTTTGCATGAAATTCCCCTCGGCGTTTTCGCCGAGGGGAATTTCGTGAGGCTTACTTTTTGAAGCCGTCCTTGAGCGCCACCGAGCGGTTGAATACGAGGTGACCGGGCTTTGCGTCCTTATTGTCAAGGCAGAAATAGCCCTGACGCATGAACTGGTATCCCTCGGAATCCTTGCCGGGTTCAGGCATGGGCGCGGAGGCGAGACCTGATTCGACCTTGCATCCTTTCAGCACAGTGAGGCTTTCGGGGTTGAGGCAGTCGAGGAAATTCTTGTCCGGTCCGTCAGGCTCGGGATCAGTAAAGAGATAGCCATAGACGCGCACCTCGACGTCCGCACAGTCGAGCGCGTTGACCCAGTGAATGGTCGCGCCCTTTACCTTGCGCCCGTCGGCGGGATCGCCGCCGCGGCTCTCGGGGTCATACTCACAGTATATCTCCACAACTTTGCCGTTTTCATCTTTCTTGCAGCCTGTGCATGTAACGAGATATGCACCCTTGAGCCTGACTTCATTGCCGGGGTAGAGACGCTTGTACTTCGGCGCGGGAACTTCCATGAAATCCTCAGCCTCAACATACAGCTCGCGGGAAAAGCTGACCTCGCGCGTGCCGTCTTCCGGCTCGAGGGGATTATTTTCAACAGTGAGAAGCTCGCTTTTTCCTTCGGGGTAGTTGGTGATGATAAGCTTGACGGGGTCAAGCACAGCCATAACGCGCTTGGCGTTGGCATTAAGATCATCGCGCAGACAGCTTTCGAGAAACGCCCACTCAACGGTGGAGTCGACCTTGGACACGCCTATGCGTTCGCAGAAATCGCGTATGGAACGCGAGGTATAGCCGCGGCGGCGCAGACCGCACAGAGTCGGCATGCGCGGATCGTCCCAGCCGGAGACGTAGCCTTCTTCCACAAGCTTTCTAAGCTTGCGCTTTGACATGACGGTGTAGTTGATGCCAAGACGCGCGAATTCTATCTGGCGCGGCTTGATGCCGGGAATGGAGACGTTGGACACGACCCAGTCGTAAAGAGGTCTGTGCGCTTCATATTCCAGCGAGCAGAGCGAATGAGTGATGCCCTCAAGAGCGTCCTGTATCGGATGGGCAAAGTCGTACATGGGGAAAATACACCACTTTGTGCCCTGACGGTGATGCTCGATATAGCGTATGCGGTAAAGCACTGGGTCGCGCATGTTAAAGTTGCCGCTTGCAAGGTCGATCTTTGCGCGCAGGGTATAGCGCCCCTCTTCAAATTCGCCGTTTTTCATGCGCTCAAAGAGGTCGAGGTTTTCCTCAATAGGGCGGTTGCGCCATGGACTGACGGCCGGATGCGTCGTGTCGCCGCGGTATTCGCGGAACTGCTCCGGTGTCAGCTCGCATACGTAGGCAAGACCTTTTTTTATAAGCTCAATGGCGTATTCATATGTCTTCTCAAAATAGTCCGAGCCAAAGAAAAATCTGTCTCCCCAGTCAAAGCCGAGCCAGTGAATGTCCTGCTGTATCGCCTCGACAAACTCGTTGTCCTCCTTGGCAGGATTTGTGTCGTCCATACGCAGGTTGCAGATGCCTCCGAAATGCTCCGCCGTGCCGAAGTCAATGGTCAGCGCCTTGCAGTGACCGATGTGCAGATAGCCGTTAGGCTCAGGCGGGAAGCGCGTGTGCACCTGCATTCCATAGCAGCGGTGTCCTTCGGACAAGTCTTCAATGATAAAGGAATCAATAAAATTTCTCGCAGTTTCTTCCATGACTCTCTTCTCCTGTGAATCAAATATTTAATATTATAAACGACACATGCAGATATTTCAACACAAAATAAAAAATATCGGATGCTGCAATATGCCGCATTTTCTTCAACACTCTGCCTATTGAAAAATGAAGAAAAATCATGTAAAATACTTTAACTATATTTGACTTGCATGCAGCGGAGAAGAGAATGGATAGACGACTGGAGCGTATACTGCCAAGGGTGCAGAAGCCTGCGCGCTATACCGGCGGGGAATACAATCAGATAATAAAGGACAAGGGCAGCGTTGATATACGTATGGCGTTCTGCTTTCCTGATACATATGAAATTGGTATGTCCAATTTGGGCATGAGCATACTTTACCACACTATGAATTCGCTTGACTTCGTTTGGTGCGAGCGCGTGTATGCGCCATGGGGAGATATGTACGAGGAAATGCGGAAAGCGGACATTCCGCTTTATGCGCTTGAGAGCGGCGACAGCGTGCATGATTTTGACGTTGTTGCATTTTCAATTGGTTACGAAATGGCATATACGACGGTGCTGGATATGCTGGATATGTCTGGTATACCTGTGCGCAGCTCGCAGAGACCCGACCTTCTGCCGCTTGTGATAGCGGGAGGCTCGTCCACGGTGAATGCAGAGCCTATTACGCCGTTCATAGATCTCTTTATCCTTGGAGAGGGGGAGGAGGTCAATAACGAGCTTCTGACCCTGCTGCGCCAGGCAAAGAGCGAGGGGTGGAGCAAGCATGACTTTCTCCTGAAAGCAACGCAGCTCGGCGGCATATACGTTCCGTCGCTGTACGATGTGGACTATAACGCCGATGGGACGGTCAAGCGCATCACGGCGCGTGAAGGCGCACCGGAAAAGGTCGTAAAGCGTGTTATAACCGACTTTGATGCTGTGCCGTACCCGACGAATCCGATAGTCCCTTCAACAGAGGTGGTGCATGACAAGGTCAGCCTTGAGCTGTTCCGCGGGTGCGTGCGCGGCTGCCGCTTTTGTCAGGCGGGGCATATCTACCGCCCCATACGCGCAAAGAAGTACGAAACCGTTGTGCGTCAGGGGATAGAAACATTGAAAAACACAGGTTATGAGGATGTGACGCTTCTCTCGCTCAGCACCAGCGACTACAAGGAGCTGCCGCAGCTTCTCGATGGGCTGCTTGCTTACTGCGAGGAGCGCAGCATCGGTGTATCACTGCCGTCATTACGCGCGGACAATTTTTCAATTGATATTATGCAGCGCCTGCAGAAGGTCAGAAAAAGCGGCCTCACTTTCGCGGTCGAGGGCGGAAGTCAGCGCCTGCGCGACGCAATAAACAAAAACGTCACCGAAAAAGATCTGCTGAATACCTGTGCTATTGCCTTCGCCGGCGGATGGAACGGCGTGAAGCTATATTATATGCTCGGTCTGCCGACCGAGACGGATGAGGATATCCTCGGCATTGCTGAGATGGCGAACCGTGTGCTCCACTGCTGGCGCGAGAACGCCAAAAACAAGAGCCGCGGCGTGAAGATAACTATCTCCACCTCGTGTTTCATCCCAAAGCCTCACAGCCCGTTCCAGTGGGAGGCACAGATAAGCATGGAGGAATATCTTCGCCGTGTCAATCTACTGCGCGCAAACATCACCGCCAAGAACGTTACCTACAACTGGCATGATGCGGAGACCAGCTTTATCGAAGCCGTACTCTCGCGCGGAGACCGGTGCGTTGCCGACGCGGTAGAAGCCGTGTGGCGCGACGGCGGGCGTCTTGACTCGTGGACGGACTATTTTTCATTCGATCGCTGGTTGCGCGCTTTCGAAAAATGCGGCATAGATCCGGTCTTTTATGCATCGCGCGAGCGCAGCACGGACGAGGTGCTGCCGTGGGATATGATAGACGCCGGCGTCAGGCGCGAGCATTTCCTGCACGAACGCGAAATGTGCTACGCCTCCAGACTCTCGCCGGACTGCCGGAAGCAGTGCTCCGCCTGCGGCGCGGCACGGCTGCTGAAGGGAGGCAAATGCGATGTCTAAGCTGAGACTGAGATTCAGAAAAACCGGGCGCGCAATATATATTTCCCATCTTGATTTGATGAAGACCGTACAGCGCGGTTTTTCCCGCGCAGGGTATGATCTGAAATACTCTGAGGGCTTCAACCCAAGACCGCAGCTTTCCATTGCGCTGCCGCTATCCGTCGGCATGGGAAGCGTATGCGAGCTTATGGACTTCAAACTCCGTAATGAAGCTGATCTCACCGAGCTTCCGGAGCGTTTGACCGCCGCATTGCCGGAGGGGATAGAAGTGACTGAGGTTTATGAGCCGCAGCGCAAGGCGAGCGGAATAAAGTGGCTTGAAGTGGAAGGTGTAATGGAGTATGATATACGCGACGCTGCCGCAATGGCAGATGCGCTGCGCGTGTTCTATGAGGCGGACGCTATCATCATCATGAAAAAGACAAAGCGCGGTGAAGGCGAGATAGACATAAAGCCCGCTATAAGCAGGATAGAATTTACACCGGACGCGGTGCAGAAATGCGTGATGGTGCGCGCGGCGGTCTCCGCTCAGGAACCCACGCTCAACCCCGAGCTTCTGAGCGAGGCGCTGCGCCAGAAAGCGCCGGAGCTTGCGCCGGATTTTGCAAAATACACAAGGATAGAGACATATGATGCACAGATGAACGTGTTCAGATAAAGGAAAGCGTCTATGAAAAAGATTGCTGTGTTTCAAAGCGAGCTGGGAGTCGGGGGAATACAAAAATCCCTTGTCAATCTGCTCAGAGCCATCGACTATGACAGGGTACAGGTAGACCTGTATCTCTCAAAGGATGAGGAATTCTGGGCGGTTGACTTTCCGGAAAAACTGAATATCTACTACCTGAAGCTGACTCCGCGTATATTTTCGTTCTTGCCGTTTGACACGTCAAAGCGTATGCTGCGCTATGATTTCCCTCCGGGGGTGGAGTACGACCTTGCGATCGACTTCAATTCATATCAGTGCTCGTGTGCTGTCGGTGCGCTGACGGTTCCGGCGAAATACCGCGTGATGTGGATACACAACGATGTTCGCGTCAAGCTGCAAAACGAATGGAAATACCGCGTACTATGGTATTTCTTCAAGGAGAAATTCAAGTATTACGATGAGTTTGTGCCAGTGTCGGATGCGCTGTGGGAACCGTTCATGGCGATGTCCGGCATAGAGAAAGCAAAGCACAGAGTCATTCAAAACGTGATAAACGTGCCGGAGATACGCAAGAAGATGTGCGAGCAGCCGCCGGATCTTCATCTGGATCCGAAGTGCATGAATTTTGTGGCGCTCGGAAAGCTCTGCCATCAGAAGGGCTATGACATCATGCTAGGCGCGTTTGCCGAGGCGTCCAGAGCGCGGGACGACCTGCGGCTGTATATCATCGGCGGTGGACCTGACGAAACGGCGCTCAAGGCGCAGACGGCGCAGCTCAGGCTTGGCGGCAAGGTGTTTTTCCTCGGCAGGAAGAGCAACCCATACTGCTATATGGAAAAGATGGATGCTTTCGTGTCGTCCTCGCGTTACGAAGGGCAGCCGCTGAATATCATGGAAGCGAAGGCTGTCGGGCTGCCGCTGTACTGCACAAAAAACCTCGAAAGCTACACTGAGGGTCTTGTGGGGTATAACGATCTTGCGGCAGCGCTTACCGGGGCAAAGAAGCAGCCAAAGCATCCGGACGATTTAATTGAATATAACCAGAAGATACTTGACAGCATCTATGATCTGACCGAGAGCGGGGATTGATATTCTGCGTGGGGAGAAAAAATGCTTGCATTTTGCCCATGTATGTGGTATCATATCAAAGCTTTTGTGGGTGAACCACAGGTGAGAAAGGCGGTCCGCTGCCGAGGCGCAATTCGCCCTCCGGCATGAACGTCTATATACAAGGAAGGATTAGATTATGGATCTGGTCAAAATTCTCAGCGAGCAGTATATGAAGCCCGAGCTTCCCGAGATGAACGTCGGCGACACCGTGCGTGTTCTCGTCCTCGTCAAGGAAGGCAACCGTGAGCGTACCCAGGCATTCGAGGGCACGATCATCGCCAAGAAGCACGGCGGCATCAACGAGACCATTACCGTCCGCCGTATCTCCTACGGCGTCGGCTGCGAGAAGGTATTTCCCGTACATTCTCCCTCTATCGTCTCTGTCACCACCGTCCGCAAGGGTAAAGTTCGCAGAGCGAAGCTCTACTACCTGCGTGACCGCGTTGGTAAGAAGGCAAAGGTCAAGGAGCGCCTGTAATCCATACGGCGCATCGCAAAAAGCATCTTCTGGTTTCAGAAGATGCTTTTTGCGTTTTTATCGTTTTTATATTTATAAATCTGTTGGCGGACACGCTCACACAGCGGGTTCGCTATGGAGGCAGACATGAGCACAATCCATATAATCGCGCTGCACCTTGCCTTTGGCGGCGTGGAGAGGGCGATCATCAATATGGCGAATCTATTTGCCGAACGATATGATGTCGAGATAATCAGTGTGTACAATATGCCCGACAGTCCGGCTTATCCGATAGATAAGCGCGTCAAGGTGCGCTACCTGCTTGACGACATACCCAACCGCGTCGAATGGCGCGCGGCGGCAAAGGGGCTGCACCCGGTGAGCTTTATAAGGGAAAGTGCGCGCAGTGTGCGTATACTTGCGGGGAAGCGGCGCGAGGTACGCCGCGCGATAGAAGGTATATCGAACGGCATAGTCATCACGACGCGGCATGAGGACAATCTTGCCTTGTCAAAGTATGGACGTCCCGGCACGCTCAAGATCGCGCAGCTGCATCATGACCATAACTTTGAGAGCCGATATGTCAGAGCGTTCAAGCATAATTATGCCAATATTGACTATTTCACACTGCTCACGCCCGGGCTTGCGCGCGAGGTTGGTGAGATGATGCGCGGCACTCGCACAAAGACTGTGTATATTCCAAACTTTCTCGACCATTACCCGGATGAGCCGGATTTTGCCGCACGGGAGAAGACAGTTCTTGCCGCCGGAAGGCTCAACTATGTCAAACGCTTTGATAAGCTCATTCGCATCTTTGCAGGTGTTCATGAGAGAATGCCGGGCTGGAAGCTGAGAATCGTCGGCGAGGGCGAGGAGCGCACCGCGCTTGAGCGCCTTATAAGGGAGCTTCGCGCGAATGATTATGTTGAGCTTTGCGGCGCGATGAACAGCGGCGAGGTCGAGCATGAAATGTGCACTGCCGGAGTGTATGCAATGACATCGTCCAGCGAAGGATTTTCATATGTCGTGCTCGAAGCGCAGAGCTGCTATCTGCCGTCTGTGGCTTTTGATGTGCGCGTCGGACCGCCGTTTCTCATTACGGACGGTTCGGATGGGTTTGTTGTGCCGGATGACGACGATGCCGCTTTCGCATGTAGACTTGAGCAGCTCATGCGCGATGATGAGCTGCGCCGGACAATGGGAAGCGCTGCGCGCGTGCGTTCTCTGGACTTCTCAAAAGAGAAGATAGCCAGACTCTGGTATGAAATTCTGGGGGACTGACAGATGAAGAAGCAAAACAGTTTTGCCGTCAGGCTTCGCAGCAGCTGGCTGCTCATTCTCATTGCCGCCCAGCCGGTGCTGGACGTGCTTGCGTATTGGACGAACAACACGCATTCCAGCTGGGCGGGCTATATCCGTCTTGCAATAATGGTGGCGCTGCCGTTGGTCATGCTCGTCAGGCTTGAAAAAAAGAAGCATTTTCTTGTATGTATGTTGATAATAGGCACGTTTTGCGTGCTGCATATTCTCAACTGCTTCCGCGTTGGATATATCGATCCTGTGCGCGACATTTCTTATATGGCGCGCGTGGCGCAGATGCCCGTGCTGACGGTGTGCTTTGTGTATGCCTTGCGCGATGAGCGTATGAAGAATCAGGCTGTCCGCGCAATGGAGATCGCCGCGGGGCTGGTGCTGCTCGCGCTCGTGCTTGCAATCGTCACGGGCACGGAGAATGTCACCTACGGTCAGGGGCTTGGCGTGAGCGGATGGGTCATCGACAACAACCGCTGTGCAAACAGCATCATTCTTGTCACTCTTGCCTGCTTTGCAATGTATTATGCCTGCATGAGCGGCAATAAAATCGTAAATGCTGTTGTTCCGACCATTGTTTGCGCGGTGTTTATCTCCAACGGCACAAAGGCGTGCTATTTTGGAATTTTTGCCGTGTTTCTCGGCTTCGCTGCGTTTATGATCCTGAACCGTTTTATAAATAAAACGGAGATGAAAAAGCTGCTGCTTGTTGTGCTGGCGGCGCTGTCGATCGGCTCTGCCGTGGCATACCCATATACCCCGCGTGCAAAGGTAGAAGCGCTTCAGGCGAGCGCCGTGGCGCTCAAGGATCAGGATGAGCTTGTGCGTATATTGAGCGAGAAGGGCTACGACGTGCAGAGCATGACCGTGGAGGAAAAACTTTCTGACCCTATTGTGCGCGAGGTATTTGAAGCATATTATACGAAGCTTATGTGGCACGTTATTCCGGAAATGTTCGATCGCTTTGGCGTCGAGCGTATCATGCGCGAGTATGATATGACGACATCTGCCTCAAAGCTTATAGATGTGCGCCTTATGAAGCGCACCTACGCTAGGATGATATGGAGCGAAACTGATATGCTGACAAAGCTTACGGGCTTTGAGGTGTCAGAAATACACGACCCGGCCTACGATCCGGAGAACGACTGGCCGGCGCTGTTTTATTACTATGGTTACCTTGGCTTTGGGCTGTATATTGCGTTCATACTGTATTTTGTCTGGAAGCTTATGAAATGTGTGTGCAGAGACTTCAGGGGCAGTCTCAATCTGCTGAATTTCACGCTGCTTATCTGCCTTGTGCTCCAGCTAAGTCTGGCAGAATTTTCGGGTGCGCTGCTTAGAAGACCGAACGTATCAGTGTATCTGTCGGTAGTGCTTGCACTGATATACTACCGCACGGTGCGCGCGCCGGCGGCGCTCGGAGGGAATGCGGATGAAGCTTAGCGTCATAATCCCGGTGTATAATGCGGAGAAATATCTGCGTGAGTGCGTGGATTCCGTGCTCAACCAGACGGAAAATGATCTGGAGATTATTCTCGTCAACGATGGTTCGCCGGACAATTCCGGCGCGATAATTGCGGAGTACGCCGCGCGCTGTCCGGAGAAAATCACTGCCATCACTGTTGAAAACGGAGGTCAGGGGCGCGCACGGAACTGCGGCATTGACATCGCTCGCGGCGAATTTCTGAGCTTTATAGACAGCGACGATTATATAGAGCCGGATATGTATGCCTTGATGCTCGCCGCGGCAGAGGAGAACGATGCGGACGTCGTTGTGTGCGATATGGAAAAGCACTTCGACGATGGACGCCGGGAGTATGTCCATGCAGCGCTGCAAAATGCTCCGCTTGCGTCTGCCGGGTCATCAAGCAACAAGATTTTCCGCCGGAGCGCTGTCGGTGCTATACGCTTTCCGACAGGGCTGTGGTATGAGGACTTTGCGTTTTCCGCAAAACTCCTTATGCTCAGCCGCAAGACCGTGTTCGTGGATAAGCCGCTTTATGTCTATCGCTGCGGGCAGACCTCAACGATGAACAACAACAACGCCGGCAAGAATCTGGACATTATCACCGTAATGGAGGATATACGCGCTTTCGCCGAGGCAGGCGGGTATCAGGATGAGTTCGAGTTTCTGCTCATCAATCATGTTCTGCTTGACTCGCTGAAACGTCTCGCATTGCAGACTGCGCCGGAAAAGCGCGAGGTCATTGCCGCACTTCGTGCATATGTGCGCAAGAATATTCCCAGACTATCCTCATGCGAGAGCTACCGCGCCGAGGCGCGCAACCGCCGCATCGTCATGTGGCTGAATTATCATGGCATGGAGCGGCTTTCAATTGCGCTGCTCAGGCTGAACGGAAGTATGTAAAACGATATATGCAAAGCCCCGGACGCGCAAAGCTTCGTGCATCCGGGGCTGCTTTCATTTGCCCTTTATGATATTGTTTGCGCTCATGACCATGTGCAGGCACATTCTGAGACGGCGGCGGATAAAAAAGTGTATAAGCTTGTATTTTGCGCCCATCTCTTTTATATAGCAGTTCTCTCGGTAATCCGGAAACTTGCCGACGAAGTCGGCATACAGTTCATCCTGCACATTGCTGTTCGGGTCTGCGAGATTTACACGTGTGCATGAGGTGAGAACCTGATTATAAAAAGCCGCATATTCAAGCTGTGCGTGATATTTTTCAAATAGACCTGCGGCGCGGTATGCCTCGAGCATGGCATTTACTGCGGGAATGATCTCAAGATTGCGCTGAGTGTTTTTGCTGTTTGTTATAGACCCCGCGCGCTGGAGATAGTTGTACCATGGGCGGTGAACAGAGAGCATCTTTTGCGCCTTTGTGTACAGCAGAGGAGTGACGTACATATCCTCATACCATACGCGCCCGGGGTAGCGGATGCCGGTTTTTGTGAATAACTCGCGCCGGTATATTTTGTTCCAAGCGGACGGCATTTCAAACAGCAGTTCCGGAAAGCTTTCCAGCGTGAAGCTGCCCTCTTTTGCACAGCCGTGTATATATTTCAGCAGCCGTCCGTCTTCGCTGACCGAGCGTATATCAAAAAAGCACATGTCAAAACCGCGGTCAAGCAGCGCCATCATTTCCGGCACGGCGTCTGGAGAGAGATAATCATCGCTGTCGATAAAAAGAAGGTAATCGCCCGCTGCCGCGTCGATGCCCACATCGCGCGCACGACCGAGACCGCCGTTTTCCGTGGTTATAACATGCACAAGAGAGGGAAAGCGCGCGGCATAAGCTGCACAGATGCCGCCGGATGCGTCTTTTGAGCCGTCGTTCACCAAAATGATCTCATAATCGCGGAGCTCCGGGTAAATCACTGAATCAAGGCACTTTGCAAGATAGTTTTCAACGT
Source organism: Clostridiales bacterium UBA5888 (assembly GCA_002431965.1). Lineage (GTDB taxonomy): Bacteria > Bacillota > Clostridia > Oscillospirales > Oscillospiraceae > Limivicinus. The sequence continues at coordinate 45,166 of DJEW01000013.1, forward strand.
TATACACGGGAATTATTATGGTAAGCTTCGGCATTGGCAGCTCCTCCTTTTCGCGTACCGTCATTCTATCACAGTGCGCCGGGGCTTTCAAGGCACAAAAAGGATTGCTTTTACATACTTTTGTGGTATAATATTTTGACTTGGAATATGTGCAGATGCACTGTGCCGCGCTGCGCGGGATACAAAAACAACTAATTGACTGTGATTGGAGCATTACATATGGCAAGGACAAAAAAAAGACTGACCGTTGAGGAGATGGAGGAGCAGGAGCGCGCCGCGCGCAAGAACGTATACGACTGGATACAGTGCCTTGCAAGCGCGCTTGTTGTGTGTGTTGTCATCTTCATCTTTTTTATAAGGGTAATTGACGTGAAGGGAACATCCATGTACCCCACGCTCAACAATCAGGACAAAATGCTTGTCTCTGACATTCTTTATACGCCTAAAGCGGGTGATATCGTCGTTTTCAAAAAGGATCAGTATGACCCGGACAAGGCGCTTGTAAAGCGCGTGATAGCCACCGAGGGACAGGAGATAAATATTGATTTTGACCGCGGTCAGGTATATGTTGACGGCGTGGTGATAGAGGAGGACTATATAAATGAGCTGACTACCACAAAGCTTGATTTTATCGGTCCGCAGACTGTGCCGGAAGGGTGCGTATTCGTTATGGGCGATAACCGCAATATGTCCACTGACAGCCGCAAGAGCGAGATAGGCATGGTGGATAACCGTCTTATAATCGGCAAGGTCTACTGCGTTATATTCCCGCTGTCCTCATTCGGAATGGTGAAATGATGGAGCAAAACGGTTTTGAAAAAATGAATATCCAGTGGTTTCCCGGTCACATGACCAGGGCACAGCGCATGATAGAGGATAATATAAAACTCGTTGATGCCGTGTGCGAGGTCATTGATGCCCGCATCCCGCGCGCCAGCCGAAACCCGGATATTGACCGCCTTGCCGCGGGCAAGCCGCGGCTCATTGTGCTCAACCGCATTGACCTTGCAGACCCGGCGCTCACAAAGCGTTGGCGGGAATACTTTGAGCGGCAGGGCGTTGCCGTGCTGGAGACGGACGCGAAAAGCGGCAGGGGCGTGAGCGGCTTTGTGCCTGCCGTGCGCAGGCTTCTTGACGCAAAGCTTCGCGAATTTGAGGCAAAGGGGCAGACAGGACGGACACTGCGCGTTATGATACTTGGCATACCAAATGTAGGAAAATCAACATTCATCAACAAGGTCGCCGGGCGCAAGGCAGCGCTTGCCGGGGACAAGCCCGGCGTTACACGCGGCAGGCAGTGGATAAATATAGATAAGTCTCTTGACCTGCTTGATACTCCGGGCATACTCTGGCCAAAATTCGACTCGCAGGAGGTAGGAGAACTCCTTGCTGTGACAAACGCCATAAAAGCGGATGTTGTGGATAAGGAGACGCTCGGCGCAAACTTTATGCTCCGGCTGCGCCGCATATACCCGGATGCACTGCGCGAGCGATATAAAATAGAGCCGGATGAGGAGCTTAATGGTTACGAGCTGCTGGAAGCGGCGGCTAAGAAGCGCGGCTTTCTCATTTCGCGCGGGGAATATGACATTGAACGTATGGCAAATACTCTTTTGAACGAGTACCATGACGGAAAGCTGGGTCGTCTGACGCTGGAAACACCTGATGAGTGAACTTTGGACGCTTGAAAACGAGATATATGCCTCCGGCGTGAATATTTTGTGCGGCGTTGATGAGGCGGGTCGCGGTCCGCTGGCGGGTCCGGTGTGCGCCGCCGCCGTCATACTGCCACGTGGGCTCGAAATACCGGGGCTGAACGATTCCAAGAAGCTCAGCGAGAAACGGCGCGGCGCACTTTATGACATGATTATCTCCTGCGCAGTGTCTTATGGCATCGCTTTTGCCGAGGTGGATGAGATAGAGCGCCTCAACATACTTCACGCGACATTTCTGGCAATGAACCGCGCCATTGCGCAGCTTTTCATAAAGCCGGAGCTTGCCCTTATTGACGGCAACCGCAATTCGGACATTGAAATGCCCAGCCGATGCATCGTAAAGGGCGACGCACGCTGTGCGGACATTGCGGCGGCGTCCGTTCTTGCCAAGGTGACGCGCGACAGGTATATGATGAAAATTGCGGAGCAATACCCACAGTATGGCTTTGACCAGCATAAGGGCTACGGCACAAAGCGGCACTACGCGGCGCTGCGTGAATATGGTCCGTCGCCCATACATCGTATGAGCTTTTTGAGGAAGATGCACTGATGGATAAACGCTCACTCGGACGCTTCGGAGAACAGCAGGCCGCCGAATATCTGCGCAAAAAAGGATATAATATAATAAAAATGAACTTTTTCTGCCGTGCGGGAGAAATAGATGTGATCGCAGAGGATAAGAATTATATTGTTTTTGCTGAGGTCAAGCTCCGCAAAAACGCCGACCACGGCGAAGCGAGGGAATTCGTGACTGCGGCAAAGCAGCGCCGTATTATAAAAACGGCGCAGCTCTGGCTCTGCGCGCACGAGAACGTCAAGCAGCCGCGTTTTGATGTTATAGAGGTTTACGCGCCTGACGGTGAGCGCGGCAGAGTGAAGGTGAACCATATAGAGGACGCCTTTATGTAAAGGCGAGGGCGACTGCCCCCGCCGCTGACACGCTTACAGTTTCATGCTGCCGAGCGCGTCATCCGCACTTCAATCGCTTGCCGTGCCTCTCGGGCAGAAGGTCGAGCAGTAGGTCTCGCCCTTGGTGCAGGCTTTCTCGTTCTGCACGCTTATTCTGGATGCGTTGCAGCGGCAGTCGATGGTGTTGTACTTGCAGTTGGTGACATCGCAGCCAACGCCGGGATTTGTGTCGCGTCTTTTATCGCTCATTTTTGCTGCCTCCTGAAAGTGGGTTTTGGTCTTTGCCAGTCTATTTTTTGCAGCGGCACTTAAATTTATTCTGTAAATACGAGGAATGTATGGCACTATATGCAATAGGCGATCTTCATCTTGCGCTCGGCAGGGATAAGCCGATGGACATCTTCGGCGACAATTGGGTGAACCACGCGGAAAAGCTGAAGGCTGCATTTTGCTTGCTTAAACCTGATGATGTCACAGTTTTATGCGGCGATCTTAGCTGGGCAATGGGGATAGAGGACGCGAGGGAGGATTTTCTCTTCATCCACGAGCTTCCCGGAAAGAAGATAATCCTCAAGGGCAATCACGACTATTGGTGGAGCACAGCGGCGCGTGCAAAGCGCTTTTTTGCGGAAAACGGAATAGATACGATAGAGATTCTCAACAACAATTGCTTTGAATACGGCGAGTATGCTCTGTGCGGCACGCGCGGCTGGTTTTATGAAGAGGAGCGCGGCGGTGAGCATGATAAAAAAGTCATGCGGCGCGAGATAATGCGCCTGGAGACCTCGCTCAAGGCGGCAGGGGAGCGGAAAAAGCTCGTCTTTCTGCATTATCCGCCAATATATATGAATTATCGCTGCCCGGAAATACTGGCGCTTTTCAAGGAGCATGGTGTGCGCCTGTGCTGTTATGGGCATATTCATGGCAGGGGCTGCCGCTATGCGTTCAACGGCTGGCATGATGGCACGCAGTATAGGCTGGTATCGGCTGATTTTGTGAATTTTGCACCCATAAAGATCGTTGATTGAGCAATTTATGAATAACTTGAAAAACTTGAAAAAGTATTAAAATTGTCATTGATTTTAAAGAAGAAATCTGATAGTATACTACAGGTTATGCACATATAGAGGAGGAAATCAACCATGAATCTCAAGAACGTAGAGAAGAAAGAAAATAATTCCGCATCATTTCAGGTGGAGTCCGACAAGGCCGAATTTGAAGCCGCTGTAAATAAGGCTTACCTGAAAGCCAAGAGCGATATATATATTCCGGGATTCCGCAAGGGTAAAGCCCCCCGCGCTGTTGTCGAAGGTATGTACGGCAGTGACGTGTTCTATCAGGATGCTATTGACGAGCTTGCACCTGAGGCTTTTGAAGCCGGTCTGACCGCCTCCGAGCTGAGGATCGTCGGCGCGCCCTCCGTTTCCGATGTCAAGGTCACGGACAATCACACCGTGGAGTATACTTTCGTTGTTACCCTCTACCCCGAAGTGACTCTCGGTCAGTACAAGGGACTTGAGGCAGAGAAGGATGCTGTTTCCGTTGACGAAGCAAAGGTCGATGAGGAGATCAACGCTGTCCGCAAGCGCAACGCACGTATGCTGACGGTCGAGGATCGCGCTGCGGCAATGGGCGACACTGCAAATATCGACTTCGACGGTTACCTTAACGGTGAACGTTTCGACGGCGGCAAGGCCGAGGGGTACGACCTGGAGCTTGGTTCAAACTCCTTTGTTCCCGGCTTTGAAGAGCAGATCGTCGGCATGAACATCGGCGAGGAGAAGGATATTGACATCACCTTCCCCGAAAACTATGTTGAGAATCTTGCCGGCAAAGCGGTCGTTTTCAAGGTCAGGCTCAACAGCCTCACCGTGCCTGAGCTTCCTGAGCTTGACGATGAGTTTGCAAAGGACGTTTCCGAGTTTGATACTCTTGACGAGTACAGGGCGGATATCCGTGCAAAGCTCGAAAAGACTGCGAACGAGCAGGCGGAGAACAAATTCCGCACCGATATACTCCGTCAGGCGTGCGATAACCTTGTTGCCGACATTCCCGAGGTAATGATCGACGACAAGCTTGAGGAAATGATTCGCGGCTATGCCGCCAACTATGGCATGACCGATCGCAGCGTTCCCATTGACAGGCTCAAGGAGATGATGGGGCTGGATGATGCGACGCTCAACAACAGTCTCCGCCCCGCAGCGGAGTTCCAGGTCAAAAACGATCTGCTCATCGACGCTATCGTCAAGGCGGAGAATATCGAGATCAGCGATGGGGATGTTGAGGAATACCTTAAGAAGGTCGGCGAGGACGTCAAGGCATCCCCGGAGGATCTCAAAAAGTACTTCGGCATTGACTTTATTAAGGAAGAGTGCAGAAAGGACAAGGCTTCTGCCATAATGTTCGACAGCGCCGTTGCCGTTGCGGCAAAGCCCGCAAAGAAGACAAGAGCCAAGAAAGCCGCCAAGACCGAGGAAGCCGCCGATGAGAATGCAGCCGAGGCGGAGACAGAGGAAAAGCCCAAGACCAGAAAGACCACCAAGACCAGGAAGAGCGACGATGCCTCAGACTCCGCTGAAGCAAAGTCTGAGGAGAAACCCAAGACCACCAGAAAAAAAGCAGCCGCCAAGACCGAGACCAAGGCTGAATAATTATCAGGGATATAGGATATGCTCTCTTGGACGCTGATATTTTTAAGGAGAGTTTAATAGAATGAGTTTAGTACCTTATGTAGTTGAACAGACAAGCCGCGGCGAGCGTTCGTATGATATTTTTTCCCGTCTTCTCAATGACAGGATCATCATGCTCTCAGAAGAGGTCAACAATACAACCGCAAGCCTTATCGTGGCGCAGCTTCTGTATCTTGAAGCACAGGATCCCGACAAGGACATACAGTTTTATATCAACAGCCCGGGCGGCGTCGTGACTGCCGGTCTTGCGATATATGACACCATGCAGTACATCAAGCCCGATGTGTCCACCATATGCATCGGCATGGCGGCGTCAATGGGCGCGTTTCTGCTGTCCTGCGGCGCAAAGGGCAAGCGTATCGCCCTGCCGAATGCTGAGATCATGATTCACCAGCCCTCCGGCGGCAGTCAGGGGCAGTGCACAGATATTCAGATACAGGCAGAGCAGATACTCAAGATAAAAAAACGCCTCAACACCATCCTTGCCGATAACACCGGCAAGAGCATTGAGACAATCGAGGCAGACTGCGAGCGTGACCACTTTATGACCGCAGAGGAAGCACAGAGCTACGGTATCATCGACAAGGTTATTTACAAGCGCTGAATCGTAGAATAGGATTTTCTATGGGGGAACAGTCGTTCCCCCATAGTTTTAATGGAAGAGGGGAAAACCAGTATGGGCAAGTTTGATGAAAGAAGAAGTCTCAGATGTTCATTCTGCGGCAAGCCGCAGTCGGCGGTCAACCGCCTTATTGCCGGAAACGGCAGCTATATATGTGATGAGTGCGTGCGTATGTGCGCAAGTATAATCGATGATGGCGTATCCGCACCGCAGTGTATAAACGGCGGCGCCGTTCAGCCGCTCGTCTTCGAACGCCTTCCCAAGCCTATGCAGATCAAGGCACGTCTCGATGAGTATGTTATAGGACAGGAACGGGCGAAGATCGCGTTGTCCGTCGCCGTATACAATCACTATAAGCGTATCCTTCACGCCGGAAAATCGGACGTGGAGCTGCAAAAGAGCAACATCCTGCTCATAGGACCGACAGGCAGCGGCAAAACGCTCTTCGCCCAGACGCTTGCAAAAATGCTCGACGTGCCTTTTGCCATTGCAGATGCCACCACGCTCACGGAAGCGGGCTATGTCGGCGAAGATGTGGAGAATGTCATCCTCAAGCTCCTGCAGGCGGCGGATTTTGACGTGGAGCGCGCAGAGCGCGGAATAATTTATATCGACGAGATTGATAAGATCGCCCGCAAAAGCGAGAACACTTCCATCACGCGGGATGTTTCCGGCGAGGGCGTGCAGCAGGCGCTGCTCAAACTTCTGGAGGGCACTGTTGCAAATGTTCCCCCGCAGGGCGGGCGCAAGCATCCGCATCAGGAGTTTATTCAGGTCGACACGACAAATATTCTCTTCATCTGTGGCGGCGCGTTTGACGGGCTGGATAAGATTATCGAAAAACGCACGAATAAAAAGACTATGGGCTTCGGTGCGGACATTGTAAGCAGCACAGAGCGCGATGTGGGCGAGATCCTTGCCCAGGTGCAGCAGCACGATCTTTTGAAGTTTGGCATTATTCCGGAGCTTATCGGGCGTCTTCCCGTCATCGCTTCGCTTTCTTCACTCACGCGCGATGATCTTGTGCGCATCCTTACTGAACCGAAGAACGCCATGACAAAGCAGTACAAGGCGCTCTTTGACTATGACAAAGTCAAACTTGACTTTGAGCCTGCGGCACTTGAAGCCATTGCGGACAAGGCGATAGCGATGAAGATAGGCGCGCGCGGACTGCGCAGCGTCATGGAGGGCGTAATGACGGACATCATGTATACCGTCCCGTCAGACCCGACGGTCAAGCGCGTGGTCATCACGGCGGCAAGCGTCAACGGCACCGAAATGCCTCGCGTTGAGCATATCAACGACACGTCAGGCAGTAAATCCTGACGCAATATACCCTATCCTCCTGAAAGGAGAAAAAGACATGAACAGCGAATTATTATATGATGTAAAAAATATGCCTCTGCTCGCTCTGCGCGGGCTGAGCGTTTTCCCGGGAATGCTTCTCACATTCGATGTGGAGCGCAGCGCGTCTGTTGCGGCGCTCGACGAGGCGGTGAGGACGGATCAGCTCATTTTCCTTGCTGCGCAGAAAGATCCCATTGCCGACGCGCCGGATGAGAGCGAAATATATCACATCGGCACTATATGCCGCGTGCGCCAGCAGCTTCGGCAGCCGCGCGGCGGTGTTACGCGGGTGCTGGTAGAGGGAATATGCCGCGCGGAGGCGATCGACATTGACACCGCAGGCAAGTGGTATACCGCCGAGGTGCGCGAGCTGCACGACAAGACTGACCGCGTGAGCGCCGCACGGAAAGAGGCTCTGCTGAGAAACAGCCTTTCCCTGTTTGAAGAGTACATACAGGCAAACCCGGACATGATAAGCGAGCAGATACTCAATCTTCTCGCAAACCCAACTCCCGGCTATGTTTCCGACTATATTGCGCACAATGTGCGTCTGAGTGTCGAGGATAAGCAGGCGCTCCTGGAGGAGCTTTATCCCTGCCGCCGTCTTGCGCTGCTGGGCAAGCTGCTCAACAACGAGCTGAATATTATCAACATTGAAAAAGAGATAAACGATGCGGCTCAGGAGGCGATAAACCAGAACCAGCGTGAGTATTACCTGCGCGAGGAGTTGAAGGTAATTCAGGCGGAGCTGGGCGAGGACGGACAGCTGGATGATATCGACGACTACCGCAAGAAAATAAACGCACTGCCGGTGTCTGACGAAATCCGGGAAAAGCTCCTTAAAGAGCTTGGACGTCTCGCAAAGCAGCCGTTCGGCTCGTCCGAGGCGGCAGTCCTGCGCGGTTATCTGGATGTGTGTCTTGAGATCCCGTGGGGAAAAACGACAAAGGAGACTGTGGACATAGAAAAAGCGCGGAAGCTCCTTGATGATGAGCATTACGGCCTGGAGAAGGTCAAGGAGCGTGTGCTTGAATATCTTGCGGTGAAGCAGCTTTCGCCGGACATAAAAGGCGGGCTTTTGTGCCTTGTCGGTCCCCCGGGAACAGGCAAGACCAGCATGGCCATGAGTATCGCGCACGCAACAAACCGTAAGCTCTGCCGCGTGTCGCTGGGCGGCGTGCATGATGAGGCCGAGATACGCGGACATCGCAAAACCTATATTGGCTCAATGCCGGGGCGCATTGTCAGCGGCATTATTCAAAGCGGCAGCATGAACCCTCTTATGGTGCTCGATGAGATCGACAAGCTTGGCGCGGATTACCGCGGCGACCCCGGAGCGGCTCTTCTCGAGGCTCTTGACGGTGAGCAGAACGGCACATTCCGCGACAATTTCCTTGAGATACCTATAGATTTGTCGGGCGTGTTCTTCATTACAACGGCAAATACAACAGATACCATCCCACGTGCGCTGCTTGACCGAATGGAGGTCATAGAGCTTCCAAGCTACACCGACGAGGAGAAAGTCGAAATTGCCAAGCGCCATCTGCTGCCCAAGCAGCGCAGGAAGCACGGCTTGAAGACGCCGCAGCTTAAAATCGACGATGCGGCGCTGCGTGAGATCATCTCCGGATATACTCGCGAGTCCGGCGTGAGGCTTCTTGAACGTGAGCTTGCCGCCGTATGCCGTAAGGCGGCGGGAGGCATTGCCGAAGGCAAATATAAAAGTCTTACACTGAAACCCGGTAAGCTCGAGAGCGTTCTCGGTCCTGTGAAGTTCAGACCGGAGCCGTTCCGCTTCTATGATGAGGTCGGACTGGTGCATGGTCTGGCGTATACCTCCGTCGGCGGAGAGACGCTTGATGTAGAGGCGCTTGTGACTGACGGAAGCGGCAGGCTGGAGCTGACGGGCAATCTTGGCGATGTGATGAAGGAATCGGCAAAGGCGGCGGTCAGCTTTATACGCAGCCGTGCGGAAAAGCTTGGTATTGACCCGGAATTCTATAAAAACAAGGATATACACGTTCATTATCCGGAAGGAGCGGTGCCTAAAGACGGTCCGTCCGCCGGCGTGACGACCTGCGTTGCGCTTGTTTCCGCACTGACGGGGCGTCCGGTGCGCCATGACGTTGCAATGACCGGGGAAATAACCCTGCGCGGACGTGTGCTGCCGATAGGCGGGCTGCGCGAAAAAACGATGGCGGCGCTGCGAGCCGGCATAAAGACCGTTATCATTCCTGCGGAGAATGTGCCAGATCTGGAGGAAATCGACCAGAAGGTCCGCGCACAGATAAACTTCATCCCGGTCAGCTATGCCGACGAGGCACTCAATGCCGCGCTCGTTCCTGAAAAGGGAGACACGCATATGACTGCCGCCGGTATGCTCTGCAAAACGGCAGACGCGCCTAAAGTGCGTCAGTGATGCTTTTTCATACGAAGGGAGATGTCCATGGCAGTATTGAACGTGAATAAGACCGAATTTGTCAAGTCCGCCGCGTCAAGGGAGCAGTTTATTCAAAGCTCCGTGCCGTGCGTCGCCTTTGCAGGAAAATCCAATGTGGGCAAATCTTCGGTGATAAACCGCCTGCTTAACCGCAGGAACTTTGCACGTGTAGGCTCTGAACCGGGAAAAACCGTCCATGTAAACTATTTCCTTATCGACGGCAAGCTCTATCTTGTGGATCTGCCGGGATATGGTTACGCGAAGGTTTCGCGCAGTGAGCGCGAGCGCTGGGGGCGGCTGATGGAGGATTTTTTTGCTTCCGGTCTTTTTCGCCTTGGCGTAATGATCGTGGATTCACGCCACAAGCCGACGGCGGATGACGTCACGATGGCAGAGTGGTTCAAAGCCTCGGACTGCCCTCTCGTCGTTGTTGCAAACAAGCTTGATAAGCTGAAAAAGAGTGAGATCGAGCCGAATCTGGCGCTTATACGAGCAACGCTTGCGCTGCCTGATGATGTGCACATAATTCCTTTTTCTGCTGAAAAAGGTCAGGGGCGTGACGAGCTGATGAGCGAGTTGACAAAGCTGATATGATAAAATGCAGGAGCAAGGCAAGTTTATTTTGCCCT
>DJEW01000007.1 GCA_002431965.1 Clostridiales bacterium UBA5888
TTCAGGATCGTATCCTTTTCCGCCTGCGTGTAGTTGCCGGTCGTGTAATCCATATCTACGATACTCTGGACCTGCGCATGGCGATCCTGATAGAAATTTTCGACTCTTTCATTTGTGACACCTGAAAGAATGTTCATGTCATACGCCCCAGCCGGAGAGTATATCCGCCGCATTAGGTTTAAGATGCCGTTGTATGGCAGAATATCTTTGCAGTACACTTCGTCTTTCAAAGCGCCCGAAGCGTCAAAATTATCAGAGTTTCCATAGACTGTGTGATACTGTTGCAGCGCATCTTTCAGCCGCTCCGCAGTCAGCGGTCCGGCGAGAGCGTTTTCATTTCTGTTTTCCTCCTGCAGGGCGGGAAAGATCGCTGCCTAATTCGTCTGCAAAGTGGAACAAGTACAAATCTTCCAGCGTGGTCTGCACCGGAACAGCGGCGGGTGCGGGCTGGTTTCTGGACACGATACGCAGCTCCGCACCGTCCGTCAAGTGGCGCAGATTGCAGATGCAGCATTGTGCTTCATACCGTCCGACCTCCTGTTCAGGTACGATCAGCGACCACGCAATTCCGGCAGACTGTTCCGTGAGTTCAGACGGACTCCCAGCCAAGATCAGCTTGCCTTTTTTCATCATCAGGATCTGATCGGCAATGTACTCCACGTCGCTGACAATATGCGTGGACAGAATGACGATCTTATTCCGCGACAGATCCGAAATCAGATTGCGGAAGCGAATCCGCTCTTTGGGGTCAAGCCCGGCGGTCGGCTCATCCAACACAAGGACTTTCGGATCATTGAGGACAGCCTGCGCAACGCCGAGGCGCTGCTTCATGCCGCCGGAGAAAGAACGGATTTTCTGTCTGGATACGTCCGGCAGACCGACCATTTGCAGCAATTCTTCCACTCTGTGTTTGGCAGCGCGCCCCTGTATGCCTTTCAGCGATGCCATATACAGAAGAAATTCGTGTGCGGAGAAATCCGGGTAGTAACCGAAATTCTGCGGCAGGTAGCCGAGAATGTCGCAGTATTTTGCGCCCATATCGCTGATGCTCGTTCCGTTAAATAGAATTTCTCCGCTCGTCGGGTTCAGCACCGTGCAGATCATGCGCATGAGCGTTGTTTTGCCAGCGCCATTTGCGCCGAGCAGACCATAGACGCCGTTGGACATGGTATAGCTGAAACCGTCTACGGCGATATGGTTCTGAAACTGTTTTGAAATACGATCAAGAGTCAGTTCCAATTTGATACCTCCATCGTTATTTTAAGGAAACACATTCGAGGCGCTTCGCGGAATCCTTGAACAGTTTCCATAGTTCAAGCGCGAAAACGCCGATGCTGACTGCGAGGATCAGCATCCACACCGTAATAGCTGCGCTATCATACCAGTCCGGGAAGGCGCTTACGGAAACAAGACCGAACGCAGAAAGAGCGACACAATAAGCAGTCACATAGTAGTGGCTATTTGCATTCCGGCTTCTGTTGAGCAGGAACAACGAGCCGGATGCCGCCAGAAAACTCGGCACAAGTCCATATAAGATCAATGCGCCAAAGGTGAAATACGTTTTCATCGCGGTCATAATCAGCATACAGGTGAGCGACAGCGTATCCACCACCGCCGCGATCACAAACCTTGCCATGAAAATCTGCGGCAGCGAAAAGCGCGACGGCAATTCCAGCTCTGTCATGTGATAGCGGAAAGACCTCGAAAGCTCACCGTTGCCAAGCAGCACGACCAGAGGAGCCGCCGCGACAAGCAGCAAAAATCCGTCGCTGTCTTTCAAAATCATCGTCGTGAACAATCCATACAGGCAGAGCAATAAAAGCTGACAGGCAAACAGGCTTTTATTTACAAAACGAATCTGACCCTTGATGAATTGCAGCATCGAGGTTAAAGTCCGCGCGGTTATGCTTGAGCTTTGGCACGTCAGGTGATATAATACGTTCAGTATATATTCCCGGCATCGGAGTGCTTATGGACAGTTTCAAGCTTGTTTCACAATATAAACCCACCGGCGACCAGCCGCAGGCGATAGATGCGCTTGTGAGCGGGATAGAAAACGGGCTGGACGAGCAGGTGCTGCTCGGCGTGACGGGCTCTGGCAAGACGTTCACAATGGCGAACGTCATCGCCCGTCTCAACCGCCCCACGCTCGTTCTCGCACACAATAAGACCCTGGCCGCCCAGCTTTGCAGCGAATTTAAGGAATTTTTCCCGGAAAACGCCGTGGAATACTTTGTGTCGTACTACGACTATTATCAGCCGGAGGCCTATATCCCGCATACTGACACGTATATTGAAAAGGACTGCGCTATCAACGACGAGATCGACCGTCTGCGCCTCTCGGCGACGTTTTCACTGCTGGAGCGGCGGGATGTTATCGTCGTCGCCTCGGTTTCGTGCATCTACGGTCTTGGCGAGCCGGACGATTTTGCCAACATGGCGATCTCCATGCGTCCCGGACAGAGCTGGAACATGGACGAGCTTCTGCGCAAGCTCATCGAGGCGCGCTACGAGCGCAATGACATTGCGTTCGAACGCAATATGTTCCGCGTGCGCGGCGACACGGTCGAGATATTCCCTGCCTACTGGAATGACCGCGCCATCCGTGTGGAGTTTTTCGGCGACGAGATAGACAGGATAAGCGAGATAAACGTCGTCACCGGCGCGCCCGAGCGCTATCTCACCCATGCGGTTATCTACCCCGCAAGTCACTATGTGACCACCAAGGAGAAAATGGCGGCGGCGATAGAGCGCATACGCGCAGAGTGCGACGAGCGCGTGCGGTATTTCACGGACAACAACAAGCTCATTGAGGCGCAGCGCATAAAGCAGCGCACGGATTACGACATAGATATGATGCAGGAGCTGGGATACTGCACCGGCATAGAAAACTATTCCCGCGTTATCTCCAACCGCCCGGTCGGCAGCCCCCCAATGACGCTGCTGGACTATTTCCCAAAGGATTTCCTCCTCTTTGTGGACGAGAGCCACGTCACGCTGCCGCAGGTGCGCGCAATGTACCGGGGCGACCGTGCACGCAAGGAGGCGCTTGTGGAATATGGCTTCCGCCTGCCTTCGGCGTTCGATAACCGCCCGCTGAAATTTGAGGAGTTCGAGCAGCGCATACACCAGCGCGTGTTCGTGTCCGCCACTCCCGGCGACTATGAGCGTGAGCACGCCGGGCAGATCGTCGAACAGATCATCCGTCCTACCGGACTTTTGGATCCGGAAATATTCGTCCGCCCGACCCAGGGACAGATCGACGATCTTATCGGCGAAATAAACCTGAAGATCGCAAAGGGGCAGCGCACGCTCGTCACGACGCTCACGAAAAAAATGGCGGAGGATCTTACGGCGTATCTGATGAACGCGGGCATCCGCTGCCGCTATATGCATCACGACATCGGCACGATAGAGCGCATGGAGATCATCCGCGATCTGAGAATGGGCGAATTTGACGTGCTTGTCGGCATCAACCTTCTGCGCGAGGGGCTGGACATTCCTGAGGTCGGTCTCGTTGCAATACTTGACGCGGACAAGGAGGGCTTTCTCAGAAGTGAGACGAGTCTTATCCAGACCGTCGGGCGCGCGGCGCGCAACGCGGACAGCATGGTCATCATGTACGGCGACACGGTCACGCCGTCGATGCAGGCATGCATCGACGAGACGGCGCGACGCCGTGATATTCAGACGGCTTATAACGCAGAGCACGGAATTATCCCCATGACAATTGTCAAAAATGTGCGGGAGATCATCGAAATATCCTCCGACACTGCGCAGGTGCGCCGACCCAACGGCTTGAAGATGACCGCGCAGGAGCGCAAGGCGCTCATTGACCAGCTTGAGGCGAAAATGCGCAAGGCGGCGCAGATGCTTGAGTACGAGATAGCCGCACAGCTGCGCGATGAGATCATCAGGCTGCGCGGGGAAAAGTGAGAGTGTAGCTATGAATCTTATGGTAATAGACGGCAACAGCATCGTTAACCGCGCTTTCTACGGCGTCCGGGCGCTCAACGCGCCCGACGGGACGCCCACGAACGCGGTTTACGGCTTTATTGCCATTTTACAGCGCATATATGACGAGGTCAAGCCGGATGCAGTCTGCGTCAGTTTCGACCTGAAGGAGCCGACGTTCCGCCATAAGGCGTATGACGGCTACAAGGCGCAGCGAAAGCCCATGCCGGACGACCTTGCCGTGCAGATGCCGCTTGTGAAGGATGCGCTGGACGCGATGGGTATACGGCGCTATGAGCTGGCGGGCTATGAGGCGGACGATATACTCGGCACGGTCTCGCGCATATGCGAGAGCTCCGGCTGGACGTGCACCGTTGTCACCGGCGATAAGGACAGCCTCCAGCTCATCTCCGGCAGTACGACGGTCTGTATCGTCAAATCCCGCATGGGCAAGACGGAGACCATCATGTATACCCCGCAGCGCTTTGCGGAGGAATACGGCTTTGCGCCGCCGCTCATGGTCGATCTCAAGGCGCTTATGGGCGATACGTCTGACAATATCCCCGGCGTGCCCGGCATCGGCGAGAAAACCGCGATGGAGCTTGTGCGGCGCTTCGGCACGGTGGAGGAAATATACAAAAGGCTGCCCGAGCTTGATATAAAGGACGGTGTGCGCAAAAAGCTTGCCGCAGGGGAGGAGAGCGCGGAAAAATCCTATTGGCTCGCCACCATCCTGCGCGAGATCCCGCTTGAGTTCAAGCCTGAGGATGCGCTCTGGAACAGAAGCTACACACCGGCGCTCTACGCTTTCTTCAAGCGTCTGGGGTTCAACAAGTTTATAGAAAAGTGGGGGCTTGCAGAAAGCGCGGAGGATGCGCCCGCCGCGCCGGAGACCGACGTCCCGGCGCTCGAACGGGTCGATATTGCGGACGGCGGCGGCGCGGCGGAGCTTGCCGCGCGCCTTGCCTGCGCGCCTCTCGTCGCGGTGACGGCTGCAAGCGGACTGGACGCGATAGAGCTGTGCGACGGCGAGCGGGTGTATTCTCTTTCCTGGGCGCAGTGCGGCGACGGATACAATGCTCTGCTGCGCGCCGTGTTTGCACCCGGTTTGAAAAAGATAGGCAGCGGCGTTAAAGATATTATGCGCTTGCTGCTCGACGAGGGGCTGAGCGCGGAGGGCTTTGTGTTTGACACGTCGCTCGCGGGCTACCTCCTTGCCGCGACCGACAGCGATTACAGCGAGGAGCGGCTCTCCATGCGTTATCTGGGCAGTGAAAAGCACGGCGCAGAGGCGCTGTGGGCGCTCTATCCCGTCATGGACGCAAAGCTTCATGAGCTGGGCATGGACAAGCTTTATTATTCTGCGGAGCTGCCGCTGTGCCGCGTGCTTGCGGATATGGAGCGCGTGGGATTTTACGTTGACCGCAAGGAGCTCTATGATTTCGGAGAGAGCCTTAACGCCGGCATTGCCGCACTTCAGGCGAGCATATGGGAATACGCCGGGGGCGAATTCAACATCAATTCGCCAAAGCAGCTGGGCGAGGTCCTGTTTGACCGGCTCATGCTCCCGTCCGGGAAAAAGACAAAGACCGGGTGGAGTACGAACGCGGACGTGCTGGAAAAGCTTCGCGGCAAACACCCCATCATCGAGAATGTGCTGGACTACCGTATGCTCACAAAGCTCAAGTCCACCTATGCCGACGGGCTTTTAAAGGTCATTTCCGATGACGGCAGGATACACACGAACTTCCAGATGACCGTCACGGCGACGGGACGGCTCTCATCGACGGAGCCGAATCTGCAAAATATCCCTGTGCGAAAAAAGCTGGGCGCGCAGATACGCAGCATGTTTGTCGCCGCGCCAGGCATGCGCCTTGTCGATGCAGACTACAGCCAGATCGAGCTTCGGCTGCTGGCGCATATCTCCGGAGACGAGACAATGAAAAAAGCCTTCTCCTGCGGGGAGGACTTTCACACCGTCACGGCGTCCAACGTCTTTGGCGTTCCGCTCAGCGAGGTCACGCCCACGCTGCGCTCGCGGGCAAAAGCGGTCAACTTCGGCATTGTGTACGGCATTTCGGCGTTCTCGCTCGCGCAGGACATCGGTGTGCCGCAGAGCGAGGCGAAGGCGTATATGGAGGCGTACCTTGAAAAATACCACGGCGTTCGCGAGTATATGAAGACCGTTGTGGAAAAGGCAAAGGCGGATGGCTATGTCGCCACGCTCTACGGCCGCCGCCGGGAGCTGCCGGAGCTGAAAAGCACAAATTTCAATACACGTTCATTCGGAGAGCGCGTTGCGCTCAACATGCCCATTCAGGGCACGGCGGCGGATATTATGAAGCTCGCCATGGTTGCGGTGCATCACCGTCTTGCGGCGGAGGGGCTGCGCTCACGGCTTATTCTGCAGGTGCATGACGAGCTTATTGCTGAATGCCCCATGGACGAGGCTGAGCGTGTACGCGCTATACTCACGGAAGAGATGGAAAACGCCGCGCATCTCTCTGTGCCGCTGACAGTTGAGGCACATATCGGGCACAGCTGGGCGGAGGCGCATTGAGCCGATGCATGATCTTGTGATACGCGATGCGTCCGATAGGGATATTGACCGGCTGGAGGAGCTTGAGAAGCTCTGCTTTTCCATGCCGTGGACAAAGGAGCAGCTTATATCCCAGCTGCCGGATGATATGCATGTTTTTCTCGCCGCGGACATCGGCGGAGAGACGGCGGGCTATGTTGGCATGATGCACGTGGTCGATGAGGGGTATATCTCCAATGTTGCGGTCGCGCCGGAGTACAGGCGGCGCGGCATTGCCGACGCGCTCATTTCCGCACTTATCGCGCGCTGTGAGGCGCTTGCGCTCGCGTTTGTGACGCTCGAGGTGCGGCGGGGCAATGCCGGCGCTGTCGCGCTCTATAAAAAGCATGGCTTTCTTCCCGTCGGAGAGAGAAAGGATTACTATGAGCTCCCGCGTGAGGATGCTCTTCTTATGACAAAATTCTTTAAGCGAGGCATGGAAATTGAAAATACTATCATTTGAATCAACCTGCGACGAGACCGCCGCTGCGGTCGTGGAGGACGGCAGGAAATTGTTGACCGACCAGATATTTTCCCAGGCGAAGCTGCACGCGGTTTACGGCGGTGTCGTGCCGGAGATCGCGTCGCGCTGCCATGTGGAGTCTATCTCCATTCTTGCGCAGAAGGCGATAGACGCCGCCGGCATCACCCGCGCGGACATTGACGCGGTTGCCGTGTCATATGCGCCGGGACTTATCGGCGCGGTGCTCGTCGGCGTGAACTTTGCCAAATCCTGCGCGTATGCACTCGGAGTGCCGCTTGTTCCCGTGCACCACATCCGCGCCCATATCGCGGCAAACTACCTTGCCTATCCCGAGCTTGAGCCGCCGTTTCTCTGCCTCGCCATCTCCGGCGGCAATACCATCCTTGTTGATGTGCGCGGTTATACCGACATGAGGATCATCGGCGCGACGCGCGACGATGCGGCGGGAGAGTGCTTTGACAAGACCGCGCGTGTGCTCGGTCTGCCGTATCCCGGCGGCAAGCCCATCGACGATCTCAGCCAATCGGGGGATGACGCGAAGTATGCTTTTCCCGTCGCGCATGTTGATGGAAATCCTTATGATATGAGCTTTTCCGGGCTCAAGACTGCCGTTATAAACCTTGTTCACAACGCGGAGCAGAAGGGCGAGAAGATCGACCGCGCTTCGCTTGCCGCATCGTTCACCAAGGCGGTCAGCGACAGCCTCGTGCCGCGCACAATCCGCGCGGCAAAAGAGCTTGGCTATAAAAAGCTGGTCGTGGCGGGCGGTGTCGCGGCAAATTCACGCATACGCGCCGATTTCAAACGCACCGCTGAGGAGAATGGGCTGGAGCTTTATGTTCCGCCGCTGAAGCTCTGCGGCGACAACGGCGCAATGGTCGGGGCGCAGGGATATTATGAATATCTTGCAGGAAATACCGCAGGCAGTGATCTCAACGCCTATGCGACGATGGAGCTTTGATTGGCTGACTTCTGATATATACGGCATAAACGGCACAAAGGGTGGTGACAGAATGAGCAGCGTACACGACGGGCATCGTGAACGCATGAGAGAGCGCTTCAAAGAGCACGGACTGCACAGCTTCAGCGAGCTCAACGCGCTTGAGCTGCTGCTTTTCTATGCCATCCCGCGCCGTGACACCAACGAGCTTGCTCATGCGCTGCTCAAACGCTTCGGCAACCTTGCGGGTGTGTTCGCTGCAGGACTGCGGGAGCTGTGCGAGGTTCCGGGCGTCGGCGAGAGCACGGCTCAGCTTATCATGCTTGTGCCGCAAATAATGAAGCTTAGTCTCGTTGAGCAGGCAAACGAGGTCAGATTCATAACAAACTCTGAGGAAGCGGGGCGGTATCTCGTTCCGCGATTTGCGCTTGAGCATGAGGAGGTGCTTCTGCTCGTCAGTCTGGATTCGCAAAAGCGCGTCATATCGTGCAATGAGATGGGCAGGGGAGTGGTAAACTCCGTGCTGACCAGTAACCGCCGCATCGTCGAGACGGCGCTGAAAAACCGCGCCAGCTCGGCTATCATCGCGCACAATCACCCTGACGGGTTTGCCATCCCCTCGCGCGAGGATGACGCCGCCACGCAGCAGATCATGTCCTCGCTCTCTACGGTCGGCATTCCCCTGGTTGACCATATTGTGGTCGCCGGTGACGACTATGTTTCCTATGCCGACTCGGGTATGCTCAGACTTTACAAATGAGTTGATTTTCTGCGGTTATGTAAATTATTCTTTGTATCTGAATCGTAACGTATCTTCGTTTGCAGACTGTGGGACATTTCGGCAGATTACGACAAAATGCGTTGAAAACACAGCGTTTCAGCCATGTTGACAACTCTGTTGAAAATGTTGATAACTATTTGCAAAATAATTATTTCTGAATTTTATGTAAACCCGGACGGAACGTGATTCTGTCGAATAACATTGTGCTAAAATAATGATTTCAAAGAAAAATGCGCCCATATAAGCTCTCTTTTGAAGAGTAAAGCGCGGTTGTACGAGGTACGTAAATTTTAGATATACAAATAGTAAACTGCGCATTTTTGGTGTTGACTATTTGGCGCGGGTGTGCTAGAATATTTAAGCTGAAAAAAGCAAACATGTGATAAGCTAGTATAGCTCAGTCGGTAGAGCAGCTGATTCGTAATCAGCAGGTCGTGTGTTCGAGTCACATTACTAGCTCCACGGAGAGTCCCGGATGACGCCGAAAGGTTTTCATCCGGGATTTTTTTGACGGCAAAATATTCAGCGCACAGACTGAGCCGTCAGAATTGAGCCAGAGGGGCAGATAAAAGCGATGCTCGATTTCTAAGGTGCAGTGCCGTATTGACATTTAAATATTTTCGTTTAGAATATGTCATGAGCGTGTAAGTTTTTTCACAAATGAATTTTAAAAACAAGGAGGAGAACAGCTTTGCCGAATAACAAAGGAGAGATAAAGGTAAAAAGCCTGCAAAAGGCGCTGACGGTGCTTGATTGCTTTGCGGAGAAGCAGCCGCTGAGTATCACTGAGATCAGCGAGAAGCTTGGATTATATAAAAGCAATGTTTATGATATTTTGACGACTCTGTGCGCAATGGAGTATCTTGACAGGAGTACAGAGTCCAGCAAATTTTATCTGGGAAAGAAAATCGCAGTGCTCGGGAAAATGGCGTCTGACCGATACAGCTTTGAGAATATCGCTTCCCCATATCTGCATCAATTGGCGAACGAGGTGGGGGAAATTGCCTATCTGACGGTGCCTATCGGCTACCAGCTATATTATATGGACGCGGCCATTCCGGCGGGTACGCGCCCATATGTCTCTGCCGTACTGCGCAACAGCTATGATAAGCTCAACTGCACAGCTTCGGGCAAGGCTATGCTGTCGCATATGCCGGAGGAATTTATAGATGAATACCTTGCTTCCCCACAGACCGCAAAAACCGAATATACAATAGTTGACCCCGAAAAAATGCGGGATGAGCTGACCAAAATACGACTGCGCGGTTACGCAATCGACGATGAGGAGTACGCGATAGGTTTGCGCTGCGTCGCCGTTCCCATACTCGACAATGACGGTTCTGTGCTTGGCGCAATGAGCGTGAGCGGTCCGTCGGCACGCTTTACGGAGGGGAAAATACAACAGTTTGCTAAAAAACTAACCAAATATGTTTGCGAAATTCAAGACAATTTGTGATTTTCAATAAAATTCTGTTCTTCTTTTTGTCGTATATGCGTATTGCAAGCGCCGCAGTGTTGTGTTAGATTTTATATAGTTTTTAGTTTTCTTTTTTTATGGCGCATACTCAGAATATGGTTCTGAAATAGAGAACAGAATCCGGAACATTTAATGAGACGCGGGAGTGTCTCATTAAATAATTCTGAAATACAGAACGCAGTTCTGCAAAATGGAAGTTAACGCTTCCTTTTATCATGTTCTATACTACAGAACGCGGTTCTGGAATTATCCAACCCGAAGGCAATGCGCCGTAAAAGAGAGAATGACAACAAAAAGAGAAAAAGAGGTAAAAACATGGCTAAGAAGAACACTAAGAGATTCCTGCTGCTATTTGCACTTGGAGTTGCCTATGGCTTTATGTATGTCATGCCTTACATGAAGTCCAGCTTCTACGATCAGATGATTGCTGCAATGGGCTGCACCAACGCCCAGCTCGGTTCGTTGATGACCTATTATACCATCGCGCTCACCGTTTCCTATCTGCCCGGTGGATGGATAGGCGATAAGTTTAACCCCAAGCCCGTCCTGCTGGTATCTATTTTCGGTCAGGCGATTTTAAGCTTTCTGTTCATGCTCACCTACCAGAGCTACACCATGGCGGTAGTTATCTGGATACTGATGGCGCTCACCGGCGGCTTCGCTTTCTGGCCCGCGATTATGAAGGGCATCCGCATGACCGGCACTGACGAAGAGCAGGGCAGGCTTTATGGCATATTCGAGGCGCTCAACGGTCTTGCATCCCTTCTGCTCAGCTTCATCATGATCGGCGTTATGGCGGTTGTCGGCGGCAGCGACATGCTCACCGGCTTCAAGAGCGCTCTTGCGTTCATGGGCGGTCTTTCAATTGTTTCTGGGCTTCTTGTTTTGTGGCTAATGCCAGGGAACGCAGCATATGGCGAGGCTGATGGCGACAAGTCGGGCAAGATCACCGTGAGTGACTACATAAATACTTTCAAGATCCCCGGCGTGTGGATCATGGCGATACTCGTGTGGTGCTATGTTACCATTTCTGCTGTCGCAAGCTACCTCACTCCGTACAGCACCAGCGTCCTTGGCATGCCTGCGGCGCTCGCAGCGTCTATCGGCACTTTCCGCACCTACGGCTGCCGCCTCATCGGCGGTCCGCTCGGCGGCTACATTGCCGACAAGGGGTTCAAGTCTGTCGCAAAGGAGCAGGTTCTCGGGCAGACAGCCTGCATTGTGACTCTTGGCATTTTTCTCATACTGCCCACCGGTGTTAACGGCAGTCTGCTCGTTGTGCTTCTTCTGCTCGTCGGTGTTGCAATGTTCCTGTGCAAGGGCACCTACTTCTCAATCCAGGCTGAAATGGGCATTCCTGCCAAAGTCTCTGCTACCGCAGTCTCCATAGCGACTCTCATCGGCTATCTGCCTGATATGTTTGTGCACACCATGTTTGGCAACTGGATCGACGCAAACGCCGACCTCGGCTACAAAAAGATACTCGTGTATGGCGTTGCGACTGGAGTTCTCGGCGTTGTCACCGCTCTTGTTGCGGTGGCGCAGTCTCGGAAAGTAGCCGCGCGCAATGCAAGTGAAGCGAAGATCTGATAAAAACCGTTAATTCTTTGTATTGGTAATAAAGGAGCGACTATGAGCAAAGTTAAACTGAACATCAAAAACTGCAAGGGCTGTGGATACTGTGTTGCGGAATGCCCCAAAAAGGCGATCTCGTTTACCGGTAATATAAGCGATAAGGGCTATGACACCATACAGGTGGACGATTCGCTCTGTGTGGCGTGCGGCTCTTGCTACCGGGTCTGCCCGGACAGAGTCTTTGAGATCCTTGTTTGAAAAGAGAGGTGCAAAAAATGTCAAAAGAACTGATGAAAGGCAACGAAGCCCTTGCCGAAGCTGCGATACGTGCGGGCTGCCGTTTTTACAGCGGCTACCCCATCACACCGCAGACCGAAATACTTGAATACCTGTCATGGCGCATGGACGAGGTCGGCGGCACGTTCGTGCAGACCGAGTCCGAGCTTGCGGGCATCAATATGCTGCTCGGCGCGGCGGCTGCCGGCGCGAGAGCGCTGACCAGCTCCGCCGGTCCCGGATTTTCGCTCAAGCAGGAGGGCATATCCTATCTTGTTGCGGCGGATATCCCTGCGGTCATCATCGACGTCATGCGCATCGGCACCGGTCTTGGCGATATTGCGCAGGGGCAGGGCGACTACTGGCAGCTCACCCGCGGCGGCGGTCACGGCGACTATCATACAATAGTCCTCGCGCCTGCAAGCGTGCAGGAAAACTGCGACATGATGCCGCTTGCCTTTGAACTGGCGGAGAAGTACCGCCATCCTGTGCTTGTGGCGTCAGACGCCGCCATCGGACAGATGGTGGAAGGCGTGCAGCTGCCGGAGATGCACGAGCACGACATAAATGCCTATGACTGGGCGCTCCGTGGCTGCCGTCATGGCGATGCCCCGCGCAAGGTTCAGAACACCTACTATACAAGACCCGACTATGTCGAGTATCTCACCGAAAAGTACAGAACCATGGAAAACCGTGAGCAGCGCTGGGAGAGCTACCACGCAGAGGATGCCGACCTTGTCCTTGTGGCCTACGGCATAAGCTCCCGCATCGCGAAGGAAGCGGTGGACATGGCGCGCGAGCAGGGCATCAAGCTCGGCCTCATCCGCCCGATAACCCTCTGGCCGTTCCCGGTCAAGGCTTTTGACGCCTGCCATAACGCGAAAGCTTTCATGACCGTCGAGATCAACATTCTCGGGCAGATGGTGGACGATGTGAAGCTTGCGACAGGTCAGCGCGTTCCGGTCGATTTCTACGGCACGTACTTCGGTCTCCCGGAGAGCGAAGATATCATCACCAAGGCAAAGCAGCTGCTGGAAAAGGAGGCAAACAAATGAAACTGAAGGCACCTGAATGCGTATTCTCATCTGCGAACTTCTGCCCCGGCTGCGGTCACGGTATCGCAAGCCGCCTCATCGGGGAAGTCGCCGAGGAGCTTGGTATCGTTGAAAAGATGATAGCCGTCGTCGATGTGGCGTGCTGCTCTTTCCACATTGACTACTGGAACTTTGACACAATAATGTCCGCCCATGGGCGCGACCTGCCCACGGCGGTCGGCGCAAAGCACATCCGTCCGGACAACGCCGTATTTGCCTATCTGGGCGACGGCGCGGCATATTCTATTGGTATGGCGGAGACCATACACGCAGCGCTCAGGAACGATAATATATGCGTGTTCGTCATCAATAACAGTGTGTTTGGCATGACCGGCGGTCAGATGGCGCCTACGACACTGCCCGGCGAGAAGACGGCAACCTCGCCCAAGGGCAAGGATCCCAGCCGCTACGGTACGCTCAGCGGACTTGAGCTTGTGAAGACTATGGACGTTGCATTCGCCGCTCGCGGCGAGCTTGTCGGCTCGGCCGGTATTGTTAATTCCAGAAAGCTCATAAAAAAAGCGTTTGAGCACCAGCTCAACGGCGACGGCTTCAGCATGGTCGAACTTTTGAGCCCATGCCCGACGAACCTCAATCTAACGCCGGTAAAGACCAAGGAATTTGTACATAGCGAGATGACGAAATACTTCCCCGTCGGAGTGTTTGTGGATAAAGGAGAGGCAAAATAATGACAGAAATGATCTGCGCCGGTTTCGGCGGACAGGGCGTGCTCACGACCGGGCTGATAATCGCTCATGCGGCGATGCGGCTGGGCAAGGAAATCACGTGGTATCCCTCTTACGGCTCCGAGATGCGCGGCGGCACGGCCAACTGCACCATCAAGATAAGCGACAAAAGCATAGCAAGCCCCGTCGCAAAGCACCCTGACATTGTCTGCGCGCTCAACGCGCCGGCGGTTGACAAGTTTGAAGCGTCCATAAAGCCGGGCGGCTATCTCTTTGTCAACGCATCCCTCGTAGACGCAGACAGGAAGTACAGGGACGATATAAACGTTGTTTCTGTGCCGATGTCCGAAATTGCGCTCAGGCATGAAAATCCCAAGGGGGCGAACCTTGTCCTCCTGGGCGCAGTTGCGGCGCACACCGGGATCTTTAATGTTGACGAGCTTGATGAACAGGTGACGGCATATTTCGCAAAAAAAGGCAAGATAAATCCGAAAAACTCCGAATGCCTCAAGGCCGGAGCTGCGCTTTGACAGCGCATAAGCTCTCCCATGTTATATGGAAGGGCTTATGCGGAATATATCCTTCGCCTCGCCTCGCAAATACCTTGCCTGTAGAATACGGAGAATAGAAGCATTGAATAGTCTGGATATAGCAATAATACTGGCATATTTTACGTCCATGATCTTCCTTGGACTTTATTCAAGCAAAAAGCAAAAGAGTGTGGACGACTACTACGTCGGCGGCAGGTCAATGGGCGCGCTGAAAATCGGCGCGCTTTGGATGGCAGGCTGGATAGGTGGTTCCTCCGTCATCGGTACGTCCTCCAATGCGTATACGATTGGGATAACAGGCATATGGTATGTCGCCGCGATAGCGGGAGGCTGCATTGTGTTCGCGTTCACCATGTCCGCGCCGATAAAACGCATCAGCTCAAAGCTGCACAATATCACTCTCCCGGAGCTCATAACCAGCCGTTATGACCGGAAGACCGGCATAATGTGCAGCATTACGACCATCTTTGCGATGATCGGCTATACCGCGGCGCAGTTTGTCGCCGGGAGCTCTATCCTCAACGTGCTGACGGGATGGAATCTTGGCGTGTGCTATGTCATCTCAGCTGTGGTCATAGTTTTTTATGTGTCCACTGGCGGACTGCTTGCCGTCACATATACCGACATCGTGCAGATGCTGCTGCTGATACTCGGCGTCGTCGTCATCGGCGTACCGGTCGTCAGTTCAATCATACAAAGTGAGGGGCTAAGTTTTGCATCCCTGCCGGAGAGCTATTTTGACCTTGGCGCATGGGGCTGGGGAACGATTGCAGCGCTCGTGCTTTCAACGGTGCTGTCGTTTTTCACAAGTATGGACAGCTACACCCGCTGCATCGCGTCAAAGAACATGAAAAGCGCACGTTTGGGCACTATATACGCAGCGGCTGCGGTTCTTGTCATCGCCGGGGCGAGCACGTATCTCGGCATGGCGGGCAAACTGCTCATGCCCGAACTGGAGTCGGCCAACAATGTTCTTGCAATGCTTGTCGTCAGCGTTCTGCCGCATGGGCTCAAGGGCCTCATACTTGTCGGCATACTTTGCGCCATCATGTCAACGGCTGACATATCCGTGCTGACGGCTTCCGCCAGCCTCACAAAGGACATCTATCAAAAGTACATCAACAAAAATGCTGATGAGAAGAAGCTCATGCACATCGGTTTTCTTTGCTCTGTCATTGTGGGCGCCGCCGGAGCTCTGTTCGGCTGGTTTAATCAGGACATAATGAACCTTCTTCTCATAACGTTCACCATCAATTCCGCCGGACTTTTCCTCCCATGCGTGTGTGCGTTCTTTTGGAAAAAATCCTGCGCTGAGGGGGCATTTGTTTCCATGGTGTCCTCCGCCGCAATTACCGTTGTGTGGTATATCGGCGGCAAGGTGAGCACGCTGCCCATCTTTGCTCTTGATGCAATATGGCCGGCATTTGGCATATCTGCAATATTGTATTTTGCTATATGCCTCACGCATAAAAGTACGCCGGAAGAGCGGAAAAAAGCGGAGTTTTTTTACACTGAACGCTGACAGATTACTTTTATTTGAAAAGGAGTTATATATGAAGATCGTTTTTGCCGAATACCCAGAAACCAGAAACCGCAATATTGACACTGAGCTTTCCTATATCCCTCAGGATGCAGAGGTTGGCTTTGCCGTGTACGATGAGAACAATCTCGACCAGTATTATAAAGATCTTTCCGATTGTGATGCCGTTATTACGGGCTTTGCTCCCATTGGCGAGACTGCAATAGACCATATGAAAAACTGCAAGATCATATCCGTCCAGGCAACCGGATGGAACTTTGTTGCGCATGAGTATGCCAGAAGCAAGGGAATTGCGGTGTCCGCGATAGGAGAATACTGCACAAAGGAAGTGGCGGATCACACGATCATGCTTATGCTTGCTCTGCGTAAAAGACTGCCGTATCTCCAGCGCCGCGTGAACAAGGAAAAGGTGTGGGAGACTGCGAGCCTTGAAACGTTGGGCATAAAGGGCGTCTATGGGCAGACGCTCGGCATTGTGGGTCTTGGAAAAATCGGCAAGGCGGTTGCGACGCGCGCTCAGGCGTTCGGCATGCGAGTTATCGCAAACGACCCGTTTGTGCCCGACAGCGATTTTGAAAAGGTAGGCGCGGAAAAAGTCAGCATTGAGTACCTGCTCAGGAATTCTGACGTAGTTTCCAGCCATATGAATCTTAACGACACCAATGTCAATTACTTCGACGCGGAGAAATTCGACATGATGGCGGGGAAAAAGCCTATTTTCCTCAATGTTTCCCGCGGCGGAGAGGTGGACGAGCAGGCAATGCTCGACGCGCTCGACTCCGGCAAGATACTTGCCGCCGGATTGGACGTGCTCGTCAGTGAAAGCCCGGATCTCAACGCCTGCCCCTTTATCGACAGAGAGGACTGCATAGTTACGCCACACAGCGCTTTTTATTCCGACGATTCCATTGAAGCATGCGAGCGCATTTCCGTCGAGAACGCGTTGTATTACATCAACGGGCAGCCCGAAAAGGTGTTCAAGCTTGTTCAGAACCCAAAAGCGTAAAACTGTCCTCAGGAGTCTACAGAATATGAATAAGAAAAATATGCCCCTTGAAGGACTTAAGGTGGTAGAGCTGGCGACAGTCGTCGCCGCGCCTACGACCGGCAGAATGCTCTGCGCCTACGGTGCTGAGGTCATAAAGGTGGAGGGACTCTCCGGCGACAATCATCGCCGCTGCGGAGAGTTTGAAATGGTCGTGTGCGAGGATGGCAAGAATCCTCTCTTCACAGTGCAGAACAGCGGCAAACGCTTCGTGTCCATCAATCTCAAATCCGAGGATGGAATTGAGGCGATGTACAGGCTGCTCGCCGAAGCCGATATTTTTCTCACAAATGTGCGCATGCCGTCTCTTGAACGTCTTGGGCTCGGCTGGACATTGCTGCACGAGAAATTCCCAAAGCTCATCTATGGTCATTTTTCGGGCTTTGGTCTCAAGGGCAAGGACTGCGCAAAGCCCGGCTTTGACATGACGGCTTTCTGGCTCAGAAACGGACCGCTTGCCGACTGGCAGGAGCCCGGTGCATTCCCGTTCACGCCAACCTACGCTTTCGGAGACATGTCGACAAGCTCGGTGTTTCTCTCCGGTCTTCTGATGGCGGTGATCGGGCGTGAGCGGAGCGGCGAGGGAACGCTTGTGAGCGTTTCTCTCCAGGCCAGCGGCATATGGTGCAATGCCATTGGTGTTGTCTCCCATCAGCCGCCCTTTGGCGGTGAGCGTGTCAACGACCCGCTTCGCCCGGCAGATCCGTTCTACCACTTCTATAAGTGCGCCGACGGGAAATATATCGCCGTGTGCGACAATGAGTATAAAACCGACATGGCAAAGATAGCAAAACTTTTCGGTCTTGACTGGATGCTTGAGGATGAGAAGTATTACACGCTTGAAAACCTTGCAAAGACCGATGCCGTTGTAGACGTTGTGACCGCCCTGAACAAGGTACTGGCAACGAAGACCAGCGCCGAATGGCTCGCCATATTGGAGGCAAACAACGTCTCCTGCGAGCTTATGCGCTCCATCCGTGATGTGCACTGCGACGAGCAGGCAATTGCGAACGGTTATGTGGCGCCGGTCAAGTTCAAAGATGATCTCACCGTCATGATGCCCTGCCCGCCGGTGAAATTCTCAGAATATGATATGCGCGAATATACGCCCACGGGGCGCATCGGGGAGGACACAGATGCGGTGTTTGCCGAACTCGGCTATACCCCTGAGCAGACGGTCACGCTCAGAGAAAATAAAACAATAATCTGATTTTTTAAGGAGGCTGAACAGATATGAAGATAGTGCTTGCGGAAGTTCCGTATACAAAGGACAGATATATCGGAGTTGAGCAGTCCTGCTGCCCCGAAGGCGCGGAGCTTAAGATCGCGGTATTCGATGAACACAGTGATGACAACAGTGCGTTTTACAAGGAAATTGAGAATGCGGATATAATCATCAACGGCTATGTCTACTTCGGCAAAAAGGAGATAGACGCGCTGAAAAAGTGCAGAATCATCTCCTTCCAGTCCACTGGCTACAATGAGGTCGATCTTAAATATGCCGAGGAGAAAGGCATAGGCGTGTGTTCCATTCTTGACTACTGCACGCAGGAGACCGCTGAAAATGCCATGGCGCTCATGCTCAATCTCCAGCGCGCCATACGCCTTTATGATCGCAGCGTCCAGCAGGATCATGTCTGGGATTACCTCGTTGCGAAGGATATGCACCTCAAGCGCATCGCGGGACAGGTCATGGGCATTGCGGGGCTTGGACGTATCGGTCAGTCCGTTGCACGCAAGGCGCAGGGCTTTGACATGCCGGTGATTGCCTATGACCCGTTCCTCCCGCCGGAAATCGCCGAAAAGCTGAACGTGAAGCTTGTTGACTTTGACACGCTGCTTGCGGAGTCTGACGTCATCTCCATACACATGAACCTCACCGATGAGAACTATCATATCTTCAACAAAGAGGCTTTCCGGAAAATGAAGAAGCGCCCCATAATCGTCAACGAGGGACGCGGTGCGCTCATCTGCGACGATGACCTCGTCTGGGCGCTTGACAACGACGTCATCCGCGGCGCGGCGCTTGACATGGTAGAGTCTGAGAACCCGGATCTGTCCAAGTGCAAGCTCCTTGGGCGCGAAAATGTGCTGCTTACACCGCACAGCGGTTATTATTCTGAGACCTCCGATTATCTTGTCGCAAAATACAGCATGGATAACGCGCTCTACTACTATAACGGTGAATACGACAAGGTTAAGGTGATGCGCAACAATGTGCGCGCTTAACTGAAAAAGACACGGCGGGGATGATGTTGCTTTCACTCCGCCGCGCGGGACTGTGCCGCACTGTGATTATGATGTTTCAGCAATCATATCACTGTGCGGCACGATTTTGCCTTTGCATATATTATGTGCAGAAAAGATAAATGCAATGCGATTTATGGCGCGGAGAAGGAGGAGACCGGACTTGCAGCGTATTTTTCACAAAAGGCTCCTTCCGTCCGGAAGGAGCCTTTTGTGTTTAAAATTGAATTATATTGTATAGAGAGCGCCAGCTTATTTGCGTTTTTTTATCTCTGCTATGATTGCAGGAACGATAGATCTGTAGTCGCCGACAACGCCATAATTGGAGATGGCAAAGATAGGCGCGTCTGGGTTGTGGTTGATGCTGATGATGCAGCCGCTGTTTTGCATACCGACCTCGTACTGCACGGAGCCAGAGATGCCGACGTTGATAATGTGGTCTGGCTTGACGGCGGTGCCGGACTGACCGATCTGCTGCTCATGCGGCAGCCAGCCCATATCCACAGGGGGACGGGAAGCGGCAACCTGACCGCCGAGCAGCTGTGCTAGCTCGTCAAGCATGCCGAAGTCTGCTTCAGACTTGATACCGCGTCCGCCGCTTACGAGAAGTGCGGCCTGATCAATTGCAACTCCGCTGCTGTCTTTCTTCTCCGTTGAGATAACCCCATAACTGTCCTCCCGGTCAACGACAACAGACTCGGTGATGACATTGCCGGCTCTGGAAGGATCAGCCTCCAGCGGGGTAAACATCATGGGGCGTACGGTCGCCATCTGCGGACGCTTCTCGAGAATAACAATGTGAGCGAGAATCTTTCCACCGTATGCGGGAGTGGTCTGGTAGAACACACCATCCTCATCGTAACCGAGATCTATCGCGTCCGCGGTAAGACCGGTCTTGAGGGAAACCATCATGCGCGGGGCAAGGTCACGACCGAGAGTGGTTGCACCGTAGATAATTATGGAGGGATTGTACTTCTCGGCAAGCTGCGTGAGCGCCTGCTGATAAGGACGCGCGCTGTAGGCGGCAAGGTTTTCGTGCTCAGCCACGATGACCTGATCTGCGCCGTGGGTGATGAGGGTGCTTGCGAGAGAGGCAACATTGCTGCCAAGAAGCACTGCGGTTATATTCTCGCCGTTGTGTGCCTTGAGTTCCTGCGCCTTTGCCAGTAGCTCAAGCGTAACAGGGTTGAGAGTCCCGTTGCGCTGCTCTGCGAATATCCAGATGCCTTTGTAGTTTTCTTTAGTCATTTCAATGCCTCCTCACAGTACGTGTTCGCTCTCGAGCATATCGACAAACTTAACCGCGATCTCGTCGGCAGCGCCGTCGAAGTATTCGGTGCTGAGCGCGCGCTTTTCAGGCTCGAATACTTTTTTCGTGGAAGAGGGGGAGCCTTTCACGCCGGTCATGGATGTGTCGGCATCAAGCTCGGCAGCGTTCCAGACGAATCGGGGCTTCTTCAGGCATTTCATAATGTTCTTCGGGGTGGGGTAGCGCGGGGTGTTTATCCCGTCACACACGGTGACGACTGCGGGCAGCTTTGCGCGCACATGCTCCACGGTGTTCTCCAGCACACGGTCACACGCGACCCATCCGTCCTCAACGGAGATGCTGGAGGCGAGCGTGATCTGCGGCAGACCAAGGAAAGCTGCGGTAGCGGGACCGGTCTGCGCAGTGTCGCCGTCAACGGCGTGCTTGCCGAATAGAAGCAGATCATAATCGCCTATTTTCTCCGCCGCTTTTGCAAGCGTGTAAGAGGTCGCAAGAGTATCAGCGCCGCCGAATGCGCGGTCAGACAGCAGGTATGCCTCATCGCAGCCGAGAGCGAGCGCTTTCTTCAGCACCTCCTCAGCCTGAGGAGGTCCCATGGTGATTGCGGCGACAGTCCCGCCGTGCTTTTCCCTGAGCTGCAATGCGCATTCGAGGGAATTTGCGTCAAGGGGATTGAGAACGCTCTTCACACCCTCGCGCTGAAGGTTGCCGGTCTTAGGATCCAGCTTTACGTCGTCCGTATCGGGAACCTGCTTTACAAATACGAGTATTTTCATATTAAATCTCCAAAATATAGAACAATCTTACTTTCCGAGAACCGTACCGCCGATGACCATGCGCAGTATCTCGCTGGTGCCTTCGCCGATCTCAAGGAGCTTGGCGTCTCTCACAAAGCGCTCAACGTGGAATTCCTTGCTGTAGCCGTTGCCGCCCAGAATTTGAAGAGCCTCAAGGCAGATCTGTGTGCAGCGGGATGAGCAGAACAGCTTTGCTTCCGCAGCTTCGAGAGTGTGGCGCTTGCCGGAGGCTTTTGCTTCTGCCGCGTTGTAAACCATCATCTGCATCGCCGTTATGTCGGTTGCCATGTCGGCGAATTTGAACTGTATTCCCTGATGCTTTGCGATGGGCTTGCCGAATGTAATGCGC
This sequence comes from Clostridiales bacterium UBA5888, assembly GCA_002431965.1. Classification (GTDB taxonomy): domain Bacteria; phylum Bacillota; class Clostridia; order Oscillospirales; family Oscillospiraceae; genus Limivicinus. The sequence continues at coordinate 21,645 of DJEW01000007.1, forward strand.
TCGTTGGCATATGCTTTGGCAACCTCAAAGGCGTGCTCGGACAGACCGCAGGAGATCGCCGCGACGCTTATGCGTCCGCCGTCAAGACCCTGCATGGCGATCTTGAAGCCCATACCCTCGGAGGAGAGCAGTGCGTCCGCCGGCAGACGCATGTTGTCAAATGACAGCTCGCAGGTGCTGGTGCCGCGCATACCCATCTTGTCCTCATGCTTGCCGATTATAAGACCTTCGGTCTCCTTGGGCATGATGAAAGCAGAAATACCCTTTGCGCCCTTGCTGCGGTCGGTTATCGCCATGATGATGTAGTAGTCCGCAATACCGGAGTTGGTGATCCATGACTTGCTGCCGTTGAGTATCCAGCTTCCATCCTCTGCCTTGACAGCGGTGGTCTGTATGCGCGCAGCGTCAGAGCCGGCGCTCGCCTCGGTCAGACCGAACGCGAATATTTTGCCCTCTGCGGCGAGGGGGAGGTATTTTACTTTCTGCTCCGGCGTGCCGTTGTGCAGTATCATGTCAGAGGCAACCCAGCTTATATCCAGCGCAAGAGCCATGCTTGCGCTGCCCTTGGCAAGCTCGTGGATAACAATGGTGCTGGTAACGGCGTCGCAGCCTGCTCCGCCGTACTCCTCAGGGAAATGTACGCCGACAAGTCCGGTCTCACAGAGCTTGTTGTATACGCCCCAGTCAAAGCCGTTCTCGTCCATCCACTTGTCACGGGGGGCAACTTCTTTCTCGGTGAAGTCCCTTACCATATCGCGGATCATGGATTGTTCTTCTGTAAACTTGATGAGCATAATTCTTTCTCCAATTTAGCAGTTTTACGGATGTGTTACGGCGCAGCGGCAGCAATGCGTTCGATACGCCGTATCTCTCAGACCGGACAAGCGGTCTGAGAGATAAAGGTGGTTTGTGTTTTGTTTATAACTGTGCTATGCCAGACTTATACTGCATAGAACAGCAGGGAAGCAAGCACGGTAAATGGGATAAGGATGATCAGCAGTGGCAGACCCACGACGAGGTAATCCTTCGGGCGGTAACCGCCGGCAAGTGAAACGGTCATGCAGGGGCTGCCGATAGGGGAGATAACTGCATTGTTGACCATGACCAGCGCGGGGATAACGATCGCGAGCGGGCTTACGCCGATGCCCTGTGCAAGGGAAATGCAGATAGGCGTGAACATCGCGTTTGTGGCGGTGTTTGACATGAACTGAGTCAGGATGCCGCCGATGGCAGCAACGCAGAGGATGATGGTGGTGTAGTTTGCGTTGTCTCCGAGAATGTTCAGTATGCCGTTTGCGACCCAGGTTCCGGTGCCGGAGGTGTTGACCGCGGAAGCGACAACAAGGCAGAAGTTCAGGTTCCACATGGTGTTCCAGTCAACATTCTTGAGGGAGGGAACAACAGGAACAGTGCCGGTGATCCAGAGAATGATGCAGCCGATGAAGGTGATGACCTGGTTGTCGGCGAGCTTGATAATGAAGCAGATGATCGAACCGACTAAAACGCCGATGGCGATAAGCTGCTTCCACAGAGGAGCGGTAGGAGCCTCTTTCGGCGCGTCGAGAGAACCGGTGACCAGAGGATCGTCAAAGTCGCAGGTCTTGACGAGTATGTTGTAGCCGATGGTCGCAAAGTAGAAAGCGGTGATGACGACAAGAACAAGGGTCAGAGGAGCGGCTGAGAAGAAGCCCATGGTCTCTACGCCGGCAGCTTCGAGTGCGCCCTGCGCCGCGAGGTTGGGCGCGCCGCCGATAAGAGAGATGGATTCGCCGACGGTAGCTTCAACGGCAACGCCCATCAGCAGGTACTTGGGGTGGAGCTTACCGCAGGATTTGACGGCTGCACCGGCAAGAACGGGGATCATGAGGACAACAAGTGCGGTGTTGGAGATAAAGCCGGTGATAACGCCGGAGAATATGCACGTCACGAAAACTGCGATGCGCTCTTTCTCGACGACCTTGCCTCTGAAGATCCTGGAGGCAGCCATATCAACAAGACCTGTTACCTCAAGTGCGTAAACTTCAATGGACATACCGATAAGGAATATGATGGTCGATCCGCCGAAATTAGAGTAGAGCTTTGCCGGTTCGACAATCCCGGTCAGCCATAGCGCTACGCCGGCGAGCGTCATGGTGACTGCGAGCGGGAACTTGTTGAGAAGCATCAGTGCAAACATTGCTGCGATAATGACAAGTGTTGTGATGATCTGGGGTGTCATGTTAAAAGTACTCCTTTTTTCTTTTGCCGTATGGATGCTTCTTGCATTTATACGGCTGTTTCCTTGCGTTGCCTTCAAAATCATAACTGCTTGTCAGCCACGGGTAACAATACCGTATACGCAGCTGTTCAGCTAAGATTATAAAGGCTTTTGTAAAAAAGCTGTTAAACTTTTTTCAAAAAACTCTTGACTTTTTCACCTCTTCCCATGAATATAAAAATAGGATTGATCTCTGACTGGTGACTGACATGCTATAGTTATAATATTGACAAGGCAAGAAGTAAAATAAATAATTAACAAGCAACGATAAGCAAAAACTTATGATACGGAGGCGTCTATGACTATTCAACAGCTGCGCCAGTTCTGCGTCCTGGCAGAATATGAGAACATGACATCGGCATCAAAAGCGCTATTTATCACCCAGCCGGCGCTCAGTATGGCCCTAAAAAATGTCGAGACAGAGTTGGGAGCACCATTGTTCGAACGCACGGGAAGGAACATATATCTCAACCATTTCGGCAAGGACTTTTATAATTTTGCCAAGCGGACACTGGTGGATTACGATGCGCTGCTGGAGAAATTCCGCGTTCCGCATCAGGACAGCGAGGCGCTGCGCTTCTGCTATTCCTCGGCATACATTCCGGACTATGTTCTGCCCGCTTTCAGCGCCGATAATCCCAATATTTCCTTGACGATAAACGAAGTTGAGGAGAAGATGATACCTCATTTTCTCCAAAATGAGATTTATGATATTGCAATTTCAAGCCTGAAATGTGAGGATAACAGGGATAAAAAACTCATAAGCACGAACTTTTTCCGCAACCGGCTTATGGTATCCGTGCCGTTCAGCAATCCGCTTGCCTCACGCAAATCGCTCAGTCTTGAGGATCTTTCCGGTCAAAAGTTTTTCCGCTTGAGCAAGCACGGAGAATTCTCTGACGAGCTGGACACGCTGGCAAAAGGCAAGGGTATACAGATGAATGTTGCCCAGCGCGTTAACTATGAAATAATAAAAAAACTACAGAAGGATTTTGATTTTCTGTACTTTATCACAACACTTCAGGCACAGTTTGACTACATTCCAATGAATCGCAAGCTCATTCCGGTAGAGGAGGAGCTGTTCACTAAAAACATGTATGTATCCTATCTGAAGAATAATGAGGAGAAGGCATTGCAGTTTATCGGCTGGGCAAAGCAGAAGCTTATAGATTTTGCCGATCACTCGTAAAGTAAAAAAGAAAGTATGCGCGCAGCACACAGCGCCCCGGACGTTTCTGACGTGTCCGGGGCGCTTTTATGCTGTGTGAGTATGGATTATGCAAAGAAGATTAAACTGGCAGAGCAGAAGGGAGACTGAATATATTAACTGTAGAATGCAGCTAGCTATAAGTTATTACTTATTAAATTTGATAATTTTCTGATTTTACATATAAGTAAAACTTAATGTATTCTGTATTCGCAAAAAACTGACTGGTCGTATCGACGTCGGCTGATTTTACAAGTGCGATACGAAAAATCGCAAAATGAAAGAGAGATGAAACGAATGTTAGAGACAATGTCTTTCGGCGAAAGCCTGCTTACCTCTCTGACCGGACTTGCCGTTGTGTTTACGGTGCTTATTGTGCTTGCGCTGGCGACAATTGCGATTGCAAAGGTGGTCGGCAAGCTGGCGGGTGCGCAGAATACACCAGCCCCGGCAGCGCCAACCGCTGCACCTGCAGTCGTTCCCATGGCTTCAAAGACTGAGGAAGACCTTGACGATATAGTTGCAGCTCTTCAGGGCGCGCTTAGCATGGAGTCCGGCATACCGGTAGACAGGCTTGTCATCAAATCTGTAAAGAGTGTTCCGGACGCTTCGGACAAACAGCAGTGAATTAGAGAAATGGAAGGAATAATAAGATGAAATACACAGCTATAGTTAATGGTAAGACCTATGAGGTGGAGATAGAGCGCGCTTCCACCGGACGCAGCATTGGTCATGCGAGCGCACCGACTGCTCCTGCGCCTGTGGCAACAGTCGCACCGGCAGCTCCTGCGCCGGCAGCACCCGCACCTGTGGCAGCGCCCACGCCGGCAGCACCCGCGGCAAACGGCGGCGCAGTCGTCAGTCCCATGCCCGGCAGCATCCTTGACGTCCGCGTCAAGCCCGGCGACGCAGTTGCAGAGGGTCAGGTCGTTGTCACTCTTGAGGCAATGAAGATGGAAATTGAGGTCAAGGCGGAGAGCGCCGGCGTCGTATCAGCCGTGAACGTTAAGAAGGGCGATATGGTCGAAAGCGGAAGCGTCCTTGTAACGCTCTGAAAATGAGGTCTGCAAATGGGAATCATTGAAGCTTTCGGCAAGCTGCTTGCCGAATCGGGATTCGCCGCTCTGACATGGCGCGAGGTTGTTATGCTCATCGTCTCCTGCGTTCTGCTCTACCTTGCCATTGAAAAGAAGTTTGAGCCGCTTCTGCTGCTGCCTATAGCTTTCGGCATGCTTTTGGCAAACCTGCCCGAAGCCGGTCTTATGTACGATGCGACCATCGACGGCGGTGCGTGGTATCAGTCCGGTATCATCAGGATAATGTACAGCGGCGTAAAGAGCAGTCTTTTCCCCTGCCTTATATTCATGTGCATCGGCGCAATGACAGACTTCGGTCCGCTGATTGCAAACCCGATCAGTCTGCTGCTCGGCGCGGCTGCGCAGTTCGGCATTTACATTGCCTTCATGATTGCAAACGCGACCGGGCTATTCACGCCGGAGCAGGCGGCGGCGATCGGTATCATCGGCGGCGCAGACGGCCCGACTGCGATCTATGTCGCCAATAATCTTGCGCCGAACCTCGTTGCCTCCATTGCCATCGCGGCGTACTCATACATGGCTCTTATCCCGCTTATCCAGCCGCCCATAATGAAGCTGCTGACCACAGAGAAAGAGCGCAAGATAAGAATGAAGCAGCTGCGTCCTGTGAGCAAGAAAGAAAAGATCGTCTTCCCGATCTTTGTCACCATCTTCTGCTCTCTCATTTTGCCGGATGTCGCGCCGCTGCTTGGTATGTTGATGCTTGGCAATCTGTTCAAGGAGTCAGGTGTTGTTGACCGATTAAGCGACACTGCGCAGAATGCGCTTTGCAACATCGTCACTATTATGATCGGTCTTTCCGTCGGCGCGACCGCCAACGGCGAAGCTTTCATTCAGGTGCAGACGATTGCTATCGTCGTCCTCGGTCTTGCGGCGTTTTCGTTTTCCACCATCGGCGGTGTGCTGCTCGGCAAGCTGCTGTGCGTGATCACCCACGGCAAGATCAATCCGCTGATCGGTTCAGCCGGCGTGTCCGCTGTCCCCATGGCTGCGCGTGTCGCGCAGAAGGTCGGCTCAGAGTCCGATCCGCACAACTTCCTGCTGATGCATGCTATGGGACCCAACGTGGCCGGCGTCATCGGCTCAGCTGTCGCGGCAGGCTTCTTCATGCTGACTTTCGGCGGTTGATAGCCAAAACATACAGCGAGGCGGGAATGTGCATACGTTTCTTCCTCGCTGAAATGCGATAAAAAAACCGAAAACGGTACTGTTTCAGTTTCAAAGGAGATTTGTTATGGATATTATGGAAAATGTGCATGGCGCACTGGAAGACGTAGTGATCCTTGACCTGACAAGAGTTGTTGCAGGTCCGTTCTGCACATCCATGCTCGGAGATATGGGCGCACGTATAATCAAGATAGAGAATCCAAGGGGCGGCGATGACAGCCGTGCATACGGTCCGTATGTAAACGGCGAGAGCGCATATTTTGCGATGCACAACCGCAGCAAAGAGGGCGTAACGCTCAACCTCAAAGCTCCCGAGGGCAAGGCGCTGTTCCTTGAGATGGTCAAGAAAGCGGATGTTGTTGTGGAGAATTACCGACCCGGCGTTATGGACAGGCTCGGTCTAGGCTATGATGTGCTCAAGGAAGTCAACGATCAGATAGTATATGCTGCGGTCTCCGGCTATGGCTGCTACGGTCGCTATTCACAGCGCCCCGGGTATGATATTCTTGGTCAGGCTATGGGCGGTCTTATGAGCGTGACCGGCACGAAGGAGAGCGGTCCTGTCAAGGCGGGCAACGCCATGGGCGATATTCTCGGCGGTCTTAATCTCACAATCGGCATACTCGCAGCGCTCCATGCCCGTACTATTATCGGTCGCGGTCAGAGAGTTGACGTGTCGCTTGTTGACGCGGTTGTCGTCAGCCTTGAAAACGTATTCACAAGATACTGGTATTCAGGCGTCGTTCCGGAGCGCGCAGGCAACGCCAATCCTGCCACCGCGCCGTATAATGCGTATCAGGCCAAGGATGGGCTTGTTATCATTGCCTGCGGCAACCAGCACCTTTTCGAAAAGCTTGCAAACGACGTTGCCGGGAAGCCGGAGTGGATCAGCGACGCGCGCTATATTGACAATGTAACAAGAGTTGCGCATTTTGAAGAACTCAAGGTGGATATTGAAGCATGGGCAAAGGACTACTCTGTCAGCGAGATCGTTGACAGCTGCCTTGCAAACGGCGTACCGGCAGGTCCTGTTTATGATGTCAGTCAGATCGTCAAGGATGAGCATATACTAAAGGATCGTGATATGTTCCCGATAGTCCACCATCCCGTCATTGGCGATATGCATGTCAACGGCGATGCTGTGAAGCTTATGGAGACAAAGCCCCACATCACAAAGCCGGCGCCCACGCTAGGTCAGGACAATGTTTCCGTGTACGGTGAGTTTGCCGGACTTAGTGAGGAAACTGTCAAAGAGTATAAGGAAAAGGGTATAATCTGATAAATACCCGGGTTATACGAAAAATAGATTGGAGAATGTAATGAGCACATACGGATATTCCATGCCCAGATACTTTCAGGACATGCCAACCATCGGCAAGCCGCTCACGAGCGAGAATGAGGAAAACCGCAACGAGATAGTCAAGGTCGAGGAAGAAATAAAGCAGCTTATAGCCGATGCGCTTGCTGCTGGCCGCAGCGACGAGTCGCTCAACGAAAAGGGTCAGCTTACCGCAATGCAGCGCATTGAGGCGCTTGTTGACGACGGTACATGGTGCCCGCTAAACAGCCTCTACAATCCAAACGATAATGAAAACGGCTCTACCAGCATAGTGAAGGGTATAGGTCGCGTTGCGGGCAAATGGGCTGTTGTTGTTGCGTCCGACAACAAGAAGAGAGCAGGCGCGTGGGTTCCCGGTCAGGCGGAGAATCTGCTCAAGGCTGCGGACACCGCAAAGATACTGCGCATCCCTCTCATATACCTGCTCAACTGCTCCGGCGTTGAGCTTGACCAGCAGGAGCTTCTGTTCCCCGGACGGCGCGGCGGCGGCGCTTCTTTCTACCGAAATGCAGAGCTTGCGCAGCTCGGTATTCCGGTGCTTGTCGGCATCTTCGGCACTAATCCCGCCGGCGGCGGCTATCACTCCATCAGCCCGGTCGTTCTTGTCGCCCAAAAGGACGCTAATATGGCGGTCGGCGGCGCAGGGATCCTCTCTGGCATGAACCCTAAAGGCTATGTCGATGAGGAGAGTGCAAGAGCCCTCATCAACGCACAGTCCGGCGCAAGAACTCCCGCGCCAGGCGGAGTAAAGACTCATCACGACGTTACCGGCTTTTTCAGAGAGGTCTGCGAAGATGACGCCTCCGTCGCCGACACACTGCGCAAGTACATGAGCTATATTCCCGGCTTTGATCTTGAGTTCTTCCGCGTCGCGCCTCCGATGGAGCCTGCGTTCCCGAGTGAAGACCTCTACAGCATTATTCCCATCAATCCCAAGCGCACCTATGATATATATCAGGTCATCTCCCGCCTTACCGATGCGAGTCAGTTTGACGAGTATAAGCCAGATTACGGTCCGGAGGTCGTCTGCGGCATCGCACGTATGGACGGTCTGCTCGTGGGTATTGTCGCCAACAAGCAGGGCTTCTTTATGAACTATCCCGAATACCGCGGCGAGAAGGCGATCGGCGTCGGCGGCAAGCTCTACCGTCAGGGTCTCATAAAAATGAGCGAGTTTGTGACTCTCTGCGAGAGAGATAGAATCCCGATGATATGGCTTCAGGACAGCAGCGGCATTGATGTCGACGATATTGCGGAGCAGGCGGAGCTTCTCGGTCTTGGTCAGTCATTGATCTACTCCATTCAGAATGGTGCTACTCCGTTTCTTGAAATCACACTGCGCAAGGGCAGTGCGGCGGCGCACTATGTTCTCGGCGGTCCGCAGTGCGAGAAAAACAATCCGTTCAGCCTCGCGGCGCCGACCAGCGAATACTACGTCATGCACGGAGAGACCGCGGCGGCGGCCATGTATGTCCGTCAGCTCGTCAAGGCCAGCAAGGCAGGTCGGCCGCTTGATGACATCATTGAGAACATGAATGAGCTTATCAATGCTTATCATGTCAAATCCCGCCCGAAGTTCGCGGCGAAACTCGGCATGGTCGATGAGATCGTACCAATGGACGATCTGCGCAACTATATGATGGCGTTCACGCAGGCCGCGTACCAGAATCCGTCAACTATATGCCCGCCCCATCAGATGCTGACCCCCAGATGCATCCGCGAGTATAACAGAACAAAAAAATAAAGCATTTCCTATCTTTGTGATGTAGACAGAAAAGGGGCTGCAGCGATTCTTCTTATCGCTGCAGCCTCTTTGCATAACGTGTCAAATCAGAGCTTTGCCACTATGTCGTTCACACCCCACACGGCGGTGAGGAGGTTGCCTATCTGCGTGCAGTCGCCTGCTGAGTATACATCGACACCCTCAACGTCGATGTTGAGCTGGTGAGGATTGTATCCTGCTGCCGCAACGACATTTTCCGCCGGAATGATTTTGTCGCCGTCAGGCGTGCCGATGACAACATGATCCTTCGCTATCTCTTTTACCACGGAGCTTGTGTATACGTCGACATTGTTGAATTTCAGCATGTCGCGCAGCATCCATGCGTTCACGGCGCACAAAGCCTTGTCCTGAAGAATGTCCGCACCCATTTCGACAACGGAGACCTTGTGACCCTTTTCCGTAATCTCGTTTGCAACCTCGCATCCCGTCAGCCCGCCGCCAATGACGACGACATCGTGACCCAGCGGACGCTTTTCAAGCAGATACTCCTTCGCATCGCACACGTTCTCGCCGTCGAAGCCGGGGATGGGGATGCGCTTTTTGTCTGCACCGGTCGTGAGTATCACAACATCGGCCTTTTTCTCGCGGACTATGTCGTTAGTGAGCGGGGTGCCGAGATGCACGGGTATGTTGAGGTCGAGCATCTGCTTTTCGTACCACGCAATTAGCTTCTTGTCGTCGTCCTTGAAGTCAGGCGCGGCCGCGGCGCGGAACGTGCCGCCGAGACGCTCGGTCTTTTCATAAAGCTCAACGTCAAAGCCGCGTAGAGCGCTGATACGCGCTGCCTCCATGCCGCCGATGCCGCCGCCCGCAACGAGTATTTTTTTCTTAGTTTCGGCTGGTTTGAGCGTGTATTTGTCTTCCTGAAGGCTGACGGGGTTGAGCGCGCAGGACACGTTCAGCCCGCGCGTCAGACGTCCAAAGCAGCCGTTATGGCAGCCAATGCACGGACGAATGTCCTCTGTCCTGCCCTCGCGCACCTTGCGCGCCCACTCGTTGTCAGCAAGGATCGGTCGCGCCATTGCGACGGCATCGATCTCGCCGCTGGCAACGGCGTGCAGCGCAGTGTCCGGGTTGCCCATCTTGCCGGAGACGAACACGGGAACATGGCAGAAATTCTTGATATACGCCGCCTCGGGGAGGTTGCATGCCTCGGGCATATACGTTGGCGGGTGGCACCAATGCCATGAGTCGTAAGTGCCGTTGTCGCAGTCGAGTGCGTCGATGCCTGCCTTTTCGAGTATACGCACGACCGACATGCTCTCTTCAAGACTGCGCCCAAATTCAACATAGTCCTGTCCGGGCAGCACGCTCTGGTTGAAGCCGGCGGTTTTACTCGCCACGCTGTAGCGCATAAGCACGGGATAATCCGCGCCGCATACGCGCTTGATGCCCTCTATCATCTCCGTGGAGATGCGCAGCCGGTTTTCAAGGCAGCCGCCGTACTCATCCGTGCGATGGTTGAAATTGGACATGGCAAATTGATCAAGGAGATAGCCCTCGTGAATGGCGTGTATCTCGACACCGTCGCAGCCGGCTTCCTGCGCGAGTGCGGCGCTGTTTATCATCACGTCAACGAGCTTGTGTATCTCGTCCTTAGTGAGCGCACGGTGCTTCATTTCGGGTGCGAACACGTTAGGCATACCGTCGCTCGGGGCGACCATGGCGCGCTCATAGTTGAAGTACGGCAGCGTCACACCGAAGTTAGCGCGCAGACCGCGCCCCATTCCTGCGCCGAGCTGGAGCACGAACTTCGTGTCCGTCTCCTCGTGTATCTGTGCCATAAAATCCTTTAGCGGACCGCGGAACACGTCTCCCGCCTCGTCCAGCCAACCGGGGCGACCCCATTTGTCCGTCAGGATCGAGAGACCCGGGATAATCATGCCGACACCGCTTTTCGCGGCGTTCATGAAAAACTTGACGCAGTTGGCGTTGAACTTATTATCGATGATGGGTGCGGTGCCGCCCATTGCGCAAAGGATGATCCTGTTGGGAACTTCGAGCTTGTTTATTTTGAACGGCTCGAACAGAGGATCATACTTGTGGTCGATGTGGTTTTGCATATACTGTTCTCCTTTGCCAGAAAATACTATGCTATCAGCAATAAAATTCTAACATATTATTCTTTTCAATGGCAAATTGATAATATGAGATAAAAATATCGAAATTTATGATATTAACGTCCTGCTGTTCATCAAAGATCAAGTGGCTGGTCGCTGCTGCGCCCGCCTGTGTAGCGCCAGGGGTTCTTTTTTATACACTCGTTGAAGGCTTTCACGAACGTCTCGACGCCCTGGTGGATGATGTTGCTGCTGGAATTCTTGCGGATTAGCATATAACAGATGCGGTTGGGCGGCGCGGCAGTGAGACGGTGTATTTCCAGCCCAAACTGCGCGCGAAAGCTCGTTGCGACAGAGGCGGGGGCAAGCGCCCAATGCAGTGGATCCGTAAGAAACGTGGTCAGCAGTCCGCAGGAGTCTACCTTTACAAACGGCAGCTCGTGCTCGTCCCACCATTCGTTGTTCCAGCGCAGGATGTTTTCATCCCATGTGAAGAGTATCTGATCGCTTTTTTTCAGCACCGACGGGTGCAGCGCGCCCTCGGGATAATACCCTGGCAGGCATATCATGTACATTGGCTCGCTGAACACGGGCTTTGCCTGTATGTCATAGCGTATCGGATAGAACGCGAACGCCACGTCCATCAGCTGCGAGGTCAGCCGGGAGTATATCTCCTGCGAGTGATAGCTCACGAATTCCATCTGAAGCTCGGGTATGTCCGTCTTTATTTTGTGAAAGATTGGTGAGAGCAGATACTGGTTCATGCTGTCCATGCTGCCTATGCGAACCTTTCCCGCACTGGAATTGGTGTGTATCTGATGCATTTGCGTATTCAGCTCCAGCCACTGCATCGCCAGCGGGTAAAAACGCTTGCCGTCCTCGGTGAGCGTCATTTTCTTAAATCCGCGTTGCCTGTCGAAGAGCGTCACGCCAAGCTCCTGCTCAAGTACCTGTATGCGGTGGCTTATCGTCGACTGTGAGGCGAGCAGCGTTTTTGCTGCGGCGGAAATGGTTTGCTGCTGGACGATGCAGATAAAGCTCATGATTATTTCCTGATTCACCGTATTTCCTCCTTGAAAGTCATAATGCAATATTATCGATAATTTAATACGAAAAATGTGGTTTGTCAACTAATTTGCAAAGGTGTTATCATGATACCAGCGAACAAAACAAAGAAATGTACAATGAGAAAGGCTTTGCTAATTGCGATGAATAAACTACTCACAGCAGAGGAAGCCGTCCGGCACATTTGTGATGGCGACCGTATAATGATAGGCGGCTTCGGACTCCGCGGCTGCCCGGACGAGCTGGTGGACGAGCTGGTGCGCTCAAGAAGAAAAGAACTGACCATCATCTCCAACGACCTCGGCTCTCCCAACCAGGGGCTTGGCCGGCTGCTCACAAACGGACAGGTCAAAGGGCTCATAGGAAGCTATTATAACTGGAATCCCGAAGCGATAGAGGCGTACAACAAGGGCAAAATAAGTGTGACGCTCGTGCCGCAGGGTACGCTTGCAGAATCGATGCGCGCCGCCGGCATGGGCATCCCCGCATACTATACGCCAACCTCCGCCGGCACGGATCTTGAAAAAGGCAAGGAGGTGCGCGAGTTTAACGGCAGAAAGTATGTCCTTGAAGAGGCGATACACACCGACGTTGCGCTCATCCGCGCGAAAAAGGCGGACACGCTCGGCAACCTTGTGTACAGCAAGACCGCGCGCAACTTCAATCCCGTCATGGCCATGGCGGCAACCTATACCATTGCAGAGGTCGACGAGATCGTCGAGGCGGGCGAGCTTGGCCCCGAGGAGATTGTCACCCCACATATCTATGTCAACGCCATCGTAATGAGGAGCGCAAAATGAGAGAGTTTACAAAAGAAGAAAAGCAGGAACGCATAGCCAAAAACGTTGCGTCCGTCATAGATGCAGACAAGACAATGTCCTTTGTCAACCTCGGTGTCGGCATCCCCACGCTCGTTGCAGATTACATACAGCGCCATGATGTCTATGTCATGGCGGAAAACGGCATGCTCGGCGTCGGTGCGGCCGCTCCGGCGGAGCTTGCACACCCTGACCTTATCAACGCCGGTCGTCAGAGCGTGCTGGAAACTCCGGGCTGCTCCTATACCGACAGCGCCTCCGCTTTCGGCATGATCCGCGGCGGCTATATCGATGCAACCGTGCTTGGCGCATTTGAGGTAGACCAGGCGGCGGATGTTGCCAACTGGATAATCCCCGGCGGAAAGCAGCTGGGTGTGGGCGGCGCGATGGATCTCGTCTCCGGTGCAAAAAAGGTCATCATTGCCATGACGCACACCAGCAAGACCGGCGCGAAGCTTGTTAAAAAGTGCACCCTGCCGCTGACTGCGAAGGGCGCGGTGAGCATCGTTGTGACCGAGTACGCGGTGTTCTCCTGCGAGAACGGCGCGTGGGAGCTGAAAAAGATTGCCGAAGGCGTCACGCTTGAAGAGCTTGCCTCCGTCACCGATATAGACTACAGCGTCAGCGCCGACCTTGCCACAATGGTCGAGTGATATAATTACGAAATCAGAGGGTATAACGATATGGATAACATAGTGATAGTGGAAGCCTGCCGCACTGCGGTTGGCAAGTTCGGCGGCAGTCTCAAGCCGCTCTCCGCGGCGGATCTTGCCGTGGCGACCATGAAAGCCGCCATTGAGAGAAGCGGCATAGACGCCAACGAGATCGACGAGGTCGATTTCGGTCAGTGCCGCCAGAGCTCCGATGCCTCAAACATCGCACGTTATGCCGCGCTCAAGGCTGGCATACCTGAGCGTGCACCGGGCAACACCGTCATGTGCGCCTGCGCGTCCGGCATGCTGGCAGTGCGCGAGGGTATGGACTCCGTCCTTCTCGGACAGAACAAGACCGTTCTCGTCGGCGGCGTGGAGAGCATGACAAACGCCATCTACTACCTTTCCAACGTGCGCTGGGGTCTCAAGGCGGGTAATACCGAGCTGAAGGATTCCCTCACGGAGGCGCAGTTCTGCTCCCAGCCGGCAGACATCTACGGGCGCTTCAACATGGGCATGACGGCAGAGAATATCGCCGAGAAGTACGCCGTAACTAGAATTGAGCAGGACGAATTTGCCCTGCATTCGCAGGAAAAGGCCGCCAGGGCGATCGCGGAGGGGCGCTTTAAAGACGAGATAATCCCGCTGACCGTACCGCAGGGCAAAAAGCAGCCCGACCTCATCTTTGACACGGATGAGTTCCCGCGTCAGACCTCCATTGAGGCGCTGGCAAAGCTCAAGCCGGCGTTCAAGCCTGACGGCAGCGTCACAGCCGGCAACGCCTCCGGCAGAAACGACGGCGCTTCCGCGCTCATCCTCACGACTGAGAGCCATGCGAAGGAGTTGGGGCTTACACCGCTTGCGCGCATCAAGGCAATCTCCAATGCCGGCGTTGACCCGAAGTACATGGGGCTGGGTCCTGTGGCGGCGGTCAACCGCATCATGGCGCAGACCGGGTATTCCCTTAACGATATGCAACTCATTGAACTCAACGAGGCGTTCGCCTCCCAGTCGATCGCCTGCATAAGGCAGTTGAATCTTGAAGACAGAATGGATATTATAAATGTCAACGGCGGCGCGATAGCCCTCGGACATCCGATCGGCTCGTCCGGCAGCCGCATAATTGTTACGCTTCTGCACGAAATGCGCAAGCGCCAGCTTGACCTCGGCCTGGCGACACTGTGCGTTGCGGGCGGCATGGGCATGGCTGCAATCATAGAGACTGTCTGAAAAACTAACTTCAGGAGGTAAGCATAATGAGTTTTGACATGACCGGCACGATAGATATCCACGTCCACGCGGGTCCCTCCGTGGCTAACCGCCGCGTCGACACCGGGGACATGATGCTCGACGCGATCCGCAGCGGTTATGACGCCTTTGTCACCAAGGACCACTATTTCCCCAGTATGATGGGCACGGATATGATCACCAAATTCCTTGGCGACGGCAAGTGCAGGGCGTACGGCTGCATCGTGCTCAACAATTCCGTCGGCGGGATCAATATCCACGCGGTGGACGCAGCATGTGCTATGGGCGCGAAGATAGTGTTTATGCCCACGGTCTCCGCACTCAACCACATCAACCACCACAAGAAGAAAGCCTTTGTCGGCGCGGGCAAGATGAAGATACCCGAAAAGCCCATCTACTACCTTGACGAGAACGGCGAGCTCAGACCCGAGGTCGTCGAAGTCATAGAGTATCTTGCACAGTACCACCATGAGGTCACGCTTGCGACCGGACACGGCAGCGTTGAGGAGAGCAGCAAGCTCATCGATAAAGCGGTCGAGCTTGGGCTCAAAAAGATACTGGTCAATCATCCGTTCTTTGACATCGACGCGACGCTTGAGGATATGGTACACTGGGCGGAGCAGGGCGCGTTTATCGAGCTGAACGCCGTCGTGTTCAACGCTGTTGAGCCTGCCGCGCACCATCTGGAGTTTGACATTGTCGAGCAGCTTTTCAAGCGCGTCGGCTGCGATAGGCTTGTCGTTGACTCCGACATGGGTCAGGCGGTGTATATGCCGCCGGTCGACGGTCTGGCGAAGTTTGCCGAAGCCATCAAGACCCGCTGTGGCGCAACTGATGAGCAGATGTACACCATGATGCACAAAAATCCCGCATATCTCATCGGATTTGAAGAGTGATTCAAGGTTATTCACCCCGGTATGCCGGAGTTTGTAACATATACAAAAAAATAACTGAAAAGGAGAAATAAAAAATGGCAAAACATCTTGATTGGGGCAAATGCGATTGGTTTAATCCCAAACCCACTGTGAAGCGCAAGGTGTACCAGGGCAGCCAGCACTGCACCATCAGCATGGGCGTTATCCAGCCCGGTCATGTTCCCGGTCCTCACAAGCATGACTATGAGCAGACCGTTATCATCGTCAAGGGCAAGTGCGATTTTCACGTTGTCGAGGACGGTGTTGAGAACGTCTACACCTTTGATGCTGACATCTCCAACGAGAACGGCGCAGCCTGCTTCATGACCATCCCCTCCAACGCGATGCACTGGATCGAGAATCCGTACGACAAGCCCTGCTACAATATGGATCTCTTCATCCCCAAGCGCACCGCCGACCGCGAGGAGAGCGTTGAAGTCCGCTGATCGGAGAGCCTGAGCCATGGCAATAACAAGATCAGTCAAGGATAAGCTGAAAAAGCATGAGACGGTTTTCGGCACGTTCTATAAGCTCAACAGCGCCATCGCCACGGAGATGCTCGGCTGGGCGGGTTTTGACTTCATCGTCATCGACGGCGAGCATTCCCCCATAGGCTACGAGAGTACCGAGAACATCATCCGCACGGCGGAAAATGTTGATCTTTCCACCATTGTGCGCGTTCCATGCGCCTCGGAGGAGCATATCTTCCATGCGCTTGACAGTGGCGCTGTCGGCGTGCAGATACCCAATATGACGAGCGTGGAGCAGTTCCGCGAGAGCGTCAGCTCCTGCAAGTACTATCCCCTGGGTACACGCGGTCTCTCCCGCGGCACCAGAAACGCCATGTTCGGCTTCTGGAATGAGGCTGAAAAGCCCTACGTAGAGGCGGCAAACGAGAAAAGCCTTGTCGTTGTGCACATAGAGAACAAGGAAATGGCGGACAAGGTCGAGGAAATCTGCCAGATACCCGAGATAGACGTGGTGTTCGTCGGTCCTGCCGACATGAGCCAGTCTCTTGGCATCCCCGGCAAGTCCAAAGACCCTCGCGTGGTCGAGATCGCCCTCAAGGTCATCGAGACTGCTGAGAAGTATGGAAAGGCGGGCGGCATCGCCTGCGGTTCGACCGATATGGATATGTACATCCAGCACGGCGCGCGCTATATCATGTACAGCTCTGATGCAGCCCTGTTTGCTAAGAGCCTGAAATCCACAGTTGCACAGTTCGCTCCTTACAGAGAGAACAAGTGATCGCGGTTTTAGGCAGCGGATAAAAACCGACGCCGCCGGGAGCGTTTGTTCCCGGCGGTGTTTAATTTAAAATTCAAAATGGAATAATAAGTAAAATAGGAGCTGTATATGAACGGTCTGCTTGCAATTTTTCTTATAATCACGTTGGGGTATTTTCTCGGCTCTGTGTCGGTAAAAGGGCTGTCGCTCGGTACGTCCGGCATACTCATCGTTGCGCTCGTGTTCGGGCACTTCGGCGTTGAGATACCTGCCATCGTGAAAAATTTCGGACTCGCACTCTTCGTCGGCACTGTCGGCATGATTGCAGGTCCGGTGTTCTTCCGCAATTTCAAAAAAGGAGTTTACGCTTTTCTTACCCTCGGTATTTTCATCGTTGTGTGCGGCGGAGGAATAACCATGCTGTTGGCAAAGCTGATGAATATCCGCTTTGACCTCGCCATCGGCATCTTCACCGGCGCGCTGACCTCCACCCCCGGTCTCGCCGCGGCGACGGAGGCGACGAACGCTGCCATTGCCGCAAACGGGGAGAATATCAAGTCCCTTTCATCTGTTGGCTACGGCATTGCGTATCCGTTCGGCGTAGTGGGCGTGGTGCTTTTCGTCCAGCTCTTCCCCAAGTTTGTCAAGTGCAACATTGAGGAAGCGACAAAGAAACTGCACGACAGTCTCCACAACGCCGACATCGGCGATGCGGAGGAGGGGAGCGGTACCGATCTAACCGATACCAACCGCTTTAAGCTGCTCGAACCGTTCGGCATTCTACCCATCGCATTCGTCACGGTCTTCGGCATCATGCTTGGACTGCTGGAGATACCTCTCCCCGGCGGGATGAGTTTTTCCCTCGGCACGGCGGGCGGTCCGCTCTTTATCGGTCTCATCATCGGTCATTTCGGGCATATAGGCAAGCTCTCGCTCACATCACCCTCCGGTACGCTCAAGGTCATGCGCGAGCTGGGACTGGTGCTGTTTCTTCTCGGCGCGGGCACAGAAGCAGGCGCAGGCTTCGTTGAGGTTTTGCAGGAGCAGGGCGTGAAGCTCTTCCTTCTCGGCGTTGTGATAACGCTGCTGCCGATGCTGCTCGCGTGTCTGTTGGCAAAACTCGCTTTCAAGCTTGACACACTCACAACGCTCGGCTCTGTCTGCGGCGGCATGACATCCACCCCTGCGCTCGGCGCGCTCATTTCACTCTGCGGCAGCGAGGACGTTGCGGCGTCTTACGCGGCGACTTATCCGTTCGCCCTCGTGTGCATGGTGCTCGGTGCGCAGTTCATGGCGATACTCTGGTGAGTATAGGGGAGAAAAAGAATATGAAATATATACCCGATAAACTCAGAACGCGCGTCATGTCCGCGGAGGACGCCGCAGCGCTCATCGGAGAAAATATGTGCGTGGGCTTTTCCGGCTTCACGCTCGTAGGCAATCCCCGCGTTATTCCTGCCGCCATTGCAAAACTCGGCAAGGCGAAGAACATGAGCGTCCTCACCGGCGCGTCCGTGGATGATTCGCTCGACGGTGCACTTGCCCGCGCAGGGCTGATGAAGTACCGCACGCCCTACCAGAGCAACAAATCCGTACGCGCGGGCGTGAACGCGGGGGAGATTGGTTATAACGACTTCCATCTCAGCCACCTGCCTGTCATGCTCGACCACGGCGTAGGTCCTCATGTGGACTTTGCAATCGTCGAGTGCTCCGGCATCACGGATAGAGGACTCATCCCACCTGCATCCGTCGGCGCGGCGGATGCCTTTGTGCGCAATGCGGACAAGGTCATCGTGGAGCTTAACGAGACCATCCCCGGCGCGCTCTACGGCATGCACGACATCTATACCGCCGGCGGCAGCCCTATTCCCATCACCGGCGCAGCCGACAGGATAGGCACACCGTATATACCCTGCCCTATGGAGAAGATCGCCGCCGTTGTGCTGACAAATGATTCCGGCTCGTACCCCAGTTTCAAAGACCCGGATAACGTATCCCTTGCCCTGTCGGAGAACATTGTCGCTTTCCTCAAAGCGGAGATTGTTGCCGGACGCCAGCCAAAGAACCTCCGCCCGATACAGTCAGGCGTGGGCAACGTTGCAAACGCCGTGCTCGCGGGATTGGAAAAGGACTTCACAGGGCTGAGCATGTACACCGAGGTCATGCAGGACAGCGCCTTTGAGCTTGTGAAAAAGGGCGTTATTATCTCCGGCTCGGCAACGGCGCTCTCGCTCTCCGAATTGATGCAGCGCGAGCTGTACGAAAATATCGATTTTTACAAAAAGCATATTGTCATCCGCCCACAGGAGATCGCAAATAATCCTGAGGTCGTCCGCCGGATGCAGCTCATCGCCATGAACACGCCCATTGAGGTCGATATTTACGGCAACGTCAACTCCACCCACGTCATGGGCACAAAGATCATGAACGGCATCGGAGGCAGCGGCGACTTTGCCCGCAATGCAGGGTTGACGATCTTTGCCACGGGCTCGCTTGCCAAGGGCGGCGCAATATCCTGTGTTGTGCCTATGGTCAGCCATGTCGACCATACAGAGCATGACGTTGACGTTATTGTCACCGAGTATGGTATCGCCGACCTGCGTTGGAAGACCCCGCGCGAGCGCGCAAGGCTTATCACCGAAAACTGCGCACATCCGGATTATCGTCCGCAGCTTCGGGAATACTTTGACGAGGCGTGCAAGACCTCTGGCGGTCAAACGCCGCATGTACTCTCAAAAGCGCTCAGCTGGCATCAGCGCTTTGTGGATACCGGCAGTATGAGGTGAAAAACGTGCTCCATTTCCTCCCTATTTCTCGCTTTTGTAAAAAAATTTTGAATATTCGACATATTTTGTTTTAATCCGTGTGCAAAAATATAATATCGAACATTTCGATAAATATGTTCGATATAATCCACTTGATAAATGTATGACGAAAATGTTTTAATATAGTCACAAGCTACAAAAACGAAACCGGGAATGACCGGGATGAACCAATTCCTTGTCTATATGACCGATTGAAAATGAAGGTCGATTAGAATACAATTATAAATCATAAAAGGAGAAGACACATGAAGAAGATTTCCAAGGTCCTCACGCTGGTGCTTGCCTTGTGCATGGTGCTGGCACTCGCAGCCTGCGGCTCTTCCGCCGCTCCTGCGGCAACCACTGCACCCGCAGCTGACGGCGCTGCTGCTGATGATACTGCAACCTCCGCCATTGATTGGCCCAAGAAGACCGTCACCATCATCGTCGGCTATGGTGCCGGCGGCGACACCGACCTTGCGGCCCGCGTCCTTGCTGACGCTCTGTCCAATAAGCTCGGCGCAAACTTCGTCGTCAACAACCTCGCCGGCGGCTCCGGTGTTGTCGGCCGTACTGAGTTGCTTGCCAACGACGGCGACGGCTACACCCTCATGTTCGACCAGCCGGGTTCCCCCATCACTCAGGTTCTCATGGGCAACACCACCTATGAGCTTGACGAGGCGGGCACGCCCATCGCGGTCGTCGGTGTTTCCCCCTGCGCTCTGTGCGTGAAGAAGGACAACGCCCTCGGCATCAACAACATGGACGACCTCATCGCCTATGCTCAGGCTAACCCCGGCAAGCTCACCTACGCCATCCCCGGTCAGTTCACCTCCGCGCACCTTGCCGCGCTGAATGCGTTCTCCGCTCTCGGCGTTGAGGCGACCAGCGTCTCCACCGACGGCACCGCCACCTGCGTCACCGAAGTCCTCGGCAGCCATGTCGACGCTATGATCGTTCCTCTCTCCGGCGCACAGCAGTACATTGCGTCCGGCGATATGATCCTTGTCGGTCTCTCCGCTCCCTCCGATTTCGCACCTGATGCTCCTCTGCTCTCCGCCTACGAGGGTGTCAGCGATTACAACACCTGGTACTCCATCTGGGGCGGCAACGGCATGGATCCCGCACTCGCCCAGTACATCAGCGAGCAGATCGGCGCTGTCCTTGAGGACGAGGCTCTCCAGTCCAGCCTTGCTGACCTCGGCATTGAGGTTCAGTTTGAGGATTATGCCGCGACCGTTGAGACTGCCAACAACTACCGCACCATCATCAAGGACGCTCTTGTTGCCGGCGGCGCACTAAGCGAGTAATTCCAACAGTAAATAGCAAGCTGTTTTGCGCGAAGCCGAGTATATGATTATATTTGACTTCGCGCAATCCTTTAGCGAAAGGAAATAAATATGCCTGAAGTAAATTCCACCAACGAAAAGAAGGCGAGAGACTTGAATAAGGGGCTGCTCTGTGCGATTCCCTGCCTCATTCTCTCCGTTGTCTGCCTTGTCTGCTCCCGCACCTACCCCAAGCTGCAGGCGGACTATATGCAGGTCTCCGCTTCGTTCTTCCCGACGGTCGTTTCCGTGATGATGGTCGCCATGTCCGTCATCATGCTCATCGAGGCGATCGTCAAGCCCAAGTATGCCGAGCCTCTTACGCCCGACCAGAAGAAGGGCTACATCCGCGGGCTGCTCGCAATACTCAACATCATTGCCTACGCGCTGCTCTTCAAGCCGCTGGGCTACATCGTCTCTTCCATCATCGCTGTTTTCCTCATGATGCTTATCTTCGGCAACAGAAAGTGGAAGCTGATGATACCCATCAGCATAGTTCTCCCCATAATCCTTTACCTTGTGTTCTACTACCTTATGCAGACCGCGCTTCCCGCCGGTATCCTGCAATTCATGCTTTAAGAAAGGCGGTATAGTGTAATATGGATCTAGCCAGTATTCTCACTTTCACCAACATACTCATCTGTATGCTCGGTGTTGCCGCCGGTATCGTCATCGGCGCGCTGCCCGGTCTCACGCCCACCATGGGCGTGGCGCTCCTGCTGCCTGTCACGTTCGGCATGGATATGCTGCCCTCCTTCGCTCTGCTGCTTGGCATCTACGTCGGCGGCACCTACGGCGGCTCTATCGCGGCTATCCTCATCCGCACGCCCGGCACTCCTCAGGCTGTCGCCACCGTGCTGGACGGTTATCCTCTCGCGCGCTCCGGCAGAGCGTCCGAGGCGCTTTCCACCGCTTGCATCGCTTCCGGCTTCGGCGGCATCTTCTCCAACATCGTGCTCATCTGCCTTGCCGGTCAGATCGCAAAGGTCGCCCTCGCGTTCGGTCCTGCCGAGTATTTCGCGATAGGCATCTTCGGTCTCAGCATGGTTGCCAGCTTCTGCGCCAAGAGCATTTCCAAGGGTCTCTTCGCCTGCGGCGTCGGTCTCATGATCAGCACCATCGGCGTTGACCAGATCGGCGGCATGAGCCGCTTTGCCTACACCAAGAGCATGCTCGGCGGCATTCAGACAGTCTCCGCACTTATCGGACTTTTCGCTATTACCGAGGTCATTGTCAAGGCTGTTGACTCTGTCAACCATGTAAAGATGGAGGACACGGTCGTCTCCAGCAAGCTTGTCCCGTTCTCCGAGGTCAAGCACAACATCCCGAACATGTTCCGCTCTGCGGCTATCGGCACGTTCGTCGGCATTGTCCCCGCCACCGGCGGCGGCATCGCGGCGTTCCTTGCCTATAACGAGGCGCGCCGTGCCTCCAAGCACCCCGAGATGTTCGGCGAGGGCGCGTATGAAGGTCTCTTCGCTGCTGAGACCGCCAACAACGGCGTCACGGGCGGCGCGCTTGTCCCGCTGCTCACTCTCGGCATCCCCGGCGACACAATCACCGCCGTCCTCATGGGCGCGCTCACCATTCAGGGACTCACTCCCGGACCCATGCTCTTCCAGAACAACCCCGAGGTCATCACCGGCATTTACACCATGCTGCTTATCTGCAATGTGTTCATGATAATCCTCGGTCTTGCAGGAACGAGACTTTTCATGCACGTCATCAAGATACCCAACGACGTGCTCCTGCCCTGTGTCATGCTGCTGTGCTTCATCGGCTCCTTTGCCTCCGGCAACAAGATATTCGATGTCGGCACCGCCGTTGTCATGGGTATCATCGGCTTCCTCTTCACGCTTGGTGACATTCCCGCCGCCCCGTGTCTGCTCGGCATAATCCTCGGCTCTACTGTTGAGACGAACTTCCGCCGCGCAATGGTCATCTCCAACGGCAGCTACTCCATTTTCGTGCAGAAGCCCATCTGCCTTGTCTTTCTCCTTATCTCGCTCGCGTCTATCCTCTTCGTCGCTTTCCGCGATGTGCTTCCCGGAAAGAAAAAGACTGTAAAGGACGCTTGAGTGCAGTTTTTCCCTCCTTAAACCCCTCAGTTTCAGTCCTCCTCGTCTGAGGAGTGCTGAAACGCGCGGGGTGCATAAACCGGACGGTCTCAAGCCGCCATCCAACCGAGACGAGACTGCTGTCCGCCTCGGTTTGTTTTTATTTTGCCTGTATATTAACCATTTGAAATGTATTATTATAAACTAAATGAGGTAATCACCCAATGAGCGAGCTTTCAAAAGAACAACTCAAAAGCGCGATAAAAGCCGTCTGGATTCGTTCTCTCACCGAGATACAGCCCGACGTGCTCAACGCGCTTCGCCACGCGCGCGAGGTAGAGACCAGCCCCCGCGCCCAGAAGTATCTCGACATCATCATCGAAAACGCCGTCACTGCCACAAATAACCACACGGTCATCTGTCAGGACACTGGCGTCCCCACGTTTTTCATCAGGACCTCCCTCGGCTTCCCGTATAAAGACAGCCTCCGCGCCGCCTTTGATGAGGCGCTGCATGAGCTGACCATGGGGGAATTCCCCATGCGCCCCATGGTCGTCGACCCGCTCACGCGCGAGGATCGCTGCGACAACACCGGCGTCAACGTCCCTCTCATCCATGTTGAGCTTGAGGAGGGGCTGGAGTATATGGAGATAAAGGCAATGCCCAAGGGGGCAGGCTCCGGCTATTGGGGCACGCTTACGTTCATGCCGCCGTCTGCGGGCGTCGCGGGCGTGAAGAAGTTCGTGGTCGACTCCGTCCTGCGCGCAGGATCGAATCCCTGCCCGCCGCTCATCGTCGGCGTGGGCATAGGCGGTCCTCTTGAGGAGGTCGCCCGCCTTGCCACTGTGGCGTCCTGCCGCCCGATAGACCGCCCGAATCCGCGCCCCGATCTCGCCGCGCTCGAAAAGGAGCTGTGCGAGGCGCTGAATATGAGCAAGATCGGCGCGATGGGCGTCGGCGGGGACACGACGGTGCTCGGCGTGAATATCGAGACCTCCGGCTCGCACAAGCCGTGGCTGCCCGTGGCGGTCAACATCAACTGCTGGCCGGGGCGCAAGGCGGTGTGCCGCGTCTATCCCGACGGGCGCGTTGAACAGGTCGGAGCGTGAGGTGCAGTATGGCTAAAACAGTTTATCTTACGACCCCTTTGAAGAAAGAGGACATTGAAGCGCTTGAGATCGACGACGTCGTCTACATCTCCGGCGACCTTTACACCATGATGTACGCGGATCATTTCACCCGCATCATGGACATGATAGATGCCGGGGAGAAGCCGCCTATGGAGCTTGAGGGCGCGGCGATATACAACACCGGCACGATTTTCCGCCGCATGGAGGACGGAACGTATGACTTCCGCGCCATCGGCACCACCACAAGCTCAAAGTTCAACCACTACACGCCGGATTTCATCCGCAAGACCGGCGTGCGCGCGGTGCTCGGCAAGGGCGGCATGGACAAGAATACGCTCGACGCGATGCGCGAATGCGGGTGCGTGTATCTTGCGCTCGTGGGCGGCTGCTCCGCGATATATACCTGCAAGGTCGACCGGCTCGAGCGCGAATACTGGCCGGAGACGTGCAGAAGCTGGGCGGACACGCTTTTGAAGCTGAACGTCACGAATTACGGACCCATGTTTGTCTCCATGGACGCGCACGGCAACAGCATTTATGAGAGCATCGGCGACCGCGCCGAGGAAAACCGCGGCGAGATATACAAAAAGCTTGGCATAAAGTGATAAAAAGGTGAGAGGGTTTGCGTATGGACTTTTTTTTCAAGATAACAAGGGAAGAATATCTCGACGCGATAAAGGGCTTTCTGCGCATGAGACAGCGCAGCATCGCAAATCTTCTCATCTTTCTTTTTATGACGGTGGGACAGGCGGCGCTTGTCGCGTGGAACATCGTCCGCCTCGACATCACCGGCGGCACGCGCGCCGCGCTCATCGCCATCTCCGCGCTCATCTGCCTGGCGCAGGTGTTCTATCAGTGCAGTGTTGAGCTTCGCGCAAGGTCCCAGCTCCGCCGCTCAATGGATAAGGGGAAGATAAGCGAGGAGTTCTGGGGGCGGCAGCATCTGTCCCTGAAGGAAGAGGTGGTGCGTCTTCAATGCGGCAAGATCGATCTGAAGTACGACTGCGCGTACTACGGCGGCGCGCAGCTCGTTGGCGGAATGCTCGTTTTGAGCTTTTGTCGCGGTAAGGACGTGCACCAGCTGCTCATCCCCATTTCGGCTTTTTCATCGGACGACGGTCGGCGGGAGTTTGGAGCGGCGCTTGCCGCCGCCAAGCGTGCCAGCATACTCTCCGGCTATGCCGAGACTGCGCGAAAGCGTCCGGAAAAAACGGCGTACTCCGCAGATTTTGACTATACCGCGGATGAATTTGCGCGCGATTATGTCCGCGCTGCACGCCTTGCGTATTCCACCGCCGTGCCGTATGACATCATGATGACCACAAAGCTGGCTGCGGCGGCATTCCTTGTGTATAATATCATTGCCGGGCATATCGCGGGCGCTATGTTCACGACATTTACCGTTTTTGTCGTCATTATCCTGCTCTATCCTGTGATTTTTGCGTTCACACCGTTTATCTGCCAGGTTGCAAAGCGCAATACGCACTCCCTCTTCGGCGGTCTTACCTCGGTGCACTGCGCTGTTGATGTCACGGATGAAAAGCTCGTCTTTTCCGGTGATACGTTTTATAATCAAATCCCGCTTGCATCCGTCTGCGGCGCGGAGAAGCGCCGCAGCTTTGCAGCGGTGTACCTCAAGGATAACACATCCGTCGTCATGAAGATTACACCTGAAAACGAGCGGGAGGTCACGCGCATGACGCTCTATCTTGAAACTCTCGGCGCTTCAAACCGCAAAAAGCGGTTCAGGCGGACGAACCCCGATGAATAGAAAATTTGACCCTGCCTATGACTTGAAGTGTTCCCGCTCAAAGACTGAATTCAAAATACCAGACCCTTCGAAGGCACCTGCCACCTGTGCAAAACAGGCGGCAGACCTTTTCGTTTTTTCTTGTATTGCACCTGAAATTATGCTAGAATTGCCCGGAGCAAACGAAAGGACGTTTTCAAATGGCGCATATAGTTTTCATTCTTGCTGCCTTTTTCGCCTCGGTTATAGGCTGTATCTGCGGCATTGGCGGCGGCGTGATAATAAAGCCCGTCGTGGATAAACTCTTTGTCAGGCCGCTCATCGCCATTATGTGCGTATGCGTCTATAATTTTCTGCAATTTCGGGTATAGGCAGGAACAATGATAATATAAAGATTTTGGAGGTATTCTATGAAAGCTCAGTATATCTGTTCAAGATGCGGTAAAACCGCGGATGTAACGACGCTGTCGGAAAAATGCGAATGCGGCGGCTTGTGGAAGCTAAGCTATGACCCGCCCGCATTTGATGAGGCGCTCATAGACCGGGATGAGTGGAGCATTTTCCGTTACCGCGCGTTTATGCCGCTTGTGGGCGATACATGGCGGCAGGTGACAATGGGCGAGGGCATGACCCCCGTTGTGCGCTTTGACGACGATCTCATGCTGAAAATGGACTATTTTATGCCAACGCTGTCTTTTAAAGACCGCGGTGCGGCGGTGCTCATCGCGCATTGCAAGGCAATAGGCGTGGATTCCGTTGTGCAGGATTCCAGCGGCAACGCGGGCAACAGCGTCGCCGCCTATTGCGGCAGGGTGGGCATTGCCTGCGAGATATTTGTTCCGGAGGGTACGTCACATAAGAAGATCGACATGATACGCGCGCACGGCGCGCATGTGAACATCGTTCCCGGGTCGAGAGACCACTGCGCCGACGTGTGCCGCGCGCGTGTGACCGAGGAGGGGAAATACTACGCCAACCACGTCTATAACCCATTCTTCTATGAGGGAACAAAGACTTATATTTATGAGGTCTATGAGCAGCTGCACCGTATTCCAGAGAATATATTCATCCCCGTCGGCAACGGCACGCTCTTCCTCGGCGCGGTGCTCGCGCTTGAGCATTTGCTTAAAAGCGGCGTGATTGGGAAAATGCCAAATATCATTGCGGTTCAGAGCGAGTCCTGTGCGCCCATCGCCATCGCGGCGGAGCGCGGACTGCACGCCGCGGCAGACGTTACGCCCGCACCGACACTGGCTGAGGGTATAGCCATCGGCAAGCCCATGCGCGGCGCGGAGATATTGGAGAAGATATATGAGTACGATATGAAGGTCGTCATGATCCCGGAAAAGGAGATTCTCCCAGCCCGTGCCGAACTTGCGCGCCGCGGCGTATACTGCGAGCATACCACAGCCGGGAACTATGCGGCGTATAAGAAATACTGCGCCGCTTACGGCAGAACGCCTGACAGTCTCATAACCATGTGCGGCGCCGGGCTGAAATCCGATCATTGAATTGAATAATACATATGAAGAGCTGAAACGCCCGGTTTGATCTTTGAAGTGACCCCAAAAAGTTAGACAATATTTTTAAGTAAAAATTGTTCAAGCAGCGTTCAAGCAGCCGAAAGGGCTTGCTGTCTGTGAATGGCAGCTGGCAGGTGCCTTCGAAGGGTCTGGTATTTTGAATTCAGTCTTTGAGCGTTACCTTCATGACGATGGCAGTGTTGTCCTTGATATATCACGAAGTGTTTTTCAAAGGCAGAAACAGACGGCGGTGGGCTAAGCCGCTCCATAGGATTAACGTGCCTTCCTTCATGCTCATGGCGGGGCGCTCTACTCTGTGACGTGCAGCCAGCGCAAGTATCATAATCTCTGCATACGCTTCATGGGCGACAGCCCTGCCAAATGCTGCTTGCAACGATGGTGCTGTTCGCTCTGCCAGTTTTCTGACGATCCCGGCGCACCCATTGCCCGGCTGCGCATATGCGGAATGTATCTGCTCGCCCTATTCAGTTGGATGCATCCTTTTGTGTTGAACTATAAATCTACATATTACACGTTACACGTTGCATTTTGTCGAAGATGCATCTGTGCAGCAAGAACCTCCCAACCTGTTTGAGGCGGGGAGGTTCTTGCTTGATTGAATAAAGCTATTGTTTGAATCATGTGAAATGAACAGAACGTCAACTGGACTGTTCGGCAAGATAAATGCTTGCTCTGCTTTGGACTGCCTGCGCAGTCTCCTCTGCGGTACTCCGTCCTGCGTAGAACTTGTTTACCTCTTCGCTGATGATACTCCAAAGCGAGGCATCGCTTTGATACAGTGTGCCGGCATTTTCCAGAACGACGAGAAAATCCTCCATCGCCTCTGCCCGTCCGGGGTGTTCCTCAGGATATTCTTTCATTGCTTCAAGCTCGTTTGCCATTTGCTGTTTTGCACCATCTCTGCGAAGCGGAATACCCGAGATGTAGGGGCTGTCTTTCAGCAGAAACTCTCTCATAAATTGCCAGCACTGTTCTTTGTGTGCGGACTGAGCAGACATACCCAGGCTCAATTCTGGAACAATAACATTTCCTACTTCCGGGATCCCGACAAAGGTATAATTATCTGCTCCGTATATATCCGCAACGATACCCGATTCCCATACATCGCGGAAAGTCTGCATATACAGCAGAGAATGGGAGTTCTGGACGAGGTCCGTCACACTGCCCCCTGCCAATTCTACCTCTGTCGGCCGTGTCTGGGCTATCTCAAGAAGACGCAAAAAATATTCTGAGTCAAAGTGACACTTTGCATTTGACCAATCTACAAGCTTATTGCCCGATGCTGCAACCATGATTTCCAGCCAATCATCGCGTGTGTACATATTATCAAACAGATATTGATAATAATCGCTCTCCGCAACAATTTTTTCTAACGAACTGTAGCCGCAATTTTCTGAGTTCCCCACATCGCTTGATGGCGCTGTGGTGGTCAAAAGGAGAAAGTACGGTGTAATTTGGCATAATTCGTTGTTTATTTCAAGGCTACGCAATGGACCGGAAAGGAAGTCGTCTTTTGACAGTTCGCTGTCATGCTCAATAAATGGGTACAGATTTTCCAGCAGCTTTCTGCGGGCAAGCAAAGATGCGTTCATTGGCGTGCCGAAATCAGATAAATTGAAGATGTCCGGCCCGTTTCCTGCTGCTATATCTGCGATCAATTTATATTCTCCGCCGCGGAGATCAGAGGCTGTATTATACGACGAATAGTCCCGGAGCTCCACGTGCATATCAGGGTGACGCTGATTCCATGCCAGTATCGCTTCTTCGATAGCAGGATGTAATTGACCCAGCGTCGCCAATGTCAAGGTAACATTCTCGCCTGCTGTGGCCACAGGCTTTATTATAACGGGTTTTGAAGCTTTATTTCCGGAGGCTCCTGTATATAGTAAGCTCCCGGCACCTATTTCACATATCATGCCATTGCTCAGCATACCGATGTCGGAAAAAGTCAGCAGCTTCTCTACAGACGCAGAATCAAAGTCGTATCCGTAGAGCGCATTGCCGATTCTCAGATAGAGCTCCCACTCAGAGCCCGTACCGATAATGGTACAATCGGCATCAAGAGAATGCGCTGCTCCCCAGCGTTTATTTTCCTCGTCAAGCATACTGATAACTTGGCCATCAGCGTTCTGCCATGCAGCAATTATTTTCCCGTCTTTATTCACGGCAAGACTTGCCGGTTCGGAAACCTTGAGTGCGAAATCTGCCTCCGCCGTCTCTCCGCTTATCTTTAAGCAGGTAAGCTTTCCGTTTCCCAAAGTGTATACTTTCCCGTTTGCCGCTGCGGTTTTATCTGCTACTATATCATCGGGCAATGTAATATAACCCAGTTTCTCTCCGACAGTATTATAATTGACAAGACGATGGTTATAGCTGTCATAGAGATATATCATATCTCCGTCTGCACAGCAGGAATACCAGAATTCATTCCCGTCATCACACGAAGCAAGCAGCTTCGCATTTGTCCCATCGGCATCCATGCTGTATAGAAAGCACTTATCCGAAAGGCTACCCAAGAGGTATATTTTTCCACCGTTTGTCACTATGTTGCCGCTGCTGAACCATAGTTCTTGAGGAAAATCAATTTCTTCAACGGCATAAGCCTGCTCGACCGAAGTCATAGTAATGTCTTTAACACTCGTTACTTTATCGGAAACTGCGCCGGAATTATTTCCGGCGCAGCCCGAGGTAAGCAGCAGGCAAATGATTAGAATTACAATTGACACTCTTCTCATACCAGCGATTCCTCCTTCTTGAAGTTACTGTTTTACACTAGTCAGGGACGTAGATTTAAGATCGTATACCCATCTATTGTGCAGATACCACCATGTGGTAGGCCCAACAGCACCATCTGCATCATTTGCACTGATGTAGGCTACCTAAAAACAAACGACAGCCAGCCTTGTCCCTTCACCGAATGTGCCATCGATTCCATTGGGGTTGAAGTTGCCATTTCCTTTTGCCACGGAAAGGCGATACAAAACTTCCTGAATTACAAGAACGTACCCGGTATGGCTGCTTCCCTTAGAAACAACGGTACCCGAATAGACATAGTAGACACTACCTTTAGAATCCTTAAACCACAGAGTCTGCGCAGGCTTGCTTACAGCGGATGCTGCATGGGTCTGAGGCTGATCATAGTCAGCAAAAGCACAGACGGGAAATACACACACGGCCATGACAAGAACGAGGAGCATTGCTACAAGTCTTTTTTTATTGCTTTTAAATCTTTTCTTTTTAATTTTTACAATTATCCGCGCTGGCGCCTTGCGTGAATAATAGTATTTTATTACAAAATACAGTTAGGCTAATTTTGCCGCAAACATATTTCGTCATTTTTGCTTTGCGGGAATGATAAGAACGTGGCTCTTTAACTTTAATTTGCGCGTATTTACTTCTTCTTGACGTTCATTTCCTCTGTGGACTTTGCGGCGATTTTGTTCGGGCGTTCCGGCTGATAAAGTGTGCCGTAGCATACAGGCGGCCATCCGTAGCGTTCCGAGATAGTGACCTGCTTTATGAAGCCGGACGCGATTTTTGCAGATTTTTTCATGATTGATTCTCCTTTTTATTTTTTGTTATATGAATTATTGCTGTGAACACAGCAAATAAAACACCACAAAAGCTGCCGGTAAATACGCGCAGGTCGTGAATGCATAAACTTATACACTGCGCTAAAATGATAATGCACAGCAGAACATTTTTTCGGCGGTTGTTTGCAAGCTGCTCGGCAGATGTGAAGTGTGCTTGCGGAGGATAAACCGGCTTTATCAGCAAACCGGTAATTACTGCTGCTGCGTCAGCAAGAATCAAGATGGTCTGCGGCAAATATGCAGCTATGTCATCTACAAACAAACTGACGAATACAACTAACAGAATACTTAGTGTGAAGCAAACACCTGCACTTCTGGCATGGCACCCGCCTATGCGCCGTCTTATGAGATAAAACGGCAGGAGGAAAGACGAGGTTTCGATAAGGAGGCCGAATGTACCAGCCCATAGAAGCACAACTGCTATATACAGCAAAACACTTATTCTTTTTTCGAGTGCGTATATACACCACTCGTAGTTTTCTTCGTCTATCCAGCCTCTTTCACAGGAGGCTCTTGCGAGTTTGACTGCCGCGTTATGAATCATATTTCTCACCTGATGCAATGCTATCACATAAAAACGGCTTTGTGTAAAAAGTGTCGTAAGACCCGGTTTTTTGCCGTGAAAAAGGGGTAAGCAGCGGGGAACTTATGTCCCCGGTGCTTACGTCATCAGTTGTAATGTGAACGACAATGTGCGTTCACGTTCGTTGTACTCAAACAAATAGTATGCGGAATGTCTTTCCAACACAGCGATTATATTTTGGATACCGTAGCCATGTTCAGCGGTTTTAGCCTTGGTAGTAACAATGCGGTTATTCCTTATCTCCACCGGAGAGGCGGTCGGGTTCTCAATACGCAGATATGCGGATTGCGGTTCGACCTTCATATTAAGCCTGATATAGCGCTCTCTGCCGTCTTCAATTTTTTCACAGGCTTCTATTGCGTTGTCGATCAGATTTGACAGCACGATTATAAGCTCATCATCGGGCAGGGGAAAATTTGAAAGGTCGTCCAACTGCGGCATAAAATGAATATTGACTCTTTCTGCTGCGGCAAGCTTCTGGTTCAGAATAATATCGACCGCGGTTCGGTGGGTATTTATCATCGTTGAGCTCGCAGTATCAAAATGCTGTAGTCTTTCAATATAATCTATCATTTCCGAACGCGAGGTCTCGCGCTCAGCAAAGCCGCGCAGCACGATCAGAAGATTTTTGAAGTCATGTGTCTGCTTGCGCTGCTGTTCGTATGCTCTTTTCCATGTCTCTACGCTTTCGAGCGCGGCTTTCATGCTGCGGCGCAGTATGAGCTGATCTTTTGCTTTCTTCCGCTGCTGCTCAAAATAATTCAGAATAAAAATTGATGTTACATCCAGAATGAGCAGGACTGCGTTGCATATCAGCAGCTCGTGAGCGACAAGCGGATATAAGTAGAATATCCGCAGGAGCATAATCGATATGACTATAGTAGTCAGAGGGAAAATCAATACCCGAAGCCAGTCCG
Source organism: Clostridiales bacterium UBA5888 (assembly GCA_002431965.1). GTDB lineage: Bacteria > Bacillota > Clostridia > Oscillospirales > Oscillospiraceae > Limivicinus. The sequence goes on from DJEW01000007.1 coordinate 54,186, forward strand.
AAACCGATGCCGCATTATGTTCAAAGTGGTGTTTTAACCATATATTCAGAGTCGTTATGCCGAATAACTCAAATATTTTTATGCTAAGCGAGACGAGGTAGTACGAGTCGGGATCATTCAAGACGAGCGTGATTCTGTCTCCGATAATTGAGCCGAGGAGAGAAATCATTGAATTATCGCATATCGTTAAATAGGCAAGCCAGAAGATCACAGGAAACAGGCATTTCACGAAACTGACGCGAAAGCTGAAAAACATCCAGATGGTCATCGTTACAGCAAGTGTGCAAATTTTTATCCAAACGTTATCCTGAGAAAAATATATGACAACGTTGTTTACTAATGCAGCGATTATGAAGGACAGAATTTCAATCACGAGGGGACGCTTGCTCTCAAATAACCCGTTTATTAAAATATACAGCATTGTATACTCAGGGTCAACCCCAAATTTTGTGTAAACGCTGAATTGTGATGTAAAATAGAGCAAAATAATTTTAAGGCGGGAGCGGCGCAAGTTGCTGCCGCCTTGTCTACAAGATAACAGTG
>DJEW01000020.1:0-254 GCA_002431965.1 Clostridiales bacterium UBA5888
CTAAACGAGGAAGTAATCAAGGGCCAAATCAAGGAATTGGTCCGCGGCAGCGTGGAGGAAACCCTGAACGAGCTGCTGGAGAAGGAGGCGGAGTCGCTGACGCAGGCGGCTCGCTATGAGCGCAGCGAGGCCCGTCAGGGCTACCGCAGCGGCCACTATGACCGCAACCTCACCACGACCTCCGGCGGCGTCACGCTCCACGTCCCCCGGCTCAAGGGCGTATCCTTCGAAACCGCCATCATCGAGCGGTATCG
>DJEW01000020.1:316-864 GCA_002431965.1 Clostridiales bacterium UBA5888
CGCCGGGAGAGCAGCGTGGAGGAGGCGCTCATTGAGATGTATCTGGCAGGCGTCTCCGTGCGCCGTGTGGAGGACATCACCGAGGCACTGTGGGGCAGCAAGGTTTCGCCCGCCACCATCAGCGAACTGAACAAGAAAGCCTACGTTCACATCGAGGACTGGCGCAACCGCCCCTTGCAGGGCGGGCGCTATCCATACGTCTACGTGGACGGCATCTACCTGCGCCGCAACTGGGGCGGAGAGTATGAAAATGTGGCGATTTTAGTGGCAATCGCCGTGAACGAGGATGGCTTTCGCGAGGTTTTGGGAGCCGCCGAGGGCATGAAGGAGGACAAGGCCAGCTGGGTCAGCTTCTTCCAGTGGCTCCGAGGGCGAGGGCTGGATGGCGTGAAGCTCATCGTCGGCGACAAGTGCATGGGAATGCTGGAGGCCGTGGGTGAAGTATTCCCGGGCGCCAAATACCAGCGCTGCGTTGTCCATTTCTACCGCAACGTTTTCTCTGTTGTGCCCAAATCCAAGGCCAAAATTGTGGCGAAAATGCTCAAGGC
>DJEW01000020.1:1007-30583 GCA_002431965.1 Clostridiales bacterium UBA5888
CCAAGAAGGTCGAGGACGGCATTGAAGAAACGCTGACCTACTGCGATTTTCCCAGCGAGCACTGGACGCGCATCCGCACCAACAACGTGATCGAGCGGCTGAACCGGGAGATCCGCCGCCGAACCCGCGTGGTGGGGACATTCCCTGACGGCAACTCCGCCCTGATGCTGGTCTGCGCGAGGCTCCGCCATGTGGCAGGTACCCAGTGGGGCAGCAAGAAATACATGAACATGAAGCACTTGGAGGCAGTTCTGGACGATGCCTCTATTGCCGGTTGACTTCACTCAGCCGGAGCCTGCAAATAAATTTGCGCATAAATCTTGACGGGACACTAGATACTTGACCACTATTAATTTTTTTCAAAATCTGTCCTCAAAATTGGCTGACCCTGCCACGTCAAAACAACACCAAAAGGTCATCAGGCGCCGTAGGCGGCGTTCGATTGACCGAGGGTGTTGTTTTTCTTTCCAAATCGAGCCAACTTCGTTGGGCTTCGATTTGGCTTTTTTGCTTTCTCCTCAAAATCAGCTGACCCTGTCATAAGAAGCAGCACACCATTTGGTGTGCTCAGACCGTCAAAAAACAAAGCATTAAGGTCAGATAACTGAGCCGTGGGGGAGCTTGAGGGGGCAAGACCCGCCTCAAATCGGATAAACCGCCGTCGAAAGCCTTGGTATATCAAGGCTTTCGGCAACAGCATTTTGAACGCTTTCAAAATGCTCGGCGGAAAGCGCGGTCAAAAAAGTCCTGTGAGGACTTTTTTGACAAGCTGAAGCAGCACACCCATTGGTGTGCTGCTTTTATTCGAATACGGTATACGCCGGCGATTATTTAAACTTCACCCTAGGCTTGTAGAACTCAAAAATAACGGTGTCGCGTCCGGCTTCGTTGCGCGGCTCGTGCGACGTCCAGCCCACGCGCATTGCACCCATGTACTCGCTCAGCCTGACGGAGAGCGGACGGAAGCCGATGCGGTAGGCGATGAACTGCGGGCGGGCGATGAAATTGAAAAGCGTGTGACCGAGAGCATAGGCGGTCGGGGCGGAGACCGTGTCTGCGTCGTAGCGGCGCATCGGCTGGGCAAGCTGTCCGCGCAGAAGATCCTTCGCGTGAAATCTGAACCATGCCACGATCAAGGGGTTGAAGCTCTCTATGCAGATGTCGCCGCTGTAGTCGGATATGATCTCGTAGGTCTTTTCGCACAGCTCGCGGTTGCGCTTGCCGTCCTTGAGCTCGCATATAATTGCGCTGCGGCAGCGCACCACGTCCAGCACCTCCGTGAAGAGGGGGATGGTCTGGTCTGTGCCGCAGAGACGAAGCTCGCGCAGCTCGCTGAGCGTCAGCTCGTCCACCCGCGCGTGCACGCCGCACACGCGGTCAAGCGTATCATCGTGGAACACGACGACCTGACCGTCCTTGGACAGCTGTACGTCCAGCTCAATGCCATAGCCCGCCTCTGCGGCGAGACGGAACGCCTCCAGCGAATTTTCCGGGACGCTCTTGTCGCGGCTGTGCAGACCGCGGTGGGCGCAGTTCGTGCCCATGAAGGGCGCTCTCTGGCGTTTCGTGGACGAGCCTGGGGCGATAAGGAAGAGCGCGGCGCTGCCTGCTGCCGCACCGATGACCGCGCCGCGGAGCGCGGCGTGTGCTGCGCGTTTAAAGTAATCTTTCATTTTGTTCCCTCCATATATACGTGTTGGGTAACATATTACCTCATGCGCTTATTTTACCACCGAATCGTGGGTGCAGTCAATTTCCCGCGAAAAATTATATAAAAGTTCAAAAGTGTAACAAAAGGAGCGCTGTTATGTGCAGCGCTCCTTTATCTTTATAGATCAGTCGTCGTCGCCGAGGGCTTCAAGACCCACGACATTTTCAACCTTCTGCGCCTTGATGTTTTTCACAAGCAGCGAGAACACCGCAAACGAGCAGAGGATCAGCACAGAGGCGTACACCGGCAGGGCGCGCCATGCGCCGGTCGCATCGAATACAAAGCCGAGGAAAATCGGCGTGACCGTCTGGGCGGACATGCTGGCGGTATAGTAGTAGCCGGTGAACCTGCCGATCTTCTTTGACGAGCACAGCTCCACGACCATCGGGAACGAGCAGTTGTGCACCAGCGCCATGCCGAAGCCCTTTATCGCCCACACAGCATACAGCAGCGCGGGGAATGCATACTCCCCGTGCGCGCCGGTGACGACGCCGGTCGGCGCGACGAAGCACATGATGATAAGCCCGATAAAGCTCAGCGCGAGACCGGAGGCGATCGTCCACTTGCGCCCTATCCTGTCGGCAATGCCGCCGGCAATGGCAAAGCCGATCACGCTTGCGAGACCGCCGACGATAGTGAGCACCATGGTGGCGCTGGAGGAGGAGTTGAGGTAATAGATGACGTAGTTGCCAATATAAGTGCCGATGGCGTTGTCCGCCATGAACCACAAAAACTCTGCGCCGAGGATGGCGAGCAGCATGTTGCGGTTTTCTTTGGACATGGGCTTGTCATCATCAATGGGGGTGGCGACGGCGGCAAGACGTTCGCCCTCCGCCATCTCGTCCTTCATCTCCTCGGCGATCCTGTTCTCCTTTATAGTGAAGAAGAGCACCAGCGCCGAAATGACCATCAGCACCGAGGCAATGATGAACGGCAGCTCGATTATCCACACGCGGCGCGCCTCGTCCGCAGCGTTGATATAATCGCTGAGCTTGAGGAAGATGCCGAGCACCGTGGCGAACGCGCCGCCGAGATAGCCCATGATGTTGATGATGCCGTTCGCCTTGGCGCGCAGAGGCTTGGGCGTAATGTCCGGCATGAGCGCCACGGCTGGGTTGCGGTACATCATCATGAATATCAGCACGATCGCCATCATGCAGACCATGCCAACGATATTATTATAATGGAAGAACAGCGGAATAAACGGGAACGCGACAGCTGCGACGAACGTGCCCGTGAGGATATACGGCATACGCTTGCCGATAGGGGTGACGGTCTTGTCGGAGAGGTTGCCGAAAATGGGCAGAAGAATAAGCGCGGCGAGGTTATCGCACGCCATGATGATGCCGACGAGCCACTGAACCTCGAGTATCTTTGCCGGGTCGCCCGCCTTCAGCTCCGCAGAGGAGATGCCGTACATGCGCCGGGCAAAAATGTCCGTCAGGAATGTGGGACACCAGGAGTCATACACCTGCCAGAGAAGCAGAATGCCGAAGAACGCGAAGCCGATGAGGAAAGTGCGCCTGTAGTTGAGCTTCAGACCGCCGCTTGATGATGTTTTCATATGCCGCCTTTCTTTTTTGACAGCGCTGCACAACACGCCTGCGGTATCTGACGGATAACTAGCGCTCTGATTTAGCCGCTTTTTTTGAAATACACGAAGTATTTCCGCAAAAAGCACCGTTATCAGAACACAAACTCTCTCACCGACTGCTCTTGCTGCATTATGCAGCGCTGTCATTCTTACTTATTATAATATTTGATATTTGATTTGTTATATGGCTCTTGCGGTGTTCACCTGCTGCATTCGGGCATAAGTTCGTCGGACACTATGCGCAGCATTTCGTCGAACTTTGCAATATCCTCTGGGGGGAAACGCTCGATCATGCGCTCGGTCACGGTGCGCTCATATGAGCTGAGCAGCCCTATATATTTATAGTACTTCTCAGAGAGAACGAGGTGGTACTCGCGCCTGTCAAGCTGGGAATTCTGCCGCTCGATATAGCCTTTTTTGATGAGATTATTGACCTTGTAGGTCGCATTTGACTGGGAGATATTCAAAAAATCCGCAAACTGCCCGACGGTGGGCGTGCCGAGCATCTGAATGACCTCCAGCGAAAACGCCTCCATCGCCGAAAGCGAGCCGTCTCTCTCCCGCACCAGCTCGAACACCTTGCGGTAAAACTGGAGCTTGAATTTGTCGTATACCTTGCTGAAATTCTCCTGTAGCATGGCGCTGCCCTCCTGCCTCAACTGAATAACTATTCTATCAAAAATTGAACGTATTGTAAACAGAAATGCTGAAAAACATAAGGCAGCGCCGCAGACGGATTATGCGGCGCTGTCTTATAATGTACAAAGTGTGAATTTTTAAAACTGTGCAGGCGAAACTATTGACAACCGGCGGACAGCGTGATATATTAGCACTTGAAAGCAGAGAGTGCTAACAGTCCGGACGCCGGAGTGCTAAAGCAGCGAAACTGCGGAAAAGAATGTGTGCAGGAAATGACCGTCAGCGAGAGAAAAAAGAAAATACTTGCGGCAGTTGTGGACGAATACATCCGCACTGCAGAGCCTGTCGGCAGCAAGGTAATTGCCGAGAATGCCGGACTTGGCTGCTCGTCGGCGACGATACGCAACGAGCTGGCAGAGCTGGTGAGTATGGGCTATCTTGAGCAGCCGCACACATCTGCCGGACGTGTTCCGACTCCGATGGGCTACAGGATGTACGTCAACGAGCTGATGGAAAAGCAGCGAATGAGCATGGAGGAGACGGAGGAGCTCAACCGCCGTCTCAACGCAAGGCTTCAGGAGCTGGACGTGACGATCGACAATGTCTCGCGCCTCGCCTCGCAGCTGACCGATTACCCTGCGCTCGCGCTGACAACGCGCTCGGCGGTGACGATAAAGCGCTTTGACATCATCTATGTTGATGCAAACACGTTCATCATTGTGCTCATGCTTTCAAACAACACCGTTCAGAACAAGCTTGTCCATCTGCCGGTCTCCGTAACAGAGAGCATGATGCAAAAGCTGTCTGTGCTTTTCAATGCAAGCTTCACGAATGTGAGCGCGGGGCAGATGACCCCGGTGCTTATAAAGGCTGCGGAGAGAGCGGCGGACGACACCATGGGCATCACCTCCGTTATTGCGGCGTTTGCCATGGAGACCTTGACGGACGCAGATAAGCCGTCGGCGTTCATAAGCGGCGAAAACAGGCTGCTCAGCCAGCCGGAGTTCAGAGACCCTGACAAGGCGCATTCGCTGATGAATTACCTCTCAAACGGGGGCTATGTCCTCCCGCATGAGGAGGAGCTGATGAACAGCGATGAGATACGTGTGCTGATAGGACCGGAGAACGTGGCGGAGGAGCTGAAAGGCTCAAGCGTTATGGTGGCAAGCTATGACGCGGGTGATAATACCCGCGGGCTCATCGGCATTGTCGGACCGACGCGCATGGACTATTCCGCGCTTGCGGCAAAGCTCAGCGCGCTTGCGGCAGGTCTTTCACGCAGACTGGGAGGCGGCGAAGCGCCGCCGGAAGGACTGCACAACAAACTGATAATCAAGGGAGATGAACCAAATGAGCACAGATAAAAAAGCAAAGGACACCGCGGCTCAGGCGGAGAACACCGAAGAGATAAAGGACGGCGTCAATGCAGAGGAGATAAAATCCGGCGAGACTGCGCCCAAAGATGCCGGAACTGACAAGACCGACAAGAAGGGCGCAAAGAAGGAAAAGAAGGAAAAAGAAGAAAAGACCGAGGAAGAGAAAGAGACGGAGGCAGCCGAAAAGGTCATTGACACCGCGATGGCGGCGCTCAACGACAAATATCTGCGGCTGTGTGCCGAGTACGACAACTTCCGCCGCCGCTCCCAAAGGGAGAAGGACAACCTTTACGGCGACATAAAGGCAGACACGCTGCTGAAATTCCTGCCGGTTTATGATAACCTCGCCCGTGCGCTCAATACGCCCACGGAGGATGAGGCATACAAAAAAGGCGTGGAAATGATTATGACGCAGTTCAACTCCACGATGGAGAAGCTCGGCGTGACAAGGATAGAAAGCCTCGGAGCAAAGTTCGACCCCGCGCTGCACAATGCAGTGATGCATGTGGAGGATAAGGAAAAGGGCGAGAACGAGATAGTTGAGGTCTTTCAGGAGGGCTTCAGGCTCGGCGATAAGGTCATCCGCTTTGCGATGGTCAAGGTTGCAAATTAGCAGAGCATCTTTTTTAGGGCTATTACCGCAGAAGCGGTTTTAGTATATATTTTAATTAGCATATTTCAAGTCACATATACAGGAGGAACAAACAATGAGTAAGATTATAGGTATAGATCTTGGTACTACCAACAGCTGCGTTGCCGTTATGGAAGGCGGCGAAACCGTCGTCATCCCCAACGCTGAGGGCGCGCGCACCACTCCGTCCGTCGTCGCGTTTGCAAAGACCGGCGAGCGTATGGTCGGTCAGGTCGCAAAGCGTCAGGCAATCACCAACCCTGACCGCACCATCTCCTCCATCAAGCGCGAGATGGGTTCAAACTACAAGGTAACCATAGACAACAAGTCCTACACCCCGCAGGAGATCTCCGCGATGATCCTGCAAAAACTCAAGGCTGACGCCGAGGCTTACCTCGGACAGCCGGTCACCGAGGCTGTCATCACTGTTCCGGCGTACTTCACCGACGCTCAGCGTCAGGCGACAAAGGACGCGGGCAAGATCGCAGGGCTTGAGGTCAAGCGTATAATCAACGAACCGACCGCGGCCGCACTGGCATACGGTCTGGACAAGGAAAAGGCAGACCAGAAGATCATGGTCTACGACCTCGGCGGCGGCACGTTCGACGTGTCCATCCTTGAGATCGGCGACGGCGTTATCGACGTTCTGGCGACTGCCGGCAACAACCGCCTCGGCGGCGACGACTTTGATGAGTGCATCACCAAGTACCTCGTCGATGAATTCAAGAAGAGCGACGGCGTTGACCTCAGCACCGACAAGGTCGCAATGCAGCGTCTGCGTGAGGCGGCGGAGAAGGCAAAGGTCGAGCTTTCCGGCGTGACCACCTCCACCATCAACCTGCCTTATATCACTGCCGACGCAACCGGACCCAAGCATCTTGACATCACGCTCACCCGTGCAAAATTCAATGAGCTGACCCATCACCTCGTCGAAAAGACCAGCGGTCCTGTCAAGCAGGCTCTGTCCGACTCCGGACTCAAGCCCAGCGACATCAACAAGGTGCTGCTCGTCGGCGGTTCGAGCCGTATCCCCGCCGTGCAGGAAATGGTCAAGTCCCTTATCGGCAAGGAAGGCTTCAAGGGCATCAACCCGGATGAATGCGTCGCCATCGGCGCGGCAATTCAGGGCGGCGTCCTCTCCGGCGACGTTGAGGGCATAGTCCTTGTAGACGTTACGCCTCTGTCTCTCGGCATTGAGACGCTCGGCGGCGTATGCACAAAGCTCATTGAGCGCAACACCTCCATCCCGACTAGAAAGAGCCAGGTGTTCTCCACCGCTGCCGACAACCAGACCTCCGTTGAGGTCAACGTGCTCCAGGGCGAGCGCGAAATGGCTGCCGACAACAAGAGCCTCGGTCGCTTCCATCTGGACGGCATCGCCCCGGCGCGCCGCGGCGTGCCTCAGATCGAGGTCACCTTTGATATAGACGCAAACGGCATTGTCAACGTCTCCGCGAAGGATCTCGGCACCGGCAAGGAGCAGCACATCACCATCACCGCTTCCTCCAACATGTCCAAGGAGGACATTGACAAGGCAGTGAAGGATGCTGAGAAGTACGCGGCAGAGGATGCAAAGCGCAAGGAAGAGGTCGATGTGCGCAACCAGGGCGACCAGATGGTCTACCAGACGGAGAAGACCCTCGGCGAGATGGGCGACAAGCTCGACGCCTCCGAAAAGAGCGACGTTGAGGCAAAGCTTGCAGCGCTCAAGAGCGCACTCACCGGCACCGACACTGCGGCGATCAAGTCCGCGACCGAGGAGCTGACGCAGGCGTTCTACAAGGTGTCTGAGAAGATGTATCAGGCGAACGGCGGCGCACAGGGCGCAGATGCCGGCGCAGGACAGACCGCAGGCGGCGCAGAGGGCGGCGCAAATAACGGCGGTCAGGATTACTACGACGCGGACTACACCGTCGTTGACGACGACAAGAAGTAATCCATTCCAGGATTTCCATGCATTGAGGCGAGGAGTTTTCCCCGCCTCAATGGCGCGTATTCCTACGCGAGATCGGAGTATATATGGCAGCAGAAAAACGTGATTATTACGAGGTGCTTGGCGTCAGCAAGGACGCCTCCGCCGACGACATAAAAAAGGCTTACAGAAAAGCCGCAAAGGAGAACCACCCCGACCTTCACCCCGGCGACAAGGAGTGCGAGGAGCGCTTCAAGGAGGTCAACGAGGCCTACGAGGTGCTCTCCGACGAGGAAAAGCGCAAGAAGTATGACCAGTTCGGTCACGCGGCGTTCGACCCGAACGCGGGCTTCGGCGGCGCCGGAGGCGCCGACGGATTCAGCGGGTTCAGCGGCTTTGGCGACTTCGGCGATCTTGGCGATATATTCGGCAGCTTCGGCGACATTTTCGGCGGCTTCGGCGGCGCGGGCGGTCAGCGCGCCAACCCCAACGCCCCGCGCAAGGGCGACAATATCCGCACCAGCGTCAGCATCAGCTTTGAGGAGGCGGCGTTCGGATGCGAAAAGGAAGTTACCGTGGGACGCATCGAGACCTGCCCGGACTGCAAGGGCACGGGCTGCGAGCCCGGCACAACGCCGGAGATATGCCCGGACTGCAAGGGCACGGGCTCGGTCCGCACCACGCAGCGCACACCGTTCGGCATGGTGCAGTCCAGCGAAGCATGCTCCAAGTGCCACGGCACAGGCAAAATCATCCACCAGCCGTGCAAGCTGTGCAAGGGCAAGGGTCTGATACGCCGCCAGCACAGGATCAAGGTGAAGATCCCCGCCGGTATAGACGACGGGCAGGCAATATCCCAGCGCGGCAAGGGCAACGCCGGTCTGAACGGCGGTCCTGCGGGAGATTTGCTGGTGAGCGTCATTGTGCGCCCGCACGCGCGCTTTGAGCGCGACGGCAATTCCGTCCTGCTTGACCAGCCCATATCCTTCACCCAGGCGGCGCTCGGCGCGGAGATAGAAGTGCCGACGCTCGACGGCAAGGTGAAGATGAACATACCGGAGGGCACGCAGCCCGGCGCAACGTTCCGCCTGCGCGGCAAGGGCGTGCCGTACCTGCGCGGCTCGGGCCGCGGGGATCAGTTCGTCACCGTCACCGTCGCCGTGCCGAAAAATCTTACCTCCTCGCAGAAGGAGCTGCTGCGCCAGTATGCGGCGAGCACCGGCGAGCTTGACGGGGTGAAAGGCTCGACGGCGTCGAGAAGAAAATAAAAGAATAGGCGCATAACAATGCGGCAGAACAATTTCGCGGTGTACCGAATCTTCGGCACACCGCGGTTTTTTTGTTTCTTTTATTTTTCCTGCTGCGCTTTTATTTTATCCATCCAGCATTTGTGGCACATGGCGACGTAGCTGTCGTTGCCGCCGAGAAAAACCTGATCGCCCTGGGTTATCACGCGCCCCGCTTCGTCAATGCGGGCGTTGACCGTCGCTTTGCGTCCGCAGGCGCATACGGTCTTTATCTCTGTCAGCGAGTCCGCCAGCTCAAGAAGCCTCTGCGAGCCGGGGAAAAGGTGCGTCAGAAAATCCGTCCTCAGCCCGAAGCACAGCACGGGTATGTCGTCCTCGTCCACGAGCGCGCGGAGCTGATCGATCTGCGCGGGAGTGAAAAACTGCGCCTCGTCCGCGATAATGACGTCATAGCTGCCGAGCCTGTGATATTCATCGGCGATGTTCTGACCGGGCGTTATTATCTGCGCGTGCGCCGACAGACCGATGCGGCTTCTGACGATGTCCGCGCCGTCGCGCGTATCGACGCTGGGCTTTATAAGCCACACCGTCATGTGCAGCTCCTCATAATTGAATTTTGTTATAAGCGCCTGCGCGGACTTTGACGAGCCCATAGCGCCGTATTTAAAATATAGCTTTGCCATGCAAACCTCCGTGCCGCCCTAGTTCTCAAGATGCGCGCGGACGCGCTCCATCACCATTTCAAGCGCGACCTGATTGTGCCCGCCCTCAGGAATGATGATGTCCGCGCGGCGCTTCGACGGCTCCACAAACTGCTCATGCATGGGCTTGACCGTTGTGAGGTACTGGCTTATCACGCTGTCAAGACTGCGCCCGCGGTCGCGCACGTCGCGGATGATGCGGCGCAGGATGCGCACATCGGCATCGGTATCGACGTAGATCTTGATGTCCATCTGCTCGCACAGCTCAAGACTCTGAAAAATGAGGATGCCCTCGACAATGATGACGCGCGCGGGGCGAACAGTGATGGTCTTGTCCGTGCGGTCGTGGATGGAGTAATCATACACGGGGCACTGCACCTCGTGCCCTGCGCGAAGCTCGCGCAGCGCATCGACAAGCATGTCCGTGTCAAAAGCGTCCGGATGGTCGTAGTTGAGCCTGGTGCGCTCCTCATAGGGCATATCGTGGTGCGCCTTATAGTAATTGTCGTGGTTGATGACGGACACATCGCCCGCAAAACGCTGCATCAGCTTTTTCGTGATGGTGGTTTTGCCGCTGCCGGTCCCCCCGGCGATGCCGACGATCATAACGTTGCTCATAGCTCATGCGCCTCCCAAATTCGTAAGATCCGATCTTTTTCGTATCTATCTGCAATACTATAACACATATCGCGCCGGGTTTCAATTTGACTTTTTCCATTTCTGCTAATATAATTGTCTGCACAGGAAATAATTATTGGAGGATATACATATGCAAAAAATGACAACGCCGCATAATACCGCCGTCCCGGGGCAGATCGCAAAGACCGTGCTCATGCCCGGCGATCCCCTGCGCGCGAAATTCATCGCGGAAAATTATTTTTACGACCCGGTGCTTGTCAACAACGCCCGCGGCATCCAGGGCTGGACAGGCAGCTACAAAAACACGCAGGTGACGGTCATGGCGTCCGGTATGGGCATACCGTCGATAGGCATTTACAGCTGGGAGCTCTTCAAATTCTACGATGTGGACAACATTATCCGCATAGGCTCCGCTGGGGCACTCCAGGACGATCTTGAGCTGATGGATATTGTCATGGCGCAGGGCGCATGCACGAATTCCAATTATGTAAAAAGCTTTGTGCCCGAGGGCTCGTTTGCGCCCATCGCGGACTTTGAGCTGCTCACCACGGCATATAACATCGCCAGAGAGCACGGCGTTGGCGCAAAGGTGGGCAATCTCCTTTCTGCGGACAATTTCTACACCAGGGACGGCAGCGCGAACGACATGTGGAAGAGCATGGGCGTGCTCGCCGTTGAGATGGAGGCGGCGGGTCTTTATGCCAACGCCGCCGCGCTCGGCAAGCGCGCTCTCGCAATATGCACCGTGTCCGACCACATCTACCGCGATGAGGCGCTCTCCGCAGAGCAGCGCCAGACCTCCTTCCGCCAGATGATGGAGATCGCGCTTGACACGGCGGTTGCAATGGCAAAAGAATAAGGACAGCGCCGGCTTTACGCAAAATTTGCAAAAACGCATACATTTCCCTTGATTTAATAGGAAGAGTCTGCTATAATCGAGCCAGTACGGGGTCAGAGCGCCCCATACAGAAGAATGAAAATATTTATGGAGGAAAAAACATGAAGAAGATTCTCGCACTTGTTCTTGCACTGTGCATGGTCTTTGCCCTGTGCGCCTGCGGTCAGTCCGCAGCTCCCGCCGCGACCGAGGCTCCTGCCGCCGCTGACGCTGCACCTGCCGCGGAGGAAACAGCTCCCGCTGAAGAGGCTGCCGAGGGCGAGTACAAGATCGCCATGATCACCGACTACGGCGACATTACCGACCAGTCCTTCAACCAGACCACCTATGAAGCCTGCAAGGCATTCTCCGAGGACAACGGCGTTGAGTTCACCTACTTCAAGCCCGCCGGAGACAGCACCGCAGACCGCGTTGCAATGATCGAAAAGGCAGCTGACGAGGGCTACAATGTTATTGTCATGCCCGGCTACGCATTCGGCGGCGCTATCGTCGAGGCGGCTCCCGAATTCCCCGATGTCAAGTTCATCGCGCTTGACGTTGCCAAGGGCGACCTGCTTGAGACCGCAGTCGCCAACGCCGGCGAGACTTACGACTACAACCCCGACAACTGGAATCTTGAGGACTACGTTGACATGTCCAATGTCTACTGCGCCATCTATCAGGAAGAGCTGTGCGGCTACATGGCAGGCTACGCTGCCGTTAAGCTCGGCTACACCAAGCTCGGCTTCCTCGGCGGCATGGCAGTTCCCGCCGTCATCCGCTACGGCTACGGCTATGTTCAGGGCATTGACGCTGCCGCGAAGGAGCTCGGTCTGACCGACGTCTCCCTCAACTACATCTACGGCGGTCAGTTCTCCGGCGATGCCGACATCACCGCTGTTATGGACACCTGGTATAATGACGGCACTCAGATCGTCTTTGCCTGCGGCGGCGGCATCTACACCTCCGCATGCGAGGCTGCCCAGAAGGTAGACGGCAAGGTCATTGGCGTTGACACCGACCAGTCCGGCATCATCGACGCCGCTTACGGCGAAGGCATGACCGTTACCTCCGCAATGAAGGGTCTCTACCCCACGACTTACGACACCCTTGAGGACGTCGTTGTCAACGGCAAGTGGGATGAGTACGTTGGCAAGATCGCAACTCTGGGTCTTGTTTCCGGCGATGATCCCGAGGCAAACTATGTCCAGATCCCGATGACCACTCAGTTTGAGGACGGCAAGTTCACTGTTGAGGACTACAAGGCTCTCGTCAAGGCAATGTTCGATGGCGAGCTGACTGTCTCCAACGACATCACCAAGACGGCTTCCGACTTCGCGACCGTCATCACCGTCAACGATCAGGGCTCCATCAAGTAATTAAACCCGGATATTATGCAGCCGCGGCTTTTGCCGCGGCTGTTTTTTGCGCAGTGAGCGGTGGGAGAATAAATATATTATAAAATATCTTTGCTTTATTGACATTGTTATAGTATAATAAGGACAATATTTGGTTTTCGTCCCCGATGCGCAGATAAAATGGAGACGACGCAGGACCAGAAAAACGGAAGGAGGGCGAAACTTGGAACCATACGCTATTGAAATGCTCAATATCACAAAAAAGTTCCCTGGAATCATCGCCAACGACAACATCACTCTGCAGCTGAAAAAAGGAGAGATACACGCGCTTCTGGGTGAAAACGGCGCAGGCAAGTCCACGCTGATGAGCGTGCTGTTTGGGCTTTATCAGGCAGAGGAAGGGACTATCAAAAAAAACGGCGTTGAGATAAAAATAAAAAACCCCAACGACGCGAACGCTTACGGAATCGGAATGGTGCATCAGCACTTCAAGCTTGTTGAATGTTTCAGCGTGCTCGACAACATTATTCTCGGCGTTGAGCCTAATAAAATGGGCTTTCTGCAAAAGAGCGAGGCGCGCGCAAAGGTGCAGGAGCTGAGCGAGAAGTACGGGCTGCACGTTGATCTGGACGCAAAGATAGAGGACATCACCGTCGGTATGCAGCAGCGCACGGAGATACTCAAGATGCTCTACCGCAACAATGAGATACTTATTTTTGACGAGCCGACCGCAGTGCTCACCCCGCAGGAGATTGATGAGCTCATACAGATCATGCGCAATCTCGCCAAGGAGGGGAAAAGCATTCTTTTCATCTCCCATAAGCTTTCCGAGATCATGGCAGTGTCTGACCGGTGCACGGTCCTGCGCAAGGGCAAGTGCATAGGCACTGTCAATACGAAGGACACAACCGTGGAAAAGCTCTCGGCGATGATGGTCGGACGCGACGTGAATTTCCATGTCGAAAAGGGCAGGCAGAAGCTCGGCGACGTGGTACTTGACGTGGAGAACCTGTCCATAATGTCAAGGGTACACAAGAAGGAAGCAGTGAAGAATGTCAGCTTCAAGGTGCGGGCGGGCGAGATCGTCTGCATTGCCGGCATCGACGGCAATGGGCAGACGGAGCTTGTATACGGCATCACCGGGCTTGAGCCGGTCAAAGAGGGCAAAATAAAGCTCTGTGGGCATGACATCACAAAAGCCTCCATCCGGCAGCGCAGCGTTATGGGCATGAGCCATATTCCCGAGGATCGCCATAAGCACGGACTTGTGCTGGACTATACGCTTGAATATAACATGATCCTCCAGCGCTACTTTGAGCCGGAGTTCACCGACAGGGCGGGCTTCCTCCGCCGCGGCAATATCCGCAGCTATTCCGACAGGCTTATAGAGCAGTATGACGTGCGCTCAAGCCTCGGCTCGCTCACGGTTGCGCGCAGCATGTCCGGAGGAAACCAGCAGAAGGCGATCGTCGCGCGGGAGATAGACAAAAATCCGGAGCTTCTCGTTGCGGTGCAGCCTACGCGAGGGCTCGACGTCGGCGCGATAGAGTATATACATAAGCAGCTCGTGGCGCAGCGCGATGCCGGCAAGGCGGTGCTGCTTGTAAGCCTTGAGCTGGACGAGGTCATGGATGTGCCCGACCGCATACTCGTGATGTACGAGGGTGAGATTGTCGGCGAGCTGGACCCGAAGACCACCACGCAGGAGGAGCTTGGGCTCTACATGGCGGGGGCAAAGAGAGATGAGGTGAAGGCATGAAGAAGAACATACTGAAAAATGACGGTGTTCAGTCTCTGATCGCCTCTCTGGTGTGCATTGTCCTCGGCGTGCTGATAGGCTATATTGTGCTGCTGTTTATAAATGCGGATGGCGCGGGTGAAGCCATAAAGACGATACTCCAGAACTTCCTTACTTATAAAAAACCCAGCAGCCAGCTTAAATACCTCGGCAACACGCTGGTAAAGACCGCGCCGCTGCTGATGTGCTCGCTGTCGATACTTTTTGCATACAAGGTGGGGCTTTTCAACATCGGCGCTGCCGGGCAGTACTGCGCCGGCATCGCGCTGAGTATTTACGCAGCTCTCGCCTGGGGATGGAGCTGGCTGCCGTGCATGCTGCTCGCTATGGCCGGCGGCGCGCTGCTGGGCGCGATCAGCGGGCTTTTGAAGTCCTACCGCAATGTCAATGAGGTCATCTCCGGCATCATGCTCAACTGGATAACCCTCTATGCCACCAATATGCTGCTCACGAATGTGAAGGAGAGCGCAAGCCCCTACACTATCGTAATAGCCCACGAGAACCCCGGCGCGATCATTCCAAGCCTCGGTCTGGGGGCGCTGTTCAATAACAACAAGTATGTTACCATCGCCATCCCGCTTTCGATAATCGTTGCGATAATCGTGATGGTCGTACTTGATAAGACGAAGTTCGGCTACGAGCTGAAGGCGACAGGCAACAACAAAAACGCGGCAAAATACTGCGGTATGGCGGAAAAGCGCAACATAATCCTCACGCTTGTCATCTCCGGGGCTATCGCCGGTCTCGGAGCGTCGATGCTGTATCTCACAGGCTATGAGCAGTGGGAGTGCAGCACCTCCTCTGTGCCGGGCATGGGCTTCAACGGCATCGCCGCGGCGTTCCTCGGCGGGCTCAACCCGATTGGCTCGATCCTCTCGTCATTTTTCATACAGCATATCACGGCGGGCGGCGCGTATGTTGACAAATCGCTTTACTGCGCGCAGATATCCGATCTTATCGCCGCCATCATCATATATCTCTGCGGCTTTGTGCTGTTCATGAAGCAGGTCATGAACAGGAATATAGCAAAGCATGAGGAAAAAGCGGAAAGACTTGCATCGGAAATTGAGAAAGGAGGCGAGAAGTAATGATACTGCTGATACAGTACACGCTTATATTTGCTTCCGTCCTTATCCTTGTGGCGCTCGGCGGCTGCTTTTCAGAGCATTCCGGCGTCATCAACCTCGGTCTTGAGGGCGTCATGATTATGGGCGCGCTCGGCGGCGCGCTGATGCTGCGGTATATCCCGGCGACAGTTCCTGCAATAGTAATGATCCTTGCGGTGGTGTTCATGGCGGCGCTCTTCGGCATGGTGTATTCAAGCCTTCTTGCCGTGGCGAGCATCAATTTCAAGGCAGATCAGACGATCGTCGGTACGGCGCTCAACATGCTGGGCATCGCGGCGTCCACCGTTATCGTAAAGGCGATAAACACTGCCGCAAACCCTGACGACGTCTCCTCTGCAATACAGTATACCGAGACGAAGAAAGCGTTTCTCTTCCATGTCGGAGGGATAGAGCTTAACTGGTTTATGGTCGTGACGGTCATACTTCTCATTGCGTCATACATAACGCTCTATAAAACCCGCTTCGGACTGCGTATGATGGCGTGCGGCGAGCATCCTCAGGCGGCGGACTCCGTCGGCATCAATGTCTACAAAATGCGCTGGGCGGGCGTGCTGATCTCAGGCGTGCTCGGCGGTATCGGCGGCATAGTGTTCATCACTGCCGGCGTGAGCGAATGGCGCTTTGAATACGGTGTTGCGGGCTTTGGCTTTTTGTCTCTCGCGGTCATGATATTCGGTCAGTGGAAGCCGACGCGCATCGCGCTCGCGGCGCTGCTGTTCGGTCTGTTCCGCGCGCTGAGCAACGTATACATGGGCTTCCCCGGGCTTGCGGCGCTCAATCTGCCCAGCCCCGTGTACAACATGATGCCATATATAATCTCCCTCATTGTCCTCGCGTTCACATCAAAATCCTCCCGCGCGCCGAAAGCTGAGGGCATCCCCTATGACAAGGGGTCGAGATAACACACAGCGCACCTGAGCTGGACCGGGGCAAAGTGCTCCCGGCACGGGTCAGATATATACCCTTAAGAAGGAGCAAAAGCAAACTATGAACAAGTATCTTGATATTTCACCGGAAGTCAAAAAAGCGCTTGACGAGGGGCGTCCAGTGGTTGCGCTTGAGAGCACCATCATATCCCATGGTATGCCCTACCCCAAGAACGTTGAGACCGCGCTTCTCGTCGAACAGACCATCCGCAACAACGGCGCCGTTCCCGCGACGATCGCCGTTATCGGCGGCAGACTCAAGGCGGGGCTGAGCCGCGAGGAGATAGAGTATCTCGGCAAGACCGGGCGCGGCGTCGCCAAGGCGAGCCGCCGCGATCTCCCCGCGCTCGTCGCACGCGGCGCGGACGGCGCCACCACCGTCACGACCACCATGATAATCGCCCATATGGCGGGCATAAAGATATTCGCCACAGGCGGCATCGGCGGCGTGCACCGCGGCGCGGAGACCACCATGGACATCTCTGCCGATCTCGAGGAGCTGGCGCAGACCCCTGTCATGGTCGTGTGCGCGGGCGCGAAGTCCATTCTTGACCTTGGGCTGACGCTTGAGTATCTCGAAACGCACGGCGTGCCCGTCATCGGCTACGGCACGGAGGAGCTGCCGGCGTTCTACACGCGCCACAGCGGGTTCTCTGTTGATTACCGTGTGGACAGCCCGGAGGAGCTGGCGGCAATGTTCTCTGCACAGCGCGGTCTGGACTATAAGGGCGGCATGCTCGTCACAAACCCCATCCCGGAGGAATACTCCATGGACAAGGCGGTCATCGACAAGGCGATAGACGAGGCGCTTGCCCAGGCAAAGGCGCAGGGCATCCACGGCAAGGAGACCACGCCCTTCCTGCTTGCCAAGGTCGTTGAGCTGACCGGCGGCGACTCGCTTGAAAGCAATATTCAGCTGGTGCTGAATAACGCCCGTCTTGCGGCAAAAACTGCCGCGGCTCTCGCGTGAGCATCTTCGCAAGATTTCACACAAAACCCATAGCGCCGGGATTCGTGCCAACGACTCCCGGCGTATTTATTTGTTGAAAAAAATACCGAACCGCGCTATAATAAAACGATAAAGGCAACGCCGCAGACGTATTGTGCGGTGCTGCCTCACAGAATGCGCAAAGGAGCGAAGTCATGACCGGGAAGTGCAAGGTTTCTGTGCTGTGCACAGCGTTCAACCATGAAAGCTATATACGCGATGCGCTGGAGGGCTTTGTCAGCCAGAAAACGAATTTTCCCTTTGAGGTGCTCGTCAACGACGACTGCTCCACCGACGGCACGGCGGACGTGATACGCGAGTACGCCGCGCGCTACCCGGACATTATACGCCCGTTTTATCAGGAGGAAAACCTCTACTCCCGGCTTGGAATGCCAGGGCTTTTTTCCACGGTGTTCTATCCGAACGCGCGCGGGAAGTATTTCACGCTCTGCGAGGGGGATGACTACTGGTCAGACCCTGAAAAGCTCCAGCGCCAGGCGGATTTTCTCGATGCGCACGGGGATTATACGGCCTGTGTGCACAATACCCTTCTGCACTTCTGCGACGGCTCAAGACCGGATGCGCCGCTCCGCCCCGAAGGCGAGGGCGACCGGGATGTGGACTTTTTCACGGTGATACACGGACCGTCGCATTCGTTCCACACAAGCTCCATTATGGCGCGCAGGGAGTTTATCACCGACCCGCCGGATTTCCATTATGCTGCGGCGGAGCACGGCTTTACCGACTATGCAATCGGACTGTGGCTTGCGCTCAATGGGAAAATTCGCTTCATTGACCGCGTGATGAGCGTGTACCGCATCGGCTCAAACAGCCAGGCATGGAGCGCAAAGCTCGGCGCGCATTATGCAAAGCTCAAGGAATTCATTGTTGGCGAGCTTGCGATGATGGAAAAGCTGCTGCCTCACCTTGACGGGGCGCAGAGCGCCGCAACGCGCGAGGTCATGCTCGAACGGGAATATGAGCTGTATTATATAGAGGGCAGGGTGGACAAGCTTGTCCAGCCTCCATACGAAAAGATATACCGGACAAAGCCCCTGAACACACGCCTTGTGATAAGGCTGAAAATCATGTTCCCGGCGCTGCACAGCGCATACCGCCGCCGCCGCGGCTACGAGGATTACTGAGCTTATGGATAACAGACAAAAGGTCGTTTCCAACCTCATATGGCGATTTATGGAGCGATTCGGCTCGCAGCTGGTGTCCATTGTGGTTCAGATCGTGCTTGCGCGTATTCTCGACCCGGCTGTATTCGGCACGGTCGCGAAGGTGACGATCATCACGAGCATCCTGCTCGTGTTTGTGGACAGCGGCATGGCAAATTCGCTCATTCAGAAAAAAGACCCGGATGATCTGGATTATTCCTCGGTGTTTTACTTCAACGTGGCGTTCTGCCTTGTGCTGTATGCCGGGCTTTTCTTCGCTGCACCCGCGATCGCGCGCTTTTATGACGACGCGCAGCTGACCGCTATCGTGCGCGTGCTTGGGCTGACGGTCGTGGTGTCGGGCGTGAAAAACGTGCAGCAGGCGTATGTCTCCAAGACGCTTCAGTTCAAGCGCTTCTTTTTCGCAACGCTCGGAGGGACGCTTCTGAGCGCCGCCGTCGGTATCGCCATGGTGCTTCGCGGCTTCGGCGTGTGGGCGCTCGTGGCGCAGCAGCTCACAAATGTCACGGTCAACACGGCGATCCTCTGGCTCACGGTGGACTGGAAGCCCAGATGGATGTTCTCGTTCGAACGACTGGGCGGGCTTCTGAGCTACGGATGGAAGCTGCTCGCCTCGGGACTTCTGGACACGGTGTACAATAAGCTGCGCGAGATAATGATCGCGGTGTTCTACACCGACGCGGACCTTGCTTACTACAACCGCGGCATGACATATCCGTATCTCCTTGTGGAAAACATCAACGCCTCAATCGACAGCGTGCTGCTGCCGGTGCTGTCGGCGGAACAGGACCATAAGGAGCAGGTGCGCAGCATGACACGCCGCGCCATACGCATCAGCACCTATGTGATGATGCCGCTGATGATGGGGCTGGCTGTCTGCGCCGAGCCGCTCATCCGGCTGCTGCTGACGGAAAAGTGGCTGCCGTGCGTGCCGTATATGCGCATTTTCTGCTTCAGCTACGCATTCTACCCGCTGCATACCGCAAACCTCAACGCCATAAAGGCAATGGGCAGAAGCGATATGTTCTTAAGGCTTGAGATAATCAAAAAGGTGTTCGGCGTTGCAATACTGATGATAACGCTGCCCTATGGGGTGTACGTGATGGCGCTGAGCCTGCTATTTACAAGCGTCATGGCGCAGCTCATCAACTCCTGGCCGAATGCGAAGCTGCTTGACTATGCATATATCCATCAGCTGCGCGATATGCTGCCGGCGATACTTCTGTCGTGCCTGATGGGGGCGCTTGTCTACCCGATAACGCTGCTCGGCTGGAGCGACTGGGTGACGCTGCCGGTGCAGGTCGTTGCGGGCGCGGCTATATATGTGGCGGGCTCTGTGATCTTCAAGCTGGACAGCTTTGATTATATGCTGGCGATGGCGAAAAAGCTGCGCCGCTCAGGCGGTGCTGCGGCAAGGGAGGACAACGCATGAGTGAAGTGAAAAATGTGCTGGTGTTCCCCGCGGGGACGGAGATCGCGCTGGAAATACACGACGCGCTCAAATTCAGCAAGTTCGTGCGGCTCTTCGGCGCGACGAGCGTGGCATGCCATGCGGAGTTCGTGTTTGAAAACTGCGTGGAGAACGTGCCTTTTGTCGATGACCCCGCGCTCATCGACAGCCTCAATGCCATTATAGACAAGTACGGGATAGACTATGTCTACCCCGCGCATGACAGCGCGCTCCTTACGCTTACAAAAGAGCGCGCGCGGCTGCACGCCGCCGTTGTCACCTCCGCAGAGGAAACGGTGGAGATCTGCCGGTCGAAAAACAAAACGTATGAATATCTCGCGGGCGCGGAGTATCTGCCGCAAAGCTACCCCAACGCCGATGCCGTACCGGACTATCCGGTGTTCATCAAGCCCTCCGTGGGTCAGGGCGCTGTTGGGGCGCGGCGCATTGATGACCGCGCGCACCTCGACGAGGCGCTTTCCGACGGCGTGGAGTACGCGATATGCGAATATCTGCCGGGAGAGGAGCTAACGGTGGACTGCTTCACGGACAGGCACGGCGAGCTGAGGTTCGTCGGTCCGCGATCACGCGCGCGCATCCGTGCGGGCATCTCCGTGCGCTCGGTGGAGCTTGCGCCGGACGCCGGCATTACCGCCATAGCCGGGGACATCAACCGCCGAATGAGCTTTAACGGCGCGTGGTTTTTCCAGCTGAAGAAAAATGCGGCAGGAGAGTACCGCCTTATGGAGATCGCACCGCGCATCGCCGGAACGATGTGCATGGCGCGAAACCTCGGCGTAAATATGCCGCTGCTGACGCTGTACAACATGTGGGGCTATGACGTCGGCATAATAAATAACGGCAATGCGGAGCTTATAGACCGCGCGTTCATCAACCGCTTCATGACAGACATTGAATATGACCGCGTGTATGTGGATTTTGACGACACCGTTATCGTGCGCGGCAAGGTCAACACGACCCTCATGACGTACCTCTACCAGGCGCGCAATGCCGGGAAGAAACTTGTGCTGCTGACAAAGCACGCCGAGGATATACAGGCGAGCATGGACAGATACGCCGTGTCGCCGCGGCTTTTTGACGAGATCATACATATCGCGCCCGGCGCTGACAAGTCCGGATACATCCGACCCCGATCCATCTTCATTGATGATTCCTTTGCCGAGCGCAAGACAGTGCAGGAGCGCTGCGGCATACCAGTTTTCGATCTTGACATGGTCGAGAGCCTTCTGGACTGGCGCGCCTGAGACGCGGCAGAATGTGTTCGAAAGGAGACAGAAAATGAGCGAACTTATAAACGTTACGCGCTCCTCCATGCCGGGGTTCGAGGAATACTGCGCGGAGATACGCGACATATGGGACAGCCACTGGATGACGAACATGGGCGAAAAGCACAAGGCGCTTCAGGCGGCGCTGGAGAGCTATCTCGGCGCGGAGCATGTCACGCTTTTTACCAATGGGCATCTTGCGCTGGAGAATATGATAGAGGCATTCTCTCTGCGCGGTGAGATCATCACAACGCCTTTCACCTTTGCCTCCACCACGCACGCCATCATCCGCTGCGGCTGCACGCCCGTGTTCTGCGACATTCGCCCCGACGACTACACCATCGATGCGGAGAAGATAGAAAACCTCATCACCGACAAAACCGTCGCTATCCTGCCTGTGCATGTTTACGGCAATCTCTGCGACACGGAGCGCATCAACGCCATCGCCAAGGCGCACGGACTGCGCGTGCTGTATGACGCGGCACACGCCTTCGGCGTAAAGAAGAACGGCGTCAGCGCCGCCCTGTTCGGTGACGCGGCGATGTTTTCATTCCACGCGACAAAGGTGTTCAACACTATTGAGGGGGGCGCAGTATGCTGCCGGGACGCCGCAATCGTGCAGCGGCTCAACGACCTCAAGAACTTCGGCATACACGGACCGGACAGCGTGCAGTTCGTCGGCGGCAACGCGAAGATGAACGAATTCTGCGCGGCGATGGGCATATGCAACCTGCGGCATCTCGACGGAGAGATCGCAAAGCGCAGGAAGGCCGCGGAGCTGTATAATGCGCGCCTTGGCGGCGTCCCCGGGCTTCAGCTCAACCCCGTGCAGGACGGTGTGGAGAGCAATTATGCATATTATCCGGTTGTGTTCGACGGCTATAAGTATACCCGCGATGAGGTGTTCGCGCGCCTTGCGGAGAAGAACATAATTGCGCGCAAATATTTCTATCCGCTGACGAATTCCTTTGAGTGCTTTGCCGGGCGCGCGGGCTTCGATCCGGACGCCACGCCTGTGGCGAAGCATATTGCGGACTCTGTCCTCACGCTGCCGCTGTACGCCGACCTTGCGGCCAGTGACGTGGAGAGAATATGCGACATAGTGCTCAGGTGAGGTAAACATGACTCGTATACTTTTCATCTGCCACGGCAATATCTGCCGCAGTCCGACGGCGGAGTATATAATGAAAGATCTTGTGTGCCGCGCGGGACTGTCAAACGAGTTCGAGATCGCCTCCGCTGCGACAAGCTCGGAGGAGCTTGGCAACGGCGTGTACCCGCCGGCGCGGCGTATGCTTGCCGCGCACGGGATCGACTGCTCCGCCCACCGTGCGCGTCAGATGCGCCGGGACGACTATGCGCATTTTGACATCATCATCAGCATGGATAAAGAGAATCGCCGGAATCTCGACCGCTTTTTTGCCGGAGATCCGGAGAATAAGATCCACAACCTGCTCGACTATGCCGGGAGAGCAGGCGAGGAGGTTGCCGACCCGTGGTACACGCGCGATTTTCAGCGCGCGTGGGACAATATTTACGCCGGCTGCTCAGGACTTCTGGATACGCTGACAGACACGGTGACGCTTGATTTCTCATCCTGCCGCGACCGCACGGAAATGTATGCCGTGCTGAGAAATAAGATGCAGTGGCAGGACTGGTACGGCGAAAACCTGGACGCGCTGTGGGATATACTCACAGGGCTGGAGCACAAGGGAAAACGCTATCGCATCATCACGCCCGGCGAAAGCGCGGGCGCTGATGTGCGTGCATACGCCGAAAAAATGAAAAATGTATTCCGCCGCGCCGGTGCGCTGGCGGAATGAAAAAAGCTCTGATTAAATGCGCCAGATACTGACTGCCATTTATTCAGAGCTTTTTTGCGGAAATGATGGGAATAGACGGATTTCCGAACAAAAGAGGGAAAATGGGAATATAATCTAGATTGCCAAAAAACAAGGCTTTAAGCTTTTTTGACAAGCTGAAATATAATCAGAGGATATTACTCTCCAAGCCCGGGGGTGTTATAGAAACCGGTCTATCCTTTCGCTCACGTCCTCAAGCTTTTCCCGAAGTCTGGCGCGTGTGTCGTCAAAATCGTCTTTCATGGTCTTGCGGTTCAGGCGCATCTCGAACATAAGGCGCTCGCGCTCGTCCGTCAGCCCGGTTTTCAGCTCGTCATAGCTGCGGCGCAGCTCCTCGGCACGCCGTCGCTGCGCATCCCTGCTGCGGTTGGCGGAGTCGAGATACTTTGCCATGGTTTTGTACATCTCATCGCTGAGCTTTTCATGCTTGGGGTACAGCCCGCGCTTATAGCCGTCAATGACCGTGAAGTAGCGCGAGTATGCCCGGGCGACGGCATCCTCCCACGACATATAGATGTCCCGCTGCGCGCCCTCGCCTATGCGCGCCATCGCCTCCGGCGCTGCGCACAGCTCGCGGAGCTTTGCCGCCATGGATGCGGCGTTCTCTTCAATCAGAAAGCCGTTCACGCCGTCAGTTATGCCCTCCGCGGCGCAGCTGCCCGCAACAAGGACGCTGCCGAGCGCACATGCCGCCGCCTCGCGCACGACAAGCCCGTTGGTGTCGAACGTGGAAGGGAAGAGAAAGAGATCAGCGCGGCAGTACCACGCGCGGATGCGCTCGCGGTCGTGTATCGGCTGACAAAAGTGGATCCGTCCGCCGAGCTTGAGGGATTCAGCATAATCAACTATTTCATCCCTCTCCGTGCCGCCGCCGACGAACACCATGCGAAAATCCGTGCCGCCGTCGGCAAGCTCCTTGAGAGCGTCCAGAATGATTCTTATCCCCTTATACCACATCATGCGCCCGACGAAGAGGAACACCGGCACGCCCTCGGGCAGATCTGCATCCTGCGTTACCTCCGCAATAAGCGCGTCGTCCACGCGGCCCTTTGGGAAGTCCACGCCGTTGGGCATGACGATGTAATCGCCCTTAAAGCCCAGCTTATGCAGATTCTCACCCGCGCCGTGGCTGACAGTCCACACCTCGTCGCAGGCGGAGATGTTCGCCACAAGCAGATGCGCCGCCTCCTCCTGCAAAAGCTTTCCGCGCACGGCGTTGGCAATGTCAATATCAAACTTTGTGTGGTACGTGAACACGATGGGCGCGTCTATTCTCTCACGCACGACGCGCGCGAGCATTGTGGACGTTATGGGGCAGTGGCTGTGAATAATGTCAAAGCCGCTGCGCTCGATCTCACCAAGGATCTCCGCCGAGAACGGCATACCCGCGCGGTAGCCGATATAGCGCGTCATGTCTACGCTGGGGTAGCGCAGCACACGGAATGGGAACACGCTGTCGTCCGCGTCCGGATTTGACGGCGTGACGACGGTAGCACGCCCATGCTCGCGGTTGATGATGCGGGCATAGTTCGTGACGGCGTTTGCAACGCCGTCGATCTCCGGCGGAAACGAGTCGTTGATAAGGCATACGTTAAGCTTGTCCATTGCGTTCTCCTCCTGTTATATAATCGCCCAAAACCGGCGAGGGTAAATTCACTGTGCGGACGCCTGCTTCATGGAGAGCGAGATGCGGTGCTTTTTTTCGTCCACGTCGAGCACGACCACCTTCACCACATCGCCCACCGCCACGACCTCGCTCGGGTGGCGGATGAACTTATTGCTGACCTGAGAGATGTGCACAAGTCCGTCCTGATGCACGCCGATGTCCACAAAAACGCCAAAGTCAATTACATTTCTAACCGTGCCCATCAGCTCCATCCCCGGCTTGAGATCCTTTATCTCCAGCACATCCTTCCTGAGCAGTACGGGCGGCAGCTCGTCGCGCGGATCGCGTCCGGGCTTCATCAGCTCGCTGACGATGTCCTCAAGCGTCGGCTCGCCAACGCCGCACTCGACCGCGGCCTTCGCCGCGCCCATGGTCTTCACGCGCGCGGGCAGTTCCGCGATGTTCCCCGCCGCAACGTCCGAAAGCGTATAGGAGCACAGCGACAGCAGCTTCTCCGCCGCGGCATAGCTCTCGGGATGCACGCCGGTGTTGTCGAGCACCTGCCGGCTCTCCGGCACGCGCAGAAAGCCCGCGCACTGCTCAAACGCCTTCGGACCGAGCTTCGGCACCTTGTTTATCTCGCGGCGCGCGGTGAACGCGCCGTTTTCCTCGCGGTAGGCGACGATATTCTTCGCCGTGGTCTTTGTCAGCCCCGATACACGCTGCAAAAGCGACGGGGACGCGGTGTTTATGTCCACGCCCACGGCGTTGACGCAGTCCTCCACCACGCCGTCAAGGGTCTCCGCAAGCTTCGATTGCGGCATGTCGTGCTGATACTGCCCCACGCCGATTGCCATGGGATCTATCTTCACAAGCTCCGCCAGCGGGTCCTGGAGCCGCCGCGCGATGGAGACGGCGGAGCGCAGGTTCACGTCGTAATCCGGGAACTCCTCCGCCGCGAGAGGCGAGGCGGAGTACACCGATGCGCCCGCCTCGTTGACAATGGCATACGACTGCCCGCCGCCCAGCTCATGCAGCATTTCAACGGTCATCTGCTCCGTCTCGCGGGAGGCCGTGCCGTTGCCGATGGCGATATGCTCCACGCCGTGCTTGCGGATGAGCGCGGAGAGGGTGCGTATGGCATCCTTTTTGCGCGCCTCGCTGAACGTGGGGTACACCACCGCAGTGTCGAGCACCTTGCCCGTGCCGTCAATGACGGCGACCTTGCAGCCGTTGCGGTAGCCGGGGTCGAGCCCCATTGTCACCTTGCCTTTGACGGGCGGCTGCATCAAAAGAGGCTTGAGGTTGAGCGCGAACATCTTTATCGCGCCCTCGCACGCCGCGTCCGTCAGCGCAGAGCGCTCCTCGCGCTCCATCGACGGCCAGATGAGGCGGTCGTAAGCGTCATCCGCCGCCGCGCGCACAAACGCCATCGCGGCGCTGCCCGGCACGATGACCGCGCGGCGCACGCGCTGCAAGGCAAGCTCACGGTCAAGCTCTATTCCGACCTTCAGAAAGCCCTCCTTCTCGCCGCGGTTGACGGCGAGCACCTGGTGCCCCTGCACCCTGTCCACGCGCTGGCGGAAGTCATAGTACAGCCGGTAAACGCTGTCCTCCTCCGTCGCCGCCTTTGAGACGAGGAAAGCATTGCTCTCGATAAAACGGCGCAGCGCACCGCGTATATCGGCATCATCGGAGATGATCTCTGCGATAATGTCCGACGCGCCTGCGAGCGCGTCCTCCACGGTCTCCACGCCCTTCTCCGCGTCCACATAATCCGCCGCCATAACCTCGGGCGCGGGCAGACCGGCGCGCTGGGAGAATATCTCCTCCGCAAGCGGCCATAGCCCCTTCTCGCGCGCGACTGTCGCGCGTGTGCGGCGCTTTGGCTTATAGGGTCTGTATATATCCTCCAGCGCGGCAAGCGTCTGCGCGCCGTCTATCGCAGCGGCGAGCTCCTCCGTCATCTTGCCCTGCTCGGCGATGGAGTTTTTCACGGTCTCCCGCCGCTCCGCGAGTGAGCGCAGGTATTCCAGCCGCTCGGCAAGCATGCGCAGGGCGGTGTCGTCCATCGCACCGTGCAGCTCCTTGCGGTAGCGGGCGATGAAGGGGATGGTGTTGCCCTCGTCGAGCAGCTTTATCACGTTGTCTATGTGCGTCTGTTCCCGGCCAAGCTCCCGGGCGAGGATCTGATTTATGGTCTCCAAATGTGCAGGTCTCCTTGTATGTATGCTTGTATCAATTATTTATAACATATTTTGTCCGCCGTGGAAAGAGGCAAAATGCCGATATGAGGACGCACACTGCCGGTGCGTCCTCATTATTATGGGGAGATTCAGGACGTTTTCTCTTTTACGCCGTCTGGAGATATTCCAGTGGGTCAACGCTCACGCCGTTGACGGTGACGGCAAAGTGCAGATGGCTCGGCTGGGCGACCTCGGCGAGGGCGCTCGTGCCGACCGCGCCGATGATATAGCCCGGCTCGACCGCGTCGCTTGCGTTCACGGGAGGATCGGCGGCGAGATTGGCGTAAACCGCCTTCGTGCCGTCGCCATGGTCAACGGTGACGACCGTGCCGTAAAGATCGTCGCTTACGATGCTCTCGACCGTGCCGCCGCGCGTCGCGGTGACGGTGCTGCCCTCGGGCGCGGCGATGTCAATGCCGTCGTGGGTGCGCCAGTCGCGCAGCGTCACGTCGTAATTGAGGCTCTGCACGCTGTGCCCGCGCTCTATGCTGCCGCTGACAGGCCACAGCCACACGGGCGCGGCGCTCTCCTCGGCAAAGGCGGCGACGGTATCGTCGCCGGTGGAGGCGGTCTCGCTCTCCTCGCCAGCGCTGTCCGCGCTGCTCATCGCGGGGACGCTGTCATCATCCGTCTGAGTAGTCTCGGCGCTGTCGGCGGGCGGGATGATCACGGTCTCCACGCGCCGGTTGGAATACGCCGTGGAATTGCCGGAGTTCACAACGTCGCTTGCCATAGTCTCATTTCCTGCCGCCATCATCCATGCGGAAACGCCGATAACCGCGGCACACAGGAAAAGGACTATGTAAAAGCCCTTACCCGTGAAGAATCTCTCCAGCTTTTTGCCGGAGCTGTTGCTGCTCATATTTTTGACCTCCATTGCAGTAAATCTTTTGCTTGCATACCTATTCTTGCCTGCAATGGA
The DNA here is from genome assembly GCA_002431965.1 of Clostridiales bacterium UBA5888. GTDB lineage: Bacteria > Bacillota > Clostridia > Oscillospirales > Oscillospiraceae > Limivicinus. The sequence continues at coordinate 29,088 of DJEW01000020.1, forward strand.
GGATAATATACACGGGCATCCAAAAATCTTTTGAATGCCCGTGCAAAATAAAACTCTGTTTACTTTATCGAGAAGAAAGCGTCCATGCCGGGGTACTGCGCCGCGTCGAAAAGCTCATCCTCTATGCGCAGCAGCTGGTTGTACTTTGCCACGCGGTCGGTGCGGGACGGCGCGCCGGTCTTGATCTGCCCGGCGTTGACGGCGACGGAGATGTCGGCGATGGTGGTGTCCTCGGTCTCGCCGGAGCGGTGGGACACGACCGCCGTCCACCCCGCGCGGTGCGCCGCCTGAATGGCGTCGAGCGTTTCGGTGAGCGTGCCTATCTGGTTGAGCTTTATGAGCACCGCGTTCGCCGCGCCCAGCTCAATGCCCTTCTTTATGCGCTCCACATTCGTGACGAAGAGGTCGTCCCCGACGATCTGGATGCGGTGACCGAGGCGGCGCGTCATGAGCTGCCAGCCCTCCCAGTCGTTCTCGCCCATGCCGTCCTCAATGGAGATGATGGGGTATTTGTCAACAAAGCTCTCCCACATATCCACCATCTCTTCGCTCGTCATGACCGTGCCGCGCTTGGGCAGGTGATAGCACTTGTCCTCGGCGTTGTACCAGTCGGACACGGCGCCGTCGATGGCGATGCGGAAATCGTCGCCGGGCTTGTAGCCGGCCTTCTCTATCGCCGCAACGAGCGCGCGCAGCGCGTCCTCATCGCTGTCGAGGTTGGGGGCGTAGCCGCCCTCGTCGCCCACGCCGGACGCGGGCACGACCTTTTTGAGCGCGTGGAACACCTCTGCGCACATTCTCAGCGCCTCGCCGAAGCTCTTCGCGCCCACGGGCATTATCATGAACTCCTGAATGTCGACATTGGAGCCCTGCGCGTGCTGCCCGCCGTTGAGGACATTCATCATCGGCACGGGCAGTGTTTTGGCATTTACACCGCCGATATAGTTATAAAGGCTCATGCCGGTCGCCTCTGCCGCCGCCTTTGCGCAGGCAAGCGACGCGCCGAGGATCGCATTCGCGCCGAGGCGGGTCTTGTTGGGCGTGCCGTCTATTTCAATGAGCATTCTGTCAAGCGACACCTGGTCGAGCGCATTGAGCCCGACCATCGCCTCGGCGATCTCGCCGTTGACGTTTTCCACCGCGGTCAGCACGCCCTTGCCGCCGTAGCGGCTCTTGTCGCCGTCGCGCTTCTCGCAAGCCTCATACATGCCAGTGGACGCGCCGGAGGGCACGGCGGCGCGTCCGACCGTTCCGTCGTCGAGTGTGACCTCGACCTCGACCGTGGGGTTGCCGCGGGAGTCGAGTATCTCGCGCGCCATAACATCTACTATTTCAAAATACTGCTTCATCAAACTATCCTCCTTACTGGTTTTATGGCTAGATTATACCCTATTTCTGCCCAAAAATAAAGTGAATAAACTATAAAAACAGAGCGCGGCATAACACCGCGCTCTGCAAAACATTTGCAATGGTTTACTTCTTGCTCATGCCCTTCT
>DJEW01000003.1 GCA_002431965.1 Clostridiales bacterium UBA5888
CGCCGTCCGATGAAACCTTTTCCAGTAAAAATACGTCAATATATGCAGATACAAACCTGACAATAACGATTCGGGAGGGAAGATGATGAAAAACCTGCGAAAGCATGTGTGCCTTGCGCTGCTTGCCGCGATGCTTCTGGGGCTGTGCGCGTGCGGTGCAACCCCCACGCAGCCAACGCCAACGCCGAGCGCCGCCCCGGCGACGGCAGAAGATGTGTCTGCACCGGGGGGGCTTACGCTTGCGGTGCTGATACCAAATGCGACGCTTGATTATATGGCGGCGCAATTCAACGACACCGCACCGGGGTTTACCGTCCGTGTGGTTGATTATTCCGACGGTACAGCATATACGCCAGAGCAAGCCGCCGCGAGGCTGACAACAGAGATAATAAGCGGAAAAGGTCCGGATATGGTGTGCTTTAATGGCATCTCACCTTACCCATATATAAGGAGCGGGATGCTCGCAAATATTGGCGCATTCATCGCGCAGGATGGCGACATATCGCTTGACGACATAGTTATTGCGGATGTTTTAAAGGAGGGTGAAGGGATTTATTTCATGCCTTCTTCATTCGCGGTGGACAGCATGGTTGCCCGCACAGACAGATTTGGTGCACGCTACGGATGGACAGTTGACGAGTACCTTGACATGGATCGTTCGCTGCTTGCCGGGTGTGAACTTAGCTATATAGGTTGGCCAACGCCGGACGGAAGCTGTGGCTCTGACGCTATGCTGAAAGACCCCATAGGCATAATATCCACCGGGCAGAGTACGGAGAGGTGCTGGAAATTCATCAAATATATGGTGATGAATGCACCCAATGGACTTGACTTGCCGAGAATGCCGGTTTACAAGCCACTGCTTGATGCTGCAATTAAGGAGGCGCACACCAGCGATAGCCTTCAGGTAAAGGTGACTGACGCAGATGCGGACAGTTTCTATGCTTTGATCGACCGCGTAGAGAACTCCACGCTTTACGACACGCAAATGCTGCGCATAATCTCAGAAGAAAGCCAGGCATATTTCAACGGCGACAAGACTGCTGCGGAAGCGGCTCGAATCATCCAGTCCAAGGCGAGCATCTACCTCGCCGAGCAGTACGGATAATATCCCCATATACGACAAAGAAGCGTCCGCTTGTGCGGGCGCTCCTTTGCTTGCTGGAATAGATTGAGGTATGAGGAAAAGTGAGGTAGCAATATAATGCCTGACCTTACACGCCGAACAGAAGCTCGCCGTAGGTCGGGAACGGCCAGTATTTCTCGGCGGTGAGGGTTTCCGCCTCGTCCGCGGGGACTCTTACAAGGCTCATCTTGGGGATTATCTCGTCGCGGATGAAATTGGCCTGTGCGGTAAGGTCGGTGGACATGCTCATCGTGACAAGCGCGCTTTCCAGCTCGTCCACCGCGTCGTCTATCTGCTCGAGAAGTGCGGACAGGCGGCGGATGCGCTTTTCTTCGTAGCGGCAGCTCGCGCCGGCATCGGCGGCTTTCTTCGCTTTTACCGCCTCGGCAAGCTCAGTGGTATATGCCTCAATGGCGGGGAGAATCTCTTTCTTCGCCATATCGACCATGGTGTGCGCCTCAATGCTGACGGTCTTGCAGTAATTCTCCATCATTATCTCGTAGCGGGAATGTATCTCCGCCGCGGAGAACACCTTGTGACGGATGAGCATTCCGGCGTTTTTCTCTTCAAGCACCACCGGCATGCAGTCGGGCGTTGTGCGCAGATTCAGCAGACCGCGCTTCTCGGTCGCTTCCTTTATCCAGCTGTCGTCGTAGCCGTTGCCGTTGAAGATTATGCGCTTGTGGTCGGTTATGCAGCGCTTGATGAGGTCATGCAGCGCGGCGTCGAAGTCATCGGCTTTTTCAAGCTCGTCCGCGAACACGCGCAGCGACTCCGCCACGGAGGCGTTGAGCATGATGTTCGCGCACGCGATGGAGTTGGACGAGCCGAGCATGCGGAACTCAAACTTATTGCCGGTGAAAGCAAAAGGAGAGGTGCGGTTGCGGTCAGTGGTGTCGCGGTTGAAGCGCGGCAGCACGTGAACGCCCAGCTTGAGCTGCGCTCTCTCTGCGCCGGCATAGGGCTTGTCGCCCTCTATGGCCTCCAGAACAGAGGTCAGCTCGTCGCCGAGGAATATGGACACGACGGCGGGAGGCGCTTCGTTTGCGCCGAGGCGGTGGTCATTGCCGGCGGTAGCGACGCTCATGCGCAGAAGATCCTGATAATCGTCCACCGCCTTTATAACGGCACACAGGAAAAGGAGGAACTGCGCGTTTTCGTGCGGCGTGTCCCCGGGGGAGAGAAGATTCACGCCCGTGTCTGTGGCGATCGACCAGTTATTGTGCTTGCCCGAACCGTTCACGCCTGCAAAGGGCTTTTCATGCAGCAGGCACACAAGACCATGCCTGTCGGCAACCTTCTGCATTATCTCCATGGTGAGCTGGTTGTTGTCGGTGGCGATGTTCGCGCCGGTGTAGATGGGGGCAAGCTCATGCTGCGCGGGCGCGACCTCGTTGTGCTCGGTCTTTGCCAGCACGCCCAGCTTCCACAGCTCCTCGTCGAGATCTGCCATGTATGCCTCAACCCTCGGCTTTATTGCGCCGAAGTAGTGGTCGTCCAGCTCCTGCCCCTTGGGCGGCTTTGCGCCGAAGAGCGTCCGCCCGGTGAAAATGAGATCCTTGCGTTTCTTGTACATTTCCTTGTCAACAAGGAAGTACTCCTGCTCCGGTCCGACATAGGGGCGCACACATTTTACATCGTCCTTGCCGAACAGATGCAGAATACGCAGCGCCTGCCTGTTGAGCGCCTCCATCGAACGCAGCAGCGGCGTCTTTTTGTCCAGCGCCTCGCCGCCGTAGGAGCAGAACGCCGTCGGGATGCACAGCGTCTTGCCCTTGATGAACGCATAGGACGTCGGATCCCATGCGGTGTAGCCTCTCGCCTCGAACGTGGCGCGCAGCCCGCCGGAGGGGAAGGAGCTTGCGTCCGGTTCGCCCTTTATAAGCTCGTCCCCGGAGAACTCCATTATTACGCGCCCGTCTGGTGATGGGGCGATAAAGCTCTCATGCTTTTCGGCGGTTATGCCGGTCAGCGGCTGGAACCAGTGGGTGAAGTGCGTTGCGCCGTGGGAGATTGCCCAGTCCTTCATAGCCAGCGCCACCGCGTCGGCAATCTTCGGGTCTATCCGTTCTCCCTGATCTATTGTTTTCCGCAGCGACTGGTATACGTCAGATGAAAGCATCGCTTTCATAACTCTGTCGTCAAATACTAAGCTTCCAAAAATCTCTGGTACTGTGCTCATGTCGCTCCATCCTTTCAAACTGTAAAAATAGAAAAGGCGCTGACAGGTCGGAAGTATCCTCCGAGGCATCAGCGCCTTCAATGTGCCGTATTATACGCCTCTTTTTCGGATTGTCAAGAGTAAATTTTTAAAAATTCTGATTTTTTATTTTCCACTGTCGCCGTAGTTGGAGAGAACGCGCGCCGACGGGTCGTTCACATCGCACCCCGCCCAGGACTTGTTCGGCATCCAGAAATCCTTCACCATTTCGGACTGCCCGGGGTAGTGCTTTTCAAAAAGCTCGCGGTAGAGCAGCGATTCCTTTGTGAACGGCTGCGCATGGGTGTACTTTTTGCGCTTTGTCTCGAACTCCTCATCGGTGTACAGCCCCTCGGCATATTCCTTGAGATAGTTGACCATGGAGTGCCCTACGGCGTCCGAGAACGCCGCCTTCTCGCGGTAGAGTATGTCGTGCGGCAGATAGTCGCCCTCAAACGCATGGCGAAGGAGGTACTTGCCCTTGCCGTAGGTGTTGAGCTTGAGCGCGGGGTCTAAGCTCATTACGTATTTTACAAAATCAATATCGCCGAACGGCACGCGCGCCTCGAGCGAGTTGACGGATATGCACCTGTCCGCGCGCAGCACATCGTACATGTGCAGCTCGCTCACGCGCTTCTCCGCCTCGCGCTGGAATTCCTCTGCCGACGGGGCAAAATCCGTGTACTTGTAGCCGAACAGCTCGTCCGACACCTCGCCCGTCAGGAGAACGCGCACGTCCGTGTGCTCGTGTATCCATTTGCACATCAGGTACATCCCCATGCTCGCGCGTATAGTCGTGATGTCATAGGTCGCCAGCAGCGCCACAACATCCTCAAGCGCGGCGAAAACCTCTTCCTTTGTCATGATGATCTCCGTGTGCTCGCTGCCGATGTACTCTGCAACCTCGCGGGCGTACTTGAGGTCGATAGCGTCGTACTTCATGCCGACGGCGAATGTGCGTATCGGCGAGGAGAGCTTCTTTTGCGCAATGGCGCACACAAGGGAGGAGTCCAGACCGCCGGAGAGGAGAAAGCCGAGCTTCGCGTCCGACACGAGACGCTTTTCCACGCCCGCGACGAGCTTGTCGTGTATCTTGCGGCACGCCGTCTCAAGATCGTCGTGACAGACTGACGCAGGGTGCGCAATATCGCAGTAGCACACGAACCTTCCGCCCTTCCAGTAGTGCCCCGGCGGGAAGGGCATGATGCGCGCGCAAAGCCCCATCAGGTTTTTCGGCTCGCTGGCGAATATTATCGTGCCGCGCTCATCATAGCCGTAGTAGAGCGGGCGGATGCCGATCGGGTCGCGCGCGGCGATAAACTCATCCGTGCGCGCGTCATATATTATCATGGCAAACTCGGCGTCCAGCATTGCGAACATATCCACTCCGTGCTCAAAGTACATCGGCAGTATTATCTCGCAGTCGGAGTCGCTTTTGAAGCTGTACTTCGGCGTGAGCTTTTCACGCTCGCGCTCAAAACCGTACAGCTCGCCGTTGCACACGGAATAACTGCCGTCCAGCTCGAACGGCTGCATCCCATCCTCGCTCAGATCCATGATGGACAGCCTGTGAAAGCCCAGCAGCCCCTTGCCCGCCGTGATTATACGGCTCATATCCGGACCGCGCGAGAGCGTTTTGTCAAACGCAGCCTTGAACGCAGAAAAAGAAGCACAGCTTCCACAATAACCCATGATCGAACACATAATGATTCCTCCGATTTTCCTCATAAGAATTATCAGTATACGACAGGGCAAGTACTGCGCTCGCTGTGCCACCTATCTTTTGTCTCTTTCCGGTCTCTATCAAGACCTGGGTCGTTAACGCCGACCCTTCGCGGCTTGCTTACTCGTCTGCGCTTTCAGCTCGCGGCTCGCCGGGTGTTATTCACGCAAACTCCGCTGCGCGGCTTTCACCTGCCGCCGCGCTCTCTGTGAGTGAGCCTTTGCGTTACTTCTCCCGGTTCAAACGCCTTTTTCGGTATAAATTTGAAAAAGACAAAAACGGTCAGAGTCATCCTCTGAGGCGTCCTTGCCTTTGATGTCGGACACTATACGCTCTTTGATCCGACTTGTCAAGAGCTTTTTTTGAATTTTTTCCGTTTTCTCTTTTATTCCATCCTAAACCATTGACAAAAGGGGCTTTTATGCTGTAATATTTCGCCTGTGGACGCAGACGTTCATCGGGGGAGCTGTGCCCCTTCCGATGGGCGTTATACTTTTTCAATTTCAATTGACTATCGAAAGAGAGTGTGCAGATGAAGTACACCGCGCAAGAGGTAATGGAATATGTCCGCCAGGCGGATGTGAAGTTTATCCGGCTCGCGTTCTGCGATGCTTACGGACGGCAGAAGAACATCGCCGTCATGCCTGCGGAGCTTGAGCGCGCGTTTGACACGGGCATTGCCTTCGATGCTTCGGCGGTCGCGGGCTTCGGCGGCGCGGTGCGCTCCGATCTTTTTCTCCGCCCGGATGCGGGAACTCTCGTCGGTCTCCCGTGGAGGCCGGAGACCGGGCGTGTCGTGCGTATGTTCTGCGACGTGACTCACCCCGACGGCACGCCGTCCTCCGGCGATACGCGCGCCCTTCTCAAGCGCACCGCTGCAAGGGCGCAGGCGCGCGGGCTCAGCTTTGCTTTCGGTCCGGAGATGGAATTTTATCTTTTAAAAAACGGACCTGACGGCGAGCGCACGGATACTCCCTGCGACACTGCCGGGTACATGGACATAGCGCCTGACGATAAGGGCGAAAACATCCGCCGCGAGGTCTGCCTTATGCTCGAGCAGATGGGCATCCGCCCGGAAAGCTCGCACCACGAGGAGGGACCGGGGCAAAACGAGATCGACTTTCGCTACTCCGACCCCGTTGCCGCCGCGGACAATGCCGTCACGTTCCGCTCAGTCGTCAAGACTGTCGCCGCAGGCTATGGGCTGACGGCGGATTTTTCGCCAAAGCCGCTCCGCGCACACCCCGGCAGCGGCATGCACATCAATTTTTCCGCAAAGTCCGCCGACGGGGCGGATCGTATGCCGCAGGTGATCGCCGGCGTTATGGACAAGGCCGGCGAAATGACGGCGTTCCTCAACCCCACGGACAACTCCTATCTCCGCCTTGGAGGCGACAAAGCCCCCGGCTATATAACCTGGTCGAGCGAGAACCGCTCCCAGCTTATCCGCATTCCCGCAGCGAGCGGGGAATTCAGACGCGCGGAGCTTCGCTCTCCCGATCCCGGCACCAACCCATATATTGCCTTTACGCTTATGATAAATGCGGGACTGTACGGCGTGGACAAGCTCCTCAGCCTGCCGGACAGCACGGATATAAACCTTTACGCCGCAGCGGAGAGCGAGCTTGCGCATCTTGAGCGCCTGCCCTCGTCGCGCCGTGAGGCGCAGGGCATCGCGCGGGCGAGCGAGTTTATAAGCGGCGCTCTTCCCGCAGAGCTTATAGAGCTCTACTGCGGCTGAAGCCTGTCCCCGAACAGACGGTAAAGAAGGGAAGTGAGCGCGTTTGGTATTTCAGGAGCGGACTTACAGTGTGCTGATCGTCTCGGCATCGGACAGCTTTAATAACGCGCTGACGGATATGCTTCCCATCACGGACTACTGGCCCGTCAGCACCGTCAAAAGCACGGCCGCCGCGCGCCGGGCGATGATGGAGCGCGTTTATGACCTTATAGTCATCAACACCCCCCTGCCGGATGAGTACGGCTCGCGCTTTGCGATCGACGTGTGCGCGTCCACAAGCTCCGGCGTACTTCTGCTCGTGAAGAACGAGCAGTTTGACGAGGTCTATGCCCGCGTGATGGAGCATGGCGTGCTGACGCTGGCAAAGCCGACATCCTCCCAGATGATCGCCCAGTCCATGCGGACGCTCTGCACCATGCGCGAGCGTATGCGCATGGCGGAGGAGAAGCAGCAGACCGTGGAGGAGAAAATAAACGAGATACGCCTTGTCAACCATGCAAAGTGGCTGCTCATCGAGTGCCTGAGCATGACGGAGGCAGAGGCGCAGAGATATATCGAAAAACACGCGATGGACGCTCGTATCTCCAAAAAGGAAATGGCAGAAAGCATAATCAGGACTTACGAATAACTCAAGAAGGAGTGAATGAGATGACAAAGTACATTTTTGTGACCGGCGGCGTTGTGTCTGGTCTCGGCAAGGGCATCACTGCCGCCTCGCTCGGTCGTCTGCTCAAGGCGAGAGGGCTGAAGGTCGCCGCGCAGAAGCTCGACCCTTATATAAACGTCGATCCCGGCACGATGAGCCCATATCAGCACGGCGAGGTGTATGTCACGGAGGACGGCGCGGAGGCTGATCTCGATCTTGGACACTATGAGCGCTTCATCGACGAGAACCTGAATAAATTCTCCAACCTCACCACCGGCAAGGTCTACTGGAACGTACTGAATAAAGAGCGCCGCGGCGAATATCTCGGCTCGACGGTGCAGGTCATCCCTCACATCACAAACGAAATAAAGGATTTTGTGTACCGCGTCGGCAATGAGACGAATGCGGATGTGGTCATCACAGAAATCGGCGGCACTATAGGTGACATCGAATCCCAGCCCTTTATTGAGGCGGCAAGACAGGTCTCATTGGAGGTGGGAAGGGAAAACAGCCTCTTCATCCATGTCACGCTGGTGCCGTTTTTGCGTGGCTCTGATGAGCACAAAACGAAGCCCACCCAGCACTCCGTGAAGGAGCTTCAGGGTATGGGCGTCAGCCCCAATATAATCGTGCTGCGCTGCGATGAACCGCTTGAGGAGTCTATCTTCAAGAAAATATCCATGTTCTGCAACGTCAAGCCCGATTGCGTTATTGAAAACATCACTCTGCCGTTTTTGTATGAAGCGCCGCTCATGCTCGAGGAGGAGAATTTTTCCTCCGTTGTCTGCCGTGAGCTTGGCATAGACGCTCCCGCGCCGGATCTTACCGAGTGGACAAACCTTGTCGAGCGCATCAAAAACCGCAGCGGCGAAGTGGAGATCGGTCTTGTCGGCAAATATGTGCAGCTGCATGATGCGTATCTCTCCGTCAACGAGGCGCTCTCCCACGCAGGCTATGAGCTGGACACCGTTGTTCATGTGCACTGGATAGATTCAGAGACCATTACAGAGGCAAATTATACAGAGGCGCTCTCCGGACTGGACGGCATCCTTGTTCCCGGCGGCTTCGGCGGCAGAGGTATTGCCGGCATGATCCTCGCCGCGCGCTATGCCAGAGAGAATAATCTGCCGTACTTCGGCATCTGCCTTGGAATGCAGGTCGCCGTTATAGAGTACGCGCGCGATGTCGCCGGAATAGAAAAGGCGGACTCCGGCGAGTTTGACGAGCTTTGCCCCGACAAGGTCATCGACTTCATGCCCGGTCAGAGCAACGATATAGATAAGGGCGGCACGCTCCGCCTGGGGGCGTACCCATGTGTCATAAAAGAGGGCACGACCATGCAGCGCTGCTACGGCGCGCTGGAGATCTCGGAGCGCCACCGTCACCGCTATGAATTCAATAACGACTACCGCGATGTTCTCACTGCACATGGGCTGACGCTCTCCGGTCTCTCGCCGGACGGCCGCCTTGTGGAGACCGTGGAGCTTACTGACCGCCCGTTCTTCGTCGGCGTGCAGTTCCATCCGGAATTCAAATCAAGACCTAATAAGGCACATCCGCTCTTCCGCGGCTTCATTGCCGCCGCGAAGGACGAGCACGAAAGGAGAGCAAAATAATGTGCGGAATAGTAGGCTACACCGGTACGCAGCAGGCGGCGCCCATCCTCCTTGCCGGGCTGAAAAAGCTTGAATACCGCGGGTATGATTCTGCCGGCATCGCCGTGCAGGACGCGGGAAAGATAAACACCTTCAAATGCAGCGGTCTGCTGGAAAATCTCTTCAGACTGACCGACGGCGGCGCAGGCGTCCATGGCGTGTGCGGCATCGGGCACACACGCTGGGCGACGCACGGTGCGCCCACCACAACGAATGCCCACCCCCATGTTTCCAATGACGGGCACTTTGCCGTCGTCCATAACGGCATCATCGAAAACTATGCCGAGCTCCGGGAGGAGCTTCGCGCGAGGGGCTTTGTCTTCCACAGTGAGACCGATACCGAGGTCATCGTCAATCTTCTTGAAATGTACTATGACGGCAGTCTAAAGCGCACCGTCATGAAAACCGTTGCACGTCTTGAAGGCTCATATGCCATAGGCGTGGTGTGCGATGAATGCCCCGGCGAGCTTTTCGCCGTCAAGAACGGCTGCCCGCTTATCCTCGGCGTGGGCGCGGGGGAGAACTTCTTTGCCTCCGACGTTACAGCGCTCATCGGGCATACCCGCACCGTTATTTACCTTGAGGATGGCGACTTTGCCCGCCTCACACCGGAGAACATCGCCGTCTTTGACCCCGCCGGGCGCGAGGTGCACCGCGAGCTTTCCCGCGTACTCTGGAACACCGAGGCGGCGGAAAAGGGCGGGTATGAGCACTTTATGCTCAAGGAGATAATGGAGCAGCCGCGCGCCGTCAAGGCGACGGTCGAGCCGCGCATCCGCGATGGAAGAATAGAGCTGGAAGGCTTTGAGCTCAGCGATGCCGAGCTTGAAAATATCCGCCATATTGTTATCACTGCATGCGGCTCTGCCTATCACGCCGGGTGCGTCGGGCGCTATGTCATTGAGGAGCTGTGCCGCATCCCGGTGCAGACGGAGCTTGCCAGTGAGCTGCGCTACCGCAACCCCATAATCGACGAGCATACACTGCTCATCGTCATCTCCCAGTCCGGCGAAACGGCGGACACCATCGCTGCCCTGCGCGAATGCAAGGCGCGCGGTGCAAAGACGCTGGCCATTGTCAATGTCGTCGGCAGCACCATCGCAAAGCTTGCCGACTCCGTGCTGTACACCTGGGCAGGACCGGAGATCGCCGTTGCGACCACTAAAGGGTACACCACCCAGCTTGCCGTGCTCGACCTGCTCGCAGTCTACATGGCAAAGCGCCTCGGCAGGATCGACGATGCGCGCTGCGCTCAGCTTGTCGAGGACATCTCCGCCCTGCCTGAGCGCTGCCAGCGTGCCATTGACCTCAACAGCCGCATCAAATGCCTTGCGGATATGTATCATACGCAGTCTGCGCTTTTCTTCATCGGGCGCAATCTCGATTACGCCGCGTCGCTGGAAGCCTCGCTCAAGCTCAAGGAGATCAGCTACATTCATTCCGAGGCGTATGCCGCGGGCGAGCTCAAGCACGGCACTATCGCGCTTATAGACGAGAATCAGCTTGTTGTTGCGCTCGCGTGCCAGACGCGCCTTTTTGAAAAGCTCATGAGCAACATCAAGGAATGCAAGGCGCGCGGCGCGCAGGTGCTTGCACTGGCGCAGGAGGGAGAGCGGCGCATATATGCCGAAGCGGACGAGGTGCTCTCCGTGCCGCAGACGGACGCCCTGCTGCTGCCCATTCCCGAGATGATACCGCTGCAGCTCTTCGCCTACTATGTGGCAAAGGCGAACGGCTGCGATATAGATAAGCCCAAAAACCTTGCGAAATCTGTCACCGTGGAGTGAGAAGAATGTCAGACGTATACGAAAATCCGCTCTGCAAACGCTATGCAGGGCGCGAGATGCAGGAGATATTCTCCGATGACCGCAAGTTTTCCACATGGCGCAGGCTCTGGCTTGCCCTCGCAGAAAGCGAGCAGCAGCTTGGACTCGACATAACGGACGAGCAGCTTGACGAAATGCGCGCACATCTATATGATATAGATTATGAGACAGCCGCCGCACGCGAGCGGGAGGTCAGGCATGATGTCATGGCGCATATCTACACCTTTGGGCTTGCCTGCCCGAAGGCGAAGCCTATCATCCACCTCGGCGCTACGAGCTGCTTTGTCGGGGATAATACCGACGTTATTTTGCAGCGCGACGCGCTTTTGCGCATCCGCCGCCTGCTTTTGAGCGCTATTGCCGCGCTCGCTGACTTTGCCGAGAAGTACAAGGCGCAGCCTGCCCTTGCCTATACCCATTTTCAGGCGGCGCAGCCCACCACCATGGGCAAGCGTGCTGCGCTTTGGATGCAGGATCTTGTCATGGATCTTGACCATCTTGATTTTGCGCTCTCGCGCCTGAAGCTGCTGGGCTGCCGCGGCACGACCGGCACTGCGGCAAGCTTTCTGGAGCTTTTTGACGGCGACACGGACAAGGTGCGCCGCCTTGAAGCGCTCATCGCCGAAAAGCTCGGCTTTGACGCGGTGTATGCCGTCAGCGGTCAGACCTACACGCGCAAGGCGGATTATTTCACGCTCTCCGTTCTTTCCGGCATTGCCCAGAGCGCAATGAAGTTCTCCGGCGACATCCGCCTTCTGAGCCACCTCAAGGCGGTGGATGAGCCGTTTGAGAGCGGGCAGGTCGGCTCGTCTGCAATGGCGTACAAGCGTAACCCCATGCGCTCTGAGCGCATGACCTCGCTTGCCCGCTATGTCATCGCCGATGCGCTCAACCCCGCCATGACTGCCGGAACACAGTGGCTCGAGCGTTCGCTGGACGACTCTGCGAACCGCCGCATCAGCATTCCCGAAGCGTTTCTCGCCATCGACGGCATACTCACGCTCTATATAAATGTCGTCAGCGGCTTGAAGGTCTACCCCAAGGTGCTTGAAAAGCAGCTCAACGAGGAGCTGCCTTTCATGGCGACGGAGGATATACTCATGTACTGTGTCAAAAATGGCGGCGACCGCCAGACCCTGCACGAGGCTATCCGCCGGCATGCCGTTGCGGCGGGGCTTGCCGTCAAGGAAGAGGGCGCGGACAACGATCTTCTCGCGCGCATCGCCGCAGACCCCGCGTTCAACATCACACGCGGCGAGATCGACCGGCTTCTGCGCACCGATAATTTCACCGGCATGGCAAGAGAGCAGACGGAGGCGTATCTTGCGACAGTCCGCGCGCTGCTGCGCGAGAACGCGGCGTTCCTCGGCGAGCGCGAGCACGGAAACATAAGCGTATAATTTCTTGGTCATGCCGCCTTTGCGGCATGGACTCCCAATTTCATAATATACAGGCTGGATGAGCCAAATACACAGAAAAGAGGATATGTTATGTTAACTGCGATCGTGGGAATCAACTGGGGCGACGAGGGTAAGGGGCGCATGGTCGATCTGCTTTCCGCGGATTATGACATCATCTGCCGCTATCAGGGCGGCAATAACGCCGGGCACACCGTCGTCAATGAGAAGGGCAAGTTCATTCTCAACCTCCTGCCCTCCGGCATACTGCGCGAAACGACCGTCAATGTCATCGGCAACGGCGTGGTCATCGACCTTGAGCACCTTTACAATGAGTGCGCCAGACTCCGCGAGGCGGGTGTGAGCATCACGCCCGCTAACCTCAAGATCAGCTCCCGCGCGACTATCTGCCTGCCCTATCACAAGCTTCAGGACATCATGGAGGAGGAGCGCCTTGCCGACAAGAAATTCGGCTCGACCCGACGCGGCATCGCCCCTGTTTATGCCGACAAGTACATGAAAAAGGCGCTGCGCATGGAGGATCTTCTCCACATGGACAGCCTCTATGAAAAGCTCCGCGACATCGTCGAGTGGAAGAACATCACCGTCACCGGGTATAAGCACGAGGCGGTAAACGTCGATGAGCTGATGGACTGGATAAAGATCTACGGCTCTGCCGCCGTGCCGTATATCTGCGATGTGACGGAGTATCTCACCGACGCTGCCGAGTGTGGGCGCAGCATCATGTTCGAGGCGCAGCTCGGCGCTCTGCGCGACATTGATTTCGGCATCTATCCCTACACGTCCTCATCCAACACCCTTGCCGCCTATGCGCCCATCGGTGCCGGCGTTCCGGGTCTGAAGCTCGACGAGACCGTCGGCATCATGAAGGCGTATTCCAGCTGTGTCGGCGAAGGACCTTTCACGGTGGAGCTTTTCGGCGAAGAGGGCGAGAAGCTGCGCCGCGCGGGCGCGGAGTACGGTGCTGCGACCGGCAGACCACGCAGAGTGGGTCCTGTGGACATTCCCGCCTCCCGCTACGGTGTGCGTGTGCAGGGCGCGGACTATATCGCCCTCACGAAGATGGATGTGCTGGGTATTTACGACAAGATCCCCGTGTGCGTTGCATATGACATCGACGGCGAGATAACCAGGAGCTTCCCGACCGGCGAGCGCCTCAACCGCGCAAAGCCCATCATTGAGTACCTCCCCGGATTTGGCGATATTTCCGCCTGCCGCAAGCCGGAGGAGCTGCCTGCCGCCGCGCGCGGTTATATCAGCTTTCTGGAAAAAGAGGTCGGCTGCCCGATAAAATACGTCTCCGTCGGCGCGGAGAGGGACGAATACGTTCAGATGTTCTGAGCTTTGGAGGAAAAGTAAGGTATGGCATCACAGACCGTTTTGATTCTGGACTTCGGCGGGCAGTATAAGGAACTGATCGCCCGGCGGGTGCGCGAGTGCGCGGTGTATTCCGTAGTGCGCTCCGGCGATATAAGCGCTGCGGAGATACGCGCCATCGCGCCTATCGGCATCATTCTCACCGGCGGACCGAACAGCGTGTACGACCCCGCCTCGCCGCACTGCGACAGCGAGATATTCAACCTTGGCATTCCTGTGCTCGGCATCTGCTACGGCGCTCAGCTCATGGCGTGGACGCTCGGCGGCAAGGTCACGACCTGCGCTACCAGCGAATACGGCAAGACGAAAATGCACGTTGACACCTCTTCCTTCCTCTTCGTGGGGCTGGATGAGGAGCAGCTTGGCCTCATGAGCCACACGGATCAGATAGACGAGCTGCCCGAGGGCTTTGTCTCCATTGCGCATACGGAAACCTGCCCCAACGCCGCCATGGCAAATTATAAAAAGCGGCTCTATGCGTTCCAGTTCCACCCAGAGGTAGAGAGTACGCCCCGCGGCACGGACATGATCCGCGCGTTCCTCTATGAGGCGTGCGGCGCGGTCGGAGATTATAACCTCAAAAACCTTGAGCTGGAGCTTATCGAGAAGGTGCGCGCGCAGGTCGGCGATGCGCATGTCATTCTCGGGCTTTCCGGCGGCGTGGATTCTTCCGTGTGCGCCGCGCTCCTCTCAAAGGCGATCCCGGGGCAGCTGCATTGCATTTTTGTCGATCACGGTCTTATGCGCAAAAACGAGGGGGACGAGGTCGAGGCGGCGTTCGCGGGGCGTGATTTGCATTTCATCCGCGTCAACGCGCAGCAGCGCTTTCTCTCGGCACTTGCCGGCGTTTCAGATCCTGAGCAGAAGCGCAAGATCATCGGCGCGGAGTTTGTGCGCGTATTCGAGGAGGAGGCGAAGAAGCTTCCGCATATCCGCTTCCTTGCGCAGGGAACGATATACCCAGACGTTATCGAGTCCGGCGGAAGCAAGGCGGCGACGATAAAGAGCCATCATAATGTCGGCGGCCTGCCGAAGGATATGGGCTTTGACGGCGTTGTTGAGCCTTTACGCGGCCTGTTCAAGGATGAGGTTCGCGCGCTTGGACGGCAGCTTGGTCTGCCGCGCGCATTCGTTGAACGCCAGCCGTTCCCCGGACCGGGACTTGCCGTGCGCGTCATGGGCGAGATAACCGAGGAGAAGCTCGCCATCCTCCGCGAAGCGGACGCGATCTTCCGCGAGGAGGTCAGCCGCCGGCGCATCAAGGCGGATCAGTATTTCGCGGTGCTCACGGATATGCGCTCCGTCGGTGTCGTGGGCGACTTCCGCACCTATGACTATACCCTTGCTCTGCGTGCCGTCCGCACGTCCGACTTCATGACCTGCGAGTATGCGCCGATTTCGCACAGGGTGCTCGGCATCGTCTCCGCGAGAATCGTCAACGAGGTCAAGGGCGTCGGCCGTGTCGTGTACGACATAACCGGCAAGCCCCCCGCCACTATCGAGTGGGAATAATACCCGAAAGGCTGAAAAGCCTTGAAAATGCTGGACTTTTGCGTTACGGAATTGCCCCGTGACAACAAAATGACAACATTTTAGATTATCCAAGAATAAAGAGCTATCTGATTTCTGTTAGAGAAGTCAGATAGCTCTTTTTGTTTTGCCTAGATTTAATCGTTCTTCAGCCGGTCTCTGAACGCCTCCACCATTGCATCGCTGAGCTGCTGGGACGGAACTTTCACATAGCCGGAGGTTTCATCATATTTCGGGTAGTTATAACGCCACTTGTCGTAGTCCTCCCGGTTGATTTCTCCGTTACGATATTTTTCGGCTTGTTCCGCCCACGCAGTGAGCATTTCGGACAGCTCGGCGGCATCCTTCCCCTTCCGGGGATCAACACACAGCGAAACGCCGTTTTCGCCGGTTTCCACCGTCAGACCGTAGCGGTCCTCCAAGGTGAACAGGGTATGCATCAGGCCGAGATAGCTGTCAATGTCCGGCACGGACAGCGCCAGCGGTGAAACACCCAGCGCACCGGCAAGGCTCTCCGTCAGTTCCGCCTTGGGCGTTCTGCTGCCGGATTCATACTGCGCCATCCGAATGTCGGCGGTCTTTTCAGGGAAACCGACTACCTGTCCCAAGTATTTTTG